>NZ_JHVS01000001.1:0-650229 GCF_000620265.1 Staphylococcus sp. URHA0057 | reverse complement strand
CTAATGTAGCAGGATTGGTAATTTTAAAATGATTCGCTGTTTCTCGATAAGACAATTGATTTTCTTGTCTAAATCTTAAAACAGATACTTTAAAATCTCTAGTATATGAGCTATTTTTCATTTTTTTATCTAATCCTTCTGGGCCCGATTCCAAATACTGGTTAACCCATCTTTGAAGTAAAGAATGATGAGAAAGATTATATTTTTTAGTTAATCTCTTATATCCTAAACTACTATTTAAATATTCGTGAACTATTTTTAATTTGATTTCAAATTTATAATGTTTACCCATAAAAAATGCACCCCCTAAAGTTAGATTTTCAGTCCAACTTTTGGGGTGCACATCAAATATGACTTATATGAAGTAGGGCGTTTAATAAGTTTTGACAAGTTTTAAACGGTATTCATTTGTGAAATTATCTTTCAATGCATAAGGTGAAATAATATATAATCCATGGTCGCTTACAGCATTGTTGCTTACGCCTTCCTTATATGCTTGGTAGATAATTTTAGTACAGTATGTAAATCGTTTACTTTTTAAGTTTAAAGTCACTAAATATCTATTGTCTGTATTTTCATAGTTTTCTTTTGTCCACTGTGCGGCCTTTTTACCAGCTCCTGGTTTTACGCAGCGATAAATTTTAATCCAGTCATCTTGGCCTTCTCCAAATCGTGATTTGAATGATTCAAATGATTCTGTGATTGGTTTATCACCAGGTCCTTCAATTTGTAAAACAGTATTATGATCAATGGCAATACTAGAATGACCAAAAAAACCATATAAAACTGGTCCTTTCGTAATAATGATATCTCCAGGTTGTAATTGGAAATCTTTATTAGATGCTGAATATGTATGTTCCTGTGACTCTGCGTTTAAATGGTTGGGAGGGAATATACAAGTACTTATCATAAAGAACATAATAGTTATTAATATGTATAATAAAATTTTACGCAATTATCAAAAACTCCTTTAAATAATGTAAGAAGCATAAATATAAGTATTAAAATAAAACGTTCAGCTACTAAAGCAACTGAACGTATTTGTGATGTGTTACAAACCGAATATTAATGTATAAATTAACATGGCTAAACCAAATATAAAGAATACAATTGTGAAGCCAAGATAAGATTCTTTTTTAGATTCTTTTTTAGTTTTAAGCATAGTAACAAGAACGATTGTACCTGCAATTAAAAATATAATTGATAACCAAAAAAGAATAGTGAAATGTAAGCTCATTTTTTAACCTCCCATCTTTTAAAGAAAATCGTAAAAAATTGGATAAATGTAATATAGGGTAAGAATGATATTAATAAAAAAGAGAATTTCACTTAATAAATCCTTATTAGAAATAGCTATAAATAAGCTTATAATAATAATCAAACCACATACTATTAATCCGGGCACTAACCATAAGGTGTCATCTAGGTTGGTGTTATTTGTAATGACGATATTAAAAATTACAAACAATATCGTTAATAAAATATTAATTACGTGTAGAAAATATAATTTCATAGGTGATTCACCTCTGGAAAATGCTTCTTTAGTAAAAAAATCCTTATGTATATCATATCATTTATTATCACTTGGTAAATAATTAAATAGAAGTATATAGCTATAAATTGTGAATAAAAAGAAACGATATTTTAAGCGAACATCCCATTTTTTTGAATAAGTAAATAAAATTGTGAATAAATTTAAAAAAATACAATAAAAATGTGCAAAATTTACACTTTGCACATTTACAATCTCGAGTTTTCTGATAAGATTAATTACAACTTAAATAAAGATAAAATATAAGGGGAATATTGTGATGACATTTTATGATTTTATAATAGGTTTTATAAATGACGATACACCGTTTGGAAATTTAGCTAATTACATCAATAAAGATCATAAATTCCCAAAAAATGAAAAGAATAAGTTTGTAATTCGTACTTATGTTTTATCGAATTATGATGATTCTCAACTCATTGAAAGTGCCAATAGAGCCATTAGTTTATATCAACTAACTTAGTTAGTACCAATTTTGTTGATTCAACGCATACCATACATCTTTTGTTCTAAAATTAATATCATTATTTTTAACACTAAATGGCTTTATAATATCTTTGTCTAACCAAGTATTGATTAACTCATTTGGTACGCCATCTAATAACATATCGCTTTTACTTACAACAAAGCATTCCCATTCAAGTGTTACATTATTCGGATTCACATAACTGTGATCATGAGATTCCATATTGATTAACACTCCTTTAACAAATGTAAACTTAGTGTTAAGTTATACCCACTAAGACAATATATTAATCATCTGTTTATATTATTTTTCATTGATTTGTTGATTTACTATTACTATGTCTAATGATTTAATGTTAGTTATGAGCTTTATATAAGTAATAGAGGTGGAAATATGGCAAAAACTTTATATTTAATGAGACACGGACAAACAGTTTTTAATTTAAAAGGCAAAATTCAGGGCGCTAGTGATTCGCCTTTAACATTATTAGGTGTAGAACAAGCAAAAGCTGCAGCTCGATATTTTGAACATAATCAAATTGAATTTGATAGTTTGTTTTCTTCTTCTCAAGAAAGAGCGTGTGATACTCTAGAAAATGCAGTACCAAACCATCAAAATAGATATATTCGCTCAAAAGGATTAAAAGAGTGGCGTTTTGGTTTGTTTGAAGGCGAAAGTATTGAATTACTTAAATAAATTAAACAACCTAAAACGCTTTACGGTGATTATGTTGTACCTTTTGGGGGAGAATCACGTGAAGATGTAGAAAATAGAATGGTAGAAACATTAACTGATATTATGGAAAATTATAGTCGTCATACAACACTAGCTGTAAGCCATGGAAGTACAATTGGTTTATTTATTAGATACTGCTTAGGCTATGAAGAGGGTAGTACATTTAATATTGGAAATTGTAATATACTAAAATTTAGTTACGACAAAGGGAAATTTACTTTCATAGAATTAATTGACCCTATGTAAAAGAAAGCTCAACCTTGCTATAAATACAAGGTTGAGCTTTTATCATTATATTAGCTTTATCGTTAAATTGAATTAGAGGTCAGATGTTAATGAAATATATAAAATTACTTTGGATGTAATCTTAATCCATTTTTTGTCTAACTTAAATATGATAATAACTTAATTTTTTAAATTATAAGTTAACCAATGTTCATCAAAATAATCTTCACCGATTTTAGTAGCATTTTTCTCGAAACCTAGATTTTCAAAACCTAGAGAAGTGAAGAATACTTTTGCACTAATATTATTTGAAGTGACAGAAGTGAGAATGGTTTCTAAATCTTTCTGGCTAGCAATTTCAATAATATAATTGATTAATTCACGATTTATCACTTCATCATTATCTTTAACAAAGTTATTGTTGATGACAGCTTTATGTTGTTTACCTACTTGTCTCATTTGACTTAAGGTTGCAGTAGCTACTAGAACGTCATTTTCAAAGGCACCATATACATTGATGAAAGGGAATTCGGAAGATAAAAGTTTTGTCAAAATGTCATCAGAAACGTGGTCTAAATAATAACGATCCCACGAATAAGTATGATGTTCCCCTGATAATAGTGATTTGTAAATTTCTAAATCATCTAGAGTTAATAAACGGATGTTGTTCATAGTGACCTCCTAATTCAAATCATTAATTGTGTGTCGTTGCTGGGTAAATACATATTAAAATATTTAATAAAAATAATCAATGATTATTTAAGAATAAGCAAAAACGTTTTTGAAAAAATAGTTAAAATATATATATTTAATTGTATGTATATAATAACTCTTCATATACATTATAACAGAAACTCGATTTTAAAGGTCGGAAATATGAGGTAATTATGTGAACAAAAAAAGAGACCCATTCAATAGAGAATGGGTCATATAAATATATAATATTGTATTTATAACTTAGTCAACAACTTCAACATTTAATTTAACATCAATGTTTCCTCTAGTTGCTTTAGAGTATGGACAGAAGTCATGTGCATCTTGTAAATATTTTTCAGCGTCTTCTTGAGATAATACATTTTTCACTTTAGCATCGATATCTACGCTTAATTTTGGACTTTCAGCGTCTGGATCATCTTCAAGACGTACTGTTAAAGTTACTTCTGGTTCAGCATCTCTAACTTTGTTTTGTTTTAAAATTAAATCAAATGCACCATTAAAACATGAAGCATATCCTGCTGCGAATAATTGTTCAGGATTAGTAGCATTTCCGTCCGCTTGTTGTGGTGGTAATACATCTACATTGATTGCTTTATCGTCAGTTTGAACGTGTCCTTTACGTCCACCTACGTTTGTCGCTTTAGTTTCATATTGAACTGCCATAATTATTACCTCCTAATTAATCATATATATAAAGTGTACCCGTAAATTTTTAGTTCAATCATTCATAATAATTTTTTGGCTATTGATTCAATAAAGGCGATTGGTAGTAATGTATATTTTAGTTTAAAATAAAAGAAAATATACACGTATATAGTTTAAATAGAGACAGGAAAGAGGGATAGTATGTCAAATGTAAATATAGCTGTTACGATTGCACCTGAAAACACGATAGCAGATGATTTATTTAAAGACATAGAGTTCTATCAAGATAGTATTGATATTATAGAGCTTAGAGTAGATCAGTGGGATAAATTAGATAGACTCAATCAAGTCATTGAAGAATTAAATCAGTTAACGTTTGATTTTAAAATTTTAATTACATTTCGATCTGCTTCTCAAGGTGGTAAACGTAATGTGAATGAATCCGAATATCTGAATGTGATGGAACATCTAATTAATACAGACGGATATAATATGTTAGATATTGAATGGGATGAGCAAAAGAATAAAGATGATTATTTAAATTTAATCAATTTAGCTCAACAAAAAGGATTAGAAGTAGTATTATCACATCACAATTTTGATGAAACACCTACGTTTGAAGAAATGAAATTCACTTATTATAAAATGAGTCAATTTAACTCGAATTATATAAAGCTAGCAGTTATGCCCCATGATATAAAAGATGTATTGCATTTATTAGAAGCAATGAATGAATCAGCTAATTCATTAAATCAAAAAGTGATTGGAATTTCGATGTCTAAAATAGGGGTCATTAGTCGCACGGCACAAAGTGTTTTTGGTGGTGTAGTATCTTATGGATGTTTAGGTGAACCCCAAGCACCTGGTCAAATTCATGTCGAAGAATTAAAAAAGCAAATTGACTTTTATGAGAAATGATTAGAAGGTTTGAACAATAGTAGATTGTGTCTTATAATTGATAAAGATTATCAACGAATAATAAAGGGAGCGATAGGATTGGAACTACAAGAAGCAATCTCGAATAGAAGAAGTGTTAAAAAGTTTAAGCACGATATGACAATTGATGATAAAGCTTTATATGAAGCTATTGAAAAAGCTACAGATGCTCCTAACCATGGCATGAGAGAACCATGGAGAGTTGTCCATGTTGCTAAAGATAGATTAGGAAATATGAGCGAAGATATTACACGATTTGCTTTTCCAGATAGTCCTGAAAAGCGAGCAGATCATTATGATAAAGTTACTAAACTAGGTGGCATGTTAGTATTAGTTTTAAAAGCTGATCCAAGACAACGTCAAAATAGAGAAAATTACTTTGCATTTGGCGCATTCGCGCAAAATTTAATGTTGTTATTATATGAAGCAGGTATAGGTTCATGTTGGAAATCTCCAGCATATATTTTTGAACCTAAAATACGAAAAGCTTTAAACATTGAAGATGATGAAATTTTAGCAGGTTTCTTATATTTAACTGATTTAGAAGAGCCAATGACAAAAGCCAAACGTAAGAATAGACATCTTATCTCAGAATACTAAATAATTAATCACAAAATGAAAGATATTAAATAAGGTCGAGGTAACAAATAAGAAATAAGCCATTGAATGGTACTCAAATTTCTTTACTTGTATCTCGACCTTTTAATATTATTTGCTAAATGTTTCGTCTAAAAATGATTCAACTTGTTCTGGTGATTTAGCATTAGCTGAATGTAAATGTGCTAATTTATCACCATTTTTAAATACTAAAATACTTGGAATTCCCATTACGTCATTTTCAGCAGTAACGTCTTCTAATTCATCACGGTTAACTGTATACCAATCATAATCTTTAAATTTTTCGACGATTGGGTCAATCCACATATCCATAGCTTTACAATCTGGACACCAACCAGCTTCGAATTTAACGATGACAGGTTTGTCATTTTGAACTGTGTTATTAAATTGTTCTGTAGTATTAATACTTTCCATTACAAAAGCCCCTTTTCATTTAATTAGTAAATTTATTATAACGGATGAAATTTCTTAAATAAAAAAATAAGCTTAAAAAGTAGAGCGTTTTATAAAATAACATGATATATTTGTGATAAGAGACAAAGGAGGCAAAACTCTATGATTAAATTTTATCAATATGCAAATTGTACTACTTGTAAAAAAGCAGCAAAATTCTTAGATGAGTATGGTGTTAGTTATGAACCAATCGATATCGTTCAACATACACCTACAAAAAACGAGTTTAAAGAAATTGTTGAAAAAACAGGTGTTGATACTAAAAAATTATTTAATACACATGGTGCTAAATACCGTGAATTAGATTTAAAAAATAAATTAGACGACCTAACAGATGATGAACGTTTTGAATTACTTTCATCAGACGGTATGTTAGTTAAACGTCCATTAGCTATATCTGGAAATAAAATCACATTAGGTTTTAAAGAAGAAGAATATAAAAACACTTGGTTGTAACACTTTTTTGAAGTTTATAGAAAGTGAACATCCATAATTATCAAAGACTAAAAAATATTAATTACATATTTAAAGCCGAATTTTAAAAGGTTTAAAATTTTTATATAATAGTTGATTGATAATAGTGGGTATGGCATCATTAAAATGTACTTAAAAATTAGGAGGGGATTTATCGTGGCAGTACCAAACGAATTTAAATACTCTAAAGAACATGAATGGGTTAAAGTTGAAAGAAACGTTGCAACAATCGGTATTACTGAATATGCACAAAACGAATTAGGCGATATCGTATTCGTTGAATTACCTGAAACTGATGATGAATTAAATGAAGGCGACACTTTCGGTAGTGTTGAATCTGTAAAAACTGTATCTGAATTATACGCTCCAATTAATGGTAAAGTATTAGAAGTAAATGAAGAATTAGAAGACAGTCCTGAATTTGTAAATGAATCACCATACGAAAAAGCATGGATGGTTAAAGTTGAAATCAGCGACGAAAGTCAACTTGATGAATTATTATCAGCAGACCAATACTCAGAAATGATTGGTGAATAATAACAATGAACTCCTCGATCTCGTATCAAGGAGTTTTTTTAGTTCCACTTCTAATTTTCAATTAGATTAGTGGAACTTATGCACTAGCAAAAGCTAGGGCGACCCGCATTCCACTTCTAATTTTCAATTAGATTAGTGGAACTTATGCACTAGCAAAAGCTAGTGCGAACCGAAAAAAGAAAAATCTTTAGATTTTAGAAGCACTTATGCACTAGAGAAAACTAGTGCTACCCAATAATGATTGGTATCTATGCCTATAAATTAAAACTTGAAATAAAGTAAAAGTGTTACTTAATTAAAAACTAATAACACAGTAATACATAAAGTTAGTTTTAATTATGTAAGGAAAATATTAAGAGAAATTAAAGTTTAATGATATATGTTTGATAAATAACACTACAGTGGAAATATATAGTGATAGCTAATTATTGATTTTTCAAAGGGTGAATCATTATGACTATTGTGAATAAGGTAATTATTGTTGAAGGTAAATCAGATAAGAAAAGATTACAACAAGTCATTGCAGAACCAGTTAACATTATTTGTACGCATGGTACTATGAGTATTGATAAAATTGATGATATGATAGAGTCACTTTATGGCAAGCAAGTTTTCGTTTTAGCCGATTCCGATGATGAAGGTGATCGTATTAGAAAATGGTTTAAGCGATACTTGAGTGAGTGTGAACATATATTTGTAGATAAAACCTATTGTGAAGTAGCTAATTGTCCTAAAAATTATTTAGCAAATGTACTTACTAAACATGGTTTTAACTGTAAAAAAGAAAAGCCCCTCATGTCTAATTTAAAAACTGAAAGGTTAGTTTTAGTAAATGAATAAAACAATAGAAGTAGATGATGTAACTGAAAATTTTGGTGAGGAAAAACATTTGATATTTGGGTATACTCCAACTTGTGGAACTTGTAAAGTATCAGAAAGAATGCTGGATATCGCTAATGAAATATTAAATCTTCCAGTTAAAAAAATCGATTTGAATTTTCATCCGAAATTTAGTGAAGACCACCAAATTATGTCAGTACCAGTATTAATATTAATGAATAAGGATAAAGAATCGAAAAGAATATATGCTTTTAGATCAGTTCCTTATTTGTTAGAAAATTTAAAATAATGATTGACGAATTTCTACCTGGATGGTAGGATTAAATCAAATTAAATAATGCTTACACTCTTATCGAGAGAGGTGGAGGGATGTGCCCTACGAAGCCCGGCAACCGTCTAATATAGAAATGGTGCCAATTCACATAAAGTCAAACTTTAGAAGATGAGAGAAAGATATTTTTCAATGCTTTCTCTAACACCTTAAAGTTTAGAGAAAGCATTTTTTAATTGGTAGAAGTTAAACAAGGAGGCATTAACGTGATTGAGTTAAAACAATTAGTTAAACAATATCATACGAAAAACAAAGACGTACTTGCTGTAGATCACGTTGATTTAAATATTGAATCTGGTTCGATATTTGGCGTTGTCGGTTTTTCTGGAGCAGGAAAAAGTACATTGATTAGAATGTTTAATAATTTAGAAACTCCAACCTCAGGTGATGTTATTATCGATGGCGACAGTATTAGTAAATTAACTAAATCAGATTTACGTAAAAAGCGTCAAAAAGTGAGCATGATTTTCCAACACTTTAATTTATTATGGTCAAGAACCGTACTAAAAAATATCACATTTCCTTTAGAAATTGCTGGCGTTTCAAAAGGCGAAGCAAAAAGGAAGGCTAACGAACTTATTGAACTTGTAGGTTTAAAAGGCCGAGAAAATGCATATCCTTCTGAATTATCTGGAGGTCAAAAGCAAAGAGTAGGTATCGCTAGAGCATTAGCAAACGATCCAACTGTTTTACTTTGTGATGAGGCTACAAGTGCATTGGACCCTCAAACAACAGATGAGATACTTGATTTATTATTAAAAATACGAGAACGACAAAATTTAACTATCGTCTTAATCACACATGAAATGCATGTAATACGACGTATTTGTGATGAAGTTGCAGTAATGGAAAACGGACGTGTTATCGAGCAAGGCCAAGTAAGTCAAGTGTTTGAAAACCCACAACATGAAGTTACTAAACGTTTTGTTAAAGATGATTTAAACGATGATTTTGAAGAATCATTGGATGATTTAGAACCACTTAGTGAAGATTCTTACATAGTTAGATTGAACTTCAATGGCGAGAATACAACACAACCGATTGTTTCATATATTACTAAAAAACATAATGTAGATTTGAATATTTTAGAAGCTGATATCAAAAACACAAGAAATGGTACTTTAGGTTTCTTAGTCGTCCACATACCGCATATAAGTTCTGAAAATTTCGAAGATTTTAAATCTAATCTTGGTGAACAACATGTAAATGTGGAGGTGTTAAGACATGGATAATTCATTTAGTGATATTTTAAAAGAAATGGTCACAATGCCTAATGTGCAATGGCCAGATGTTTGGCAAGCCATAGTTGAAACACTTTATATGACTGTAGTATCAACTATTTTCGCATTTATTTTTGGATTAATTTTAGGTGTATTACTATTTTTATCAGCTAAGAGCGAATCTAAAACAGCAAGAGTCTTTTATTCAATTGTTTCATTCATAGTGAACTTATTTAGAGCAATTCCATTTATCATCTTAATCTTGTTATTAATACCATTTACAAGTGTAGTACTAGGAACTATTAGTGGACCAACGGGTGCATTACCTGCATTAATAATTGGTTCAGCACCATTCTATGCAAGATTAGTAGAAATAGCTTTCAAAGAAATAGACAAAGGGGTTATTGAAGCGGCTTGGTCAATGGGGGCAAATACTTGGACTGTGGTTAGAAAGGTATTACTTCCAGAAGCGATGCCAGCATTAGTATCTGGACTTACTGTCACAGCGATTGCTTTAGTAGGATCTACTGCAATTGCAGGTGTAATTGGCGCAGGAGGTTTAGGTAACTTAGCTTATTTAACTGGTTTTACTCGAAATCAAAATGATGTCATTTTAGTTTCAACAGTATTCATTTTAATTATTGTATTCATCATTCAATTTATTGGTGATTGGATTACAAATAAAATAGATAAACGCTAAAAAAGGGGAGAAATCAATGAAGAAAATCTTAGGTATTTTATTATTATTAACGTTGACTGTAGCACTTGCAGCTTGTGGTGGAAAAGGAAGCGATAAAACAATTAAAGTTGGAGCTTCACCAGCACCACATGCTGAGATTCTAGAAAAAGCTAAACCATTATTAGAGAAAAAAGGGTATAAATTAGATATCAAAACAATTAACGATTATACAACTCCAAACAAATTATTAGATAAAGGCGAATTAGATGCCAACTTCTTCCAACACACGCCTTACCTTAAAACTGAAAGTAAAGAAAAAGGCTATAAAATTGAATCAGCAGGTAACGTTGAGTTAGAACCAATGGCTGTTTATTCTAAAAAATATAAAAGCTTAAAAGATTTACCAAAAGGGGCAACAGTTTACGTTTCTAACAACCCAGCAGAACAAGGACGTTTCTTAAAATTCTTCGTAGATGAAGGTTTAATCAAAATTAAAAAAGGCGTTAAAATTGAAGATGCTAAATTTAGTGACATAACTGAAAATAAAAAAGATATTAAATTTAATAACAAACAATCAGCAGAATTTTTACCTAAAATTTATCAAAAACAAGATGCTGACGCTGTTATCATCAATTCAAACTATGCACTTGATCAAAAATTAAATCCTAAAAAGGATTCAATCGCATATGAAAAAGCAAAAGACAATCCATATGCTAACTTAATTGCAGTTAAAGATGGACATAAAGACGATAAGAAAATCAAAGCTTTAATGGAAGTATTACAATCTAAAGAAATTAGAGATTACATTAATAAAGAGTACGATGGTGCGGTTGTACCAGCAAAATAATTAGCATAATAATAAATCCTCAAGTCACTTTGACTTGAGGATTTTTGTGTGAATAAGAATTTAAAGATAGACCTAAACTCTTATTTACTATAAACGCATTAAGCCATTGATAAGCAGAATTAATGAAGCAATTAATAATAAAATAGAAGGTACGAATGTACTTTTGTTTTTGGAGTGGCGAGATAGTTGGGCTCTAATAATTAAAATAATAGCGATCAAAATTAAAATAACACTAATACCATAAATGAAAATAGAAAACACTACAGATACCTCCTCGCCAATAGCGTAACATAACTATATATTTAATATACTCATATAATAAGTTGATAAAAAATAAAAGTATGTTTAATTTTTATAGGTCGTGGTATTTAATAATCATAACAATTGATAAATATTTCAAGGAGGAATTCAAAATGGCTGAAGATAAATTCGAACAAGCAAAAGGTAATGTAAAAGAAACTGTAGGTAACGTTACTGACAATGAAAACCTTGAAAAAGAAGGTAAAGAAGATAAAGCTTCTGGTAAAGTGAAAGAAACAGTTAACAACGTTATTGATAAAGTTAAAGGTAATAAAGAAGATAAATAGATAATATTAAGGCTCTCTTACACATGATGTGTTTGAGAGCCTTTTTTGTTTTAATACTTTTTTGCCTATATACTTTCTTCGTTTTTAGCAGTTATCTGACCAAGAATGTAACTAACGATAAAACCTATAATTAACGTTAGTATAGAGATTATCCATGTTACCAATGATGTTGGTATTCCAGGAAATACAGCATAAATTGATCCGATAACAAATCCAATTATTAATGCGAATGTTACGGTTGTATGATGATGTAATAAATACTGGATGAGTTTACTAGAAATTAAAAATCCAGACAATATACCTAAACCTACTATTAAAAGTATTGGTAAAGCATCGAAATTAAATTTTACTAGTTCTGATATAGCAAACATAACCGTCCCGTATGCTCCGAAAATAAGTAACATAAATGACCCTGATATACCTGGAAGAAGCATTGCACTAGAAGCACATATACCTGCAATATAATATTTAATAATAAGACTAGTATTTAAAGATAATGTCTCTCCTGCGTGTTTGTCTCCACTATTTAATAAGGTCATGATGACTAGTAATGCGATGCCTATTAAAACGACAATATAATGTTTCGTTTTAAAAGTTGTTTTGAAATGTGACACTTTAAGAAGGTAGGGAATGATGCCAATAATTAAACCAGTAAAAAAGAACACAGTAGGAACTTCGTGCGCACTTAAAAGGTAGTTGAATAAATTACTTAAAATACCTATAGCTAATAGCATACCAATTACAATAGGTAATAAAAATTTAAAGCTAGGCCAAAATCTTTTCGAAAATAAACCACTTATTGAACTGATAAAGCCATCATAAATACCTAGCAAAAGTGCAATCGTTCCACCACTGACTCCTGGCACTAAATCACTTGTACCCATGCCAAATCCTTTAATCAAATTTATCCATTTGAAGTTTTTCATTAATGACTCCTTTCTTAACCTGTAAGGTTAAAGTGAATCATATCATAATTATTGATTTAAAGTTAAATAAATCTACTATTTGTCTAAAAAATGGCTATTGAGAAATTAACGGTTTTCGTTATCATTTGAAATAACATTAAACTATAGATAAAAATAATTTTTTTAAAAGAATTACTCTAATTTATCGGTTTAAAAAGTTTATATTAACCTGTAAGTACGTTATAATATAGTAGATTAAAAATTCCAAAGGCTTTTTGACTATAGATTAAAATTATTATAAACTAGTTAAGAAAACTTTATATTTTATGGAGGGAATATAAATGTCATCAACATTAGAAATTAAAGACCTACACGTGTCTATTGAAGATAAAGAAATTTTAAAAGGCGTTAATTTAACAATTAATACTGGGGAAATTCATGCCATTATGGGACCAAATGGTACAGGTAAATCAACATTATCATCTGCAATTATGGGTCATCCAAGCTATGAAGTAACAAAAGGTGAAGTGTTACTTGATGGTGTTAATATTTTAGAACTTGAAGTTGATGAAAGAGCAAAAGCTGGATTATTCCTAGCAATGCAATATCCTTCAGAAATCACTGGTGTAACAAACGCCGATTTCATGCGTTCAGCAATTAATGCAAAACGTGAAGAAGGTCAAGAAATTAACTTAATGCAATTCATCAAAAAATTAGATAAAGAAATGGATTTCTTAGACATTGATCAAGACATGGCTCAACGTTACTTAAATGAAGGTTTCTCAGGCGGAGAGAAAAAACGTAATGAAATCTTACAATTAATGATGTTAGAACCTAAATTTGCTATTTTAGATGAAATTGACTCAGGTTTAGATATTGACGCTTTAAAAGTAGTGTCTAAAGGTATCAATCAAATGCGCGGAGAAGACTTCGGTGTATTAATGATTACGCACTATCAACGTTTACTAAACTACATCACACCTGACAAAGTACATGTTATGTATGGTGGTAAAGTTGTTAAATCTGGTGGACCAGAATTAGCAAAACGCCTTGAAGAAGAAGGTTATGAATGGGTTAAAGAAGAATTTGGTGCTACTGAATAGTCGAGATTAATCTATCGATTTAAAGCTCGTTGAGATGTTCGTATAAATGATGAAACTGAACATTGAATTATTAATACTATTTCATCAAGTGGGAGGATAAGAGTTATGACAACTGAAACTTTGAACATTTCTGAAGAACAACTTGTTGATTATTCAAAAGCGCACAATGAACCTTCTTGGATGACTGAACTACGTAAAGAAGCGTTGAAATTAACAGAAACTTTAGAAATGCCAAAACCTGACAAAACTAAATTAAGAAAATGGGACTTTGATACGTTTAAACAACATCACACAGAAGGTAATGTTTATCAAAGTTTATCAGAATTACCAGAATCAGTTAAAAAAATTATCGATGTTGAAAACACTGAGAATTTAATTATTCAACATAATAATGATTTAGCATACACACAAGTTTCTGAACAAGCCAAAAATGATGGTGTCATCATTGAAGGTTTATCAGAAGCACTTGTTAATCATAGTGAATTAGTACAAAAATATTATATGAAAGATGCTGTAAATGTAGATGAACATCGTATTACAGCATTACACACTGCATTAATGAATGGTGGCGTATTTGTATACGTTCCTAAAAATGTCGTAGTTGAACATCCAGTTCAATATGTTGTTTTACATGACGATGAAAATGCAAGTTTTTATAATCATGTTATTATTGCCACTGAACAAAGTGCTGAAGTAACTTATGTAGAAAACTATTTATCTAATGCAAGTGGTGAAGGAAATCAAATTAATATTGTTTCAGAAGTAATTGCTGGGGCAAATTCTAATATCACATATGGTTCTGTAGATTATTTAGATAAAGGTTTCACTGGACATATCATTAGAAGAGGTACTACTGAAGCAGACGCTGCCATCAATTGGGCATTAGGTTTAATGAACGAAGGTAGCCAAATTATTGATAATACAACTAACTTAATAGGTGATCGTTCTACAAGTGAATTAAAATCAGTTGTAGTCGGTACAGGTGATCAAAAAATCAACTTAACTTCTAAAATTGTTCAATATGGTAAAGAAACAGATGGTTATATTTTAAAACATGGTGTAATGAAAGAAAATGCATCATCAGTATTTAATGGTATCGGTCATATCAAACATGGTGGTACTAAATCAATTGCTAACCAAGAGTCTCGTGTATTAATGTTATCAGAAAATGCTCGTGGAGATGCGAACCCTATTTTACTAATCGATGAAGACGACGTAGAAGCAGGTCACGCAGCATCTGTTGGACGTGTTGATCCAGAACAACTTTACTATTTAATGAGCCGTGGTATTTCTAGAAGAGAAGCTGAACGTTTAGTTATACATGGTTTCTTAGATCCAGTAGTAAGAGAATTACCAATTGAAGACGTAAAACGTCAATTAAGAGAAGTTATCGAACTTAAAGTTTCTAAATAGATTTAAAGTAAGAGATTTTTAATTAAAGAAGGGTCGTGAATAAAGTGGCCGAACATTCATTTGACGTTAATGAAATAATCAAAGATTTTCCGATTTTAGAACAACAAGTTAATGGCAAACGTTTAGCATATCTTGATTCAACAGCGACAAGCCAAACACCAGTACAAGTTTTAAATGTGTTAGATGATTACTATAAACGCTATAACTCTAACGTTCATAGAGGTGTTCATACGTTGGGTTCATTAGCAACTGACGGTTATGAAAGTGCACGTGAAACAGTTAGACGTTTTATTAATGCTAAATATTTTGAGGAAATCATTTTTACAAGAGGAACTACGGCTTCTATTAATATTGTTGCACATAGTTATGGTGATGCTAATGTCGATGAAGGCGATGAAATTGTTGTTACTGAGATGGAACATCACGCTAATATTGTTCCATGGCAACAGTTAGCTAAACGTAAAAACGCATCATTAAAATTCATCCCTATGACAGAACAAGGTGAATTAAATATCGAGGACATTAAAGCCACAATTAACGACAAAACTAAAATTGTAGCTATTGCCCATGTATCTAACGTTCTAGGTACAATCAATGATGTAAAAACCATAGCCGAAATTGCTCACCAACATGGTGCGGTGATTAGTGTAGATGGTGCTCAAGCAGCTCCTCACATGGCTCTAGATATGCAAGATATTGACGCTGACTTTTATAGCTTTAGTGGGCATAAAATGTTAGGGCCTACAGGTATCGGTGTTTTATATGGCAAACGTGATTTATTAAAAGATATGGAACCCGTCGAGTTTGGTGGAGATATGATTGATTTTGTAAGTAAATATGATGCTACTTGGGCTGATTTACCAACAAAATTTGAAGCTGGTACACCATTAATTGCACAAGCAATTGGTTTAGCTGAAGCAATTCGTTATATTCAACAATTAGGATTCGAAGCAATTCATCAACATGAAAAAGAATTAACAGAATACGCCTACGAACAAATGTCTAATATTGAAGGCTTAGATATTTATGGGCCACCTAAAGATCGACGTGCAGGTGTCATTACGTTTAATCTAACAGACATTCACCCACACGATGTAGCAACAGCAGTTGATACTGAAGGTGTAGCAGTGAGAGCTGGACATCATTGTGCACAACCATTAATGAAATGGTTAGGCGTTTCTTCTACAGCTAGAGCAAGTTTTTATATTTATAATAATAAGCAAGACATCGACCAATTAGTATATGCATTGAAACAAACGAAGGAGTTTTTCTCATATGAATTTTAATAATTTAGATCAACTTTATCGATCTGTAATTATGGATCATTATAAAAATCCTAGAAACAAAGGCGTATTAGATAATGGCTCGATGACTGTTGATATGAATAACCCTACTTGTGGTGATCGTATTCGACTTACATTTGATATAGAAGATGGCGTTATAAATGATGCTAAATTTGAAGGCGAAGGTTGTTCAATTTCTATGTCTAGTGCTTCTATGATGACTGAAGCAGTAAAAGGTCATACGTTAGCTGAAGCTATGCAAATGAGTCAAGAATTTACTAAGATGATGCTAGGTGAAGATTACGAAATTACTGAAGAAATGGGAGACATTGAAGCATTACAAGGTGTTTCTCAATTCCCTGCAAGAATAAAATGTGCCACTTTAGCTTGGAAAGCACTCGAAAAAGGAACAGTCGAAAAAGAAGGTAAGACAGAAGGGACAACAGAAGATTAATAGTTATGTTTCTTAATGACATAACGGGTAAACAATAACTAGATATCAATGATGTTGGCTTTTTACTTTCGATAATCATTGTTATAATATGATGACAATTTTATACTTGTAATTAAAAATCTCGCGCATGACGTTTAAATATATATAAGGAGTGATTGAAATGGCTAAAAAAGCACCTGATGTTGGGGATTATAAATATGGTTTCCACGACGAAGATGTTTCCATTTTCAGATCAGAACGAGGTCTAACTGAAAATATAGTTAGAGAAATTTCTAAAATGAAAGATGAACCAGAATGGATGTTAGATTTCCGTCTGAAAGCTTTAAAATTATTCTATAAAATGCCAATGCCTCAATGGGGTGGCGACTTATCAGAATTAAACTTTGATGATATTACTTATTATGTAAAACCATCAGAACACACTGAGCGTTCATGGGATGAAGTACCTGAAGAAATCAAACGTACATTTGATAAATTAGGTATTCCTGAAGCTGAGCAAAAATATTTAGCAGGTGTTTCTGCACAATATGAATCAGAAGTTGTTTACCATAATATGGAAAAAGAATTAGAAGAAAAAGGAATTATCTTCAAAGATACTGACAGTGCATTACGTGAAAACGAAGACTTATTCCGTGAATACTTTGCTTCTGTTATTCCAGCTGCAGATAATAAATTTGCGGCGTTAAACTCAGCTGTATGGTCAGGTGGATCATTCATTTACGTTCCTAAAAACGTTAAATTAGATACACCATTACAAGCATACTTCCGTATTAACTCTGAAAATATGGGTCAATTCGAACGTACTTTAATCATTGCTGATGAAGGTGCTTCAGTAAACTACGTTGAAGGTTGTACTGCACCAGTTTATACAACAAGTTCATTACACTCAGCTGTAGTTGAAATTATTGTCCATAAAGATGCACACGTCCGTTATACTACAATTCAAAACTGGGCAAACAATGTTTATAACTTAGTTACTAAACGTACATTTGTTCATGAGAATGGTAATATGGAATGGGTTGATGGTAACTTAGGTTCTAAATTAACTATGAAATACCCTAACTGTGTATTATTAGGTGAAGGTGCAAAAGGTAGTACATTATCTATCGCATTTGCTGGTAAAGGACAAGTACAAGACGCTGGAGCTAAAATGATTCATAAAGCACCAAATACGTCTTCAACAATTGTTTCTAAATCTATATCTAAAAACGGTGGTAAAGTAATCTATCGTGGTATTGTTCATTTTGGACGTAAAGCTAAAGGTGCACGTTCAAACATTGAATGTGACACATTAATTTTAGATAATGAATCAACTTCAGATACAATCCCTTATAATGAAGTATTTAACGACAATATTTCATTAGAGCACGAAGCTAAAGTATCTAAAGTTTCAGAAGAACAATTATTCTACTTAATGAGTCGTGGTATCTCAGAAGAAGAAGCGACTGAAATGATTGTTATGGGATTCATTGAACCATTCACTAAAGAACTACCAATGGAATATGCGGTAGAAATGAATAGATTAATTAAATTCGAAATGGAAGGCAGTATCGGCTAACTTCCTCTACTAACATCAAGCTATTTTACGTATAGGTATAATAGCTTGGTGTTTTTTTAGTTACTAATTTATGATTTGTTTAAATTTAGTATGAAATTAAATAGCAAATAGAAGTGGATAATAAATTGACTAAACTCTATTTATTGTCCACTTTTTATGATTCATGGTTACTCACAGAAGTTGAATATTATATTAATTAAAGCAGCATATTGTAATAGTTTACAAAAGTTTGTTCAGGGGAATAAATTTATAATTCAATATTTATATAACTATTATGAACGGGGAGCATGCTTCATGATTATAGCTATCATATTTTTAATTTTATTATCATTTTTCTTTTCAGGAAGTGAAACTGCATTAACTGCAGCAAATAGAACAAAATTTCAAGCTGAAGCCAAAAATGGAGATAAAAAATCACAGGGATTATCCCGACTATTAGATAAACCAACTGAATTTATTACTACTATATTGATAGGTAATAATGTTGCAAATATCATTTTACCTACATTAGTAACGATTTTAGCAATTAACATTGGCGTCAATGTGGGTATAGCATCTGCTGTAATTACTGTTGTCATTATTTTGGTATCTGAAGTTATTCCTAAATCAATCGCAGCAACATTTCCAGATAAAATATCAAGATTGGTTTATCCAGTTATTAATATTTTAGTTATTATACTTAAACCAATAACTAAAATATTAAATGCTATTACAGATAGTATTAATAAATTATTGTCAAAAGGACAAAAGGAACAAAGTAAGTATTCTAAAGAAGAAATAAGAACAATGTTAATGATTGCAGGACGTGAGGGTGCATTCAATGAAACAGAACAAAATCGACTCAAAGGTGTACTAGATTTTGAAAACTTAAAGGTCAAAGATGTTGATACGACACCTAGAGTGAATGTCGTTGCATTTCCCAAAACTACGTCATTTGATGAGGCATATGAAACGGTAATGAATGAACCATATACAAGGTATCCAATATATGATGAAGATATAGATGATATTGTAGGCGTATTCCATTCTAAGTACTTATTAGCATGGAGTAAGAAAAAATATGAATCAATCACAAAATTTTCATCAAAACCATTATTCGTGAATGAACATAATAAAGCTGAATGGGTACTTAGAAAAATGACAGTATCAAGAAAGCATTTAGCTATAGTATTAGATGAATTTGGTGGTACTGATGGCATAGTATCTCATGAAGATTTAATAGAGACATTGCTAGGTATGGAAATAGAAGATGAGTTAGATAAAGAGGAAGAAGAAAAGTTAAAGAAACAAACATTTCCAAATAGAAATAGAAAATAATTAGTAAGAGTTGGTGAATCAAATGTGGAATAATAATCAATTAACGAGAACATTACAGGTTCAATATCCTATTATTCAAGCTGGTATGGCAGGTAGTACGACCCCATCTTTAGTAGCAACTGTTAGTGAAAAAGGTGGATTAGGAACGATTGGTGCGGGTTATTTTAGTATTGAAAAGTTAGAAAGTGAAATTCAAACAGTTAAATCATTAACAAAACAACCATTTGGTGTGAATCTATTTGTACCTAAAGAAAACACAGGTGTCAACCCAGACCAAATTGAACATATGAATGCATGGTTGAAACCATATAGAAGAGCGTTTCATTTAGAAGAACCTGTGGTTAATATTGAGGAAAGCCAAAAATTTAAAGATGCTGTAAATAAAGTTATTGAATATAAAGTTCCAGTATGTAGCTTTACCTTTGGAATTCCTGATCATCAAATTATCGAGAAACTAAAAGAAAATAATGTAATATTAATTGGTACAGCTACAACAGTAGAAGAAGCTATAGAAAATGAAAAAGCTGGTATGGATATTGTTATAGCCCAAGGTAGTGAAGCGGGAGGACATCGAGGATCATTTTTACGTTTAGGGGATAGTGAAGAGCCAATGATTGGAACGATGTCATTGGTACCTCAAGTTGTTGATCACGTGTCGATACCTGTAGTTGCTGCAGGAGGTATAATGGATGAAAGAGGTCTATTAGCAAGTATTATGTTAGGTGCTCAAGGTGCACAAATGGGTACGGCCTTCTTAACTTCTAATGAAAGCGGAGCTAATGATTTACTAAAAGAAGCCATATTAAATAGTAAAGAAACAGATACCATCGTAACCAATGTGTTTAGCGGTAAAAATGCACGTGGTATTAATAATCAATTCGTTAAAGAAATGAGTCAATATCAAGGTGAAATTCCTGAATATCCAATACAAAATCAACTGACAAATCAAATTCGTAAAACTGCAGTACAGCAAGGCGAAAGTGAATTAACTCATATATGGAGTGGACAATCACCACGTCTAGCTAAAAAACAAAAAGCAGAAGAATTAATGGATCGTATAATTAATCAAATAAACCTAATAGCAAAGAACTTAAAATAAAATATCACTACGATTTTATAAGTCTAGTGACATATACACGTTAAGTTAAGCTAGGTTGTTCTACCGATTATAGCCTGAGACATACATCATTGTCGCAGGCTATTTAATTTTCGATTGTAATTTTATTATGGTACACCAATTAATAAGAATCTGTAAATTTCGTATTGATAAAGTGAATTGCGAATTTATTCTGTGGTATCATAAGTTTGGTGATATAAATGATAAATATAGGTCTAACTGGTTGGGGAGATCATGATACGTTATACGAAGATTTAGAGAGAAAAACCGATAAACTTAAAACATATGCAAGTCACTTTCCAATAGTTGAACTAGATGCATCTTATTATGCAATTCAACCAGAAAGAAATATTCAAAAATGGATAAATGAAACACCAAAACGATTTCAATTTGTAGTTAAAATTCATCAAGCATTAACATTGCATGCAGATTTTAGAGATTTTGCAGAAACACGTCAAGAATTGTTTGATAAGTTTAAAGAAATGTTAAAGCCATTACAAGAAAATGAAAAATTAGCTATGGTTTTGGTGCAATTTCCACCTTGGTTCGATTGTTCAAGTCAAAACATTAAATATATTTTATATGTGAAACAACAGTTAAAAGATTTTCCTATATGTGTTGAATTTAGACATCAATCTTGGTTTAATGAAAGATTTAAAGAAGAGACATTAACATTTTTGACTGAACATCAAATTATTCATGCTGTTGTTGATGAACCACAAGTCAAAGATGGAAGTATCCCATTAGTAAATAGAATAACTAGCGATATTGCTTTTGTAAGATATCATGGTAGGAACGTACATGGTTGGACTAAAAAAGATATGACAGATCAAGAATGGCGAGATGTAAGATACTTATATAATTATAATGACCAAGAATTATATGACTTAGCACAAAAGGTTAAAATTTTAGAACAAAAAGCTAAAAAGGTTTATGTTGTTTTTAATAACAATTCAGGTGGTCATGCCGCACAAAATGCAAAAACATATCAAGATATGCTTGACATTGACTATGAAGGTTTAGCACCACAACAATTAAAACTATTTTAAGAGGCGAAACAAGTATGTTATTGACAATTATTTTATTAATTATTATTGGTGGTCTATCTGCTATTATTGGTTCAATTGTAGGTATTGGTGGCGGAATCATTATTGTTCCTACACTTGTCTATTTAGGAGTAGATCATAATATTTTACACGGTATTACTACTCAAATAGCAATAGGTACTTCTTCGGTTATACTTATTGTTACAGGTTTATCATCTTCTTTAGGCTATTTAAAAACTAAACAAGTAGATATTAAAAATGGCTCTATTTTTTTATTTGGTTTATTACCAGGTTCATTATTAGGTTCTTTTTTGAGTCAGTTTTTAACATTAAAATCATTTAACCTTTATTTTGGGATATTTATGATTTTGGTTGCTATTTTATTAATAGTAAGAAACAAAATTAAACCTTTTAAAGTTTTTAATAAGCCACAATATGAAAAGACCTATATTGATGCAGAAGGTAAAACCTATCATTATAGTGTTCCACCTTTAATAGCATTTGTCGCAACTTTATTCATAGGTATCCTTACTGGACTATTTGGTATTGGTGGTGGTGCATTAATGACTCCGTTAATGTTAATTGTTTTTAGATTTCCACCACATGTTGCTGTTGGTACAAGTATGATGATGATATTTTTCTCAAGTGTCATGAGTTCAATCGGACATATTATACAAGGACATGTTGCTTGGGATTATTCAATAGTATTAATTATTTCAAGTTATATAGGTGCTAAAATAGGTGTTAAAGTAAATCATTCAATCAAGTCTGATACAGTGGTAACATTATTACGTACAGTGATGTTATTAATAGGTGCTTACTTAATCATCAAATCAATTATTTAAATTAATTGTTAATAGCATAATCTACTATAAAAGTTATTACTCGATACATTACGTAAAGACTTATCAAAACAAATAGAAAAGGGGGAAGTACTGTGAAGTTAACTATTTATCATACAAATGATATTCATAGTCATCTTAATGAATATGCACGTATTCAATCTTATATTGCAGATCATCGCTCCCAACTTCAACATCCCTCACTATATTTAGATATAGGTGATCATGTTGATTTATCAGCACCGATTACCCAAGCTACATTAGGTAAAAAGAATATAGAACTTCTTAATGAGGCGCAATGTGATATTGCGACAATTGGAAACAACGAAGGCATGACTATTTCGCATGAAGCCTTACAAAATTTATATACCGATGCTCAATTTAAAGTAATTTGTGCAAATTTATTTGATGAAGAAGGACATTTACCTAACCACATGTCTTCATCTTATATAAAGGAAATCAACGGAGTACGAATTTTATTTGTTGCTGCTACAGCTCCATTTACGCCGTTTTATAGAGCATTAGATTGGGTAGTAACTGATCCATTAGAAGCTATTAAAGATGAAATTAATGATCATAAAGATCAATATGATATTTTGATAGTGATGAGCCATGTTGGTGTGTTCTTTGATGAAAAATTATGTCAGGAAATACCTGAAATAGATTTAATACTTGGAAGTCACACGCATCACTATTTTGAACATGGAGAAATGAATAATGGAGTATTAATGGCTGCAGCAGGTAAATATGGACATTTTTTAGGTGAAGTAAATTTAGATATTGAAGATAAAAAGGTAACTAGTAAGACGGCTTGTTTGCATCCATTAGAACAATTGCCCCATATTGAAACAGATTTTGATAGTGAAGGCAAAGCATTAATGAGTAAACCAGTAGTCAACCATCCTATCAAATTAGAAAATAAAACAGATGTTATCACAAAAACGTCTTATTTATTAGCTGAAAGTGTCTATGAATTTACGAATGCAGATTGTACAATTATAAATGCTGGTTTAATAGTTAAAGGACTAGATTCTGACGAAATTACCGAATTTGATATTCATCAAATGTTACCTCATCCTATTAATGTGGTTAGAGTTAAATTAACAGGTGAAGAATTAAAAAAAGTAATTATTAAAAGTCAGAAACAAGAGTACATGCATGAACATGCACAGGGACTTGGATTCCGAGGGGATATCTTTGGAGGATATGTATTATATAATATAGGTTTTATTGAATCAGAAGGTCGCTACTTTATAAATGGAAAAGAAATTCAAGATAATCAATCATATGTATTAGGTACAGTTGATATGTACACGTTTGGTAGATATTTTCCAATGTTAAAAGGGCTTCCAACAGAATATATAATGCCAGAATTTTTAAGAGATATATTCGAACAAAAGTTACTACAATTTTAAAATAACTGTAGATTAGATTTTAATTTATGATTAATTTCGTTATAATAACATAAAGAGAGATTAAACAGGAGGGTATGCGTTGTTATGGCTACTAAAAATGAGGAAATACTACGAAAACCGGATTGGTTGAAAATTAAGCTGAACACGAACGAGAATTATACTGGCCTTAAGAAAATGATGCGTGAAAAGAATTTACACACTGTTTGCGAAGAAGCAAAGTGTCCAAATATACATGAGTGTTGGGGAGAAAGACGTACAGCTACATTTATGATTTTAGGTGCTGTATGTACACGTGCATGTCGTTTCTGTGCAGTTAAAACTGGTTTACCTAATGAATTAGATTTAAATGAACCAGAACGTGTAGCAGAATCAGTTGAATTAATGAATTTAAAACACGTTGTTATTACAGCAGTTGCACGTGATGATTTACGTGATGCAGGTTCAAACGTTTATGCTGAAACAGTTAGAAAAGTTAGAGCAAGAAACCCATTCACTACAATTGAAATTTTACCTTCAGACATGGGTGGGGATTATGAAGCATTAGAAACATTAATGGCTTCTAAACCTGATATCTTAAATCATAATATTGAAACAGTTCGTCGTTTGACACCAAGAGTTCGTGCTCGTGCAACTTATGATAGAACATTAGAATTCTTACGTCGTTCTAAAGAATTACAGCCAGATATTCCTACAAAATCAAGTTTAATGGTTGGCTTAGGGGAAACAATGGAAGAAATTTATGAAACAATGGATGATTTACGTGCCAATGATGTAGATATTTTAACAATTGGTCAATATTTACAACCATCTCGTAAACATTTAAAAGTTGAAAAATACTACACGCCATTAGAATTCGGTAAAATGAGAAAAGTAGCTATGGATAAAGGCTTCAAACATTGTCAAGCTGGACCGTTAGTACGTAGTTCTTACCATGCAGATGAACAAGTTAACGAAGCTGCCAAAGAAAGACAACGTCAAGGTGAAGAGCAATTAAATAGTTAATAATATACAATCTGTAGAGCCACTTTTTTATGAAAATAAATAAAGTGGTTCTTGTTTTTACTAAATAGTTTAAAGATTTGAATGAAAATATATAGTGTTGTTAAAATAGCGATATAATATATCGTGAAATAGATTAGGTGAAATTATGATAAAAGTAGAGCAACAGTATTTTGAATTAATAGAAGATTATAGAGATTGTTTCGATGAAGAAATATTCGCAAATAGATACTCTGATATTTTAGATAAATATGACTATGTAGTAGGAGATTTTGGTTATGACCAATTAAGATTAAAAGGTTTCTTTAAGGATACTAATAAAAAAGCAGAAATTAGTAAAAGATTCTCTAGTATACAAGATTATTTATTAGAATATTGTAATTTTGGATGTCCCTATTTTGTAGTTAAACATTTATCAGAAAATGAAGTGAAACAACAAGCAGAAGACTTAACCGTTATTGATCAAGATGATAAATTACATGATGTCAAAATACAACCAACTATCCAAGATACTGAAAAGTGATTTATCAATTTTAATTTATAATAACAAATATAAAAAATCTCCCTTCAAATACATTAACGTACATGGAGGGAGATTTACTTTTTATTTATATCAAAATTATTATTGAATCACTTCATTAAGGTATTCAATGATTTCATCGCCTTCTTCTTCAGATACACCTAAAATATGAGCGATATAACCTTCTTCTTCAATATCATCAGATCCAATAATACCAAATTTATTAGTTTGCATATTCAATACCAAAGTTTTACCATAATGTCGGTCTGTTTGAACGAGCATTAAGTCATATCGACTATGTTCACCAACAAATCCAACAAATTGAACTTGGCTTTGTTCTTCATCATCATATAAATACATATCAATCATTTGTAGAACCCCTTTAAACGAAATATACTACGCCTAAGTATAACGAGAAATGAAGTGTACTGCAAAATTATGATATTATAAAGTTAATAAGAGGTGATTAGGAAATGTATTTTGTAGATAAAGATAAACTTTCAGAAAAACTAAATTACTTAAGACAATTAACAGAAGATTATAATCAAAACAAAGATAATCATTATGCTTTTGAAAGAATCGCACAAATGTTAATTGAATCATCAGTAGATATTGGAAATATGATTATTGATGGATTTATTCTAAGAGATCCTGGTAACTATAAAGACGTGATTGATATTTTAGAATTAGAAAATGTTATTTCTAAAGAAACTCAAGAAAATATTAATAAAACTGTAGATGTAAGAAAGCAATTTGCACATAACTATATTCAACTTGATACTAATGAAATTGAACCGTTATTTGATCAAGCAATACCTTACTACAAACAATTTATTGATGAAGTTATTCAATTTTTAAATAATGAAAATGTTCCAATTACTGCATTTGGCAAAGGAGAGAACAAATAGTGAAGCAATACAAGGCATATTTAATAGATTTAGATGGGACGATGTATAAAGGAACTGATGAAATTGATGGTGCAAGTCAATTTATCGATTATTTAAATGAACATCAAATTCCACATCTATATGTAACAAATAATTCTACCAAGACGCCAGATCAAGTTGCAGATAAATTGCATGAAATGAATATCGACGCAACACCTGATGAAATTGTTACATCAGCTTTAGCAACAGCAGATTATATTTCTGAACAATCTCCAGGTGCATCTGTCTATATGTTAGGCGGTGAAGGTCTACATTCTGCATTGACTGAAGCGGGTCTAGTAGTTAAAAATGATGAAAATGTTGATTATGTTGTTATCGGACTTGATGAAAATGTTACTTATGAAAAGCTTGCTATAGCAACACTTGCTGTCAGAAAAGGAGCAACATTTATTTCAACAAATCCTGATGTTTCTATACCAAAAGAAAGAGGATTCTTACCAGGTAATGGTGCAATTACAAGTGTGGTATCAGTATCTACAGGAGTACAACCACAGTTTATTGGTAAACCAGAAACGATAATTATGAATAAATCTTTAGAACTATTACAACTTAATAAAGAAGAAGTGGCCATGGTTGGAGACTTGTATGACACAGATATTATGTCTGGTATAAACGTTGGTATCGATACTATTCATGTTCAAACAGGTGTGACTACACTAGAAGAAATTCAGACAAAAGATATTCCACCAACATATTCTTTTAAAGATTTAAATGAAACAATTGTTGAATTAACAAATTAACTTGGTGAGAGGGGCTCAAAGATTGAACAAAATTGTTGTAACACGTCAAATTCCTCAAAAGTTTATAGCACAGTTAGAAGAAATTGCAGAAGTCGAAGTATGGAATGAAGAATTTATACCCATGCCTAGAGAAAAATTCTTATTATCTATCAAAGATGCAACAGCTTGTTTTGTTACTTTAAGTGAAAAAATTGATGAAACGTGCTTAAATGAAGCACCAAATTTAAAGGTAGTAGCCAATATGGCTGTTGGTTTCGATAATATAGATATTGATGTTGCCAAACAAAAAGGTGTCACTGTGACTAATACACCAGAAGTTTTAACTGAAACGACTGCGGAATTAGGTTTTACACTTATGTTAGCAACTGCTCGTCGCATTGTAGAAGCTGAACAATATATTCAAGAAGGACAATGGAAAAGTTGGGGGCCATATTTATTATCTGGTAAAGACGTATATGGTTCAACTGTTGGTATTTTTGGTATGGGAGATATTGGTAAGGCTTTTGCTAAACGTTTGAAAGGCTTTAATACTAAGATTTTATATCATAATCGTTCAAGACAAGAAGCGACTGAAAACGAATTGGGTGCTACATGGGTTTCATTTGATGAATTACTTGAAGAAAGTGACTTTGTGGTATGTACTGCACCTTTAACAGATGAAACCAAACATAAATTTAATGCATCCGCATTTGAAAAAATGAAATCTGATTCAATATTTATCAATATTGGTAGAGGTGCCATTGTAAATGAAGAAGATTTAGTAAATGCTTTAAACAAAGGACAGTTATTAGCATGCGGTTTAGACGTGTTAGAACAAGAACCAATTGCTATGGATCATCCACTATTAAAAATGCCTAATGCTGTGATTCTTCCACACATTGGTAGTGCATCTGAAAATACACGGAATAATATGATTCAATTATGCGTGGATAATATTAAAGCAGTATTAAATAATAAATCTGCAATTACCCCAGTAAATTCATAGTTTTAATTATAATTTAAGCTTATCTATTTAGTTTAATTAAATAGATAGGCTTTTTATTATGTTTAAAATAGCTCAATCTAACAATTTTGTTATACCGTCTGTAATTGTTTAATTACAATGTAAGATTTAAAATAATATTATTCAATAAGTAATATGCTCATACTATATTTATAGCTTACGCAACTTGGAGTAATTAACTTAAATTTTTATGCTAAAAATAATTTTGAATTTTATTCGAAACATGAGTATAATGAATTGTAAAAAAATATAAAACGGCTATTATATATTAAAATTATTTACATTGAATACAGACGATTAAGAACTTTGGTTTATGATAAGTAAATTTTAGGAGAGTTGCCCAATGAAAACTAAAGGTAAGGAACCTACGAATAAATATTACCTAGCAATGAAGCCGTATCTTTTAACTTTATTATATTTAGCAATATTTATCGCTTTATATTTAATATATGGTAGTGGAGATACACATAATAACTTCATTTATAATGAATTTTAATGAGGGAGAAAACTATGACAGATATTATTAATATTCTCAGTCAATTGAGTAAAGAACAACCAGATGTAGTAGCAGTTAGACATACGACTGATGAAATAACATATAAGCAATTAGATGAAGCTTCTAGTAAGCTTGCACATCGATTACAAGGCAGTCAACAACCTATGATTTTATTTGGTCATATGTCACCTTATATGATTGTAGGTATGATTGGTGCGATTAAAGCAGGTTGCGGCTATGTGCCTATCGATACATCTGTACCAGAAGAGCGAGTGAAGATGATAATCGATAAAGTTCAACCAGAATATATTTTTAACACAACCGATTGTGAATTAGATCATCAACATGTACAGATGATTACGATTGAAGATGTTGTTAATTCACAAGACTCAATTATTTTTGATAGTCAAATGAAGGATAATGATGTTGTATATACTATTTTCACATCAGGTTCTACAGGTGAGCCAAAAGGTGTTCAGATCGAATACGCTAGTCTTGTTGAATTTGCTGAATGGATGAATTCATTGAATCAATTAGGTAATGGGAAAGAATGGTTGAACCAAGCGCCATTTTCATTTGATTTATCAGTTATGGCAATTTACCCATGTTTAGTTTCTGGTGGCACTTTAAATCTTGTTGATAAAGACATGATTAAAAAACCAAAACTATTAAATGATATGTTATTAGCTACGCCGATTAATATATGGGTTTCTACGCCATCATTTATTGAAATGTGCTTATTACTACCAACATTAAATGAAGAACAATATGGTAGTTTAAATCATTTCTTTTTCTGTGGAGAAATTCTTGGACACAGAACAGCTAAAGCATTAGTTGATAGATTCCCTAATGGTGTTATATACAATACTTATGGTCCTACGGAAGCTACTGTAGCGGTGACTAGTATACAAATTACGCCAGAGATTCTTAAGCAATATAATCCACTTCCAGTAGGTGTTTCAAGACCTGGCACTAAATTAACGACAACTGATGAATGTGAATTAGTCATTCAAGGTCAAAGTGTAAGTGTTGGTTACCTAAAAAATGAAGAAAAAACAGCTGCCGTGTTTAACTTTGAAGATAGAGTGAGAACATATCACACAGGAGATAAAGCTAAAGAAGAAGATGGTTTATGGTTTATTCAAGGTCGTATAGACTTCCAAATCAAATTGAATGGTTACCGTATGGAATTGGAAGAGATAGAATCACAATTACGAGATTCTGAACTAATTAGAGAAGCTATTGTAGTTCCTGTTTATAAAAATGACAAAGTAACTCATCTTATAGGAGCTGTTGTTGCAACTGAAAAAGTAGAAGATGATAGACAAATGACAAAGAACATCAAAGATGAACTTAAAACGCGCTTACCAGAATATATGATTCCTCAAAAGTTTGTTTGGATGGAGCAATTACCACTTACATCTAATGGTAAACTAGATCGTAAGAAGATTGCAGAGGTTGTTAACGGATGATACCTTATGGCACGTTTACATTCTTCTTAATTTCATTCATTGTACTAATTCCTGTTATAATTCTTGGCTTTTTAGGTAAGCGAAGCTATATATATAACGGTATTACGACAGCAATAATGGTTATACTGATATTTTCATCAGATAAACATAATTTGTTTGGTCAAAAGTATTTAAGTGTTCAATTAATCAGTTTTATCATATATGTTATTTGGCAAGTTGGCTTAATCATGTTTTATTATAAATCTAGACAAAAGAATAATACTTTTTCAAAATTTGTGATTATCATGGTTCTGTCAATATTGCCATTAGCACTAGTTAAAGTATTACAAAGTACATGGTTAGGTGGGCATCAAATTCATTTCCATGAAAGTAAATTAATTGAATTCGTTGGTTTCTTAGGTATTTCATACGTTACCTTTAAGAGTGTTCAACTAATCATGGAAATCAGAGATGGTTCAATTAAAGAAATCAAAATTGGCAAATTAATTCAATTTATCTCATTCTTCCCAACTATCTCATCTGGACCAATTGATAGATATAAACGTTTTGTTAAAGATGATAAAAAGATACCTACTGGTGGGGAATATAGAGAATTAGTGTTAAAAGCAATTCACATGATTATGTTAGGTTTCTTGTATAAATATATTATCGCTTACTTCATTCAAGTATATGCGATTAACCCACTGCAAATGAATTTACATGGATTTACACACATGTGGTTATATATGTATGCATACAGTTTCTATCTATTCTTTGATTTTGCAGGTTATAGTTTATTTGCTATAGCACTCAGTTATTTATATGGCATTAAAACACCACCAAACTTTAATAAACCTTTCCAATCTAAAAATATTAAAGATTTCTGGAATAGATGGCATATGACTTTATCATTTTGGTTTAGAGACTGTATTTATATGAGATCATTATTTTATATGTCTCGTAAGAAGATGTTTAAGAGTCAATTGGCTATGTCAAACATGGCTTTCTTCCTTAATTTCTTTATCATGGGAGTTTGGCACGGATTAGAAGTTTATTATATTATTTATGGCTTATACCATGCAGCATTATTTATAGGTTATGGTTATTATGAAAAATGGAGAAAAAATCATCCTCCACGTTGGCAAAATAAATGGACTAACGCGTTAAGTGTTGTCATCACATTCCATTTTGTAACGTTCGGCTTTTTAATTTTCTCAGGTAAATTTATTTAATAAAGGAGTAATTAATTATGGAATTTAGAGAACAAGTATTAGACTTATTAGCAGAGGTTGCAGAAAACGATATTGTAAAAGAAAATCCAGATGTAGAAATTTTCGAAGAAGGTTTTATTGATTCTTTCCAAACAGTAGGTTTATTATTAGAAATTCAAAATAAATTAGATATCGAAGTTTCTATTATGGACTTTGATCGTGATGAGTGGGCTACACCAAATAAAATTGTGGAAGCATTAGAAGAACTACGATGAAATTAAAACCTTTTTTACCCATTCTAATTAGCGGCGTTATATTTATTATATTTGTTCTGTTACCCGCACAATTATTTACAGGGCTAATTAATGATAAAACGCTTGCTAATAATAGAATTTCATTAACAGATCAAGTATTAAAAGGCACGCTCATTCAAAATCAACTATATAAGTCGGATAAATATTATCCAGTTTATGGTTCAAGTGAATTAGGTAAAGATGATCCATTTAATCCAGCAATTGCGTTAAATAAGCACAATTCAGATAAACCAGTATTTTTACTAGGCACTGGTGGGTCAACAGATTTAATTAATGCAGTAGAACTTGCATCTCAGTATGATAATTTAAAAGGTAAAAAATTAACTTTTATTATCTCACCACAATGGTTTACTAATCATGGATTAACAAACCAAAACTTTGATGCTCGTATGTCTCAAAATCAAATTAACACGATGTTTAATCAAAAAAATATGCCTGCTGAATTGAAACAACGTTATGCCAAACGTTTATTGCAATTCCCGCATGTACATAACAAAGCGTATTTAAGAAAAGTTGCTAAAGATCCACATAATGTATCAGGTCACTATATTTCAGCATTTAAAGAAAATCAATTAATTAAGATTGAAGCAATTAAATCATTATTCTCTATCACTAAACCACCTTTATCTCATGTTAAACCTGCAACTGATGAAAAAGCATCATGGGGCCAAATGAAAGACAAAGCAGAAGTAATTGGTAAAAATAATACCAAAACTAATGATTATCATATTAGAGACCCATATTGGAAACTGATCAAAGAAAATAAACGTAAAATAAATCGTGATTATGAATTTAACGTTAATTCTCCAGAGTTCCAAGATTTAAAATTACTTGTTCAAACAATGAATAAAGCTGGCGCAGATGTACAATATGTAAGTATCCCATCAAATGGTAAATGGTATGATCATATTGGTATCGATAGTGATAGACGCCAAGCAGTGTACAAAAAAATTCATTCAACTGTCGTTGATAATGGCGGTAAAATATACGATATGACTGATAAAGATTATGAAAAATATGTCATTAGTGACGCGGTTCATATTGGTTGGAAAGGTTGGGTCTATGTAGATCAACAAATTGCCAAACATATGAATGACAAAAAACAACCTCAAGTTGATAAAGACAAACACAAACAAAAAGAATCAAATTAATAATTAACGCCTTTCAAGAATCTAAGATGACAAATAGTTCATCGAAGTATACTTGAAAGGCGTATTTTTTAGAATAAAGAAGTAGAAATAAAATAGCTTATAATTGATAAACAAATAGATACAAAAATAATTATGAATAACGGTTTTAAAGCTTTTGATTTTAAATCTTTGAATGATACATTTAATCCTAATGCAACCATTGCCATTAATAAGAAAATATTAGTTACTACCTCTATTATTTTTAATAATGCGTGAGGGATAGGAATATATGTATTGATTAATGCCATTAATATAAATCCAATTAAAAAATACGGAAAATCAATATGGTGTGCTTGTTTATCATTTTTATTCTTAAATTTCACAATAAAAATAAATATTAATATAACTGGAATTAATAAAAATACACGTCCTAATTTTGCTAATAAAGCTATTTTAAGAGATTCTACCCCAGCATAATTACCAGCCAAAACAACTTGTGCAATTTCATGAAGGCTAGTTCCAGACCAAATACCAAAATGTACAGGGGAGATATGAATGATTGAATAAATAAATGTATAAATTAATGAGAAGACAGTCCCTACTAATGCAATGATGCCGACACTAATAGCTGTATCTTTGTCTCTTGATTTTATAATTGGTGCTATTGCTGCGATAGCGGCTGCACCACAGATACCAGTACCAACGCCTAATAATGTTGTTATTGAAGTATCTGCTTTTACTATGCGACTAATAAAATAGGTGAATAGGATACTGAAAACAATAACGCACGCATCCATTAATAATAATTGACCACCATGTCCTAATATTTCATCGATATTTAATTTGAGACCATAAAAGACAATCGCAATTTTTAATAAGTATTTAGATGAAAATGTTATTCCACTTTTATAATCTTCTGGATATCCTTTGAAATGTCGATAAAGTATAGCAATAAGAATTGCGATTGATAAACCGCCAATTTGACTAAGGACAGGTAATTTAGATAATACAAGACTTATGATTGCGATGATAAATGTAAATAAGATACCTATAATAAAGTGCTTATCCTTAATTTTATTCATGACATGTTCCTCCTTTACGAAAAGTTTAGCATTACATAATTATATCGTTAAATAAATATTTAACATACTATCTATATCAAATTTGTTATAATCATATTAAAAATATAAATGAGTATAGAACAAGGAGAAAGTACATGGATCCTTACAAAGTATTAATAGAAGTGGTCAAAACAGCTAATTTTACTAAAGCGGCCGAGAATCTATATACATCTCAACCATCGATTAGTCGAGATATTAAAAGATTAGAAGCAAAATATAATGTTAAAATTTTTGAGTTTACTCGGCCAACAATATGTTTAACATCAGATGGAGAAAAGATTCTACGTTATGCGTTGCAACGTGAAAATATTGAACAAGAGTTATGGCATGATCTAAAAAATGACCTTAATATTATTGCTGGATCAATATCGATAGGTAGTAGTTACACATACGGCGAACAATATTTATCTGAAAAATTAATTAAAGTTGCTAATGAATATCCAGACTTACATGTTAATGCTTATTTAATGAATTCAGATACGGTCATAGATAATGTAAAACATAATATTGTTGATATTGGCATTATTGAACGTGAAATTCAAGATAACACACTTGATTTAGCATGTATTTCCCAAGATGAAATGGTTTTAATTTATAATAGGCAAATAGGCTTTGATAAGAATCAAGTATGTTATGTGAGAGAACAAGGATCTGGAACAAGGGTGTATCAGGAAATTGGATTAACTAGATTAGAATTGCATCCTTATTTGGTGGAAATTAATTCAAATCAAGTGATAGTAGATATGGTAAAAGCAGGTAAGGGATTTACAGTAATTTCTAAATCAGTATTAGAAAAAGAACCAAAAGAAGTGCTTGCTTCTATCGAGTTAGACGTGTTTCGTAATTTCTACCTTACTAAGCACAAAGATAAATACGTGGACAATAATTTAAAAGCCATCATAGATCTATTCGAATGCCATTATTATAATGATGAAACGAAAAAAGAATGATTTTATTAACTTTAATAAAAATAAAACAAATCCAAAATTTCAGAGACATAAAAATACCACTCAAATGATTGAATTCAATCCATCTGAGTGGTTACTATGTCTTAAATATCTATAATATATGAAGATTTTCATAATTTGTAAAACAAAGTAAATAATTACTTGTAAACAAATTAGAATACTTGTTCAACTTCGATAACACCAGGTACTTCTTCGTGTAAAGCACGTTCAATACCAGCTTTTAAAGTAATTGTAGAACTTGGGCATGTACCACAAGCACCATGTAGTTGTAATTTAACAATTCCGTCTTCAACGTCAACTAATGTACAGTCGCCGCCATCACGTAATAAAAATGGACGTAAACGTTCTATAACTTCAGCTACTTGATCAAACATTGTCGCATTCTCAGTAGGCATGAGATATGTCTCCTTTCAAGTATATTATTTCATTATCATTATTAGTACATTATAATAGATTAAGAACGAAAAATCTATAAATCAAAACGAGGGATTTCAATGACTAAAATAAGTGTTGTTGTTTATGGGGCAGATATTGTATGTGCGAGTTGTGTTAATGCACCGACATCAAAAGATACATTCGATTGGTTACAACCATTACTTAAGCGAAAATTTCCACAACATCAATTTGAATTTACATATATCGATATTGAAAAAGATACAGAAAATTTAACAGATCATGATCAACAATTTATTGAACGTATTCAAGAAGATGAATTATTTTATCCATTAATTACTATGAACGATGAGTATGTGGCAGATGGATATATTCAAACGAAACAAATAACACAATTTGTGGAGCAACATTTTAAATATTAAAATGTCTAATTTTTATCTATAGAAAAAGAGGGAGTGGGACAGAAATAACATTTTTCCAAAATTTATTTCGTTGTCCCACCCCGGCAAGGTTGACTAGAATTGAAAAAAGCTTGATACAAGTGCATTTTCAAATCAGTCAACTACTGCCAATATAAAATTTTAGCCTGAGACATTGATTTATGTCCCAGGCTGTCTTAATTTATATTTTTAACCATTATGATATTTATATAACCAAAGTACGCCTGATTTAAGGATGGAAGCAAGTCTACCTGTAACGGTACGATCCATGATATAAGCGAATCCTTGTTTATCACCAAGTGAACCTAAGAAGCCTTGAACTTTAAGTTCTGGCATTTTTTCAGGTAAAGGCTCATTATTCCATTGTTTTTTCATGACATCAGTAATTTGTTCACCTTGTAACTCTGCTAATTGAGCACTTGGTGCATGCGGTAAATCTGCACAATCCCCAACTACATAAACGTTTTTGTATGTTGGAATTTGATGATACTGATTTAAAATAACACGACCATTATTGTTAATATCAATTGGTAAATTTCTAACAACTTCAACTGGTTGAATACCTGCTGTCCACACAACTAAATCTACATCTTCAGGAACACCATTATTATATATTTTACCTGGTTCAACTTTATCAATAACTGAGTTAGGTACAACTGTTACATTATGTTTAGAGAACCATTTTGCAATATAATTACTTAATTTTTCTGGGAAGTTTCTTAGGATTCGAGACCCTCTATCGTATAATAAAATTTCCAAATCAGCACGGCTTTCCCTTAGCTCACTTGCTAACTCAATGCCGCTTAAACCAGCACCGACAATAGCAACTTTAGCCCCATTAGGTAATTCACTAATACTATGGAATGTTTCGCGAGCCTTTGATAGTGTCTGAATACTATGTGTGTATGTATCAGCATCTGGAACGTTGTGATATTTATCTTCACAACCTAAACCAATCACTAACTCATCATAATCGACTTTTGAATTACCTACTGAAATAATTTGTTCATCTAAATTAATCTCATTAATTTCCCCATAGACAGTATTCATTTTAGAATCTCCAGGAAATTCCATACGAACATCTTTGTCAGATTTTGTTCCAGCAGCTAGTGCATAAAATTCAGGTTTTAAGCCATGAAATGGCATACGATCGATTAATGTTAACCTATAACCATCTGGTAATGAATTAGGCAATATACGAGACATGATGCGCATATTACCGTAACCCCCGCCTAATAAAACAATATTTTTCATTTTAGTATACCCCTTTATCCTAAAAATCTTGTTATAAATAAGTGTGCAATTGATTTAGAAAGACACTTATTTAATGTCATTTTATGCAATTATGCCCCTTAAAATGATGAAAAGAATAACCCCTTAACATCTTATTTTATAGACTATGTATTTATATGATTATTATATCGGTTTTTCAAATTGACTACAAACATATATCGAATGAAATTGAATATATTGTTTTATTTGTAAAAATTTCTATTTTTAACATTTTAAGCTCAAAGATAGTCATAACAACTGGTAGTTTGTTATAATATTATAACTATTATTTTAGAGAGGGTGTCGTATGTTTCCGTTAGTTGAATTCTGCATTTCCAATATGGCTAAAGGTGGGGATGTAGTTTATGAAAAATTAGAAAATGATCCTGATATAGATGTTTTAGAATATGGATGTTTACAAAATTGCGGTATATGTTCCGACGGCTTGTACGCACTTGTCGATGGTGATATTGTTGAAGGAGATACACCGGACGATTTGTTAAATAATATATATAAACATATAGAAGAAAATGATTTCACGAACTTATTATAGGAGGTTATGATTATGCAAACAGTTATATTAACTGAAGCAGCAGCTTATGAAGTTAAAGATATGTTACAAAGTAATGATATGCCCGATGGCTATTTAAAAATTAAAGTTAATGGTGGCGGATGTACGGGTTTAACATATGGCATGTCAGCAGAAGCTGAACCAGGCGAAAATGATGAAATATTAGAATTCTTTGGTTTAAAAGTGTTAGTAGATAAACATGATGCCCCAGTATTAAATGGTACGACAATCGATTTTAAGCAATCATTAATGGGCGGCGGTTTCCAAATTGATAATCCAAACGCTATTGCTTCATGTGGTTGTGGTAGTTCATTTAGAACAGCTAAAGTTGCAGGAAACCCGGAAGATTGTTAAAGCGATATACAGCAATTAATTTAATAAATTAAATTTTTCACAAAGTGCACTATTGTCGCTTGAAAATATTGTACAAAAGCTATAGAATTAAACTTGGATTTAATATTGTCTTTTCTGTGAACTTCACGAGAAATAGCTTGATGAAAAAGACGTAATAATTATTGTGTGTCGTAGTTTTAAAATGTGTTACTTATTTAAGTTTAATCATTTTTAGTTATGCTACACTAGAGTTAAAATATTATGAAAGCTTAGGTGAAAATAATGGCTCAAGAACGTAAAAAAGTATTAGTTTTAGGTGCAGGTTATGCAGGTTTACAAGCTGTTACTAAATTACAAAAAGAAGTTTCTGCAGAAGAAGCAGAAATTACTTTAATCAACAAAAATGATTATCACTATGAAGCAACTTGGTTACATGAAGCTTCAGCAGGTACAATTAATTATGAAGATTTATTATACCCAGTTGAAAGTGTATTGAAAAAAGACAAAGTTAACTTTGTAAAAGCAGAAGTTACTAAAATTGACCGTAATGCTAAAAAAGTAGAAACTGACAAAGGTATCTATGACTTCGACATTTTAGTTGTAGCATTAGGATTTGTTAGTGAAACATTTGGTATTGATGGTATGAAAGATTACGCTTTCCAAATCGAAAACGTTTTAACTACACGTCAATTATCTCGTCATATTGAAGATAAATTTGCTAATTATGCAGCTTCTAAAGAGAAAGATGAAAATGATTTATCCATCTTAGTTGGTGGTGCAGGATTCACTGGAATAGAATTCTTAGGTGAATTAACTGACAGAATCCCTGAATTATGTAGCAAATATGGTATCGATCAAAGCAAAGTTAAAGTAACTTGTGTTGAAGCGGCACCTAAAATGTTACCAATGTTCTCAGATGACTTAGTTAATCATGCAGTAAACTACTTAGAAAACCGTGGCGTTGAATTCAAAATCGCTACACCAATCGTTGCATGTAATGAAAAAGGATTTGTTGTTGAAATCAATGGTGAAAAACAACAATTAGAAGCAGGCACTTCAGTTTGGGCTGCAGGTGTACGTGGAAGCCACTTAATGGAAGAATCTTTCGAAGGCGTTAAACGTGGTCGTATTGTTACTAACCAAGATCTTACAATTGCAGGTCATGACGATATCTTTGTTATTGGTGACTGTTCTGCATTCGTTCCTGCTGGTGAAGAACGTCCATTACCAACAACAGCACAAATTGCAATGCAACAAGGTGAACATGTTGCTAAAAACATCAAACATATCTTAAATGGTGAAGCTAAAGAAGAATTTGAATATGTTGACCGTGGTACAGTATGTTCATTAGGTTCACATGACGGTGTAGGTATTGTTTACGGTAAAGATATTACTGGTAAAAAAGCAGCGTTCATGAAAAAAGTTATCGACACTCGTGCCGTATTCAAAATCGGTGGCATAGGTCTAGCATTCAAAAAAGGTAAATTCTAACTTTTTATAATAATGTAAGCCTCCTTACTTAATAGTTTGGAGGCTTTTTTGTATGCTTATTAAGAAAAGATGATTTGTAAATAAAACACTAAATAGTTATTTCAGTAATAGTCATTTTTTCTATTTTGAAATGATATAAAATGATTTACAAATGAATCAAAATAAAAAAGGAGGAAACGCTTATGAAAATTCACTTTAATTCGACGACTCCCAACGATATACATAATATTATCGTTGGGATCCCTGAACATATAAATCAATTAGAAAATATAAATTATAATGGTCAATCATTAATTGAAGATTTACAAACATTAAAGCAAAATCATATTATCCAAGGTGGCATTGGAAAAATTGCGACTTCAATCATATATATTCAAGAACAACCTAAAAGATTAATAACAGTAGGCTTAGGTAATATCAAACAATTGAATTATGCGGATTTTTTAAAAATATGGGGAAATTTATTTCAATATTTAAAACAAGAATTTATTACTGAAGCGGAGTTAATATTATCATCATTTTTAAATAAGTATATTGATGACAGTATTATAGCTAAAACACTGGGATTACAAAGTGAACAATCTATTTATCAATTTGATAATTATAGATCTGATAAACGCTCACCATATCAACCTAATTTATATATAAGCGTAAGTCAAAGACATGAAGATATAGAATCAATGATACAAGAAGGTAAAATTTTAGGTGAATCAATTAATATAGCACGTGGCTTTAGCCAAATACCACCTAATATTTTAACTCCACAATATTTTGCCGAAAGTGTAGATAAGCTATTTAAAGATACGTCAGTTAGTGTTGAGATTAAAGATGGACAAACTATACAAGATGAAGGATTTCGATTATTACATGCAGTAGGAAAAGGTTCTATTCATAGTCCAAGACTCATTACGTTAAGTTATCAAGGTCGTCAAGATGATGCAGATCCAATCGCATTAGTTGGTAAAGGAATTACTTATGATTCCGGTGGTTATAGCATTAAAAGTAAAACAGGCATGCAAACAATGAAATACGATATGTGTGGTGCAGCTAATGTTGTTGCAATGATAAAGGTTGCTCATCAATTAGCACTTCCTATCAATATTATTGGTGTAATTGCTTCAGCTGAAAACATGATAAATGAAAAAGCTATGAAACCTGATGATGTATACACAGCGTTTAATGGTGAAACCGTTGAAGTTCTAAATACCGATGCAGAAGGGCGACTAGTATTGGGTGATGCTGTAGCCTTTGCTACCCAATTTAAGCCACAAGTTATATTAGATTTTGCAACATTAACAGGTGCAGCTATTGTAGCCTTAGGTGAAGATAAAGCTGCTGCATTTGAATCACATGCTTCTAATCAGCTACAAGAAATTTTAAAATTGGCTAAAAATGTTGATGAACAAGTATTTGAGCTGCCTATTACTCAAACTGAAAGACAATTAATAAAAAATAGCGACGTAGCTGATTTAGTTAATCATACGAATGGACAAGGAAAAGCTTTATTTGCAGCATCCTTTATTAGTCATTTTAGTGGATCAATTCCGCATATGCATTTTGATATCGCAGGACCAGCTACTATAAATAAAATGTCTTATAAAGGACCAAAGGGACCAACCGGTTATATGATTCCTACTATTATAGAATGGTTGAAAACAATGAATTAGTTTATTAAGGGAGGAGGTTTGAACCTCCTTTCTTGTTGTTAATTATAATATGCAATTGGTTTTATTTTTATATTGACTTTATATTATTGAATTGCTATGATATTATCCATAAACGCTTTAGTTCGATAGAGTGATAAAGGATGGTTTTGCTTATGGTAAATGCAGTAGTTATAGCTGTTATATTAATGATTATCTTATGCTTGTGTAGATTGAATGTCGTTATAAGTTTATTTATTAGTGCACTTGTTGGCGGCATACTATCTGGTATGAGTGTTGAAAAAGTTATAAGTATATTTGGGAAGAATATTGTTGACGGTGCTGAAGTCGCATTGAGCTACTCATTATTAGGAGGATTTGCTGCATTAATTTCCTATAGTGGTATTACAGACTATTTAGTTGGAAAAATAATTAATGCAATTCACTCTGAAAATAGTCGACTTTCAAGAATTAAAGTAAAAATAATTATTATCGTTGCGTTACTAGCAATGAGTATTATGAGTCAGAATTTAATACCTGTACATATTGCATTTATTCCAATTGTTATCCCACCATTATTAAGTTTATTCAATGATTTAAATATTGATAGAAGAGTCATTGGTTTAGTCATTGGATTTGGATTATGTTGGCCTTATGTTTTAATACCTTATGGTTTTGGTCAAATATATCATCAAATTATTCAAAGTGGTTTTCAAAAAGCACACCATCCTATCGAGTTTAATATGATTTGGAAAGCGATGATAATTCCTTCAATGGGCTATATCGTTGGTTTAATTTTAGGTTTAATTGTTTACCGCAAACCAAGAAAATATGAAGAGCGAAATATTAATGATAGAGCAACCGTAACTGAAGTAAAACCATATATTTTAGTTGTTACTATCATTGCGATTTTAGCAACTTTTATTGTTCAAACATTAACAGATTCAATGATTTTTGGTGCTTTAGCAGGTGTTCTTGTATTCTTCATTTCACGTGCATATAGTTGGCACGAATTAGACGAACAATTTGTAGATGGTATCAAAATTATGGCATATATAGGTGTTGTAATATTGACGGCTAATGGTTTTGCTGGTGTCATGAATGCTACTGGAGATATAGATAACTTAGTAAAAAGTTTAACAAGTATTACAGGTGATCATAAATTACTAAGTATAGTAATTATGTATATTATAGGCTTAATCGTTACGCTAGGTATCGGTTCATCATTTGCGACGATACCAATTATTGCTTCATTATTTATTCCATTTGGTTCTTCAATTGGTTTAGATACAATGGCTTTAATTGCATTGATAGGTACAGCTAGTGCATTAGGTGATTCAGGTTCACCAGCTAGTGATTCAACTTTAGGTCCAACAGCAGGACTTAATATGGATGGACAACATGACCATATTAGAGATACATGTATTCCAAACTTTTTATTCTATAATATACCATTGATTATTTTTGGTACGATAGCAGCCATGGTATTATAGTATAAAAAGAGGTGTTCTAAGTTGACCAATTTGTTAGAAACATTTGAAATGAATGTTGAAATTGAAGAAGAAGGCAAAGTAGTTATTTCAATGCCAGTTACTGATAAAGTGAAACAACCATTTGGATATTTACATGGCGGTGCGAGTTTGGCCTTAGGAGAAACTGCCTGTTCACTTGGAGCAGCGAATTTAATAGATACGACTCAGTATATTCCATTAGGTTTAGAAATGAATGCTAACCATGTCCATTCAGTAAAAGAAGGAAAGGTTATTGCAATAGCTACTATTATCCACCAAGGTAAATCAACACAAGTTTGGAATATTGAAATTAAAGATGAAAACGATAACCTAATTAGTATTATGAGAGGGACAATGGCAATTAAAGCTTTGAAGTAAAATATATCTCATAAATTTATAAATAATATATACCCCTATAGTTGAAATATAATTTCAATTATAGGGGTAATTTGTTGTTTATTAGGATACTTTTTCTTTTAGTATGCGATTATATGCATGACAGATTCTTTCAGAAGCTTCTCGACCGCCCATAATATTTCTACCAAAGGGACCAAGTTCTAAATCTGCTAGTCCACCAGCTACAAATAAATTAGGTAACCATTCTAACTCATATGATATGTTAGGAAAACCACATTTTGTTAATGGAGCGTTCAATTGAGTAATTAAATCTTGGATAATAGGTTGATTCATGACAGTATTTTCAAATCCAGTAGCTAATAAAATATGGTCATAATAAATCGATTTGTGAGTTGTAATGATATGATGATCTTTAATATCTTTAATTTCATTTTTATGAAGAACTAAACGACCATTATTTACATGTTTTTTAATACGAAGATATAGTTCGTGAGGCATTGATCCTTTATGACGTTCTGCCTTAATAATTCTCATTCGTTCCTGTGAAGATTCGATATTTAAGAAATGTTTCATATTCTTAGGACCAAGCCAACCTGGGTCGGCGTCAAAATCATGAATTTCAATATCTTTATTTAACCATAAATGAATTGTTCGTTGATGATTAGTATTAATTAATTTAAGTGTCAAATGTGCGGCTGATATTCCGCTTCCCACGACATGAGAAGTTTGATTAATATTTATTTGCGATTCCGCTTCGTTGAAAATATGCTGGACATCGGGTTGTTGCTGAAACATAGGTGGAATATTCGCGCGATGGTTACAACCATGTGCAATAATTAAAAATTCTGTTTGAATGGTTTGACCGTTTGCCAATTCTAACTGCCATTGATGTTGCTTTCGATTTATATGTTTAACAAATCCTTGTATGTGACTCTCATTTAAATGATATTGATGGATAAGTTCATGAGTATGATGCATAAACATATCACGCTGTGGTCGTTTATAAGGACCGTATGTAGCACCTGTATATTGATTAAATTTAGCATATTGTTTTAAATGAAATGGCTCAGGGTGAATATGATGTACAAATGGAGATCTTAAAAATGGCATACTAATACGTTGAGTATAAGTATTAAATTGTTCACATAATGAAGGATAAGGGTCTATTATTGTCAATTCGTTAGATGATAAGCCGGCTTGTCTTAGTTTTAAAGCTATTGTTGTACCTTGAATGCCACCACCAATAATTGTCCAGTGCATGTTATCAACTCGCTTTCTAATTTACTATATAAAACGTAATTATTACGATTTAAAAATTATAGCACATTTCTACTTCTAATACAATTTCATGAAAATAATAACCCATAGCTATAATGTAAACTTTTAAAATAAATTAGTTTACATTATAATAGAATAGTATTTAGATTCTCATATATACATAAAGAAGATTTATTTTATGATAATAGGGGGAAAATTGAATGAAATTATCAGAAAGAGTTATGAAAGAAGACAATTTTACTAAAAAAGAATGGCTAAGTATCTTCGAAAGCGACAGAATAGATACATTGGAGTTATTACATGAAGCATATATCGTTAGAAAACATTACTATGGTAAAAAAGTAAAATTAAATATGATACTTAATGCTAAAAGTGGTATATGTCCTGAAGATTGTGGTTATTGTGGGCAATCTAGAGAAATGAAACAAAAGCAAAGATATGGTTTAGTTGATAAGGAGAAAGTAAAAGAAGGGGCAAAAGTAGCTTATGAAAATCAGATAGGAACGTATTGTATTGTTATGAGTGGTAGAGGTCCTAGTGATAAAGAAGTTAAACATATTTGTGATACCGTACAAGAAATTAAAACTATACATCCACAACTTAAAATATGTGCATGCTTAGGTTTAACCAATGAAGAGCAAGCTTCACAATTAAAAGAAGCAGGCGTAGACCGCTATAATCACAATATTAATACAAGTGAACGTTATCATGATAACGTGGTAACTACACATACATATGAAGATCGAGTTAATACTATTGAGGTTATGAAAGCAAACCAGATTTCACCTTGTTCTGGAGTTATATGCGGTATGGGTGAAACGAATGAGGATATTATAGATATGGCTTTAGCACTCAAAGCGATTGATGCAGATAGTATTCCCATAAATTTTTTACATCCAATAAAGGGAACTAAATTTGGAAATATGGACGAATTAACACCAATGAAATGTTTGCGTATCATTTCAATGTTTAGATTAATTAATCCAACTAAAGAAATACGAATTGCAGGTGGAAGAGAAGTTAACTTACGTTCATTACAGCCATTAGCGTTACAAGCTGCTAATTCTATATTTGTAGGTGATTACTTAATAACAGGTGGTCAACCTAATCAATTAGATTATGATATGTTAAAGGATTTAGGATTCGATATAGATGTAGTGAATGATAAAGTTACCCAAATCTAGAATAGTATCAATGATTATTAAAAAGACCAATCGAAGTATGATTTTATCGATTGGTCCTTTTCAAATAATATTTATAATTTTTTATCTTTTAAATCTTCTTTAATTTCGTCAACTTTAGTATTTTTACTATAAGGTGTATTTGTATTATAAGCTGCTTTCATTATCATGTGACTTGATAGGGGGCCAGTAATTAAGACGAAGATAATACCAATGATTAATTGCATGTTTGTATAACCTTCAGTACCAATAAAATATAAAAATGCTCCCATTAATAAACTCATTGCTCCCAATGTAGCGGCTTTACCAGCAGCGTGTGCACGAGAATAGATATCTTCAAGTCTTAATAAACCAATAGCAGCTACAGCACTGATGATTGCTCCAATAATGATTAAGATAAGAGAAATACTAATGACTATCGTTTCTATCATGTTCTATCACCTTACCTTTATCCATGAATTTTGAGAAAACGGCTGTACCTAAGAAGGCTAAAATACCTACTAATAAAATAACTACAATCATATATTTAATATTCATTAAAATACTAAAGAGTGCAATAACGGCCATTAGTTGTAGACCCAAGGCATCTAATGCAACTACTCTATCTGCTAGAGAGGGTCCTAAAATAACTCTAACTAGCATAGCCAACATTGATAAAACGACTATGACTAATGCAATAATAATTATTGTTTTAATTGTCATTATTCTTCGCCCACCTCTCTAACAACTTTTTCTAAAGAAGATTTTATTCCTTCAACTTCTTCTTCGGTTGTACTAAAGTCAATAGCATGTATATAGATTTTGGTACGATCATCACTAATACCAAGAACTACAGTCCCGGGTGTTAATGTAATTAAATTGGAAAGTAACACTATTTGCCAGTCTGTCTTCAAATCTGTTGGATATACAAAGAATCCCGGCTTATTAGTGATTTGTGGCTTTAAGATGATTTTTAAGACATCTAGATTAGCTTTTATTAATTCTAATAAGAAAATAAAGACTAATCGAATCATTCTATATATACGAATTAAGTAAAACTTTCCTGGCATTACGCGATGAAGGAGATAAACCAATATGAGACCAAATAAATAACCTAATACGAAATTGTTTAATGTATAGCTATCTGAAATGAGTAACCACACAATTGAAACTAATAAATTAACAACAATTTGGACTGCCATCATTATTTACCTCCCAATACACTATTAATATATACGCTTGGATCATAGAATGTTTCTGCGCCATCTTTAATAATTGGGTATAGGACATCCGCTGATAATCCAAATAATACAGTAATGGCAACAGCAATCACTGAAACAGTAATTAAACCATAACTATTTACTTTAGTTGATATATCATATCCTTTAGGTGTTCCGAAGAATCCTTTTAAGAAGACTCTTATAACAGAATATAAAACCACTAAACTAGAGATTAATACTATGATACCTGTTAAATAAAATCCTTTTTCAAATGTAGCTTTTACGATATACAATTTACCGTAAAAACCACTAAGTGGCGGTATACCTGCCAAACTTAACGAAGCTATAAAGAATGTCCACCCAAGAACAGGATATCGTTTAATTAGTCCACCAAATTGACGTAAATCCGTAGTTTTTGTAATTTTATACATGACACCTATTAAGAAGAAAAGGGATGTTTTAACTAACATATCATGAATAATGTAGTAAATAGCACCAATCATGCCCGTTTCATTCATCATAGCAACACCGACTAAAATAACGCCTACTGCAATCATGATATTATATAAAATGATTTTTTTCGTATCATAGTAGGATACTGCGCCAACACAACCAAAAATAATTGTTAATAACGCTAAGAATAATATGACATAGTTAGAAAAACCTACTGAACTATTAAAGAATAAACTTAATGTTCTGGCAATGGCATATACGCCTACTTTTGTAAGTAAAGCACCAAAGAATGCCATAATAGCAAACGGTGGTGCATAGTAAGCACCAGGTAACCATACATACATTGGGAAGACGCCAGCTTTAGTAGCAAAGACGAAAATGAATAGTATAAATACAATATTTACTAAGCCACTTTCATGTGCTGATAATTCATTCAAACGTTGACTGATGTGTGCCAAGTTTAAAGTTCCGACAACGGAATATAAAATAGCGACACCCATAACAAAGAATGATGAAGAAACAACATTAACTAATACATATTTAATCGTTTCTTGTAGTTGTATTTTTGTAGTGCCAATAACTAAAAGGCAATATGAAGACATTAAGAATACTTCAAAAAATACAAATAAGTTAAATATATCTCCTGTTGTAAAGGCACCAATAATACCTATAAGCATGAACATTACAGAGAAATAATAATAGAATCTTTCTCGGTCAACACCAATCGAATTATAAGAATATAGAATGATGAGTGCAGTAATAATAATACTTGTAATGATTAGTAATGCACTAAAAGTATCTAATACAAATACAATACTGTAAGGTGCTTTCCATGAGCCTAATTCCAATTTAATAGGTCCATTTTTAAATACATTATACAAATTAATAATAGATATAACTAAAGTAATCATTGTACCTGCTAAAGCGACATAACGTTTTATATATGTTCGTTTTCCAATAAAGACGAGTAATATTGCCGTTAGAATAGGTACAACTAAAGTAAGGGCTAGCATATTACTCTCTGACATCTTCTGGAACTCCTTTCATACTTTCCACGTTATCAGTACCTAACTCTTTGTATGTTCTAAAGGCTAGTACTAAAAAGAAAGCCGTAGTAGCAAATGCGATAACGATAGCTGTTAATATAAGTGCTTGAGGGATTGGATCAACATAGCTATGAATTCCTTTTTCGTGGATAGGTGATGCGCCATGTTTTAATCCACCCATAGTAATTAGAAATAAATTTGCTGCGTGTGTTAGTAGCGTAGTTCCCATAATGATTCGTATCAAACTTTTAGATAAAACGAGATAGACGCTGATTGCTGTAAGTATGCCACTAACAAATATCATAATAATCTCCACTATTCGTTCTCTCCAATCGATAAAATAATAGTCATTACAGTTCCTACGACTGCACATAAAACACCAAAGTCAAAGAATACAGCGGTTGTCATATGCATTGGTTGTAACAATGGAAGCGGAATATCAAAAGTAACATGTGTGAAAAAGTTATTAGACATAAACCAACTAGCCATTGGTGTGCCAACACAAAATAATAACCCAATACCTATAATTATTTTAAAATCTATAGGGAAAATTTTTCGCATCGTTTTAATATCAAATGCGATAGTAATGATAACTAAGGCACTAGAAAATAATAAACCACCGACAAAGCCGCCACCAGGAGTATAATGACCTGCAAGGAATAAAGAAAAACCAAACATCATAATCATGAAGAAAATAATGACAGCTGTATATTGAAACATTAAATCATTTTTCTGTCTGTTCATGACGTTTCACCTCACTCGTTTCTGTATGACGTTGATGCTTTTTGCGCAGTTTAATCATTGTATAAATGCCTAATCCTGCAATACCTAATACTGATGATTCAAATAACGTATCCATACCACGGAAATCGACTAATATGACATTGACCATATTCTTACCAGAAGCAAGATCATAGACATGGTCTTGATAGTAATGAGTAATAGATTCAAAGTGTCGGTTACCATATGCAATTAATCCTAAAATAATCACGACAAGTCCAATTCCTGCTGAGATTAATGCATTTGTTACTTTAAATGAACGTGTTTCGTTGTAACGGTTAAGATTAGGTAAGAAATAAAAACATAGTAAAAATAATGCAGTAGAAATTGATTCTACGACAAATTGTGTAAGGGCTAAGTCAGGTGCTTTAAAGAATATGAATAGCACAGATACTGAATAACCCACTGCACTTAACATAATAATGCTAAACAAACGAGATTTAGCAAATATAATTAAAAATGCTGCTATAACAAGTAAAGCGATAATTCCAACTTCAAAAATTCTAATATGACTAACATTTTTGAAATTAATAGTAAATGGCACGCTAAGTAATACAACAGTTGTTAATAATATTAATAAGCCAAAGATAATGACCAGATTATTTCTAGCAGAGCCAGTCACATAACTATTAGTCATATTTTTAGAATAAGTTGGGATATATTTTCCTAAACCGTCGTACCAATAATTAAAAGTAATTTGTTTAGGTTGTGCCTGTAATAATTTAATCCAATAAGCAAACGTTAAAATTAATAAAATTCCTACGATATAAATACAAATTGTAGTGATAAATGCTGGAGTTATACCATGGAATAAATGGAACTCAGCACTCACTTGAGAAGTTTGACTCATTGAAGCTGTTGCTGGTTCTATGATTGATTGTGTTAAAATTCCTGGGAATAAACCAAATACAATAACTAATATTGCTAATATAGCAGGCGAAATAAGCATTAATATCGATGCTTCATGAGCTTTATGAGGTAATTGATTTGGTTTATATTGTCCAAAGAATATATGCATAATAAATTTAATTGAATATACAAAAGTAAAGATACTACCAACAATAGCTAATATTGGAAAGATAATACCTATTGTATTTAAACTCATGGTATTTGCATGCGTTAATTCAATAACGGATTCAATGAATTTTTCTTTTGATAAAAAGCCATTGAATGGGGGTATGCCAGCCATACTTAAAGAAGTAATCACTGTAATTGTGAATGAAATTGGCATAATCGTTAATAAACCGCCTAATTTTCTAACATCACGAGTACCCGTACTATGGTCGACTGCACCAGTTATCATAAACAATGCACCTTTAAACGTCGCATGGTTAATTAAGTGAAATGCAGCTGCTGTAAAAGCCGCGATATATAATTGACTATCCTGACCTTCAAAGTGATAGCTAACAGCACCAATACCTAGCATAGACATAATCATTCCCAGTTGTGACACAGTAGAAAATGCTAAAATCCCTTTGAGATCTTGCTGTTTCGTAGCGTTTAATGATGCCCAAAACAAGGTAATTAATCCAACTAGAGTAACTGTCCAAATCCATCCTTGTGACACTGCGAAAATAGGAGTCATTCTAGCTATTAAATATAAACCAGCTTTTACCATCGTTGCAGAATGTAAATAAGCACTTACAGGTGTAGGTGCTTCCATTGCATCTGGTAACCATATGTAAAAGGGAACTTGTGCTGATTTAGTAAACGCACCAATTAGTACAAAAATCATTGCTAAGATAAAGAAAGGACTACTTTGTATATCAGCTACATGCTGAATAATATAACGAATACTTAGCGAATCTGCAGAAATAGAAAGTAAAATAATACCGCCTAGTAAACTTAGTCCTCCAAAAACAGTAATGATTAAAGACTTTTGAGCACCATAAATGGAAGCTTGCTTGTCTCTCCAAAATGAAATAAGTAAAAAACTTGAAAACGAAGTTAACTCCCAGAATAAATATAAAACGATAAGGTTATCTGAAAGTACAACGCCTAACATTGCACCCATGAAAAGTAATAAATAACAGTAAAAATTCCCTAATTGTTCTGATTGGCTTAAATAACCAATGGAGTATAAGACAACTAAACTGCCGACACCTGTTATCAGTAAACTAAATAATAATCCTAATCCATCTACATAAAGGTTAAAATTCATACCGACATGTGGCATCCACTTAAAAATTTTCATTACGGTATTACCTGACATAGTAGTCGTAATAAAAGTTAAGAAATATATAAATAAGACGACGGGGACAGGTAACACGAACCAACCTATGTGAATTCTTTTAAAGAATCTATATAAGATTGGGATAATGAGTGCAAATATTAACGGTAATAGTACCGCAATATGTAACAAACTCACTAAATTGTCCTCCTTTAAAAATGTTTATGATATTTATTATACATGAATCATATCATTCTGAAAAACGTGATACTGCTTGAAATCACTGTATTTCAATCGCTTTTAAATATGAAGAAACACGTCATTTTTAATAAAATTTTTGTTTGTATTGAATTGAATAATCATGTTTAAGTTGCTCTAAATTTTGCAATGAACGTTTCGCGTGGGCATCATTCTTTTCTTTAAGTTGTTCTTCTAAATTGGAAATGGCTTGTTGTAATGATTCCTCATATGACATTTTTTCAACATTAAAGTCACGTAATTGTGAACGCTTAGCATATCTCTTTTCAAAGTGACTTAATGCTCTACGTTCATGAAAGAATACATCTTCTGATTCATTTGGTGAATGTAAATCACCCTGTTTAGGATGTTTGATCACTTGTTCGACTTGAACTAAGACTTGATCATCATCTTCCTCTTTTATGGAAACGCCATAACTTCCAGTCTTGTGAGAAAATCGATATAACATTCTATATTACTTCCTTTCAAATATGTTAATATATACATATATCATAACATGAATGGAGAATTTTAATGAAGAACTATCCTCAGTTAAATAAAGAGATTCAAGAAGATGAAATTAAAATTGTAATGCATACTAATAAAGGTGATATGACATTTAAGTTATTCCCTAACATTGCACCTAAAACAGTTGAAAACTTTGTTACACATGCTAAAAATGGTTACTACAATGGTGTGACTTTCCACCGTGTCATCAATGACTTTATGGTACAAGGCGGTGACCCAACAGCAACTGGTATGGGTGGAGAAAGTATTTATGGCGGTGCATTCGAAGACGAGTTTTCATTAGAAGCATTTAACCTTTATGGTGCTTTATCAATGGCAAATGCTGGTCCAAATACAAATGGATCACAATTTTTCATTGTTCAAATGAAAGAAGTTCCTCAAAATATGTTAAGTCAACTAGCTGATGGTGGTTGGCCAGAACCTATCGTTAAAGCATATGGTGAAAATGGTGGAACACCATGGTTGGACCAAAAACATACAGTATTCGGACAAATTATTGAAGGGGAATCTACGTTAGAAGATATTGCTAACACTAAAGTAGGTCCACAAGATAAACCAGTTCACGATGTAGTTATTGAATCTATAGACGTTGAAGAATAAAAATTAATACGAGATACTTCTTATTGTTTTTTTGAAAAAGTCAAAAAGTATCGCGTGAGAATTAAATATAAATTAAAAATCACGATAGTAGGTTGATTACCTGTTATCGTGATTTTTTAATAGTTATTCTTAGGAGTTAAACGATATTAAAAATTCTGAGGGATAATTTGTTTTACTATGTGAAAAGCTATTGATTTATATTTTGTTATATTTATTGCAAAATAATTCAAAAAATTCAACGTTATAGTTAGTCCCTTAATTTGTTTTATGCTATGATAATAGTGTTAAGAAAACGAAATAAGGGGTTATCAAGTTGAATAATCACTATAAAGAAGGTCAACATATTAAGGTACGTGTGACTGGTATTCAACCGTATGGCGCATTTGTTGAGGCCCCTGACCATACTGAAGGACTTATCCATATTTCAGAAATCATGGATGATTATGTCCATAACTTGAAGAAATTTCTATCTGAGGGACAAGTAGTAAAAGCAAAGATTTTATCTATTGATAATGAAGGCAAACTTAACTTGTCACTTAAAGATAACGATTACTTTAAAAATTATGAACGTAAGAAAGAAAAACAGTCGGTGCTAGATGAGATAAAAGAAACAGAAAAGTATGGGTTTCAAACACTTGAAGAACGCTTACCGGTCTGGATCAAACGGTCTAAACGTACTATACGTCAAGATTAAATTGACGTAATTTAAATTCTTTATATTTCAAAAGTATAGAGAACTTATAGAAACGATAATTTCCAATAAATATTGGAAGTTATCGTTTTTATTTTGTATTTGATAAATAGTACAACTTAAAAATCATAGTATGAATAAACTGAAAAGTTTTGTGTATGACTGTAAGCAAAAAAATAGAGCGTACATATATTTCGTGATATAGTCGCATGTATTATTAAATGTGGAGGTTAAATATATGAACAGTAAATATAATCGATTGTTTGAGAGTGTAACATTACGTAATGGTGTAGAACTAAAAAATCGTTTTGTTTTAGCGCCATTAACACATGTTTCTTCAAACGATGATGGAACCATTTCTGATGTTGAATTAACTTATATTGAAAAACGTTCTAAAGATGTAGGACTTGCAATTAATGCAGCTAGTAATGTAAATGATGTGGGTAAAGCATTCCCTGGACAACCTTCAGTAGCACATGACTCTGATATAGAAGGACTAAAACAATTAGCACAAGCAATGAAAAAGAATGGTGCAAAAGCATTAGTTCAAATACATCATGGTGGTGCACAAGCTTTGCCTAATTTAACACCTAATGGTGATGTCGTTGCACCAAGCCCAATCTCATTAAAAAGTTTTGGACAACAAGAAGAACATGACGCGAGAGAAATGAGCGCTGAGGAAATTGAACAAACTATTAAAGATTTTGGTGAAGCAACAAGACGTGTTATTGAAGCAGGATTTGATGGTGTGGAAATACATGGTGCTAACCACTATTTAATTCATCAATTCGTTTCTCCTTACTATAATAGAAGAAACGATGTTTGGGCAGAAAACTTAAAATTCCCTAATGCTGTTATTGATGAAGTTTTAAAAGCTAAAAAAGAACATGCTTCAGATGACTTTATCGTAGGTTATCGCTTATCACCAGAAGAAGCAGAATCTCCTGGTATTACAATGGATATCACAGAAGAATTAATTAATTCAATTACTAAAAAAGATATTGATTATATACATGTATCTCTTATGGACGTTTATTCTAAAACACGTGAAGGTCAATACGAAGGACAAAATAGACTTAAATTAATTCATAAATGGATTAATGGACGTATGCCTTTAATAGGAATAGGTTCAGTATTTACAGCAGATGATGCTTTAAATGCCATTGAAGATGTAGGTGTAGAATTAGTTGCACTAGGTCGTGAGATACTTCTAGATTATAACTTTGTAAGTAAAATTGAAGAAGGTCGAGAATCAGAAATTATTAATAACTTTGATTCTGAACGTGAAGATAATCATGAATTACCACCAAATTTATGGGAACAATTTAATAAAGGCTTTTATCCATTACCAAGAAAAGATAAATAATATTTAAATGACTAGGATGATATCAAAAACCAATTGATATCATCCTAGTTTTTTATATAGAAACAAAAAGAAAATTATCATAATTTTTCAGATGAAAAATATACTAATAATACTGATATCACAATGTTTTTAAAACTTAAAATTATATATAATGATGAATTTTTAAACTTTTACTTGTACAACATAGTAGGCTTGTGTCATTATATTTGTAAGGGCTTTCAAAACTAAAGGTTGATCCTATTTTCTTGAGCATTTTAATAGAAAATCTCAACTAATCTTTATAATTAGAAAATTTTGAAATATATTTGTATAAACAGTTTGAGAGCCGGTAAAAATCAGTTATGATATTGGTAATTAGCTTTAATATTTATTAAACAAAGGGGAGATATTATGACTAAGTCAGAAGAAATCATTGAATTAACAAATCATTATGGAGCTCACAACTATGTGCCACTGCCGATTGTAATTTCAGAAGCGGAAGGTGTATGGGTGACAGATCCTGAAGGTAATAAATATATGGACATGTTATCTGCTTATTCAGCAGTAAACCAAGGTCATAGACATCCTAAAATTATTCAAGCACTTAAAGACCAAGCTGAAAAGGTCACTTTAGTATCACGTGCTTTTCACAGTGATAATTTAGGCGAATGGTATAAGAAAATTTGTGAATTATCAGGTAAAGAAAAGGCATTACCAATGAACACAGGTGCTGAAGCTGTTGAAACAGCATTAAAAGCAGCACGTCGTTGGGCTTACGATGTAAAAGGTATTGAACCAAACCAAGCTGAAATTATTGCATTTAATGGTAATTTCCATGGTCGTACAATGGCTCCAGTATCATTATCATCTGAAGCAGAATATCAAAGAGGATATGGTCCATTACTTGATGGTTTCCGCAAAGTTGATTTTGGTGATGTTGAAAAATTAAAAGCAGCTATTACTGACAATACTGCAGCTATTTTAGTTGAACCTATTCAAGGTGAAGCTGGTATTAATGTTCCTCCAGAAGGTTATTTAAAAGCTATAAGAGAACTTTGTGATGAACACAATATTTTATTTATTGCCGACGAAATTCAAGCTGGCTTAGGTCGTTCTGGTAAACTATTTGCTACTGATTGGGATAATGTTAAACCAGATGTTTATATTTTAGGGAAAGCATTAGGCGGCGGTGTATTACCAATCTCTGTTGTATTAGCTGACAAAGAAGTGTTAGATGTATTTACACCAGGTTCTCACGGATCAACATTCGGTGGTAATCCATTAGCATGTGCTGTGTCATTAGCAGCTTTAGATGTCATTGTAGATGAAGACTTACCTGGTCGTTCATTAGAACTAGGTGAATACTTTAAATCAGAATTACAAAAAATTGAACATCCATCTATTAAAGAAGTACGCGGACGTGGATTATTTATCGGAATCGAGTTAACTGAAAATGCAAGACCATACTGTGAATCATTGAAAGAATTAGGTTTATTATGTAAAGAAACACATGAAACAGTTATTCGATTTGCACCACCACTTGTGATTACTAAAGAAGAATTAGACATTGCTATTGAAAAAATTAAACAAGTATTTCAATAAGTTCAAAAAGTTGTAACAATCATTTTGTAACCCCTTTAAAAAGGATAAAGTTGTGTTACAATAATGAATGAAAGCGAAATCATTAGTTAAAAAAGAGGCGAAAAGGATCATGACTGAGAATAATAATTTAGTGACTTCTACTCAAGGAATTATTAAAGAAGCTTTGCATAAATTAGGTTTTGATGAGGGTATGTACGACCTTATCAAAGAACCACTAAGAATGTTACAAGTACGTATACCAGTTCGTATGGACGATGGAACTGTTCAAACATTTACTGGATATCGTGCACAACACAATGATGCTGTAGGTCCAACTAAAGGGGGCGTACGTTTCCACCCAGATGTTGATGAAGAAGAAGTTAAAGCTTTATCAATGTGGATGACATTAAAATGCGGTATTGTTAATTTACCATACGGCGGTGGTAAAGGCGGAATCGTTTGTGACCCTCGTCAAATGAGTATTCACGAAGTAGAACGCTTATCACGCGGCTATGTTAGAGCTATCTCACAATTTGTAGGGCCGAACAAAGATATTCCAGCACCAGACGTATTTACAAACTCACAAATTATGGCTTGGATGATGGATGAATATAGTGCGTTAGATAAATTCAATTCACCTGGATTTATCACTGGTAAACCAATTGTATTAGGTGGCTCTGAAGGTCGTGACCGCTCAACTGCATTAGGCGTAGTTATAGCTATCGAACAAGCAGCTAAACGTAAAGGTATGGATATTAAAGATGCTAAAGTTGTTATCCAAGGTTTTGGTAATGCTGGTAGTTTCTTAGCAAAATTCTTATATGATTTAGGTGCTAAAGTAGTAGGTATTTCAGATGCTTATGGCGCGCTACATGACCCTAATGGTTTAGATATAGATTATCTATTAGATAGAAGAGATAGTTTCGGTACTGTTACTAATCTATTTGAAGAAACAATCTCAAATAAAGAATTATTTGAATTAGATTGCGATATTTTAGTTCCAGCTGCAATTTCAAACCAAATTACTGAAGATAATGCTAATGACATTAAAGCAAGTATCGTAGTTGAAGCAGCAAATGGTCCAACTACTCCAGAAGCAACACGTATTTTAACTGAACGTGGTGTATTATTAGTACCAGACGTGTTAGCAAGTGCTGGTGGTGTAACAGTTTCTTACTTCGAATGGGTTCAAAATAATCAAGGTTATTACTGGACAGAAGAAGAAGTTAATGAAAAACTACGTGAAAAATTAATCACAGCATTTGATACTATTTATGAATTATCACAAAATAGAAAAATTGATATGCGTTTAGCAGCCTATATCGTTGGTATTAAACGTACTGCTGAAGCTGCACGTTACCGTGGTTGGGCATAAACACAAATTGTTATAATTTTAAATTAAATTAAAACATTCACTCAAAGATAATTGAGTGAATGTTTTTTTGATTAATTATGTTAAATCCTTTTTAATTTGGGATAAAACTTTTAAAATCATATCGCTATCTTCCGTAAAAGGATAATGTATCATTTTTTTGGAATTAGGATAAGGCTCTACTAATTCATAATTAGGTAATGTACTTAGTGAAGAATTTGTAGCTTTAACTAGTAAACGATTGTCATACAAACCGCCAACGACTGCCTTATCATAATATATAATATATTCTCCCATCATTTTACGAGTAGTAATATGATCGTCTTTTAAATGATCCAAAAATTGATTTAATGTTTCTTCGCTTGTTGCCATTTTTTCACTGCCTTTTTAATATATGAATATTATTAATATATACTCTATATTCTTCATATATTTCATTCGTGACTTATATTTTTATATTTATCAGCATAGTTGGTAAACACACCATCAACACCATAATCATTTAGACGTTGCATATATGTTTCGTTATTAACAGTAAATGGATGAATGAGGAAACCTAAATCTTTTAAATGTTTTGTATTGTTTTCGTTTAAATCTGTATATTCTGGTCCTACACCAATAGCATATGATTTGATTCGTTTTAAGTCTGATTCAGTTTGAGATGTTAGTTCTCCTTTATCTAATAAACGAATTAATGGGATATTAGGACTTAATTGTTTCATTTTTTGTAAACTCGGTTCAGAAAATGATTGAACTATGACGTGACCATTTTTAAGGGATTGATTTGTCAGCATACCATGTTTATTTAATGATTGAATTAATTGATTTTCCATACCTGGATAGACATCTGGTGATTTTGTTTCTATATAATAATTAGCATTTTTACCATAGCGACTTAAAATTTCATCTAAAGTAGGAACTTTAGCATTTTTATACTCTGATTTAGCTAAATTAGGGTGTTGTTTATTGAACCAACTACCAGCATCAAGTTTCTTTAATTCGTCTAAAGTATAATCTTCAACACGACCATGTCCATTTGTAGTACGATCAACAGTTTCATCATGCATAGCTACAAGATGCCCATCTTTCGTTCTTTGTAAATCAATTTCTATGTATGAAGCACCTAATTCTCTATGACTTTTATCATATGAATTGAATGTATGTTCGGGTGCATATCCGCTTGCACCTCTATGCGCAATTGTAGTATGTGCTTCTCCGGTTAGGTTTTTTTGCCAATTTGTTGATTGATTTTGATTTGAAGAGGACTGTGTGGATTGCTGATCATATTGACCATTATTAGTTTGTCCATTACCGCTTGCATATACAGGATTAGCTATACCTAATAAAGATACAGTTGCAACACTTGCGAAAACCCATTTGTTTATTTTCATCGTAATAACATCCTTTCAATAAGTGTGTTATCACTATCATGACAATATTTCCAAATACTAGAAATAGAATTTACTGAATAATTAATTAACTCTAAAAAAATTAATACATTCTTCAAAATATCATTAAAGTTTAACTGTAATTTTACATAAAAACAGCCTGGGACATAAATCAATGTCTCAGGCTACAATTATATATAGGCAGTAGTTGACTGAATTGAAAATGCACTTGTATCAAGCTTTTTTCAACTCTAGTCAACCTTGCCGGGGTGTGACAACGAAATAAATTTTGAGAAAATATTATTTCTGTCCCGCTCCCTTTGTAATAAATTAATGTGATACCTTTTTGTATTTATCTGGATAATTGGTGAAAACACCGTCAATACCATAGCCATTTAATCTTTTCATATCTGCAGTTTCATTAACAGTAAATGGGTGGATAAGAAATCCTAAATCTTTGATGTGAGAAGTATTAGAACGAGTTAAGTCACTGAATTCAGGACTAATTACAGTTGCATAACTTTTAATATGTTTAAGATCTTTATCTGTTAAATGTTGTAGCTGATGCTTTTTGATTAATCTAACTAGGGGAACATTTTGATTAGACTTGTGTATTTTTGTCAAACTTTCTTCAGAAAATGATTGAATCATAACGTGACCGTTTTTTAAAGATGTCTTGGATAATAAACCATGCTGTTTAAGTGTTTGTAATAGTTGAGATTCCATTCCAGGATAAACATCAGGAGATTTTGTTTCGATGTAATAATTTGCTTTGTTACCATAGCGAGTAAGTATCTCATCTAAAGTAGGAACTTTGGCATTTATATATTCTGATTTAGCTAATTTAGGATTTGCCTTATTAAACCAACTTCCAGCATCTAATTGCTTTATTTGAGATAAGTTTAAATTTTTCACTTTACCATGCCCATTGGTTGTACGATCTACTGAGTCATCATGCATAGCTATAAGTTGCCCATCTTTCGTTCTTTGTAAATCAATTTCGATATATGAAGCACCAATTTCTTTATGGCTTTTATCGTAAGAATTAAAAGTATGTTCAGGTGCATAACCGCTTGCACCTCTATGGGCGATAGTTACAAATTTTTCGTTTGTAGGGTTGGATAACCAATGTTTTTTAGAACTTTTTGCATCAATTGTTGGTTGAAACTTTGAATAAATAAATACACAAATTGTAGATATTAAAATAAATAATAAGACAGCTTTTAGAAATTTACACATAATATGACCTTTCCAATAATTTTAAAATACTTATCAATTATACTATAAGTTGTATAACAATATAATGTTTATTTTTAAAAGTTGTGAAACTATTAAGTATAAATATAAAAAAGTGGTTTCTACGCAAAATGAAAAAGCCTGGGACAAATCAATGTCTCAGGCTACAACTCTATAATTCTGAACGACTTCCTATAAAATAACTTATGCTTTTAATAATTTTTCAGCAACTGATAGTTGATGTTTAACTGCATCTTGACCAGTCGAACCATAACTTTTACGTCGTTTTAAACAATTTTCTGGTTTTAGATAATCATAAATATCAGATTCTATACTCTGGTGATAGGATTGATAATCTGTTAAAGGCACATCGAGTAAATAAATACCGTTATTAATACAATCTAATACAATTTTTCCAACAATCTCATGTGCAGTTCTAAATGGTACGTTTTTACTTACAAGATAATCAGCTAATTCTGTTGCATTTGAAAAGTCTTTTGTAACTGTTTCATTAAGACGATCAGTATTAACAGTCATCGTGTCTAACATGCCATCGAAAATTTTGAGTGAACCTTTAATTGTATGGATAGCATCGAATAAACCTTCTTTATCTTCTTGCATATCCTTATTATAAGCTAATGGTAGGCCTTTAAGTGTAACTAACATACTCATTAAATGACCTGTTGTACGACCCACCTTACCTCTAATTAATTCTGCCATATCTGGATTTTTCTTTTGAGGCATAATAGACGAACCAGTAGAAAAAGCGTCTGATAACGTAATGAATTTTGCTTCATCAGTGGACCAGAAAATAATTTCTTCAGAAAATCTTGATAAATGAACCATAGTTAATGAAATATTATGCAGTGTTTCAACAATATAGTCACGATCACTGACAGCATCTAAACTATTTTCATATATAGCACTAAAATTAAGCAGTGATTGTGTTTCGTGACGATCAATAGGATGTGTTGTTCCGCTTAATGCTGCAGCACCAAGAGGGGAGATGTCGATTCTTTTGATGCTATCTTGGAATCGAGATTTATCACGCTCTAACATCCAAAAATAAGTCATAATATGATGCGCGAAAGATATCGGCTGAGCACGTTGTAAGTGCGTATAACCTGGCATAATTGTGTCTATATGGGTATTAGCAATTTTTAATATCGTTTGCTGCAATGATTTAATTAATTCAATAATTTCTAGAACTTCTTCTTTAGTGTATAAATGCATATCAGTAGCGACTTGATCATTTCTGCTTCTACCAGTATGAAGTTTACCGCCAACTTCTCCTACACGTTGAATTAGCTCATGTTCAATGTTTAAATGAATGTCTTCTAGCGATGCTTTAAATTCAATTTTATTTTGATGCGCATCTACTTGGATTTCTTTTAAGCCTTCTATAATGGTTTTGGCATCATCTTGACTAATAATATGTTGATTAGCGAGCATTGTTGCATGTGCAATGCTACCTTGAATATCTTGGTCTATTAAATTTTTGTCGAAATCAATTGATGCATTAAAGTCATCAACCCAATCTTCTGGTTGTGCTTCGAATCTTCCTCCCCAAGCTTTTTTACTCATTACTGTAGCCTCCATGTAACATAGAATTAACTTGCGTTGGTAAACCATAAATATCGATAAATCCGACAGCTGCTTCTTGATTAAACGCATCTTCTTTTGTATAAGTAGCTAACTTTTCATCGTATAAAGTATAAGGTGATTGTCTACCATTTACGATAGCATTGCCTTTGAATAATTTAACTCTTACATCTCCTTCGACATATTGTTGTGTACTGTCAATAAATTGTTTTAGGCTATCAGTTAAAGGTGAGAACCATAAACCATTATATACTTGTTCAGAAAATTGCTTTTCAATCACTGGTTTAAAGTGTGCAACGTCTTTAGTTAAAGTAATTGTTTCAAGTGCTTTATGAGCTTTTAAAATCACTTCTGCACCAGGTGTTTCATAAATCTCTCTTGATTTTATACCGACTAATCTATTTTCAACATGGTCAATTCTACCAATACCATGTTTACCAGCTAATTGATTTAAATAAAGGATTAAATCGTCTAAATCATAATCTTTGCCATCTATTTGAACAGGTATACCGTTTTTGAATGAAAGAATAATTTCGTCGGATTCATCGGGTGTATCTTCAAGTGCATTCGTTAAATCAAATGCATCTTCAGGTGGGGCAGCATAAGGATCTTCTAAGATACCGCACTCGTTAGCTCTACCCCATAAATTTTGATCAATTGAGTAAGGAGAATCATGATTAATTGATACTGGAATATTATGTTTGATTGCATAATCAATTTCTTCTTCACGACTCCATGCCCATTCTCTTACAGGTGCAAATGCTTTTAGTTTTGGATTAAGTGCTTTAATTGCGACTTCGAAACGTACTTGGTCATTACCTTTACCAGTACATCCATGAGCAATACCGACTGAATTTGTTTTTTCAGCAATTTCTACTAACTTTTTAGAAATTAGTGGACGTGATAATGCTGATACTAATGGATATGCATTTTCATACATTAAATTACCTTTAATAGCATAACTTACATAATCATCACTAAATTCCTTTGTAGCATCAATAATATGACATTCTACTGCGCCCATTTTTAACGCTTTTTCATGTACAACATCTAAGTCTTTTCCTTCTCCAACATCTAAACAACATGCTACAACATCGTAACCCTTATCTATTAACCATTGTACTGCTACGCTTGTGTCTAATCCTCCAGAATATGCTAAAACAATTTTCTCTTTCATATTTACACCTCAAATTATTTTCAGAATTTTAATATAAATTCATCATAACAGACTGCTAATGAAAAATAAACCATAAAACTACATAAATATACATTTAATAGATGAGATGTTTTCAATATTATCTTTAATATATGCTGATATAAAAGAATTTTTAAAGTTATTAAATTTTTAGAAAAATGCATATTGTATTGATAAGAGATTACATTTGGAAACTGAAATGACACTGAAAGTTCATTTTTAATAGTAAAAAGGAGACTTGTGAATTGAATAGCAAATATAAACTTAGTAGAATTAAAGTAGTAAAAACATAGGAGGCTTTTTAGATGACTCATATTCAATTAGATTATGGTAAGACTTTAGAATTTTTTGGAGAACATGAATTAGAACAACAAAAAGATATCGTGAAAACATTACACAAAACGATACATGAAGGTACTGGCGCTGGAAAAGATTTCCTTGGTTGGGTTGATCTTCCTGTTGATTATGATAAAGAAGAGTTTTCAAGAATTGTAGAAGCTTCTAAACGTATTAAAGCCAATTCTGATGTATTAGTTGTTATTGGTATCGGTGGTTCTTATTTAGGTGCACGTGCCGCTATTGAAATGCTTACTTCTTCATTCAGAACAAATAATGACTATCCTGAAATTGTATTTGTAGGTAATCACTTATCTTCTAGTTATACAAAAGAATTAGTTGATTATTTAGCAGATAAAGATTTTTCTGTAAACGTCATTTCAAAATCAGGAACAACAACTGAACCAGCAGTTGCTTTCCGTTTATTTAAACAATTAGTAGAAAATAAATATGGTAAAGAAGAAGCTAAAAAACGTATTTTCGCTACTACTGATAAGAAAAAAGGCGCTTTAAAACAATTAGCTACAAATGAAGGTTATGAAACATTTGTAGTACCAGACGATGTTGGTGGACGTTATTCAGTATTAACAGCCGTTGGTTTATTACCAATTGCAGCTGCAGGTATTAATATTGAGGCAATGATGATTGGTGCAGCAAAAGCACGTGAAGAATTATCTTCAGATAAATTAGAAGAGAATATTGCTTATCAATATGCTACAATCCGTAACCTTTTATATAGCAAAGGCTACACTACTGAAATGTTAATTAACTATGAACCTTCTATGCAATATTTCAATGAATGGTGGAAACAATTATTCGGTGAATCTGAAGGTAAAGACTTTAAAGGCATTTATCCTTCAAGCGCGAACTATACTACAGATTTACATTCATTAGGACAATATGTTCAAGAAGGCCGTCGCTTCTTATTTGAAACAGTTGTTAAAGTTAATAATCCTAAACATGATCTTACAATTGAAGAAGATAGTGATGATTTAGATGGATTAAATTATCTTGCTGGTAAAACAATTGATGAGGTAAATACTAAAGCATTTGAAGGTACATTATTAGCACATACTGATGGTGGAGTTCCTAATATCGTTGTTAATATTCCTCGATTAGATGAAGAAACATTTGGATATGTTGTTTACTTCTTCGAATTAGCTTGTGCTATGAGTGGATATCAATTAGGCGTAAATCCATTTAATCAACCTGGTGTTGAAGCTTATAAACAAAACATGTTTGCATTATTAGGTAAACCAGGATTTGAAGAAATGAAAAAAGATCTTGAAGCACGTCTATAATCTATAAAAAATATATTTTATAATAAATAAATGTTATAATTATAAGGCTAGGACTAACTTGTCCTAGCCTTTCATGTTGTAAAGGGGTTTTGTTTTCTCAAACTTCAGATGTATTTATTGCTTTAAAAGAAGATTGCTATTTCAAAATACTATAATTACAACTATAATAAATAAGGTAATGTTTACCAAGAAAGGATTTGATGTTTTGTCGTTTGAACAATTAGAAGAATGGTTTGATTTATTTCGGCAATTCGGATATATTCCTGGGTTTGTGCTTATATATTTTAGAGCAATCATTCCCATTTTACCCTTAACGCTTTATGTCATTTTAATTATGCATACATATGGTGCGGTCGTAGGCATTATAATTTGTTGGCTAGGCATTGTAGCAGGTACATTTACAATGTTTTTAATCTTTAAAAGGTTAGTCAATACTAAAAAAATGAAACAATTCAAAACTAAAAAGTCAGTACAAAGATTAATTAGTTTTATAGATAGACAAGGTTTAATACCACTATTTATTTTATTATGTTTTCCATTTACGCCAAATACATTGATTAATGTGGTAGCAAGTCTTTCACATATTAAAACAAAGTATTATTTTATCGTTTTAACATTATCTAAATTGATTTCCATAACTGTATTAGGGATAATGGGTCGAGAGGTAACGACGATTTTCACTAATCCGATAAGAGCTATTGTGACGTTATTATTATTTGTCTTACTTTGGTTTGTAAGTAAAAAGGTAGAAAAACATTTTATGGGCTCTACTAAGGAGTGAAAAGTTGAAAACTGTTATTAAATATTTGATTTCCTTAATATTTGCGATTATTATTGTAATGTTCATTCAAACATTTATCATCAGAGGTGCTGTTGTACAGGATCAAAGTATGGCACCTACATTAAATGAAGGTGACCGATTGATTGTTAATAAAATTAAAGTCACATTTAATTTATTAGATACTGGTGATATAGTGATGTATAAAGATAATGGACGAATCCATTTTAGTAGAATAATTGGGAAACCAGGACAATCTATTGAAATTAGAAATAACAAGCTTTATCGAGACGATAGAGTAGTTCAAGATAAGTACGCTAAAAATAGAGATTTGAATAATGTTTCGTTAAGAAATATGAAACATTCAGATGGAGATATCATTTCACCCAAACACTATTTTGTATTAAATGATAACGATAGTGTAAAATCAGACTCAAGACGTTATGGTCTAATTGATAAAAGTAATATTATTGGTGATGTAAGTGTAAAATATTATCCGTTTGATGCATTTACGACAGACTTTAAATGAATATAAGAGGTGTGTAATTTGAAAAAGGAAATTATAGAATGGATTGTCGCCATCGCAATAGCAGTTTTGCTTGTATGGTTTATAAAGGATTTTGTTGGTCAACCTTATACAATTAAAGGTGACTCAATGGATCCAACATTAAAAGATGGGGAACGTGTTGGCGTAAACATTATGGGTTATAAAATTGGCGATGTGAAAAAAGGTAACGTCATTGTTTTCCATGCTAATAAAAAAGATGACTACGTTAAACGTGTTATTGGTACTCCAGGAGATAAGGTAGAATATAAAAAAGACCAATTATATATAAATGGTAAGAAACAGGATGAACCTTATTTAAATTATAATGAGAAACGAAAACAGATTGAATATATTACTGGTACTTTCCAAGTGAAAGATTTACCTAATGCTAACCCTAAATCAAATGTCATCCCGAAAGGTAAATACTTAGTATTAGGGGACAATCGTGAAGTAAGTAAAGATAGTCGTTCATTTGGTTTGATTAATAAAGATCAAATTGTTGGTAAAGTTTCGTTCAGATTCTGGCCATTAAATGAATTTAAAGCTAACTTTAATCCTGATAATACTAAAAATTAATTTTGAAAGCGATAGACGCTAAGTCTATCGCTTTTTGTGTGTAAAATTGTGTAGATATATTAATGAATAAATATGTATAACGGAAAATCATACTTTTTGTAAAACAAATTAGTATGACTTACCTAATAGTGATAGCTATTAGGTTCAATAATGTAATTCTGTGAAAATGAAGTGAACTTAAAAAATAGAAATAAGTTACAAATTGGCAGTAGTTGACTGATAAAGTAATTCTTTTTCTTTAGAAATTAGAATTACTTATGCATGAGTGTTAACTCATGTAATCCTTAGTTGAACAGTTTAGCTAAAGCTAATGTGTAAGTATCACTAAACTATTATAAATAGTAGTGATACTTTACTAACTTAGTCAACCTTGCCGGGGCGAGACTACGAAATAAATTTTGTAAAAATGTTATTTCTGTCCCGCTCCCATGTTAAAATGTTGTCAAAGGAGTGAGGGTTGTTATGGAATTAAATGCATATATAGGGAGAGCTGGGACAGGGAAGTCTACAGCTATGGTTAATGAAATTAAAGATAAAATGAAAACTGACCCACTTGGTGATCCAATTATTTTAATCGCTCCAACTCAAAGTACTTTTCAATTTGAACAAGCATTTGTTAATGATTCAACATTAAATGGAAGTTTGAGAACAGAGGTACTTCACTTTGAAAGATTAAGCCATAGAGTGTTCCAAGAAGTTGGGGGATTTACGGAACAACGATTATCTAAAGCGGCAACTGAAATGATGATTTATCATTTAGTACAACAATATCAATCAGATATGAAATTATATAAATCACAAGCCAAATACTTTGGATTTAGTGAGAAATTAGCCGAACAAATTCAAGATTTTAAAAAATATTCTGTCTTACCTGAACATATTGATGAATTTCTAAATACACACGATATTCAAACCAGAACTAAACATAAATTAGAAGATATTTCTTTAATATACAAACAATTTGAGTCTCGAACTCACGGCAATTTTATTACAGTTGAAGATTCGTTACGAAAATTTATCGAACAAATGGATAAATCTGAATGGCTAAAACGCTCAGAAATATACATAGACGGTTTCCATAACTTTTCAACTCTTGAATACGAAATGATTCAAGCATTAGTAAGAAATGCTAAAAAAGTAACGGTATTATTAACTACTGATGGTAATCAAGATGCTTTCAGTTTATTTAGAAAGCCATCTGAAGTTTTAAATCATTTAGAAGAGATTGCTCAAGATTTACATATCCAACTTCAAAAGCGTCTTTTCAATGAAGTCTATCGATTTAATCACAATGATCTAAAAGCTTTAGAATCCCAATTCGACGCATTACAACTAACGCCTCAACAAAATCAGGGGCATATCGATATTCTTGAATCTTCTAGTATGAGAGAAGAAATTAATGAAATTGCAAGACAAATTCTTAAAGATACACGTGATAACCAATTGAGATTTCAAGATATTGCAATCTTATATCGAGACGTATCATATGCCGATTTATTTGAATCTATTTTACCGCTATATCAAATTCCTTTTAACATAGATACAAAACGTTCAATGACACATCATCCTATTATGGAAATGATTCGTTCACTAATCGAAGTAATCCAAACTAATTGGCATATCAATGCAATGATGCGTTTATTGAAAACAGATGTGCTGACTAACCAATATAAAAATAGTACACACCTAATAGATTTATTAGAAAATTTTGCTATAGAACGTGGTATTTATGGAAAAAGATGGTTAGATGACGATTTATTTAATGTAGATAATTTTAGAAAAATGGGTCGTAAAGAACATCAACTTACACAAGAAGAAAGAGAGACATTCGAACAAGTTGTTAAATTAAAAAATGATGTGATTGATAAAATTCTTCATTTTGAACAAGCAATGAATGAAGGTAACACAGTTCGTGAGTTTGCTACTGCATTTTATGAAAGTATGGAATATTTTGAATTACCCAATCAGTTAATGACACAACGAGATATTTTAGATAATGATGGTTACCATGAAGAAGCTGAAGAAATTGATCAAATTTGGAATGGTTTAATTCAAATACTAGATGATTTGGTAACTGTGTTTGAACATGAAAGCATGACATTAACTCGCTTTTTAGAAGTATTTGATATTGGATTAGAACAATTAGAATTTGTGATGATTCCTCAAACACTTGATCAAATAAGCATTGGTACGATGGATTTAGCTAAAGTAGATAATAAAAAGCATATCTATCTTGTCGGTATGAATGATGGTTCTATGCCTCAACCTATTTCTTCTTCAAGCTTAATTAGTGATGATGAGAAAAAATTATTCGAACAAAATGTTCAAATAGAATTAAGCCCAACGTCAGATATCTTACAAATGGATGAAGCATTTGTATGCTATATTGCTATGACTCGTGCAACAAATAGAGTTACATTTTCATATAGCTTGATGGGATCATCAGGTGATGAAAAAGAAATGAGTCCATTTTTAGCACAAATAAAAGATATTTATGACAATTTAGATGTAATAAATATTCATCAAATGCATCAAGAACATCCTATTTCATTAATTGAGCATGTTCATCAAACAAAAATTAATTTGTTTGAGTCACTAAGAGCTTGGTTAGATGAAGAAATTGTAGCAGATACATGGCTTGATGCATATCAAGTAATGAGAGACGATGAGCGTCTTAATGAGGGATTGAATTATTTAATCACTTCGTTAACTTACGATAATGAGACGAAGCAGCTTAGTGAAACACTGGCACAGGATTTATACGGTAAAACGATTAATGCGAGTGTATCTAGATTCGAAGGATATCAACAATGTCCATTTAAACATTTTGCTTCACATGGTTTAAGATTAAATGAGCGAACAAAATATGAACTACAAAACTTTGATTTAGGTGATATTTTCCATTCTGTATTGAAATATATATCTGATCGTATAGATGGAGACTTTAAACATCTTGATCAGAAAAAAATCAAAACATTAACATCAGAAGCGCTTGAACAAATTTTACCTAAAGTTCAATTTAATCTATTAAATTCATCAGCTTATTATCGTTATTTATCTAGAAGAATAGGCGCAATTGTTGAAACAACTTTAAGTGCTTTGAAATATCAAGGAGACTATACGAAATTCAAACCACAACAATTTGAAACGGGCTTCCGTAAATCACCTAAATCTGATGAAGAATTGATGGCTAAATCATTAACAACTACACAAGGTGTTCCTATTAATATACGTGGTCAAATTGACCGAATAGATACTTATACAAAAGAAAATCAAAGTTACGTTAATATCATTGACTATAAATCATCAAAAAATAGTGCAACACTTGATTTAACAAAAGTTTACTATGGTTTACAAATGCAAATGATGACTTATATGGACATCGTATTACAAAACCAAGAAAGATTAGGCTTAACAGATATCGTTAAACCAGGTGGCTTACTATACTTCCATGTTCATGAACCAAGACTCAAATTGAAAAATTGGTTAGAAATTGATCAAGAAAAATTAGAAAAAGAGCACATTAATAAATTTAAGATGAGTGGATTAGTTAATAGTGATGAAAATGTGTTAGATGCTTTAGATATTAGATTAGAACCTAAATTCAAATCTGATATTGTGCCAGTTGGTTTAACTGCTAAAGGAACAATAAATAAAGCTAGTAGTCAGGTTGCAGATGAAAACACTATTTACAAATTTATAGAACATAATAAAAAGAATTTTATTGAAACGGCAAGTCATATTATGGATGGACATACAGAAGTAGCACCACTCAAATATAAACAAACATTGCCATGCCAATATTGTAGTTACCAATCTGTTTGTCATGTAGATGGCATGATTGATAGTAAAAGATATCGCACTGTTGATGAGTCCATTAATCCAATAGAAGCGATTCAACAAATGGAAGAAAATGGAGGTGGAACTGAATGATACCTACGAAACCACAAGATGTTATTTGGACAGATGCACAATGGCGCAGTATTTATGCCAAAGGTCAAGATATTTTAGTAGCTGCAGCTGCTGGTTCTGGTAAAACAGCTGTACTGGTTGAAAGAATTATTCAACGTATTTTAAGAGATGAAATTGATGTAGACCGTTTACTAGTAGTGACATTTACTAATTTAAGTGCAAGAGAAATGAAACATCGAGTTGACCAACGTATTCAACAAGCTTCGATTGAAGATCCAAATAATGAACACTTGAAAAATCAGCGTATCAAAATACATCAAGCTCAGATTTCCACTTTACACAGTTTTTGTTTGAAATTAATTCAACAACATTATGACGTACTAGATATTGATCCTAATTTTAGAACGAGTAGTGAAGCAGAAAATATCTTACTTTTAGAACAAACGATTGATGAAGTGTTAGAGCGACATTATGATTATTTGAAACCAGAATTTATTGATTTAACTGAACAATTATCTAATGACCGTAGTGATACACAATTTAGAAGTATTATTAAACAACTTTATTTCTTTAGTATTGCTAACCCGAATCCTCAAGAATGGTTAAATCAACTTTCAACACCATATATGGATGAATCACAACAAGATGAGTTATTAAAATTATTAAATGATTTGGCAATGATTTTTATAAATGCTGCACAAGAATCACTTGATAAAAGTTATGAGTTATTTTCAATGATGGAAAGTGTAGATAAGCAGTTAGAAATCATAGAATCAGAACGACGATTTATGAGTCAATTATTTGAAAATGATACATTACAAATTGAAAAGCTTGTGAATCATCAATTTGCAAGTAGATTTCCAGCTATAACAACAAAAATCAAAGAAGAAAATGCCATGATGGTAGATGCATTAGAAGATGCGAAAGCTGCGTACACTAAATATAAAGATATGATTACTAAAGTTAAAAGTGATTATTTCTCAAGAACTGCAGAAGATTTGAAACATGACATGCAATTGTTAGCGCCAAGAGTTTCATATTTATCGGATATTGTGAAAGATGTTATCAATGAATTTGGGAAACACAAACGCCAAAGAAATGTATTAGACTTTGCGGATTATGAACATTTTGCCTTACAAATTTTAACTAATGAAGATGGTTCACCTTCACAAATTGCTGAAATGTATCGTCAACATTTTTCTGAAATATTGGTTGATGAATACCAAGATACCAACCGTGTTCAAGAGAAGATTTTATCTTGTATCAAAACAGGTGAAGAATCTAATGGGAATTTATTTATGGTTGGTGACGTTAAACAATCGATTTATAAATTCAGACAGGCCGATCCAAGTTTATTTATCGAAAAATATAACCGTTTTAATACCGAAGGACAAGAAGCAGGTATGCGTATAGATTTGTCTCAAAACTTCCGATCTCGAAAAGAAGTATTATCAACGACAAACTATCTATTTAAACACATGATGGATGAAGAAGTAGGAGAAATTACTTATGATGAAGCGGCACAATTATATTATGGTGCGCCATTTGACGATGTTAATCATAATGTAGAATTACGTACAATGGTTGAAGCGAGTTCTGAAGATAGTGATTTAACTGGTACTGAACAAGAGGCTTATTATATAGTTGAGCAAGTTAAAGACATTTTAGACCATAAAAAAGTATATGATATGAAATCTAATTCATATCGACCTGCGACATATAAAGATATCGTTATATTAGAACGCAGTTATGGTCAAGCGCGTAATTTACAGCAAGCTTTTAAAGATAATGATATTCCATTTCACGTGAACAGTAGAGAAGGTTATTTCGAACAGACAGAAGTACGACTTATATTATCGTTTTTACGTACAGTTGATAATCCGTTACAAGATATCTATTTGGTTGGATTAATGCGCTCAGTTATTTATCAATTTACAGAAGATGAATTAGCAAATATTCGTGTATTTAGTCCTAATGATGATTATTTTTATCAATCAATTCACCAATATATTAATAATGATGTTGCTAATAAAAAGTTAGTTAAAAAGTTAAAACACTTTTTAGATGATATTCAACACTATCAAGAATATAGCCAACGTTATCCGGTTTATCAATTAATTGATAAATTTTATAACGATCATTTTGTTATTCAATATTTTAGTGGCTTAATAGGTGGTAGAGGACGTAGAGCAAATTTATATGGACTATTTAATAAGGCTATTGAATTTGAAAACTCCAGTTTCCGTGGATTGTATCAATTTATTAGATTTATAGATGAGCTAATTGATAGAGGTAAAGACTTTGGTGAAGAAAATATTGTAGGGCCAAACGATAACGTAGTACGTATGATGACAATTCATAGTAGTAAAGGTTTAGAGTTTCCATTTGTCATATATTCTGGTTTATCTAAGAAATTTAATAAAACAGATTTAAGAGGACAAGTTGTTTTGAATCAGAAATATGGATTAGGGATGGATTACTTTGATGTAGAAAAAGATATTGCTTATCCATCGTTGTCTTCAGTCGCTTATTCTGCAATTAATGAAAAAGAAATGATTTCTGAAGAAATGCGTTTAATCTATGTAGCATTAACAAGAGCCAAGGAACAATTGATATTAATAGGTAGAATTAAAGATGAAAAGGAATTAGATAAACTAGAAAGATTGCCTATTTCGGGAAATCATATCGCTGTTAATGAACGTTTAACTGCATCTAATCCATTTACAATGATTTATAGCATATTATCAAAATATCAATCGTCTAGTATTACAAATGATCAAAAATTTGAAAAAGATGTTGAACAATTGGATAGTAATGTAAAACCAAGAGTGACATTATTTATTGATCATTTCGAAGATATTTCTACAGAGATTGCAACTACTGATCAAGAACATAGAAGTATAGAAGATATTGAAATGTATCAAAGTGGAAACGAAGATGTTAAAGCTAAAATAAAAGACAAGTTAACTTTCGAATATCCTTATTTAGTCGACACTGAAAAACCGTCAAAACAATCTGTATCAGAATTAAAACGTCAACTTGAAACGGAAGAAAGTGGTACTAACTATGATAGAGTGCGACAGTATAGAATAGGTGTCTCAACATATGAACGTCCTAAATTTTTAAGTCAACAAGGAAAACGCAAAGCGAATGAAGTGGGTACATTGATGCATACAGTAATGCAACATTTACCATTTAACCAAGAAAGAATGACTGAAGATGATTTAGATCAATATATCAATCAGCTTATAGATAAAAATATCATTGAATCTGATGCAAAAGAAGATATTAGATATAAAGAAATTATGCGTTTTATAAATAGTAATTTGTATTTAGAAATAGCAAACGCTGATCAAGTTTATAGAGAATTACCTTTTGTAGTGAATCAATCTAAAGTTGATCAATTAGAACTGAAAGATGAAGACGTTTCAATTATTCAAGGGATGATTGATTTAATCTATGTTAAAGATAAAGAATATTATTTTGTAGATTATAAGACAGACGCTTTTAACCGTCGAAGAGGATTAACAGATGAAGAAATCGGTCAACAATTGAAGGATAAGTATCGCATACAGATGAAGTATTACCGCAATACTTTAGAAACGATACTTCAAACTAAGGTCAAAGGTTATTTATATTTCTTTAAATTTGGCATGTTAGAAATTGATGACAATTAAGATACTCTTACTTACGGATAATTTGAAAAAACGAATATGTAGAAACTTTCTTAATTTTCTTACTTATATATTTGTTATTTCATGGTCATAACAGTTATAATATGTATTAAGATATAGATGAGGAGTTGATTATGAATGAAATTTTTATCATTCAAGCATAATGACAGAACTTCATATGGTGTTAAAGTTAAACGTGAAGATGCTGTTTGGGATTTAACATTAGTATTTGCAGATTTTGCAGAAAGTGATTTTCATCCGAAAACATTATTAGCAGGATTACAACAAAACCAAACGTTAGATTTCCAAGAACAAGTACGTAAAGCAGTTGTAGCTGCTGAAGATAGCGGTAAAGCTGAAGATTATAAAATTTCATTTAATGATATTGAATTTTTACCACCGGTTACTCCACCAAATAACGTTATCGCATTTGGTCGTAACTATGAAGATCATGCAAGTGAATTAAACCATGAAGTACAACGATTATATGTTTTCACTAAAGCAGCATCATCATTAACAGGTGATTTAGCAACAATTCCAAATCACAAAGATATTACTGATCAATTAGATTATGAAGGCGAGTTAGGTATTGTAATTGGTAAATCAGGAGAGAAAATTCCTAAAGCATTAGCGTTAGACTATATTTATGGATATACAATTATCAATGATATTACTGACCGTAATGCCCAAAATAACCACGACCAAGCATTCTTATCTAAAAGTTTAACAGGTGGTTGCCCAATGGGACCATACATCGTAACTAAGGATGAACTACCTACACCTGAAAACGTTAATATTGTTACTAAAGTAAACAATGAAATTCGTCAAGATGGTAACTCAGGTGAAATGATTTTAAAAATTGACGAATTAATCGAAGAAATTTCTAAATACGTTGCTTTACATCCTGGAGATATTATTGCTACTGGTACGCCAGCTGGTGTTGGTGCTGGTATGCAACCTCCAAAATTCTTACAACCTGGTGATGAAGTTAAAGTAACTATCGATAATATTGGTACGTTAACTACTTACATTTCTGAATAAGATTGAACTAGTTATAATTAATTAGATAATATAGTTAAAGGCCTGGGACATAAGTAAATGTCTCAGGCTATAATTATGTTTGGGCTTAGGGTTAGAGTTTTATATTTTTGTTTATTACTATGACGAACAATCTCTTAAAAAGGGTAATAAATTATATACTTATATCATTTAAAATAAATTGTTCGTTTTGTGGTATCATTAGTTAAGTAAAATATTAAGTGGAGGGAACATTGATTTGTTACATGTTCATATTTTAAGTTGGGTATTAGCAATTATTCTTTTTATTGCTGCATACTTAAACATTTCTAAAGCACAAGGAGCTACACCATATTTTAAACCATTACAGATGGCATTAAGATTGTTTATGCTATTAACATTAATTTCTGGTTTTTGGGAATTAATTAAAGAATTTGCTGCAGCCAGTAATGGTGAAGGCGGCAATCATATGCTTTTAACATTGAAAATGTTGTGTGGTTTAGGTGTTATTGCATTAATGGAAATTTCTATTACTAAAAGAAAGAAACACGAAGATTCTACAAAATTATTTTGGAGTACAATTGTCTTAATTATTATAACAATGGCAATTGGTGTTATTCTTCCTTGGGGTCCTATCTCAAAAATGTTAGGTTTAGGATAGGTCATTAAATCATTTATAAACTTAAAAACATGCAAAACGATTTTAATTAACCGTTTTGCATGTTTTTTATTGTGCTTTATATCCAATCATATTAATAAGATCTTTAGGATGACTATAAGGTGGGGCATACGCAACTTCAAACTCTGTTAATTCATCAACAGTCATATTATTTTGCATTGCCATAGATAATACATCAATACGTTTATCAGCACCTTCTTGCCCAACTGCAGCTGCACGTATAATTTTTCTAGTATCTTGATCAAAGTATACTCTCAGATGTAATGGTGTATTTCCTGGGTAATAACCTGCATGTGCGCCTTGTTTAGTTTCTACCATTTTATAATTGAATTGAGATAATTCTTCTGGTTTAACACCAACGCTAGCAAACGTATAATTGAAAAATTTAACAATATTAGATCCTAGATATCCTTTAAATTTAATATTATCATTTCCTACTAATTGTTCAGCAATAATACTCGCAGCACGATGTGCGCCCCAGGCTAGAGGAACATTTGCTTTTAAATCAACATGTCTGTAATGTGATGTAATGACATCTCCAAGAGCATAAATGTTATTTATATTTGTTTGGAAAGCATCATTCACTGGAATAAATCCTTTTTCATCAAGTTGAACGTTAGAACTTTTTATAAACTCAGAGTTAGGTTTAGTACCTATACCTTCAATAATGATATCGTAGTCTTCTTTTATTCCTGATTTGAATGTAATTTCATTACCATTTATATCAGCAATTTCTTCATTTAAACGATATTGAATATGTTTATCTTTTAATTCATCAAAGATAGGTTGATTCATATCTTGATCCATTAATATATTTACCTGTTCAGAACGATGAATAAGTGTGATATCTAATCCTCTATGATATAAATTTTCTAATACTTCTAATGAAATATACCCAGCACCTACAATTAATGCTTTTTGAGCATTATTTTTATCAATAAATGAATTGATAGCGTCTGTATCTTCTAGGTTTCTTAATGTAAAAGCTAAGTCTGTATCAAAATTAAGTCGGTTTGCACTACAACCAGGGCTTAAAATTAAGTAATCATATGATTCTTCAAACGATTCATTTGTATTTTTATTTTTAATAGTTATAGTTTGTTTGGTATCGTTAATTGCAATGACTTCATGATACGTTTTAACTGATATTTGTTTTTTATCGAAAAACTTATCCGGAGTATAAGCTAACACTTTTTCTCTTTCAGTAATTGTATCACTCAAATAGTAAGGCAATGCGCAGTTGGCAAAGCTCATATCTCTATCTTTTTCAAAAATTATAATCTCGCTTTCAGAGTCTAAACGTCTAATTTGACTTGCACAAGTTGCACCACCTGCAACTGCACCGACGACAACTATTTTACTCATGCGGTTATACCCCCTGATATAATAAAATTCTGAGACAGCATAGTATATCTATCTCAGATGTGTTGAAACGCTATTCTTATGAATAATAACGTATATTCAAATCAAAGAAATTATTTAAATATCTTCCAATTCCATCTTCATTATTACTAAATGTTGTTTCATCAGCAATATCCTTAAGTTCTTGAAGACCATTGTCCATAGCAATACCATATTGTGCGTATTTAATCATTTCGATGTCATTATCTTCATCACCAAAAGCAATAATATGTTCTGGTTCAATATTTAAAAATTGTCTAACTTGGTCAATACCACGAGCTTTGTTAATACCGCGTTTAACAATTTCAATGACAGGAAATGGTGCACCCCAACGACGGTGTTCAATATTTTCAGCATAAAACTGTGTTAATTTATCTTTGATTTCTGGAATTTTGCTTTCTTCTGCTTCTACTAATAGAGATGTTGGTGCTTCGTTAAGTTGTTCTAATAAATTACCAGTTTGTATTCTAGGATTTCCCATTGAGAAACCTTCAAATAGACGAGGATCATGGTTGTTAATAAACACATAATCTTTTACTTCAGCAATAATATTAGTTACATGAAATTGCTGTAATTTTTCGATAATATTTTTAGAAATATCTATATCTAAAACTTCATGTATTGTATCAAAATCGTTTGATTTAGGATGATGTACATACGCACCGTTAAAGTTTACGACAGGCGTATCCATATTTAATTCATGATAATACATTTGACTGGCACGATATGGACGGCCTGTAGCAATCATGATTGAATGACCACGTTGTTGTAATTCTGTTAAAACTTGTTTTGTATAATTAGAAATTTCTTTATTATCATTTAATAATGTTCCATCTAAGTCTAAGCAAATTAAATGAGGCTGCATAACGTTCTCCTTATGTCGTAATAATATATTGTAGTTGTATCATAGCATTTTATTGGCGTTTTGTCGGATATTTGATATATTAGTATAAAGAAAATATAGAGAGGTGATACTAATGGAAGAGGCATTAAAAGATAGTATCCTAGGAGCTCTAGAAATGGTAATCGACCCTGAATTAGGTATTGATATTGTTAATTTAGGATTAGTATATAAAGTTGATGTAGATGACGAAGGACTTTGTACTGTTGAGATGACATTAACTTCTATGGGTTGTCCTTTAGGACCGCAAATTATTGATCAAATTAAAACTGTATTAGCAGAGATTCCAGAAATTCAAGATACTGAAGTTAATATCGTATGGAATCCACCTTGGAATAAAGATATGATGTCTAGATACGCGAAAATTGCTCTAGGTGTTGGTTAATCTAATTCTGATAATAAGAATAGTTATGTAGTAATATACACATTGCGTGTATACATTACATACCATTCTTTTTTATGTGGTCTAAATTAGAGATGGCAAATTAAGATGAATTAAATTTAAAAATTTACGCTATCTAAACGATAAGAAACCAATATTCTGAAAATAAAAATGTATTTATAATAAATTTAAAAAAAATCCAATCGTCATTAAATAAATAATATTCAATTGCTATTTAAATTGAATTTATATTACGGTTGTATTACAATAATTAAGACTAATTGTAACTTGAATGCAATAAATTTAAGTAATAAATAAGTTGTTGCAAGTTTATTTTAACCAAATCATTATTAGTCATAAGATTTATCAAGTTGTTTTAATTATTTCTCAATAAGTAATGAAACTTAGATTAAATACAAGATACATGACTATTTTAATATAAAACTTAAACTACTATGAATATTCGAAAATGATTTGATGGGGAAGAAAGTGAAATATGAATAAGGAATATAAAAGCACTAGAAATAGGGGAAAGAAATTAAGATATATGCCTGGTTTAGATGGTTTAAGAGCAATTGCTGTTATCGGCATTATTATTTACCATTTAAATAAACAATGGTTAACAGGCGGATTTTTAGGTGTAGATACATTTTTTGTTATTTCAGGTTATTTAATAACGAGCTTATTATTAAAAGAATACGAAGAAAATGGCATAATCAATTTAAAGAATTTTTGGTTACGTCGTTTGAAAAGGTTAGTTCCAGCTGTATTAGCGCTATTATTAGTAGTTGGTATAGCCACATTACTTTTTAAATCAGAAGAGATAGTTAGAGTAAAACATGATATTATTGCTGCAATATTTTATGTTTCAAATTGGTGGTATATCGCTAAAGATGTTAACTATTTTGAACAATTCTCTTTTATGCCACTTAAACACTTATGGTCATTAGCTATTGAAGAACAGTTTTATTTAGTTTTTCCAATAGTTTTAATTACTTTATTACTAACTTTAAAGAAATACCGTAATGTGACGCTCATTTTTTGGATCATTTCATTATTATCACTTATGTTAATGATTATCATTTCAGAGCCACATCTGAACCATTCAAGAGTATATTTTGGTACAGATACGCGTTTACAAACATTATTATTGGGTGTCATATTGGCATTTTTATGGCCACCATTCAAATTAAAAGCACAACCTCCTAAAGCGTTACAACGTGCAATAGATATTGTAGGCATATTAGGATTAGCATTTTTAATTCTATTATTTGTAACTGTTCAAGACGAAAGTGACTGGATTTATAATGGTGGATTTTATATTATTTCTGCTATGACTTTATTTATCATTGCTAGTGTGGTGCATCCAGCAACATTTGTGTCTAAACTATTAGGTAATACTTTGTTTGTATACATAGGTAAACGGTCTTATAGTTTATATTTATGGCACTTTCCGATTATTAGTTTTATTCATAGCTATTATATTGATGGACAAATTCCTTTATATGTCTACATTATAGATATTGTTTTAACATTTGTTTGCGCTGAGTTGTCATATCGTTATGTAGAAACGCCATTCAGAAAACAAGGTTTAAAGGCATTTACTTTGAAACGTAAGTATAAACCTGCACTTATTAGAACGATTACGATTATTATTTTAATTATTCCATTTGCTTTTATTATGATTGGTTCATTTGATGGATTAGGTAAAGATAAAATTAATCATAAGTCCAATTCATTTAACACAGATTTAGAAGATAAGTATTTAATTAGAATGATTCCTATTGATAAAATTGGTCAAAATGGAAAAAATGATACAGATGTAGATACAGATATTAGTCCATTATTAATAGGTGACTCAGTAATGGTAGACATAGGGGAAACTTTTAAAGACAGTGTACCAAAAGCTAAAATTGATGGTAAAGTTGGTAGAAATTTATATCAAGCGATTCCATTAGCAGAACAAAATTATTCTCATTATAATAAAAAATCTGATCAAGTTGTATTAGAATTAGGTACTAATGGTGATTTTAATAAAGAACAACTTGATGATTTAATTAGTAAATTTGGTAAAGCTCAAATTTATTTAGTCAATACACGAGTACCAAGAGGTTATGAAAATCACGTTAATAAGCTAATGGCTGATGCAGCAAAAGAAAAGAGCAATGTGACTTTAATTGATTGGTATAAAAGATCAGAGGGTCATACAGAATACTTTGCACCAGATGGCATTCATTTAGAAAATAGTGGCGTAAAAGCACTTACTGACGAAATTTTAAAACATATTAAAAAGAAATAATCTAATCACATAAAGGAGTAGTATTGAAAGATGTTTATTAAACTAAACGTACTCAATACTACTTCTTTGTTTATATTTTAAAAAATGTGAATTCAATACATAAAGAGGTTTTAGTTTGAGTTTTTCGGTATTATCCATTCAAAATTTAATTGATTAAAATTAATAAAAATTTTAGGTTCAAGTTGTTGATTAATTTTAAAAAGAGGACTATAATATAGTTAAGGTCAAAGAAAGTCAAAGTCAAAAATAAACTTTGATAAATGAATGACTGACTCTAAATAAATAGAGGTGAAAACAATTGGATATAAATAAAATGACTTATGCTATTCAAGGCTCATTACAAAGAGCAATTGAATATAGTAAAGAATTTGAATTACAAAATATAGAAATAGAAGCAATACTAAAAGCAACATTAAACGAAAGTGAAAGTTTATTTAAAAGTGTGTTAGAACGTGCAAATATTGACGTAGACCAATTAGAAAAAGCTTATGATAAGAAGTTAAAATCTTATCCAACTGTTCAAGGTGATAATGTTCAATATGGACAATATATCAGTTCTAAAGCAAACGAATTAATGAACAAATCTGAAACTTACATGAATGATTATGATGATGAATTCATTTCTATGGAACATGTTTTAAGAGCAGCTATGGACATTGATCAAACAACTAAAGAATTCATAGGTAATAAATCTGAAGTTATCAAAGAAATTATAAATAAAATAAGAGGGGGAAATCATGTGACTAGCCAGAACCCAGAAGTAAATTATGAAGCATTAGAAAAATATGGCCGTGACTTAGTAGAAGAAGTGCGTCAAGGTAAAATGGATCCTGTCATTGGCCGTGACGAGGAAATACGTAATACGATTCGTATTTTAAGCCGTAAAACAAAAAATAATCCAGTACTTATAGGTGAACCAGGTGTAGGTAAAACAGCAATAGTTGAAGGTTTAGCTCAACGAATTGTTAAAAAAGACGTGCCTGAATCATTATTAGACAAAACTATTTTCGAGCTTGATTTAAGTGCCTTAGTTGCAGGTGCAAAATTCCGAGGAGAATTCGAAGAACGTTTGAAAGCAGTACTTAAAGAAGTTAAAGAATCTGATGGTAGAATAATCCTATTTATTGATGAAATTCATATGTTAGTAGGCGCAGGTAAAACAGACGGTGCTATGGATGCCGGCAACATGTTAAAACCTATGTTAGCACGTGGTGAATTACATTGTATTGGTGCTACAACATTAAATGAATATAGAGAGTATATTGAAAAAGATTCTGCCTTAGAACGTCGTTTCCAAAAAGTAGGCGTAAGCGAACCAGATGTTGAAGATACAATTTCAATCCTACGTGGTTTAAAAGAACGTTACGAAGTATATCATGGTGTACGTATTCAAGACCGTGCTTTAGTTACAGCAGCAGAATTATCTGATAGATATATTACTGACAGATTCTTACCGGATAAAGCGATTGACTTAGTCGACCAAGCTTGTGCAACTATTCGTACAGAAATGGGCTCAAATCCTACTGAATTAGACCAAGTCAATAGACGTGTAATGCAGTTAGAAATAGAAGAAAGTGCATTAAAAAACGAATCAGATAATGCAAGTAAACAACGACTCGAAGAACTTCAAGAAGAATTATCTAATGAAAAAGAAAAACAAGCCTCATTACAATCTCGTGTTGAACAAGAAAAAGAAAAAATTGCTAAATTACAAGAAAAACGTGCTGAATTGGATGAAAGTAGAAAAGCTTTAGAAGATGCGCAAACTAATAATAATCTTGAAAAAGCAGCAGAATTACAATATGGTAAAATACCACAATTGGAAAAAGAATTAAAAGAATTAGAAGATGTCTTCCAAGATGAGCAAGGTGAAGATAACGACAGAATGATTCGTGAAATCGTTTCTGACGAAGAAATTGGAGATATCGTAAGTCAATGGACAGGTATCCCAGTATCAAAACTAGTAGAAACTGAAAGAGATAAATTACTGCACTTAGGTGATATTTTGCATAAACGTGTAGTAGGTCAAGATAAAGCAGTAGATTTAGTTTCTGACGCTGTAGTACGTGCCAGAGCAGGTATCAAAGATCCTAATAGACCAATTGGTAGTTTCTTATTCTTAGGACCAACTGGTGTAGGTAAAACTGAATTAGCTAAATCATTAGCAGCGTCATTATTTGATTCTGAAAAACACATGATCAGAATCGACATGAGTGAGTATATGGAAAAACATGCTGTGTCTAGATTAATTGGTGCCCCTCCAGGCTATGTAGGTCATGATGAAGGTGGTCAATTAACTGAAGCGGTAAGACGTAACCCATACTCAGTTATCTTACTTGATGAAGTGGAAAAAGCCCACAGTGATGTATTTAACGTATTACTTCAAATTTTAGATGAAGGTCGATTAACTGATTCTAAAGGTAGAAGCGTTGATTTTAAAAATACAATTATTATTATGACAAGTAATATTGGCTCACAAGTATTGTTAGATCAAGTATCTGAAACAGGTGATATTAGTGAATCTACTGAAAAAGCTGTTATGGATAGCTTACATGCATACTTCAAACCAGAAATTTTAAACCGTATGGATGACATCGTATTATTCAGACCATTATCAGTTGACGATATGAGTATGATTGTCGATAAAATTATTGGTAACTTGAATATGAGATTAGTAGATCAAAGAATAACTATTGAAGTAACTGAAAAAGCGAAAAAATGGTTAGGTGAAGAAGCTTATGAACCTCAATTTGGTGCAAGACCATTGAAACGATTTGTACAAAGACAAATTGAAACACCATTAGCACGTATGATGATTAAAGAAAACTTACCAGAAGGTACTAAAATAGATGTAGATTTAGATGAAAACAATGAACTAACATTTGATGTTAACAAACCTGAATAATAAATAACTAAAACCAAGAATTTGAATGAAAATTCATCTTCTTGGTTTTTTATTTGTGATGTAAATGGTTGATTTCAGTATTTAAAAGTATGGATTGATTCACATAATGAACTAAACAAATGATGCATATACTTTAATTAGTTAATTTATAATATAATAAGAAATAATAGTAATTATTCGAGGAGTGAACATCATGAAAATCAACACAGAATTTAAAAACAATTTTATCCCATATGCCTATGCAGCTGGCGCAAATGAAAGTGACATAATCAATGGCAATCCAATAAAATCATTTCCTTTTGAAGTGACTGAACTTCCTAAAGATACTCAATATCTTGCTTGGTCATTAATAGACTATGATGCTATTCCAGTTTGTGGATTTGCCTGGATTCATTGGAGTGTAGCAAATCTTAAAGTTTCAAATTCAAATATTTCTGTAAAAGAAGATTTCTCTAGAATTACGACTGACGGTATTCAAGGAAAGAATAGTTTCACAAGTGGCTTATTAGGAGAAGATTTCTCAGCAATTGATAAGTATTATGTAGGACCCACACCTCCTGACAAAGATCATCAATATGAATTAACAGTTTATGCATTAAAAGAAAAATTAGATTTAGATAATGGATTTTATTTGAATGACTTTTTAAAACAAGTAAACAAACATAAAATTGACGAAACAAGTGTACAATTGACGGGGGAGAAAAATTTAAAAATAGTAAATTTATGATATAAATTATAAAAAAACTGGTAGCAACTGTATAAAAGTCTGCTACCAGTTTTTACTTATTCGTATTGTTCAGATTTATTTTTAGGACTAATTATTGCACCTAAAATAGCAGTTGTTATTGTAAAGATAACTGCCATAATGATAGGGGAAACAACATTTAAGCTGTTACCTTCACCATTTAAACTGTTCAACACGAAATTGACCATTTGTAATAAAACGAATGCCCAAAAGAATGTCATGAGGTATTTCATTGCATGCAACCTCCAATATAGTATATATACATATATTTTAATGGAAAAAAGATTGTTTGTATAGAGTGAATCCAAATGAGTTTGAAACAGTGGTATCAAACTTATATATGATATGATTTAATTAAAGCATTTTTGTATTAGTTGAAATTAAAAAGCTATTTAAATGACGGTATTTAATGATTGTATAGCTAATCATATAAGTATGTGTAGAGATAGCAGCTATTCAATTAGATTTCTATATACTTGAGTTTAAAATGAAAAATATGTTAAATTAATACCTGGTATTAAAAATTTATTAAGAAGGTGTACAACCATGGATGTGGGTATTAAAGGTTTCGGGGCATACGCTCCAGAAAATATTGTAGACAATGCCTATTTTGAACAATTTTTAGAAACATCAGATGAATGGATTTCTAAAATGACTGGAATCAAAGAAAGACATTGGGCTAATGAAGATCAAGATACATCAGATTTAGCTTACGAAGCTAGTGTAAAAGCAATTAAAGATGCTGGTATTCAACCAGAAGATATAGATATGATTATAGTAGCGACTGCGACAGGTGACATGCCATTCCCAAGTGTTGCTAATATTTTACAAGAACGTTTAGGTACAGGAAAAGTACCTACAATGGATCAGTTAGCAGCTTGTTCTGGTTTTATGTATTCAATGATTACTGCTAAACAATATATTCAATCAGGTGATTATAAAAATATACTAGTAGTAGGCGCAGATAAATTATCTAAAATTACTGATTTAACTGACCGTTCTACAGCTGTCTTATTTGGCGATGGCGCTGGTGCAGTTGTTATTGGCGAAGTATCAGAAGGTCGCGGTATTATTAGTTACGAAATGGGATCTGATGGTAGTGGCGGAAAATACTTATATTTAGATAAAGAAACTAAGAAATTAAAAATGAATGGTCGTGAAGTATTTAAATTTGCTGTAAGAATAATGGGCGATGCGTCAACACGTGTTGTTGAAAAAGCAGGTTTAACTTCAGAAGATATCGATTTATTTGTACCTCATCAAGCAAATATAAGAATTATGGAATCAGCTCGTTTAAGATTAGGTATTGAACCTGAAAAAATGAGTGTATCTGTTAATAAATACGGTAATACATCTGCTGCTTCAATACCGTTAAGTATTAATCAAGAGTTACAAAATGGTAAAATTAAAGATGACGATACGCTAGTTTTAGTAGGTTTCGGTGGCGGACTTACTTGGGGTGCAATGGTTATTAAATGGGGAAAATAGGAGGATAACTAATGAGTGAAAATAATAGAGTTGTTATTACTGGTATCGGAGCCTTATCTCCAATCGGTAACGATGCTGAAACAACATGGCAGAATGCACTAAAAGGAGTTAATGGTATCGATACTATTACAAGAATTGATACTGAAAATTATAATGTGCATCTAGCAGGCGAATTAAAAGATTTTAATGTAGAAGATTTTATTGATAAAAAAGAAGCACGTCGTATGGATAGATTTACGCAATATGCAGTTGTTGCTGCTAGAGAAGCAGTACAAGATTCCCAGTTAGACGTTAAAGCGAATGCAAATCGTATTGGTGTGTGGATTGGTTCAGGTATCGGAGGAATGGAAACATTCGAAAAAGCCCATACTCAATTAGTTGAACGCGGACCAAGACGTGTAAGTCCATTCTTCGTGCCAATGTTAATTCCAGATATGGCGACAGGACAAGTATCTATTGATTTAGGTGCTAAAGGTCCAAGTGGCTCAACTGTAACTGCTTGTGCAACAGGAACTAACTCAATTGGTGAAGCATTTAAAATCATTCAACGTGGTGATGCGGACTCAATGATAACTGGTGGTACGGAAGCTCCTATTTCACATATGGCTATTGCTGGTTTCAGTGCGAGTCGTGCATTATCTACAAATGATGATAAAGAAACGGCTTGCCGTCCATTCCAAGAAGGCAGAGATGGCTTTGTTATGGGTGAAGGTGCAGGAATTGTAGTTATAGAATCTCTTGAATCTGCAAAAGCACGTGGTGCTAAAATTTATGCAGAAATTGTGGGCTATGGTACAACAGGTGATGCTTACCATATTACTGCACCAGCGCCAGAAGGTGAAGGCGGTTCTAGAGCAATGCAAGCAGCACTTGATGATGCGGGCATTGAAGCAAAAGATATTCAATATTTAAATGCGCATGGTACAAGTACTCCAGTGGGTGACTTATACGAAGTACAAGCTATCAAGAATACTTTTGGTGATGCAGTTAATACATTAAAACTTAGCTCAACAAAATCTATGACAGGTCATTTACTTGGCGCAACTGGTGGTATTGAAGCGATTTTCTCTGCTTTATCAATTAGAGATTCAAAAATTGCTCCAACGATTCATGCAGAAACACCTGATCCAGAATGTGATATAGATTATGTGCCTAATGAAGCTCAAGACTTAGAAATTACACATGCAATGAGTAATAGTTTAGGTTTTGGTGGACATAACGCAGTACTGATTTTCAAAAAATTCGAAGACTAAAATATACAAAACGCAAGTGTCGGCTTAATGTGACACTTGCGTTTTTAAATAGTGAAAGAAACAATAATAGTGACGATAACTAACAATATATTAATACAAAGACTAGGGAGCACCCATGAGGAAATCATGTAGTGTTCCTTTTTTGCGTTTTTAGGATTAAAAAACGCATCATCTTTCATACTTTTCTTTTTCGAATTAGATGAAAGTTGGTATGTTAAACGTCGAAAACCATAACTAGTGACATCGAATATGCCTTCCTGTACTAAAAGAATAATAAACAATAGTATGAAAGAAATTAAAGATACATAAAATAAGACGTTAATATAATCAGTCCATGTATGAGAAGTCCAAATCCAAAATAGAAAAGATATGATGACTGTTATAAATAATTTTTTAGGTTTTGAAATTTTTTTGATTCTGTAAATTAAATAATAAATCAAAATCAATATATTAGTAATTTAACAAAAACATTGAAAACTGAAATTTCTAAAAACAAACTTGTCTTATTTTCCATCAATAGTAAAATACATTAATAACAACTAGAATCTACGAAAGGAATTAAATTTATGAAAAAGAGGATATCTAAGTATTTCATACTTATATTAACAACAATTTTTATTTTAAGTGCTTGTGGAACTAGTAAAGAAGAAAATAATAAAGACGTCTCAAAAACTGAAACTTCCAATCATAAAGGAGGTACTTTAAAGGTAGGACTTGGCCATGCACCAAGTGGTGTCTATTCTCCAATATTATCTTCAGATGCTAGTGATTCTGAAGTTGTAAATTATTTTAATGAAGGCCTACTAAAAATAGATAAAAAAATTAAACCTCAACCATATATTGCCTCATGGAAAGATATAGATCCTGGTAAAAAAATTGAATTTAAAATAAAAAAAGGAATCAAATGGCATGATGGAAATGAACTAAAAATAGATGATTGGATATACACTTTAGAGGTTTTAGCTGATAAAGATTATGACGGATCATATTATCCAAGTGTTGAAAATATAAAAGGTGCTAAAGAAAAACATGAAGGTAAAGCTAACTCAATAAGCGGTATTAGAAAAATAGATGATTATACTATGGAAGTTACTTTTGATCAGAAAAAAGTTAATTATTTAACAGGATTTCCTAGTGACGCATTATTGAGTAAAAAATATGTCGGTGATATTCCTGTAAAAGATTTAGCTAAATCGGATAAAATTAGGAAATACCCTATTGGTATTGGTCCTTATAAAGTTAAGAAAATTGTTCCAGGAGAGGCAGTGCAACTTGAAAGATTTGATGATTATTGGCAAGGCAAACCTGCTCTAGATAAAATAGAATTAAAGGTTATTGATCAACCACAGATGATAAAAGCACTAGAAAAAGGAGATATAGATTTAGTAAATAATGCAACTGGTAGTATGGCTAAAGAAGCTAAAAAGTCAAAAGAGAAATTAAAAGTTCTATCAGCACCAGGACTTGATTATGCATTTATAGGATTCGTATCTCATGATTATGATAAAGCTACAAACAAAACTGGAAAAGTTAGACCTAAATATGAGGATAAAGAACTAAGAAAAGCATTACTTTATGCATTTGATAGAAAAAAATGGATAAATGCATTTTTCCAAGGATATGGCACTGAGTTAAATACTTTCGTACCTTCTGTTCATTGGATTGCAGCAAATGATAGTGAATTAAATCACTATAATTATGATCCAGATAAAGCGAAGAAAATTTTAGATAAATTAGGATATAAAGATAAAGATGGGGATGGATTTAGAGAAGATCCGAAAGGTAAACCATTTGAAATTAATTTAAAACATTATGCAGGAACAAACCCAACTTTTGAACCAAGAACAGCTGCAATAAAAGATTTCTGGGAAAAAGTAGGACTAAAGACGAAAGTAAAAATGGTGGAATTTGGAAAATATAATGATGATTTAGCTAATGCTTCTAAAAATATGGAAGTTTACTTCAGATCATGGACAGGCGGTACTGATCCAGATCCGTCAGACTTATACCATACTGATAGACCACAAAATGAAATGAGAACAGTAATGCCTAAATCAGATAAGTATTTAGATGATGCGTTAGACTTTAATAAAGTTGGAAACAATGAACAAAAACGTAAAGATATTTATGTTAAATGGCAAAAATATTTGAATGAAGAGTTACCAGCGTTGCCAATTTTACAAATAAAATCTATTAGTATCGCTAACGATAAAGTGAAAAACTACGATATAGAACTTGGAAATGATTCACCATTGTATAAAATGACAAAAGATAATTAATCTTATGCAACCTCGACATTGTGTCGAGGTTGCTTTTTAGGGGGACAGTATGAAAAAAGAATTACTTGAAGTTAATGAATTAGAAACATCATTAAAAATACATAATAGCTGGCATCCAACTGTAGAAGACATAACTTTTAAATTAAATGAAGGTGAAGTTTTAGGAGTTGTAGGAGAGTCGGGTTGTGGTAAATCAATCATGAGTAAATCTATTATTAATCTTTTACCTGAGAAAATTTCTAAAATAACACATGGTGAAATTATATTTGAAGGTCAACGAATTGATAATTTTAATGCTAAAGAATTTAATAAATTACGTGGTAATGATATTGCTATGATTTTTCAAGAGCCAATGACTGCGTTGAATCCTGTATTTAAAATAAAAAATCAAATTATTGAAAATATAAGAATACATCAGCGTTTATCTAAAAAAGAAGCGTACGAAAAGGCTAAAGATTTATTAACAAAGGTAGGTATACCTAGACAAGATGAAATATTAAATAGCTATCCACATCAACTTTCAGGCGGTATGCGACAAAGAGTAATGATTGCAATGGCAATATGTTGTTCACCTAAACTATTAATAGCCGATGAGCCAACAACTGCCCTTGATGTAACAATACAAGCTCAAATATTAGAACTATTAAAACAAATCCAAAAAGAAAATAACATGGCAATTATTTTAATTACACATGACTTAAGTGTTGTTTCAGAATTTTGTGATAAGGTGATGGTAATGTATGCGGGTCAAATTGTAGAGTATGGTGATTTGGAAGATATTATTGTAAGACCTAAACATCCATATACTAAAAAACTACTAAACACATTACCAAAACTTGATGAAGTTAAAGAACGTCTAGATACAATAGAAGGAATTGTTCCTTCTATCTTAGAATTTGGTCATAACCACTGTCGTTTTGCAAATAGATGTTCTGAAAAAATAAAAATTTGTGACAAAGTCCATCCAAAATTTATGAAAGATAAGGATAGATTAGTACGTTGTCATTTATATGACAATAAAAGTGAGGGGTAATTTATGGAGAACATCTTAGAAGTAAAAAAGCTTAAAAAATACTACCCAATTAAAAGTTCAATATTTAATAAAAAAAGATTTGTCAAAGCTGTAGATGATGTTTCATTTCATATAAAAAAAGGACAAACTTTTGGTTTAGTAGGAGAATCTGGTTGTGGAAAATCTACAATAGGAAAGTCTATTTTACGTTTAGAAGACGTAACTTCAGGTGACATCATTTTAGATGGGGAAAATATCACACATTTAAAAGGGAGAAAATTAAGAGAAGCTAGACAAAACTTTCAAATCATTTTTCAAGATCCTTATGCTTCATTAAATCCTATGCAAATGATTGGTAACATTATTGCTGAACCAATATTGAACTATAAAAAGATAAATAAAAATGATGTAAAAGCTGAAGTGTTACATTTATTAAAATGTGTGGGTTTAAATGAAGATGCTTATTATAAGTATGCACATGAATTTTCAGGTGGTCAGCGTCAACGAGTGGGTATCGCTAGAGCAATTGCATTAAAACCTAAACTTATTATTGCAGATGAACCTGTTAGTGCTTTAGATGTTTCAGTTCAATCACAAGTATTAAATATTTTAAAGGATTTACAAGAAGAATTTAATCTAAGTTTATTATTTATAGCTCATGATTTAAGTGTGGTTAAGCATATAAGTGATGTTATTGGTGTAATGTATCTTGGCCATATTGTAGAAATAGCTTCTGATTCAGATATTTACAACAGACCTTTACATCCTTATACTCAAGCATTAATATCATCAATTCCACAATTCAATTCTAGTAGAAAGAAAAGAGAATTGTTGAAAGGAGAATTACCTTCTCCAAGTAACCCACCAAAAGGTTGTCCGTTTCAAACTAGATGTCCATATGTAAAAGAAATATGTCGAGAAAAAATGCCTAAATTAAAAGAACATATAAAAGGACATCAAGTAGCTTGTTTCTATCCGAAAGTGGGGGGGGATTTAATGCTTAAATTAATTTTAAAAAGACTTGGTCTAATGGTACCGTTATTAATTTTAATATCAATGGTTGTATTTGCATTAGCTATTATTCAGCCAGGAGATCCATTTTCTGGGCAACATGGACCAAATGTAAAACAAGAAGCAATAGAAGCTCAAAGAGAAAAACTGGGTTTAAATGATTCAATAACTACTCAATACATAAGATGGGCTAATAATATTCTACATGGAGATTTTGGAGAATCCATAAAATATAAACGGCCTGTTCTTGACTTAATAGAAGAAAGATTACCTAACACTATTTTATTAGGAACAGTGTCACTAATTATTACTTATGTAATTTCTTTTGCTTTAGGAATATATTCTGGAAGATATGCTTATAGTATTGGAGACTATTCAATACAAGTATTTAACTATCTAATGTTAGCCATTCCATCGTTTATTGCTGGTGTATTTGCAATTTTTCTTTTTGCATTTAATTTTCATATTTTCCCGTTTCAAGGTTCGGTCGATATTAATTTAGAAGAAGGTTCATTAGCTTACTATCTCAGTAAGTTATATCATACAATACTACCTGCTACAACACTCGGATTACTATCTACGGCTGGTTATATTCAATATCTAAGAAACGACATAATTGAGAACTCTAAAAAGGATTATGTATTAACTGCTAGAGCAAAAGGATTGTCAGATAATAAAATTTACTTTAAACATATTTTGAGAAATTCTTTGATTCCTATAATTACCTTTTTAGGTGCAGATATAGTTAGTATTCTTGGAGGAGCAGTTATAACTGAAACTATATTTTCATATAATGGAGTTGGAAAATTATTTTTAGAATCAGTAACTGGGCAAGATTATTCACTAATGATGGCTTTAACTTTATTTTTTTCATTTTTAGGATTACTTGGAAATTTATATCAGATATAACATATGGTTTAGTTGATCCTAGAATTAGAAGTAATTAACAAGGGGGACAACTATGAATCAAAAGTCAAAATCGCCTTTTAAAATTGCATTAAATAAGTTTTATCATAACAAAATTGCGATGATATCTTTATTTTTTTTGATAACTGTTATTATTATTTCAATATTAGCACCATTGATTGCACCACTTCCTATAAATAAACAAGATTTATTGAATATTAAAGGTGACATGTCTCTAGAAAATATTTTAGGAACTGACTCAGGTGGTAGAGATAACTTTAGCAGATTGCTTTATGCCGGTAGAATTTCCTTAAGTATAGGAATAATTTCAACTTTAGGAATGTTAATAATAGGTATTACAATAGGTACATTATCTGGGTACTTTGGTGGCATTATTGATACTGTAATGATGAGAATTACTGAATTTGTGATGCTGTTTCCGTTCTTAATATTTGCAATTGTATTAAATGCAGCTTTAGGTGATAAGATTAAAAATCCATACGGGTCAGCGATTATTTTAGTATTTGTAATTATCATTTTGAGTTGGGGTGGTATTGCTAGATTAGTTAGAGGCAAGGTTATGCAAGAAAAAGAAAACGAATATTTTTTAGCTGCTAAATCTATAGGTACTCCTACTCATAAAATTATATTTAAGCACTTATTACCAAATATAATAAGTGTTGTGATAGTGCAAGCTACTTTAACATTTGCGGGAATGATTGTTGTAGAATCTGGATTAAGTTTTTTAGGATTTGGAATTAGTAAAGCAATACCATCTTGGGGAAATATGTTAAGTGATGCTCAAGAGGGTGATGTGATTAGTGGAAAACCATGGATATGGATGCCACCAGCGTTAATGATAACATTAACTATTTTAAGTATTAATTTTGTTGGTGAAGGTTTAAAAGATGCATTTAATCCTAAAGGGCGCAGGTAAAGAAAATAGTTAATCAATCGATAGAGAAACTGGTAAAAAGAAAAAATAATTAAATTAAAAATGGCGGAGAAAAGCGTATCGATACGTTTTTTCTTCGCCATTTAATTTATATCATTTATGATCAACTAATGTTTAAATTCCTTCATTAAATTAAACCATTTTATACCACCATGTTGGGAACTAGAAACCCCTTTATTAACGTAACCATATTTTTCATAAAATGGTATCAGTTCTTCTTTACAGGTTAATGTTATACCTAAACGATGGTGTGTTTTAGCTCGTTGTTCTATTTCATTTAGTAATTTACCAGCAAGTCCTTGATTTCTTTGTGATTGATCAACGACTAATCCTAATATAGCTACATAACCTCCAGTTGTTGAATTCTCATCTATACTTTCAAATAAATCATCGGTAATGAATGGTTGATTAATTACCGGTCCATTAATATAACCAACAACCTTTTCATTCAATTCAGCGATAATAAACGTATCATTAATCATTTCAATTCTTTTTATTAAAGCTGATTTTGTTGCTGCTTCTTCTGGTGTAAAACCTTGGTTTTCAATAATTAAGATTTCTTCTAAATCATCTATTTTGGCATTTCTAAATTGATACAAAATAGATTCCCCCTAAAATACTTTATGAAATTTTGGTATAAAAGAAACCATTCAAAGTATAAACACTTTGAATGGAAAATTAATTTTCGATAATAATTTATCTTTTACGTCCTAAGCCCATAGCTTTTTCCATTTTTTTCAACGTTTTAAATGAGGCTTTTTGAGCTTTGTCTCTACCTTTATCTAAGATATCATCTAGTTCATCAGAATTATAGTAAGATTCATATTTTTCTTGGAAATCGATTAAGAATGATTTTACAATTTCTGCTAAATCACCTTTGAATTTACCATAACCCTCTCCAACGTATTTCGCTTCAATATCTTTAATTGTTTCATTAGTTAGTCCTGAATAAATAGATAATAAATTAGAAACGCCTGGTTTATTGTCACGATCAAACTTAATAACACCATCGGAATCTGTGACAGCACTTTTAATTTTTTTAGCTGCAACATTTGGTTCATCTAATAATGAGATAAAGTTCTTTTGGTTATCGTCACTTTTACTCATTTTTTTAGTAGGGTCTTGTAAACTCATAACACGTCCACCGACTTTAGGCATACGAATTTCTGGTTTAGTCAATACGTCGTTATATTTACTATTGAATCTATCTACTAAGTTACGAGTTAATTCCATATGTTGCTTTTGATCTTCTCCAACAGGAACAATATTTGTATTATAAATAACGATATCAGCTGCCATTAAAGGTGGATATGTAAGTAATCCTGCTGGTACTCCGTCAGTTCGTTTTTGCGCTTTGTCTTTAAATTGTGTCATACGTTCTAATTCACCGATTGAAGCGATTGTAGTGAGCATCCATCCAGCTTGGACATGTGCTGGTACTTCTGACTGAATAAATAGTGTTGATTTATCAGAATCAATGCCTGATGCTAAATAAATCGCAGCTAATTGTCTGATTTGTTTACGTAACTTCAAGCGGTCTTGTGGTACTGTGATAGCATGTTGGTCAACAATACAAAAGAAACATTCATAGTCATTTTGAATTTCTTCGAATTGTTTTAATGCACCTATATAATTACCAATTGTAGGTATACCACTTGGTTGAATGCCTGAAAATAATGTTTCCATATAAGATGCCTACTTTCTCAAATAATATTTACATATCATTATAACAGTATTTCTTTAAAATGTAAGTTGTGTTAAGATGAATGTATATTTAAGCATTGAAATATTTTGAGAGACTATTTTGAATTATTTCAAAATTTCTCAGAAAAATTAGGATTTTCTCATTTAATTTTAATGTTAGATGGGTATAATGTAAAATGTAAGGTTAAGAAAGCAAAAGAAACATAAATTTCTTTAATCTATAACATATTTAAAAATAACGAATGAATCCAATTATAGGAGAGTGAGATGTATGGTAACATTATTTACTTCACCAAGTTGCACATCTTGCCGTAAAGCGAAAGCATGGTTACAAGAACATGACATTCCATATACGGAGCGTAACATTTTTTCTGAACATTTAACAATTGATGAAATTAAATTAATTTTAAAAATGACTGAAGACGGAACTGATGAGATTATTTCAACTCGTTCTAAAACATACCAAAAATTGAATGTTGATATTGATTCTTTACCATTACAAGATTTATACTCAATTATTCAAGATAATCCTGGTTTACTACGTCGTCCAATTATTTTAGACGATAAACGTTTACAAGTTGGTTATAACGAAGATGAAATTAGACGTTTCTTACCAAGAAAAGTCCGTACGTTCCAATTACAAGAAGCTCAACGTTTGGTTGACTAATAACTTTAATAACTATGTGATTTAATCACTTTACTAAAAGATATTACAACAACACTATTTTTGAAATGGTGTTGTTTTTTGTATATTATAGAAGTTGAATTGAGTCATAGATGGTTGTTTTTTACCTATGAAAATGGGGAATATAACACTATAAGAACCCCATAAAAATATAGTTAAATTTAATCAAACAAATAGATTGTAATTTAAGTCACGTTCTAATACAATATGGTTACTATTCATCGACTGTAAGGAGTGAGATGATATGAGAATAGAACGCGTAGATGATACAACAGTTAAATTGTTTATAACATATAGCGATATAGAAGCGCGTGGCTTTAGTCGTGAAGATTTATGGACAAACCGCAAACGTGGAGAAGAATTCTTTTGGTCTATGATGGATGAAATCAATGAAGAAGAAGATTTTGTTGTTGAAGGTCCATTATGGATTCAAGTACATGCCTTTGAAAAGGGTGTGGAAGTGACTATTTCTAAGTCTAAAAATGAAGAAGCTATGAATATGGCTGATGATAATCATTTTGATCAATTTGATGACCAAGTAAATGAACTTCTAGCTCAAACACTTGAAAGTGAAGATAATGTAGAAAATATATTTGAACAACGCGATCAACAAAAGAAAGCACAACAAGAACAACCTCAAAGACAGCGTAAACAAGCAAGTATGCGTACTGTCATAGTTAAATTTGAAGATCTAGAGCAAGTAATAAATTATGCTTATCACAACAATCAAAGTACAGTAGAGTTTGAAGATTTACTTTACATGATTGATTCACAATATTATTATGCTATCCATTTTGATGAAAATGTAGATCAAGAGACAATTAATGATAGTTATAGTCAATTGTTAGAATTTGCTTATCCAACAGATAAAACTGAAGTGTACTTGAATGACTACGGTAAAATCATTATGAGTCACAATGTCACTTCTCAAATGCGTCGTTATTTTACTGACGCAACTGAATAAAAATAGTATTTTAGACGAGACATGAAAATGTCTCGTTTTTTTATGGACTTCTTTAAACTTATATGTTGTCAAAAGTAAAAATAGTGTTTGCTTCGTTAATATTTATGAGGTGAACGTATGTTAGTAGCTTTAAATCATAACAATGAACATATCTTAGCTAAAAATGCCATTAAAAATGTGGATTATTATTGTCCTCATTGCCATTCAAAATTAATTTTGAAAAAAGGAATAAAAGTTATGCCTCATTTTGCACATGAAAGCCAGAGTCAAAGATGGTGTGCAAAAGGTGAATCAGAACTTCACTATCACGCAAAATACCAATTAGCAACTATGTTAAAACGATTAGGATATACTGTCCGAATTGAGCCATTTTACAAATTGATTAATCAATTACCAGATATAGTAGTTAACGATAAAATAGCGTTAGAATTACAGTTTTCTATGATTAGTTTATCCAAGATACGACTACGTAGTGACGGTCTGAATAGTATTGGATTACATCCCATATGGATTGTTAAAGATATTAAATATGATAAAAGCAAAATGATGCTAAGTCTAAGTGACTTTCAAGCAAGTACTATTGATTGTGAAACTAAGAGACTTTTAACTTGGAATGAACAAGATAAGTCACCTATAGTTTATTCAGATATACAACATATTGGTGGTAAGACGTTTAAAGCAAGAAGACAAACATTGATAAACTATTTAGATAAGGCTAATAAACTTAGTCATAGTTCAAATACAATTTATAAACTGAGTAATCAAAAGATTTTAAAATATATACAACGATGTCGTTGGAAGAATTCAGTATTAGAGCCTACTTTAAGTGCGATGTATCAATTACAATTGTTTGAGGATAAGGTGGCGTATAAAGTGGGATTTATCGTACCTCATCAAATATATATCAAAACCCATCCTATCGAATGGCAACTTCAATTATTGTTATTAGAGAAAGAAAAACGATTGAATTATCAATACTTTGAAAAATGCCTTGATTTCAGACAATTTTCAAATCCTACAAAAGCTAAAATTGAGATTATTAAGGCGATAATAATGGAATATCAATATGCTATAAATCTTAACAGTAAAGACGTGCAAATTATCTACTAAAATGAGAAAATTAAGTTATTGAGAATTTCGAGGAGGTTTATTTATGAATCAACAATTAACTAGAGAAGAACAGGAACTTAAATATCCTGAATATACATGGGATCTAACAACGATTTTCCCAAACAATGAAGCATTTGAAGAAGCATTTAAAGAAGTTGAAAATGATATCGGTAAAGAAGAGCAATTTAAAGGGCGCTTAGGAGACAGTGCCGAAACTTTATATGAAGCATTAGCATTAGAAGATGAAATAGGTACTAAATTAGAGAAGGTGTATGTTTATGCTCATCTTAAACAAGACCAAGATACTGCTAATGATCAATATACTGGTATGGAATCACGTGCACACCAATTAATTATTAAATACAGTTCAGCATGGAGTTTCTTAGTGCCAGAGATTTTACAAATTGATGAAGCGACAATTCAATCGTTTATTCAATCTAACGATAAATTGAAACAATATGAGTTCGATTTACAACTTATTAATGAAAAACGTCCACATATTTTAGATGCTGATACTGAAAAATTACTTACTGAAGCTCAAGATGCTTTATCTACACCATCAAATGTATATGGAATGTTCAGTAATGCTGATCTAGAATTTGAAGATGCTATAGATAAAGATGGAGAAGCACATCCACTTACACAAGGTACTTTTATTAAATATCTAGAATCAGATGATAGAGTATTAAGAGAATCTGCTTTCAGAAATGTTTATAAAGCTTATGGAGCACATAATAATACTTTAGGTGCAACATTAGCAGGTGAAGTTAAGAAAAATGTCTTTAACGCTCGTACACACCATTACAATTCTGCACGTGAAAAAGCTTTAAGTAATAATCATATTCCTGAAGAAGTTTATGATAACTTAGTGAAAACAGTTCACAAATACTTACCTTTACTTCATAGATATACTAAATTGCGTCAAGAGTTATTAGGTATTGATGATTTGAAAATGTATGACTTATATACACCATTAGTAAAAGACGTTAAATTTGAAATGCCTTATGAAGAAGCTAAATCATGGATGTTAAAAGCACTTGAACCTATGGGTGAAGAATATTTAAATGTAGTTAAAGAAGGACTAGAAAATCGCTGGGTAGATGTATATGAAAATAAAGGTAAACGTTCAGGCGGCTACTCATCAGGTGCGCATTTAACAAACCCGTTCATCTTATTAAATTGGTCAGATACAGTATCTGATTTATATACATTAGTTCATGAATTTGGTCATTCAGCTCATAGTTATTTCAGTCGTCAAAACCAACCTTCAAACTTAAGTGATTATACTATATTTGTAGCAGAAGTTGCTTCAACTTGTAATGAAGCATTACTAAGTGACTATATGGATAAACATCTTGACGATGAAAGACGCTTATTACTTCTAAACCAAGAATTAGAACGATTTAGAGCAACTCTATTCCGTCAAACTATGTTTGCTGAATTTGAACATAAAATTCATCAAATTGAAGAAGCGGGTGAACCATTAACACCTAATCGTATGAATGAAGAATATGCCAAATTGAATAAACAATATTTTGGAGATGCTGTCGAAACTGATGAAGATATCAGTAAAGAATGGTCTCGAATTCCACACTTCTATATGAATTATTATGTATATCAATACGCAACAGGCTATAGTGCTGCACAAAGTTTAAGTCATCAAATTTTGACAGAAGGGCAACCAGCTGTTGAAAGATATATTAATGAATTCTTGAAAAAAGGTAGTTCAAATTATCCAATTGAAATACTAAAAAATGCGGGTGTAGATATGACAACACCAGAACCAATTGAACAAGCATGTGAAGTCTTTGAACAAAAATTAGATGCTTTTGAAAAGCTAATGAAAGCTTAATATGATTGAATTCGCTTACATTATGAACAGATTGTGACAATTTAAAATTTAATAAACTGAATGGTTGAAATGGGGTATGTGTCGTGTTATATTATGAACATGAAATTAATCACATAACAAACATACCCCTTTGTTTGAAGTGAAAAATTTCTCCCATCCCCTTTGTTTAGCGTCGTGTAATCAGACACGGCGTTTTTTTATTTATTATAAAATTATACGTTGAACAATATACATAAATTATACAATTAATGAATAAACAAAAAGCCAGCACAAAAGATTATTTAAAATCATTTTGTGTTGGCTTTATTAATATTTATATTTAACAATTAGGTTTGGGCATTTTTGATTTCCAAAATTTACCTTCAGGATAATTAAGTTTTTCAACTTTTTGCTGAAGCATTAATTTTTTTAGTTCTTTATTAAGTAATTTCTCAGGCCATTCATATATAGTAAGCAATTCTTCCATTGTAACAAGTTGCTTTTGTTGAATGTATGTCTCTAATTTTGGTGGTAAGTTCTTTTCAATAGGACTACCCATAAGTTCGTTAATAATATATGTGTATATATGGTAAGGATATAATCCTTCAACTTTTAAACCTTCTTCGTGCACATCTTCATTGAAAAAGACGAGAGAAGGGGATTGTTCAATTTCCATTTCACGTGCTATATGCAAGTCAACTTTTAAACTTTCAGTAAGTTTACTTTTTTGTAAGTCTTCTTTAAACACTTCATAATCTATTCCAGCATTTTTTACACAATCACATATCATTTCTTCAGTGATAATATCACGCTTTGGAATAATTTCATTTTGCATTAAATGAATAAAACGCTCAGCTCTTAAACGACCTTGTAATTCAGCCGCTTTATAAGCAAGGGCAATATTATCAAAATCAGAGGTGCTTTGTGCTTGGCATTTTGTTAAAACTTTTAATGAAGGATTAAGAATATGTCTAACACGTATATATTGATTATATTCAATTCTTAATTTAGATAAAATTGCGGATAATTTAAAGCAATCTTTACTAAAGGGATCGAAAAAAGAGTAAATTTCTATTTTGCATACAGGTGATAGATCAGTATTTGCATCTTCACAACTCTTATTCTCCATTACTCTTAACTCTTCAGCCATGTCATTTCACCTACAATTAATTTTCGGAATTTACCATGTGATTAGCTGTTAGTCGCAATCTTTCATATAAATAGTCTCCAACCCCAGCGGGAAAATTAGCGTGGGTAATCGCAATAGACATATTTTCTAACCAAGCATCGCGTTCAAATTCAGTAATTGTAAATTCCATATGTCGTCTTTTTAACATGGGGTGTCCATGTTCTTGAGTATATAAATCAGGGCCACCTAAAAACTGAGTTAAAAATTGTTTTTGCTTTCGACTCGTTTCTTTAAAATCACCAGGGAATAAATGATTAATTCTATCGTCTTGTTCAACTAACGAGTAAAAATGATCAATCATTTGATATAGTGCGTCTTGCCCGATGATGTCATAAGGTGTTCTAGGCATATTATCACCGTGTTCCATTAATATATATCTAATATAACATGAATTTTTACATATGAAAGTAATTTGCATTATAGCTATTTTTTGCTAATTTAAGATAATTCTTTTTTTCGTTCAAAGAATCGTTGAACTTTATTCAATGGTTTTTGGTGAGTCAGATTAAATGACTGAAGTAACTCGTTGAATTTTATTAATCCTTCTTCATATTGGTTAACTTCAAATTCAAGTTCATAATCCTCAGTGCCCAGATATTCACTTTTATCCAGTACAAGTAATTCATTTTTATAATTGGTTTCCATTCGATATGTTGTTAATGCACCTAAAATAGATAAACTACCATCTTGAATGCCATATTTTTCAGATATAATATGTCTAATATCTGATGGTAATTGATCGTGGCTAATTACTTTATTAATTTTAGGTTCTATAGATACATCAAAATTATATTCTGTTAAACCGACTTCTGCTGGAACCTTAAGCGTCATTTCATAAGTATCGTCTTTCACACGTATTCTTAAAGCCGACTGATTTGATTTTAATTTAAAATCCTCAGTGTCAATATAATAGTTAATTTGTTTAAAAGGAGTATCGTCCTTAAAGTATTTGTGTTTAATGTCATTATAAACATTTTCATTTAGTATTTGTTTAAATTCAATTTCATTATTAGTTGCCATGATAGAGATACACCCCGATACTTTTCTTTGTATTTATTTTAAATTTATCAATATTATGCCGTAAATTATCTATGATTTAAAGTAATTTTGATCATTTTGACGATGTACAATTTTACATATATTTTAATAATATCAGACATATACTTTTGGTTTTAATCTGAACAATCATAAACCTAATAATAATGTAAGAATAATGGCATAGATATGTGTGTTGAATGGCCAAATTATGTTAAACTAATATGGAATAAGGAGGGGCAAGCATGCGTATATATATAAATGAGATAAAAGTGAAAGATGATACAATTTATTGTTATTCAGAAGATTCTATTGAAGGATTAGAAGAAGTAGGACAAATGCTTGTTGACAGTGATAACTACGGATTTGCATACATATTAGATGATGGACAATCCTATTCGTATTTGATCTTTGTTGAAGAAACATGGTCAATGCTACATGAAAATAAAGGTAAAAAACTAGTCGTAAATGAAACGTTAGAACTTAAACATTTCCAAGAAGAATTAGATTACATATTGGATAATATAGAAGGTAATAATAACTATGGTAAGGAGTTTGTTTCTGCTGTTGAAAAAACTTTTGAACTAGAATGAAGCGGAGTGAATGAATATGAACCAGTGGGATCAATTTTTAACACCTTATAAACAGGCCGTTAATGAATTAAAAGTAAAATTAAAAGGATTACGTAGACAATATGAAATTAGTGAACATAGTTCTCCCATTGAATTCGTAACAGGCCGCGTAAAACCTATTTCAAGTATAATTGATAAAGCCAATAAACGTGGAATTCAATTTGATAGATTAAGAGAAGAAATGTATGACATAGCTGGGTTACGAATTATGTGTCAATTTGTTGATGACATCGATGTAGTTGTCAATATTTTACGTCAACGTAAAGACTTTAGCGTCGTTGAAGAAAGAGACTATATTCGTAATACTAAAGAAAGTGGTTACCGTTCTTATCATGTCATCATTGAATATCCAATTGAAACATTGAGTGGACAAAAGTCGATATTAGCTGAAATTCAAATTAGAACATTGGCAATGAACTTTTGGTCAACGATTGAGCATACATTGCGTTATAAATATGATGGGGATTATCCAAGTGAGATACAACATCGTTTAGAAAGAGCAGCTGAAGCGGCATACTTATTAGATGAAGAAATGTCTGAAATCAAAGATGAAATTCAAGAAGCACAAAAATACTATACTCAAAAGCGTGCAAAAAAGCATGAAAATGACTAATGAGGTGTAAAGATGCGTTATACAATCCTAACTAAAGGCGATTCGAAATCCAATGCGTTAAAGCATAAAATGATTAGCCATATGAAAGACTTTCAAATGATTGAAGATAAAGAAAATCCAGAAATAGTCATATCAGTTGGTGGCGATGGTACTTTACTTCAAGCCTTTCATCAGTATAGTCATATGTTATCGAAAGTAGCATTTGTCGGTGTTCATACTGGCCATTTAGGATTTTATGCTGATTGGTTACCTCATGAAGTCGAAAAATTGATTATTGAAATTAACAATTCAGAATTTCAAGTCATTGAATATCCATTATTAGAAATCATAGTCCGATATAATAATAATGGTTATGAAACAAGGTACTTAGCTTTGAATGAAGCAACCATGAAAACTGAAAATGGATCAACATTAGTTGTGGATGTTAATATTCGTGGAAAACATTTTGAGCGTTTTAGAGGTGATGGTTTGTGTATATCTACACCATCAGGTTCTACAGCCTATAACAAAGCATTAGGTGGAGCGTTAATTCATCCTTCTCTTGAAGCAATGCAAATTGCTGAGATTGCGTCAATTAACAATCGCGTGTTTAGAACGGTAGGGTCACCACTTGTGTTACCTAAACATCATACTTGTCTTATTACCCCAGTGAATCATGATACGATACGTACGACTATTGACCATGTCAGCATTAAACATAAAAATGTGAATGCGATTCAATATAGAGTAGCAAATGAAAAAGTAAGGTTTGCACGCTTTAGACCATTCCCATTTTGGAAAAGGGTACACGATTCCTTTATTTCAAGTGATGATGAAATATGATATTCCGTTATACAATTACGCAAAAAGAAACGCTTAAAACATTTTTAAAACGACATGATTTTTCTAAGAAAACGATTAGCGCCATTAAAACTAATGGCGCTTTACTTGTAAATAATAAACCTGTAACAGTAAGGTTTGAACTTGATATCAATGACAAATTAGAAGTGCGTTTACCAAAGGAAGTTCCGAGCGCTAACTTAGTTCCATATTTGAAACCATTAGATATTTTATTTGAAGATGACTATATTATTATTGTCTTCAAACCTAATGGACAAAATTGTGCACCTTCTCGTGAACATCCACATGAGAGCTTAGTTGAACAAGTTTTAGGTTATTTACAAGACAAAGGTGAAAATACTAACCCACATATTGTTACACGATTAGATCGTAATACGACTGGTATTGTTTTATTTGCAAAATATGGATATATTCATTACTTATTTTCAAAAATTAATATGAATAAAAAATATATATGTTTAGCCCATGGTTTAACAAAACCAAGTGATGTGATTGAAGCGCCCATTTCAAGAACTAGTCATAGTATTATTGAAAGACAAGTATCAGAAAATGGTAAGTATGCTAAAACCATATATCAGACGATTAAACAAAAGAGTCATGTAAGTTTATGTGAAGTCCAATTATGTACTGGTCGGACTCATCAAATAAGGGTGCATTTTCAACATTTAGGTCATCCTTTAATTGGTGATACATTATACGGTGGTAAACATGATAAAATAGAGGGGCAATGTTTACAGTGTTACAAACTAACATTTGAACACCCAGTAAGTAAAAATACAATTGAAATAACAACTGATTATAAACAACTAAATCAATGGTATGACATGATATAAAAAGCATTTTGGAGGTGTTTAAATTGTCTAACGACACAGAAATGAAAGAGAAAGAATACGCTAGCGAAGATGTGTACGATAAAGACTTATTAGATCAATTATTACAAAATGAAGATATAGATGCATTTAGAGAAGAATTTTTATCAATGCATAATTACGAACAAAGTGAATACTTTGAAGACACTGATGATGAGAATAGACAAAAAATATTCCAATTCTTATCACCACAAGAAGTTGCTGATTTCTTTGATCACTTGGATATAGACGATGAGGATTACGAAGAATTATTTGAAAAAATTAATGCAAACTACGCAAGTCATATTTTAGAAGAAATGTCATACGATAATGCAGTAGACATTTTAAACGAATTAACTAAACCTAAAGTCGCTAGTTTACTTACATTAATGAATAAAGAAGATGCCAATGAAATAAAGGCATTACTACATTATGAAGAAGATACCGCCGGCGGTATTATGACAACAGAATATCTTTCATTAAAATCTACTACTCCTGTTAAAGAAGCATTAATGCATGTTAAAGAACAAGCGCCAAATGCTGAAACAATTTACGTGATTTTTGCTATCAATGAAGATGATCAATTAGTTGGGGTTTTATCTTTAAGAGATTTAATCACAGCTGAGAACGATGCTTATATTGAAGATGTGATGAGTGAACGTGTTATTAGTGTAGATGTCGCAACTGACCAAGAAGACGTTGCACAAACAATGAGAGACTATGATTTCATTGCAGTACCTGTTGTTGATTACCAAAATCATCTATTAGGTATTATTACAATTGATGATATTTTAGATGTTATGGATGAAGAGGCAAGTGAAGACTACTCTCGTTTAGCCGGTGTCTCTGATATTGATTCTACTAATGATTCAGTAATCAAAACGGCAACAAAACGTTTACCTTGGCTAATCATTTTAACGTTTTTAGGTATGATTACTGCAACAATTTTAGGTAGCTTTGAAGACACTTTAGCAAAAGTCGCTTTATTAGCAGCCTTTATACCAATTATTAGTGGGATGTCAGGTAATTCTGGTACGCAATCTTTAGCCGTATCTGTACGTAATATTTCAACTGGTGATATCGACGAACAAAGTAAATTTAAAGTTGCTTTAAGAGAAGCGGGAAGTGGCTTTTTATCAGGAATTGTTTGTTCCATCATTTTAATCATTATAATTATTGCTATTTATAGACAACCCTTATTAGCAGTCATTGTTGGTGGCAGTTTAACGTGTGCTATGACAGTTGGTACATTAGTTGGATCAATGATTCCATTATTAATGAATAAATTAAAAATTGACCCAGCAGTTGCAAGTGGTCCATTTATTACAACAATTAACGACATTGTAAGTATGTTAATTTATTTCGGCTTAGCAACATCATTTATGTCATATTTAACTTAAGGAGGAACTAATGGAGTTCTTATCACTTGTGATTGTAGTTGTAGCTGCATTCTTAACACCTATTATAATAAATAGGTTGAATATTAATTTTTTACCTGTCGTAGTTGCTGAAATATTAATGGGGATAATTATAGGTAATTCATTTTTAAACTTAGTAACCAAAGATTCTATGCTTAGTATTTTATCAACATTAGGCTTTATCTTTTTAATGTTTTTAAGTGGATTAGAAATTGATTTTAACGCCTTTAAAAAAGATTCTCGTCCTCGACAAGGTGAAAGAAAAGAAGAGAAGAAATTACCAGGTCATTTAAACCTCGCAATGACAGTATTTGCATTAATCATGATTGTTTCAATTATTTTAGCATACGCATTAAAATGGTTTGGTTTAATAGATGATGTATTATTAATGATAATTATCATATCTACTATTTCATTAGGTGTGGTAGTTCCGACATTAAAAGAAATGAATATAATGAGAACGACTATTGGACAATTTATCTTGTTAGTTGCGGTATTAGCCGATTTAGTAACAATGATATTACTAACAATTTATGGTGCGGTTAACGGTCACGGTGGTAGTACCATCTGGCTTACAGGCATTTTGGTAGTATTTACAATTATTTTCTACGTGATTGGAGTACTATTTAAACGAATGTCATTTTTACAAAAATTAATGGGTGGTACTACACAAATTGGTATACGTGCCGTATTTGCATTGATTATATTACTTGTTGCATTAGCAGAAGGTGTTGGTGCTGAATACATACTTGGTGCATTCTTAGCTGGCGTAGTTGTATCATTATTAAATCCTGATGAAGAAATGGTTGAGAAATTAGACTCATTTGGATACGGATTTTTCATTCCTATATTCTTTATTATGGTGGGTGTAGATTTAGACATTCCATCATTAGTGAAAGAACCATCATTATTAATCATTATACCTATTTTAATTTTGGCTTTTATAGTATCTAAGCTAATTCCAGTATTTCTTATAAAACGATGGTTTGATATGAAGACGACTGTTGCTTCAGCATTCTTATTAACGTCAACGCTATCATTAGTTATTGCTGCAGCTAAAATCGCTGAACAATTAAAGACAATTTCAGCAGAAACATCAGGGTTACTTATTTTAAGTGCAGTCATTACTTGTGTCTTTGTGCCTGTTATTTTTAAAAAGCTATTCCCAGTACCTAATGAAATGAATCGTCGTATTGAGGTAAGCTTGATAGGTAAAAACCAACTGACTATTCCTATCGTACAGAATTTAACTTCCCAATTGTATGACATTTCACTTTATTATCGTAAAGATTTAAGTGATAGTCGTAAATTATCCGATGAAATTACTATGGTCGAAATCGCTGATTATGAACAAGGAATACTTGAAAGATTAGGGTTATTCGATCGTGACATCGTTGTATGTGCGACTAATGATGATGAAATTAACCGGAAAGTCGCTTTGATGGCTAAAGAACATGGCGTAGAACGAGTGATATGTAGACTTGAAAGTACAAATGAAGACATAGAAATGAAATCGTTAGGCATAGAAATATTTAGTAATTATCTAAGTAATAAAATATTACTTAAAGGATTAATTGAAACGCCGAATATGCTTAACTTATTAAGTAATGTAGAAACATCTCTATATGAAATTCAAATGTTGAATTATAAATATGAGAACATCCAATTACGAAATTTCCCATTCGGTGGAGATATTATTTTTGTAAGAATTGTGCGCAATAATGATTCCATTGTTCCTCATGGTGATACGCAATTACGTTATAAAGATAGACTTATTGTGACAGGTTCAAAAGAATATGTAGATGAGTTAAAACAAGAATTAGAATTCTATTATTAATAAAGGATTATGGGTCTGTAAGTATACATCATACTTACAGATCTTTTTAATTATATAAATAATATGAAATTTAATATAAGTATAGTGTGAACTATAGAGTAAATCTAAAATGCTTTATTATCAGGTACTAAAAATGTTAAAATATATTGAGTGAAAAATTTAGAAACGTTTGAAATGATTTATTATATATCTTATTAAAAGGAGTTATTTGCATGTTAAATCTTGAAAATAAAACTTATGTCATTATGGGAATTGCCAATAAACGTAGTATTGGTTTTGGCGTTGCCAAAGTACTAGATCAACTAGGTGCTAAATTAGTATTTACATATCGTAAAGATCGAAGCCGTAAAGAATTAGAAAAATTATTAGATCAACTTAATCAATCAGAACAACGTTTATATCAAATCGATGTTCAAAGTGATGAAGATGTTATTAATGGCTTTGCTAACATCGGTGAAGATGTAGGCAATATTGATGGCGTTTATCATTCAATTGCTTTTGCCAACATGGAAGATTTAAGAGGACGTTTCTCTGAAACATCAAGAGAAGGTTTCTTATTAGCGCAAGATATTAGTTCATATTCACTAACTATTGTTGCAAATGAAGCTAAAAAATTAATGCCTGAAGGTGGAAGCATTGTTGCTACAACTTATTTAGGTGGAGAATTTGCTATACAAAACTATAATGTTATGGGCGTAGCTAAAGCAAGTTTAGAAGCAAATGTTAAATATTTAGCACTAGACTTAGGTGAAGATAACATCCGTGTAAATGCAATCTCAGCTGGTCCTATTCGTACTTTAAGTGCTAAAGGTGTAGGTGGATTTAACACAATTCTTAAAGAAATTGAAGAACGTGCACCATTAAAACGTAACGTTGACCAAGAAGAAGTAGGTAAAACAGCGGCTTACTTATTAAGTGATTTTTCTAGCGGTGTTACAGGTGAAAACATCCATGTTGATGGTGGATACCACGCAATTAAATAATAAAGCTAGGAATTTTAAAACGAAAGCTACAAAATAAATCAAATGACCAAGTGAGATGTCTATACAACTCACTTGGTTTTTGTTTTATGTGATTAGTTGAAAGAAGAATTGGAAAATAATAAAAAACTGTGAAGAAGGCTATAGGCCTCTTCACAGCTTTTTTTAGTTATAATTTTATGTTATGTGAAAGAATATCTAATCTTTAACGTTACTATTCGCTTTATCGATAATTCGTTGACGATATTTAAAGATATTGCTAATTATTGTTTTTAATACTGCATATAAAGGTACAGCGATTAATATTAGTGTAAAACCACCTAAATCTCCAGCTGCTAAAATAACCACAATGATTGTTAATGGATGCATGCTTAGTGATTTACCCATAACATTTGGTGTAATGACATTTCCTTCTAATTGTTGTGCAATTAAAGTGATAACACACACCCAAACAAAAGTCGTCGGACCATCGATAATACCTAAAATAGCTGCTGGCGTGAATGAAAGCCATGGACCTAAGAATGGTATTAAATTAGCTACACCAGCAAATAATACTAATAATGGTGTATAAGGTAGTCCAATAATTGTATAACCAATATATAAGATAATACCTAAAATAACACTAACTGTTACTTGTCCTTGGATATATGACTTCAACGTGTAGTTTAAATCTTTCAATAAATCTACTACAAATACTTTACGTTCTCCTTTGAAAAATTTACCAACTGCTGGAATGAATTTTTCGTGATCTTTTAACATATAAATAAGGAAGAACGGTACCATAATCAATAAGAAAATAGTAGAAATTAATGATGTGATATATGAAAGTGAGTTTGATAAGACATCTGTTACGCCATCACCCATTGATTTAACCATATTATTAATACGGTGAGTGACATCATTTGGTAATTTATCAATTTGAGTTAGTGCGAAATTAACCAGACGCTCAGTTTCTCTTTGTAATGCTGGTGTTTGTTTAATCAAATTATTCATATTTGAAATTAAGATTGGTGCAATAAAGGCTACAACTATAGCAATTATTGCTATTAACACGACAAATATAGTTACAATACTAGCCCATCTTGGAAATCCCCATTTTTCTAATAAATTTTGAAATGGTAAACATATATAAAATAAGAAACCACTAATAATAAATGGAAGGAAAACAGATCCAATAATGGTAACAATAGGGGTAAATACTTCATGTACTTGCATAAATAGTTTGATGAGTATGAACAACATAATTAAAGCTATGCCAGTTCGGAACCAAACTTTATTTAACATATATGATAGTCCTCCTGAAATTTTTCATTTTTTGATAGTCTTTTATAGTATATCTCAAAATTCAATACTACAAAAGAGCCATATCGTTTAAATAAAGCGCACAAATAGATAATAATATAATACATTTTATATAAAATTCTAAAAATATATTGATAAGTGTAAATATACATCGTATAATTTTTTTAATCTATTGATTAGGGAGGTATACGATGATTGAAAATATCGTTGCATTTTTAAATGAACTGGTTTGGAGTAAACCATTAGTATATGGATTATTATTTACGGGTATATTTTTTAGTTTAATGATGCGCTTTTTCCAAGTAAGACATTTTAAAGAAATGATTCGTTTAATGTTTCAGGGAGAAAAATCACCTAGTGGTATTTCTAGTTTTCAAGCTATAGCCATGTCAATAGCGGGGCGTGTTGGTACTGGTAATATAGTTGGTGTATCAACAGCAATCTTTATTGGAGGTCCTGGTGCAGTATTTTGGATGTGGATGAGTGCCTTTTTAGGAGCGAGTAGTGCATTTATTGAATCAACATTAGGACAGATCTTTAAACGTGAAGTTAACGGTGAATATCGTGGTGGTCCAGCATATTATATCGAATATGGTATCGGTGGTAAGTTGGGTAAGATTTACGGATTAGCATTTGCAATAGTTACGATTATATCTGCCGGATTATTATTGCCTGGTGTACAAGCAAATGCAATCGCAAGTTCTATGAGTAACGCTTTCAATATACCTAATTGGGTAGTTGCTGTGATCGTCGTAATTATTTTAGCGTTAATCATTTTTGGTGGATTACGTTCAATTGCTAATGTAGCTACTGCTGTCGTACCATTTATGGCTGTAATTTATATTTTGATGGCAATCATCATTATTGTGATTAACATTCAAGCTGTTCCAGCATTATTAGCAGAAATATTCAAATCTGCATTTGGATTACAATCAGCATTTGGTGGAATTGTAGGCGCTATGATTGAAATTGGAGTTAAAAGAGGACTGTTTTCTAATGAAGCAGGGCAAGGTACTGGACCGCATCCAGCTTCAGCTGCAGAAGTATCTCATCCAGCAAAACAAGGATTAGTTCAATCATTTTCAGTTTATGTGGATACTTTATTTGTATGTACAGCGACAGCGTTAATTATTTTGCTTTCAGGTACATATAACGTTACAGATGGTCAAAATAATGCTAATGGCACACCACATTTAATAAAAAATGGTGGTGTATTTGTAGAAAATGCAGATGGTAGTAAAGATTATTCAGGTACAGCTATGTATGTACAAGCAGGTATAGATAAAGCATTTCATGGTAGTAGTTACCATTTTGATACTCATTTTTCTGGAATAGGTTCTTATTTTGTAGCAATTGCGTTATTCTTCTTTGCTTTTACGACAATAATAGCTTATTACTATATTGCTGAAACAAATGTAGCTTATATAACTAGAAAGCAAAACAATCATACAACCAATATTGCATTTATTCTCATAAGATTAGGAATCATTATTGCAACATTATATGGTGGTATTAAAACTGCAGATGTTGCTTGGGCTTTAGGTGATTTAGGGGCAGGTCTTATGGCGTGGTTAAACATTATAGCGATATGGATACTACATAAACCAGCTATAGAAGCATTAAAAGATTATGAAGTACAGAAGTCACGTTTAGGTTCAGGTTATCATGCATTATATAAACCTGATGCGAAAAAACTACCTAATGCTATCTTTTGGTTGAAAACCTATCCTGAAAGATTGAAAAAAGTAAGTAAATAAAACAGGATGTTATATATATAACGTTAATGAATTTATTTACGGAAAATAGTTGTTTATTAAAGAATTAAAATTACAATTAACAACTGAATTTCTTAATTTATTAAAAACTTTAAAATCTACATAATTTAAAAATATAACGTCTCTTGGTACAATGTTATTAATACTACTAGGGGGCGTTTTAACATGTCTGAATTTAAACCAGGTAAAATTAATAAACATCAATTCTATAGCGATATTTTAGAAAGAGAAGTTACGATATCGATTTATTTACCTGAAGATTATACAGATTTATTTAAACATCAAGTGATTATTTGTTTTGATGGATTAGATTTTTTAAGATTTGGAAGAATTCAAAGAGAATATGAAAGATTGCGTAAAGATCAGGAAATACAACGAGCTATTATTGTAGGATTTCATTACGAGAGTGTTGAAAAACGACGTGAAGAATTTCACCCACAAGGTAGTCGATCACATTTAACTGTTAAAGCAATCGGCAAAGAGTTATTACCATTTATTGATGCTACTTTCCCAACTTACAAAGTAGGTAATGCACGATTATTAATGGGTGATAGTTTGGCTGGAAGTATAGCTTTACTTACTTCATTAACGTATCCAACTATATTTAGCCAAGTAGCTATGCTTAGTCCACAATATGACGATATCATTAAAGAGAAATTGATAGATTGTGAAACAAAAGAACAACTTTCAATTTGGCATGCTATTGGTTTAGAAGAAGAAGATTTTACCTTGCCAACCAATGGAAAACGTGCGAATTTCTTAACGCCAAACCGAGAATTAAATCAACTTATTAAACAATACCATGTGAAGTATGAGTACCAAGAATTCGATGGCGGCCATAACTGGAAATCATGGAAACCAATGTTAGGCGATATACTAAAATACTTTTTAAATGAAGAAATTCCGGACTAACTTAATGAATGAGTATAAAAATAGGTATGTTTTTTAAAGATATAATTTGAAATAATACTGTTTAAAAAATCATAATCAACTATACATCGTATAAAAATTTTGAAGAATATAGTTTAAAATAGAAAAAATATTTTTAAGTTTAAAGTAACGGTTTTCATGGAATTTTGCTATAATGGAAATAGGTTAAACAAAGGAGGAATTCAAATGATTTTAGGATTAGCGTTAATCCCATCAAAGTCATTTCAAGAAGAGGTAAATGCATATCGTAAGCGTTATGACACTCATTACGCACAAATTATGCCACATATTACTGTGAAATCTCAATTTGAAGTTAATGATGCGGATTTAGATTCAGTTAAAAAAGAAATTGAAACTCGAATTAAAGGTATCTCATCAATCGATATCCATGCTACTAAAGCATCAAGTTTCAAACCAGTAAATAATGTTATTTACTTTAAAGTTGCTAAAAACGACGAACTTGAAGAAATTTTTAATCGATTTGATACAGATGATTTTTATGGTAAGGCTGAACATCAATTTGTACCTCATTTTACAATTGCACAAGGTCTTTCAAGTCAAGAATTTGAAGATATTTATGGTCAAGTAGAATTAGCAGGGGTAGATCATAAAGAGGTAATTGATGAATTATCGTTACTTCAATATCATTCAGAAGATGACAAATGGAACGTTATCGATACATTTAAATTAAATTAATTAGATTTTGAAAACCAATAATTATTAATAGTTAAAACATAAACAAAATGGAGTGAGATAGTGGTATCTATTTTATAATAGATGTCTATCTCACTCCATTTTCTGTTATTTTGCATGTTTTCGATTTATAAAGTAATAACCGTAAAATAGGGCTAAAACTAAGAAAATAAATGCAGAAAAATAAAATGTATTATTTAAGTTATTTGTGAATTGAGTAATTAAACCGCCTAATAATGGACCAATCATAGAACCGAAACCTTGTACACTATTAAAAACGCCCCAAGTTTCTTCTTGTTCTTTAGGATTAATATGGCCTGCCATGAATGTATTCCAAGCTGGAAGTAAAATACCATACATTAATCCAATAAATAAAGCGATACCCCATACAATATAAATATTTGTGATTAAAGATAATCCAAATATCATTAATGTATATAAAATGAAACCGCCAAATATAATACTATACATAAAGCCTTTGCTATTTTTATCTATAATTTTTGAAAGGAATAACATAGAAAAAGCACAACCTATGCCACCAATCATAATTGCTAGTGTATATTCAACAGTTGATACATGTACGATTTTAGTTGCGTATGTAGGTAATATAGGAACTAGCGCTGAAATAGCTGCACCTTGTAATAAGATGCCTGGAAATAAAATCATATGTCGTTTAGTTACATCGACAATTTGGAATAATTGCTCTTTTACAGGTTTAGTATTGTAGTTTGTGAGTCTTATATTGACAAAGTAGTATAAAACCCATGCAATTAAAACTACTAGTGACATCATAAATACAAAATGTAGGGGATGAATTTTAATTAGAAAATTCATGACTACCCAACCTACCAATAAACCTAATAACCAAGCAAAATAAACATAGCCCATTTGTTTGCCTCGTTTATCTTCTTGAACACTTGATAACATAATCACCCAAATGGGGCTAACAGCAATACCGAGCATAATTGCACTAATAATGATGATAATTGATGATGACGGAAACCAGATGACTAAGAATAAACTTAGAAATGCCATTAAAAAGCCTGATGTTAGCACTAATCTAGCACCGAATTTTTTTAATAAAAAGCCAATAACAAAATTTGTCGCAGCATCTGCAATAAAATGAATAGAAAAAGCAAGTGATGTCACTGCAACTGCAATTGATGTAACAGTAGGTAAGTAATTAATATAACTTAAAATATACATACCTCTAGCAAATTCCATTAAAAATAAAATGACTAACATAATAATAAAGTTTTTATTATTAGAATAATTATTTAACGAGGAATCTGGCATATAAAGGTACCTTTCCATATATCTCTTCAGGTTGTGAAGAGTGGCCTAATAATTCTAATAAGTCTTTACATAATTTCAAAGTAGAATATTCAATTCTAGATTCTTTCATATTAGAAGTCATTTTATTTAATAAAGTTTCATCATTTGTAATCTGCGTAACGATATCAATAGCTTCTTCTGGCGTATTAGCAATTTTACCCATATTCATTTTTTCAAAATAATGCGCATTTTCTAATTCTTGACCAGGAGCAGGATTTAAAAATACCATTGGAATACAGCGAGTATATCCTTCTGAAATAGTTATTCCGCCTGGTTTAGTAATCATTAATTGGCTTGATGCCATCCATTCATTCATATGTTTAGTAAATCCTAATATTAAAACATCAGGATTATTTTTAAATTTAGCTTGTAATGAACGTTTTAATTCTTTACTGCGTCCACAAATCATAACAACTTGTGAATGTTTACTTTTCTCTAAGATTTCATTAATCATTTGGTCAAAACCTTTTGAAACTCCAAATGCGCCTGCAGACATTAAGATAGTTGGTCTATCTGGATCTAAATGATGTTTACTCAACCACGCTCTTTGATCAATATATTCTTCAAATTTACTAGAAATAGGGATTCCAGTGACTTTAATGTTAGAGGCAGGAACGCCTACTTCCATGAAATCTTCTTTAGTTGTTTCAGTAGCAACATAATAACGTTCTGATTTTGGTGTAATCCAATTTTTTTGCATTCGATAATCAGTCATTACCGTCGCAATTGGAATATTAATATTGAATTGTTCTGTTAATACAGACATTACTGGTGTTGGGAATGTTAACAAAATTAAATCTGGTTTCTCATTAATCAGTATATTTATTAATTTATTTAGACCATAATACTTATAAAAACATTTATCTAGTTGATCAGGGCGGCTATAATAAAAGTTTTTATACATGTTTCTAAAATATTTAAAACTATTGATATACCATTTTTTACATATAGAAGTTAAAATCGGATGTGCTTCCATAAATAAGTCGTGTTGAATAACACTTAAATGGTCCAAATTCATTTCATTTAATTGGTTTACGATACTTTGAGTAACTTGCATATGACCGTTACCGAAAGAACCAGTAATAATCAATATTTTTTTATTTTGAGTAACCATTAAAAGCCACCCTCCGTTAATTTTTAAAATTTATAATAAGTGTAACGTATTTTAATACATTATAAAAGGAATATCACGATTTCCGTTAATTTCATTACCATTGACTTGAAGCAATTTTCTTGTGATTAAACTACAAGTAATACTTTATATGTAGATGTAAAATTTGTATTTATGCATTATACCATAACTATCTTAAAATAAAATTCGAAAATACTTAATAGTGATGAAGTATTTTCTTTATAATTACATCAAATAAAATGTTTATCTATACTTTATGTTAGCATGATTCCATTAATAAGTATCATTAATTTCCTAGAGCTAACAGTATTTTTAACCATTTTTAATGTTAGATTAATAAATGAGCTTTTAATTTACATTTAATTGTTGAAACTTTTTTGAAAGAAATGGCGATTAAAATCGTATAATCAACCAATTTACTACATATATAATAGAATAATGTTAATTTTTGTTGAGAACATTACTATAAAAAAGTCGATGACAATGATTACATTTAAATATGAAGAATAAATTTATCATAACCATTAAAACGTGTATAATAGACTTATTGTAAAAAAAGGAGCGATTCATTTTGAATGCGAGTGTATTGTTCGAAAAAATTCGAGTAAAACAAGTAATTGGAACATTAGAAAGAAAAGTAGAAGATATTACTACTGATTCAAGAACAGCTAAAGAAGGCAGTATTTTTGTCGCATCAAAAGGTTATACAGTAGATAGTCATAAATTTTGTCAAAATGTAGTTGATCAAGGATGTAAAATAATTGTAGTTAATAGAGAACAAGAATTAAATGGTGAAGTAACACAAGTCATTGTGCCAGATACATTGAGAGTAGCGAGTCTATTAGCACATACGTTATTTAACTTTCCAAGCCATCAACTAGTTACATATGGGGTAACAGGTACAAATGGTAAGACATCTATTGCTACAATGATTCATCTAATATATAGAAAACTAAATAAAAATAGTGCTTATTTAGGTACAAATGGTTTCCAGATTAATGAAAAGAAAACGAAAGGCGCAAATACAACTCCTGAGACAGTATCTTTAACTAAAAAAATTAAAGAAGCTGCTGATGAAGGTGCTGAAGCTATGACATTAGAAGTATCAAGTCATGGTTTATCACTTGGTCGTTTAAGAGGTGTTGAATTTGATGTTGCTATATTCTCCAATTTAACGCAAGACCATTTAGATTTTCATGGAACAATGGAAGCATATGGACATGCTAAATCATTGTTATTTAGTCAGTTAGGTGAAGACTTAGCAAAAGAAAAATACGCCGTTATAAATAACGATGACTCTTTTTCAGAATATCTTGCTTCTGTGACACCTTATGAAATATTTACATATGGTATTGATAATGAAGCACAGTTCATGGCGACAAATATTAATGAATCATTGCAAGGCGTGAAATTTGAATTTGAAACGCCATTCGGAAGTTATCATGTTGAAAGTCCATATGTCGGCAAATTCAATATATCGAATATTATGGCAGCAATAATTGCGGTTTGGAGTAAAGGAATTTCATTTGAAGAAATTATTAAAGCAGTTAAATCACTTGAACCAGTTGAGGGACGTTTAGAAGTACTGGATCCTAGTTTGCCAATTGATTTAATCATCGATTATGCACATACAGCAGATGGAATGAATAAGTTAATTGATGCAGTTAAACCATTTGTTAAACAAAAATTAATATTTTTAGTGGGTATGGCCGGAGAGCGAGATATGACAAAAACTCCTGAAATGGGTAGTGTCGCTTGTCGTGCAGATTATGTTATTTTTACGCCTGACAATCCCGCTAATGATGATCCGAAAATGCTTACAGCTGAATTAGCTAAAGGCGCTACACATTCAAATTATGTAGAATTTGAGGATAGAGCAGAAGGAATTAAACATGCAATTGACATCGCTGAACCAGGTGATACTGTTGTTCTCGCATCTAAAGGTAGAGAACCTTACCAAATTATGCCGGGACATATCAAAGTTCCTCATCGAGATGATTTAATAGGTCTAGAAGCAGCATATAAAAAATTTGGTGGTGGACCAGTTGAAGATTAGGGAATATACAGATGATTCGAACAAATTTTATGTATATTTTCAAAAATTAAATCAAACACTATTGATAGCAATACCTGATCAATTTTGGTCAGTTGAAATTTCAAATGACTTAAGTATAGAAGAAATTAATGAAACATTATTAATGCAATTTTTTACATTTAATGATGAAAATGAAGCAGAAAATCTTGCTAATAAAGTAACAAGTTGGATTGAAACAATACTAAAGGAGAATGATTAATGAATTTAAAGGAAGAAGTAGAGTCAAGAAAGACCTTTGCTATTATTTCCCATCCCGATGCTGGTAAAACAACATTAACTGAAAAACTATTATATTTCAGTGGAGCCATTCGTGAAGCGGGTACAGTTAAAGGTAAAAAATCTGGGAAATTTGCTACAAGTGACTGGATGAAAGTTGAACAAGAGCGTGGTATCTCAGTAACAAGTTCAGTCATGCAGTTTGATTATGACGATTATAAAATTAATATTTTAGATACACCTGGACACGAAGACTTTTCAGAGGATACGTATCGTACGTTAATGGCTGTTGATAGTGCTGTAATGGTTATCGACTGTGCTAAAGGTATCGAACCACAAACACTTAAATTATTTAAAGTTTGTAAAATGAGAGGTATACCTATTTTTACTTTCATTAATAAATTAGACCGAGTGGGTAAAGAACCATTTGATTTATTAGAAGAAATTGAAGAAACATTAAATATTGATACTTATCCAATGAATTGGCCAGTAGGAATGGGACAAAACTTTTTCGGTATTATTGATAGAAAAAGTAAATCAATTGAACCTTTTAGAGATGAAGAAAATATTTTACATCTAAATGATGATTATGAATTAGAAGAAGATCATGCCATTAAAAATGATAGTGCATTTGAACAAGCTATCGAAGAGTTAATGTTAGTAGAAGGAGCAGGAGAAGATTTTGATAATGATGCATTATTAAATGGTGAATTGACTCCAGTATTTTTCGGATCTGCTTTAGCTAACTTTGGTGTTCAAAATTTCTTAAATGCATACGTTGACCATGCACCAATGCCTAATGCAAGACAAACAAAAGAAGACATTGAAGTGAGTCCATTTGATACTGACTTTTCTGGATTTATCTTTAAAATACAAGCTAATATGGATCCTAAACACCGAGATAGAATTGCATTTATGAGAGTTGTTAGTGGTGCATTTGAACGTGGTATGGATGTTACATTGCAACGTACTAGTAAGAAACAAAAAATTACACGTTCAACTTCATTTATGGCAGACGATAAAGAAACTGTTAACCATGCTGTAGCTGGAGATATTATTGGGTTATACGACACAGGTAATTACCAAATTGGAGATACGTTAGTAGGCGGTAAGCAAAAATTCAGTTTCCAAGATTTACCACAGTTTACTCCAGAAATATTTATGAAAGTTTCTGCTAAAAATGTAATGAAACAAAAGCATTTTCATAAAGGTATAGAACAACTTGTTCAAGAAGGTGCCATTCAATACTATAAAACGTTACACACTAATCAAATTATTTTAGGTGCTGTTGGTCAGTTACAATTCGAGGTATTCGAACATCGTATGAAAAATGAATACAATGTAGATGTTGTCATGGAACAAGTAGGACGTAAAATTGCTAGATGGATAGAAAATGAAGATGATATTAAAGATAATATGAATACATCTCGTTCTATACTTGTAAATGATCGTTATGATAATAAAGTATTCTTATTTGAAAATGAATTTGCAACACGTTGGTTTGAAGAAAAATTCCCAGAAATTAAATTATATAGTTTACTTTAAGATGTTTGATATTGAGTGGTTTGGGTATTAAACAGTATGTTATTACAATTTTATAAAAAAATAAATTGTCATTATGCACATATGTCTGTATAATAACCATATTCACAAATAAATAGCTATGACATTTATGTCAGAGGGGAGTAACTTGATGGTCACTTTAACAATTAAGTGATTTTACACTTTATCGTCATTACGAAGTCTTATCTTCCGGTAAAGTGGGCAATAATATTTGCTAAGTGAGACCTTTGCTATTTTTTAGCATAGGTCTCTTTATTTGTAATTTAAATCAAAGGAGTTGTCCACAATGGAATTTGAACCGAGTATGTTATTATCCTATGGATGGGTTCTAATTGTACTAGTATTTTTAGAGGGTTTACTAGCTGCTGATAATGCCATCGTAATGGCGGTTATGGTAAAACATTTGCCACCTAAACAAAGAAAAAAAGCATTATTTTATGGTTTATTAGGTGCATTTGTATTTAGATTTATAGCATTATTCTTAATAAGTATTATAGCTAATTTTTGGTTTATTCAAGCAATTGGTGCGATCTACTTAATTTACATGTCTATTAAAAACTTATGGGATTTCTTCCATAAGACTGAAGAAGACCATCAAAAACATGAAAATGATGACCATCATTTTGATGAAGAAGGCCAAGAGAAAGCTGTTGGACCGAAAGAATTTTGGGCTACAGTATTTAAAGTTGAATTTGCAGATATCGCATTTGCAATTGACTCAATGTTAGCTGCATTAGCAATAGCAGTTACCTTACCTGAAATTGATATTGATTTCGCAGGTATGGATTTAGGTCAATTTGCAGTAATGTTCCTTGGCGGAATGATTGGTGTTATTTTAATGCGTTTTGCTGCTACATGGTTCGTTGAACTATTAAACAAATATCCTGGTTTAGAAGGCGCAGCATTTGCGATTGTAGGCTGGGTAGGTATTAAATTAGTAGTACTCGTGTTAGCACATGAAGATGTTGGTATATTACCTGAAGAATTCCCACATACTGTTTTATGGCAATCAATCTTCTGGGCAGTACTTATTTTACTTGTTGTTATCGGTTGGTTAACATCAGTAGTGAATAATAAAAAGAAAAAGAAATAGTATTAATTGACTTCGTTCAAATTAGAACGAAGTCTTTTTTGTTACTATACAACATTGCAGTTTTAATTATAAAATATTAAAATTTACGTATACATAGGACTTTTTCTTAGGAATATACAATCTTTTCTAGAAAATATTACCTCATTATTATTTGAGTATGTCATAATAAAGATAATTGAGTGAAATGATAGGAGTGAACTATCTAGTGGATAAAAATAAAAAACAAGTCATCCCTCGTAAAAACTATCGACGAGAACGTCGTGAATTCTTCCATAATGAAGAACGAGAAGCTAGAGTAGAACAACAAAAGGAAGAAGAAAGAATTCAAGCAAAAAAAGACGAATATCAATCTAAAGTTAATGAAGAAAGAGTCAAAGACAATTTAAGAAAAGCAAGAATAGAAAAATTGACTAAAGATGAAATTCAACAACAACAAAATATCGCTTCACAATCTAGTAATAAAATGGACAACGACCAAGACTCATCATCACATAATGAATCAAATTTAACGTTACCTGAAGAACATCAATTAAAGCGATCCAAAAATCAATCAAAAGATAACACGAACGATTTAAAACAAACTGACGAAAATGGTATTAATGCTGATAAAAGTATAAATACTAGCTCAGAGTTTAATAATTTGGATGAAAATAAGTCAAAAAGTAAAATAGATACTGATAAAGATTCTAGTGAAAATAACATCGAATCTAATAGTAAGCATAAATCAAAGAATGAAAAAGAAAATGCTACAAATGACAACGAAACACGTTCAGCTAAAAATAGTGGTTTAACAGAAAGTAAAGAGAGAAGCCATCATCAAAATGAAAAAGAACGCGATAAAGATCACAACAATAAAGCTATACATATGAGCGCATCTTCATCAGAAAATAAATCTAATAATAAGAATAAAGATTATATTGATATAATTAAATCATTCTTTATTGAACATTGGCCTAAAATTGCTATTATTATTGGTATTATTTTATTAATAATTATCCTTAACGCTATTTTTACTAACGTTAATAAAAACGATCACACCAATGATAGTGCTTTATCACCAACGAATAAACATTATACAGATACAATGAAAAGTGCCAATAGTTCAGTTAAATCTGTTGTTACTGTGGAAAATGAAGAAGTAAAAGATACTTCGGTTCCTAATAACACATCTAAAGCAGATAATGAAATTGGTTCAGGTGTCGTCTACAAAAAAGTGGGCGACTCTCTTTTTATTATGACTAACGCTCACGTAGTGGGTGATAAGGATAAACAAAAAATTACATTTGGAAATAATAAATCAGTTGAAGGTAAGGTTGTTGGAACTGATAAATGGTCTGATATTGCAGTTGTAAAAGCCAAAAGTGTAGATAAGTCCGTTAAAGCAATTAAAACTGGAGATTCCAATCATTTAGTTTTGGGAGAGCCTATATTAGTAGTAGGTAATCCTTTAGGTGTAGATTTTAAAGAGAGTGTATCAGATGGTATCATTTCTGGTTTGAATAGACATGTACCAGTAGATATAGATAAAGACGATAGCTATGATGTATTAATGAAAGCATTTCAAATTAATGCGCCCGTAAATCCAGGGAATTCAGGTGGTGCAGTAGTTGATAGAGATGGTAAACTTATAGGTATTGTATCGCTTAAAATAGATATGGATAACGTTGAAGGAATGGGATTTGCTATTCCTATTAATGAAGCTCAAAAAGTGGCTAGACAGTTAGAAAAAGATGGTAAAATTGAATATCCTAATACTGGTATTAAAATTAAAAATATTGCTGATATAGACAATAGTGAACGTCAATCCATCAATTTACCTGATCAAATTAAAAATGGCGTTTTAATAGGTGAAGTTAAACCTAATTCACTTGGAGATAAATCAGGGTTGAAAAAAGATGATGTAATAGTAGAATTAGATGGTAAAAGATTAGAAGACAATTTACGTTATAGACAAATTATTTTTAGTCATAGGGAAGATAAAGATACATTAAAAGCTAAAATATATCGAAACGGTAAAGAGAAAAGTATAGATATTAAATTAAAATGATGTTGAGGTGAAATGAATGTCGATTTTTGGTCAACTATTAAAAAGGTCCAGTCCTCAACAAGGGATAGTACTTTATTATTTAGCAGCTATTATCGTCGCATTTTTATTATTGAATTTACCATATGTGCATAAGTCTGGCGTTGACGTAAATCCAATAGATACACTTTTTGTGGCTGTATCAGGCATAAGTGTGACTGGATTAACACCAATCAGTATTGTGGATACTTATTCAACTTTTGGTCAAATTATTATATTAGTAATTTTAAATATCGGTGGCATTGGTGTTATGGCTATTGGAACCTTGTTGTGGGTTGTTTTAGGTAAGCACATAGGTATTCGTGAACGTCAACTCATTATGCTTGATAATAATAAAGATACAATGAGTGGAACAGTTAAGCTGATACTTGAAATAGTTAGAACAATAATCGTTATTGAATTTATCGGCGCAATATTGCTTGCATTTTATTTTTACAGGGACAATCCAGATTTAAAATATGCTATCATGCAAGGAATATTTGTTTCTATTTCTGCAACAACAAACGGTGGTCTTGATATTACTGGTGATTCGTTAGTGCCTTATGCAAAAGATTATTTTGTACAAACGATAGTAATGTTTTTAATAGTTTTAGGTTCGATAGGATTCCCAGTATTACTTGAAGTTAAAGCATATATAAAAAATAGAGTAACTAACTTTAGATTCTCATTATTTACGAAAATTACTACTTCAACATATTTATTTTTATTTGTATTTGGTGTGATAATAATATTTCTTTTAGAACATAATCATGCATTTAAAGGCATGAGTTGGCACCAGTCATTGTTTTACTCTCTGTTTCAATCTGCTACAACGAGAAGTGCAGGATTGCAAACTATAGACGTTTCACAATTTAGCGACCCCACAAATATTATTATGAGTTTATTAATGTTTATCGGGTCATCTCCTAGTTCGGTAGGTGGTGGTATACGTACTACTACATTTGCTATTTTAATACTATTTGTTATTAATTTTAGTAATTCGGCAGATAAAACATCCATCAAAGTGTTTAACCGTGAAATTCATATAATGGATATTCAACGTTCATTTATGGTGTTTACAATGGCTTCAATTTTAACATTCACGAGTATGATAATTATATCCGCAGCAGAACAAGGTAAACTAACCTTCTTACAAGTGTTCTTTGAAGTGATGTCAGCATTTGGTACGTGTGGACTCACATTAGGTGTTACAGATGATATTAGTAATTTAACTAAAATTATTTTGATGATATTAATGTTTATCGGACGTGTAGGGTTAATCTCCTTTATCATAATGATAGGGGGACGAAAAGAACCTAAAAAATATCATTATCCTAAAGAACGTATTCAAATTGGTTAAATTCTATATTAAAGGCATTTCAAGTATTAAAAGCTATTTTTACTTGGAGTGTCTTTTTTTAATTAAAAATTATAGGTATAGTAAAAGTGTTATCGTAAAGATATGATTACATGTTAAACTATGCATAATGAGAGGTGTTTTAAGATGGAGAGAAACGAAAATATAAACGTAGATGTAATCGTAACTTCGGATATGCATAGTCATTTTTTAAATGGGGATTATGGATCAAATATCTATCGTGCTGGAACATTTGTTAATAAAGTAAGAGAGAATAATCAAAGAGTTATTTTATTGGATAGCGGTGGTAGTTTAGCCGGCTCACTAGCGGCATTTTATTATGCAATTGTTGCGCCATATAAACGTCATCCAATGATAAAATTAATGAATGCAATGCAATATAATGCAAGTGGTATTAGCCCAAATGAATTTAAATTTGGATTATCGTTTTTAACACGTTCAGTTGCTTTAGCAAGATTTCCGTGGTTATCAGCTAATATAGAATATATCAAAACTAAAGAACCATACTTTTCAACACCATACTCAATTCAAAATTTTGATAATTTGAAAATAGCTATCGTTGGACTAACTGCAGATGGACTTATGAAAAATGAATATGCAGAAATGGAACAAGACGTTAGTATTGAAAAAACAATACTGTCAGCTAAAAGATGGATTAGATATATTCATGAAATAGAAGAACCTGACTTTTTAATTGTAATATATCACGGTGGATTAGATAAATTTAGTAATTCAGAAAAGAAAAATGAAGATAACGTTAACCAAGCTGAAATATTGATGAAAGAAATTGGTGTGATTGATTTAATTATAACTGCACACCAACATCAAACACTTGTAGGACAAGACCATGATACAGTCTACGTTCAAGCCGGACAAGATGCCGAAGAACTTGTTCATGTGAAAATTAAATTTAAAAAAAGAACGAATACATATGAAGTGGAAGAAATATCGCCAGAGGTCATTGATTTAAATGATTATGACGAAGATGAAGATCTACTTAAAGTAACGTATTATGATAGAAAAGCAGTTGAACATTGGGCAAATGAAGTTATAAATGATGAACATGTTAATTTACCTGTTAAAGATTTAGCTGAGTTAGTAGGTCAACCACATCCATTTGCTCAATTATTACATGATAGTATTAGATTAGCTTATGATTACCCAATTAGTTGCGTTCACGTACCTAAGAATGGCGAAGAAGGGCTGCATGGTATTATATCTAATCGTCAAATTTATGAGGCTTATCCATATCCAGATAAACCTGTAGATTTAACAATAAAAGGTCAATGTATTAAAGATATATTAGAATTTTCTTATTCATATATTGAGTTTGAAGCGGATACACTAAAATCTACGCTTATTGACGAAACACTATACACATTGTGGCAGGGATTTGATTATAAAGTAGATATGACTAAAGAACCTTTTAATCGTGTCACGTTGGATAATATTAATCCAAATAATTTATATAGAATAGTAATGACTGATTATTGTTTCAGAAACTATCAATCGTATTTAAAAGATGCAACGATTCATCATACTAGTGAAGAAACTATGAGCATGTTAATTGCTAAAAATTTAGCTGATTCAAAATATAAGATTAATTTAGAACAAAACTTTGAGGTGTTTAAATAACATTTTTAATATTTACCCTCTCACTTATAATAACGTTGTAAAAATGAAAATTACTTTATTTATTATAAAAGAGCTCCAAATCGAGTTACTATAACCGATTTGAAGCTCTTTTATAATATGTTATGTTTTAATATTTCTGAAAAATAAAATCAGAATCTATCCATGAAAAATTAATAATAAAATGATAGCAACAATTTGTGCAATTGATGTTGTAGCAATACGTCTAGAATATTCGTAACTGATTGATAATAATAATTGAGTTATAAAAATAAATATCACTATCGACCAATTATCTAAATATATAAATAGAGAGCTTGAACAAATTGCAGTGATTAAAATAGATAACCAGTTAGGCAAATTGTATTTATCTAACTCACTTTGTAAAACAGTACGCATATATAATTCATGACATGGTATAACAAATAATAATGTAATTAGCATTTGCCATTTCCAATGAACGCCTGTTTTAGTTAATTCTCGAATCAATGAAGCATAGGTTAAATCAGATGTTATCAGTGATAAAACCAATTGAATAATAATTAAAATAATACTGGCTATAATACCAATGCCTATAGAGGTTAATAAACGCTTTGATTTGATATCTCTTTGATAAAACACATAACTAATACCAGCAATAAGCATAATTCCTGTATATAAATACCAGTATTCTTGATGCTCGCCCCACATGATAAGTAAAATAGCATGAAAAACTATGAAACTAATTATAAACCATAGCAAAGCTTTCGAAACTTTTTTCATTTCAATTAACCTTCTTGTTCAACAATTTTATAACGTTTATGGTTAATAACCGTTTTTTCAGGTAAATCAAGTGAATTGAAGTTTTCCATAATAGTTAAGTCAACGATAACTGAGTTGTCATTTATTTTTTCTACACGGCCTCTTAAACCATCATAAAATTCTACGATATTACCTACTTCTGCAACAGTCATTTCGAGTCCTCCCTTAATTCATAGCTAGACTATATTGTACTAAAAATTACGCTACAAATAAACTAATAACACTAAAAACCCTACAATTTAATTCATAAATTATGAAAAATTTGTCATTATTGAGTAAATAATTGGAATTTTAAATGTAAATAAGGCATAAATAAAGTAAGGGCATATATAGAATCTATTAAGGAGAGTTTTATATGAAATTTATAAGTAACAATAATATAACTGATCCAACATTGAATTTAGCTATGGAAGAATATGTCTTAAAAAACCTTCCAGCTGAAGAAAGCTATTTTTTATTTTATGTTAATCGCCCATCAATAATCGTAGGTAAAAATCAAAATACCATTGAAGAAGTTAATAAAACATACGTTGATGAAAAAGGAATTGACGTAGTACGAAGAATTTCTGGTGGTGGTGCAGTTTACCATGATACTGGTAATTTGAATTTTAGTTTTATCACTGATGATGACGGTAATAGTTTCCATAACTTTAAAAAGTTTACAGAGCCTATTGTGCAGGCTTTACAATCACTTGGTGTCAATGCGGAAATGACAGGCCGTAATGATATTCAAGTGGGAGCTGCAAAAATTTCTGGTAATGCAATGGTTAAAGTGAAAGATAGAATGTTTAGTCATGGTACTTTGATGTTAAATAGTGAGTTAGATGAAGTTCAAAATGCATTAAAAGTAAATCCAGCAAAAATTAAATCTAAAGGTATTAAGTCAGTACGTAAACGTGTTGCAAACATTGAAGAATTTTTAAATGAGCCAATTAATATTGATCAATTTAAACAAATTATATTGAAAACGATATTTGGTGAACAACAAGTTGAAGAATATATTCTAACAGATGAAGACTGGAAAAATATCGAAAAACTCAGTAATGAGAAATACCGCACATGGGATTGGAATTATGGTAAAAATCCTAAATATAATTTTGAACGTGAAGAGAAATTTGATAGAGGTTTCATTCAAATTAAATTTGATGTAAAAAAAGGAAAAATAGAACACGCTAAAATATTTGGTGATTTCTTTGGGGAAGGGGATATTACCGAATTAGAACATGCATTGGAAGGTTGTTTACATGACTTTAATCACTTGGAAGAAGCTTTAGCAAATTACGATTTATATCATTATTTTGGTGATATAGATAGAAATGAAATATTAAGATTAATGTCTTAATTAATATAAATTAAAAGGTCTAGTCTCTAGCTCAATTAAGTAGGGAATAGACCTTATTTTGAATGACTCGAATCTAAATTATTCACTGAGTAATGCCTCCAAATTTTTATATTCTACCATGTACTCGTTGAATGCATTTTCGTCTTTATTGACTAATGCTTCATCGATTAAAGTTCTCAGTTCTTTTTTTCTTACTTCTCTAAGTGCTTCGTCAATGACAAGTTCAACGCCTAAATCATTAACAGTAGTTACAAATTGTTCTAGTGTCGTATGCTTCACATGAGTATTATGATTCATAAAGATCTCGACCTTTCAATTGTATTTATTATATAAATATTATACATATTTTGAATTTTGAAATCAATGAATTTTCTGACTTTTTATCAAGAAATATGTATATTATTACACCGAAAGGAGAACTTGACTTTACACAATTTTGTTATAAAATAAAAAATGTATTATTACTCAAAAAATTAAGGGTAATAATAAAACTAAAAAAAGTGAGGTTTTCCCTATGACAACTCAGAGTATTTACGTTATTAGAAAGGGAGATATGGTTATCAGACCTAACTATGATGAAAATAATCAGCAAAATGGTTCTGAAATATTAAGGTATGATAAGTCAATTATTCAGAGTCCATTTAAGGTTCAAAAGATTATTGAAAGATCATGCAAATTTTACGGTAATAATTATTTAAGTAAAAAAGCAGAAACTAATCGTATTACAGGTATTTCTAGTAAACCCCCGATTTTATTAACACCCATTTTTCCTACTTATTTTTTCCCAACACATTCTGACAGGCAAGAAGAAAATTTATGGATTAACATGCATTATGTTGAATCAATTAAAGAATTAAAACATCGTAAATGTAAAATCACATTTGCTAATAATGAAACGATTATTTTGAACATATCATTTCACAGTTTATGGCATCAATACACCAATGCAATTATCTTTTATTACATGGTTGATAAACAATCCCGCATGAAATCAAATGACCCCGATAAACCTATTGATTATGAAAAATCCTCTTTAAATATCTTTGAAGCACTTTCACGTTATTCCCTATTTGTAGACAAATAAAAATATGTTGAAGTTTATAATATGTGGAACGTTATATTAATTTAGTGTAAATGTTCCGCATATTTTTTTAAGTTATCTCTTGAAAATTTGTACAATATTGATATAATAATATTTGTGCTTGATAGAGATATCAATAAAATTTAATTAATCCGCAGTAGCTCAGTGGTAGAGCTATCGGCTGTTAACCGATCGGTCGTAGGTTCGAGTCCTACCTGCGGAGCCATGGAAACGTACTCAAGTTGGCTGAAGAGGCGCCCCTGCTAAGGGTGTAGGTCGCGAGAGCGGCGCGAGGGTTCGAATCCCTCCGTTTCCGTATTTTAGTAAAAATCAGTGGAAATCTGATTAACACTATTTCCGAAGAACGTTGTTAAATCAACGTTCTTTTTTATTTTGGTGAAAATCTGTTACAATCTGTTTTGAATTAAAATGTCAACGAATTCGACAACATTTAAATTTTCATTCAATATTGTCGGTTTGGTTGTCGGCTTAGACTTCAAAAGCCTAGAATGGTCTAAATCCATTCCAGGTTTATTTTTTGTTTACAAATAAGCCTTTATAATAAAAATAGAAATTCAGTAATCATAAGATTTACTTTATATTTAGCATTGTTTTAGTGAACATTTATTTTTTAGACCAAGTATTTGTTATTGCAGTCTTATAAGAGGTGGTATTATTAGACAAAAACATATTTATCTCATATTAATTATATTAGTAGGGGTTGCCCTAATTTGTATTCCTTGGACAGATACCTATGAAATAATAAGACGATATTTAATGTTGTCATTAGCTATATTAATACCATTATATTTTTTATCACCAACTAAAAAAGATAAAAAATAAAAAAATAAGATAGACTATTCAGTTAGTCTATCTTATTTATTTAATAATTATAAAATTATTAGTTATCCTTTTGATACGTGGCTTTAATCTATTAAATTTGGTTAATTATTTCAACTCAATTCGATTCTAATCAAAATGTTTCTAAATTTAATCGTTTAAAATACACTACTAAGTTATATTACTTCCTATATTCTTCTTTAACGCATTGTTTAACTAAAAACTCAAGAATGAGTTCAGTCATCAATTCATTTTCTTCATATTCTTTGCGTAGCTCTTTTACTTTTTCAATCAATTTATCTTCAGGTGTCTGCAAAATCAATTCTCCTTTTGCTTAAATAATTTGTTTTGATATATTAAAAATCACAACAGCCAAGTTAATTTATTTAATAAAATTGAATCCATTTTTTCCAACTATAACTCATCATTACAGCTATATTCATCACAATATGTATAACTTCAAACTCATAACCGCTTACATAACCTCGTGTAATCTTTAAAGTGAATATTGATCCAAGCATGACAGAAATATAAAAAACATTAACATAAGGCGTTAAGATACCAAATATTAAAAAAACTCCACCAATGACTTCACCAATAGACATTAAAATAGCAATTGTAGGTGTTAGCCCCAATGAACCTAAGAAATGAATAGTTCCATTTAAATCATGGAATTTTAGTGTTCCATGTACTAAGAAAGACACTGCCAACATCCATCTAATTAATAATATGCCAATTCTCATTGATACATGACCTCCAACAATAAAGATTTAAAATTAAACTTTATAAGTTTACTAATCTAACATGTATATTAATAAGGAAACTCTAGATATAGTTATAAATATTATTACTTATAAAATTTATTTTATTATATATTGATTTTTATTTCTTGTCACTTAGTATTCATTTGGTAAGGTAGTTTAAAATAATTCAGAGATACGCAGAAACATGTACTAAAAATCATATTGAATTCGTAAATATACCATAAATGTGTTATTCTTAGTTTGTAAAATTATTGCAAATGCAATAAAAAGAGGTGTAGAATTTGCAAGATATTTTAAGAGATATAGGAATAATAGCAAGAGCATTAGATTCAATCAGTAATATTGAATTTAAAGATTTGAAACTTTCAAAAGGTCAATTTATCTATTTAGTAAGAATTTGTGAAAATCCAGGTATGATACAAGAGCAACTTGTAGATATGTTGAAAATTGATAGAGCTACAGCATCAAGATCAATTAAAAATTTGGAAAAGAACAATTTTATATATAAAACCTATAATGAAAATAATAAAAAGAACAAATTGTTATATCCTACTGAAAAAGGGCAGAATTTATATCCATTTATTATAAGGGAAAACAATCATTCCAATGAAGTGGCATTAGAGGGATTCAATAATAAAGAAATTGATGAATTATCAAAAATGTTGAATAGAGTTAAACATAATATATCTGAGGATTGGAAAAATGTTAAAAATGGTAACAAGCGAATATATTAAAAAGGGGTTATTACTATGTTAATAAGACAATGTAATGAAGAGGACTTAGAAAAATTAAAAAATATTGAGTATAAGACTTTTAATGAAACATTTAGACCACAAAATAAAGATGAAGATATTGATAATTATTTGAAACAAACTTTCACTGATAATAATGTGCTTAAAGAATTGCAAAATGAAGATTCATTTATATATTTTATTTATGTTGAAGATCAATTGGCTGGGTATTTAAAACTCAATATTAACAAGGCACAAACCGAAGATTTTGGTAATGAATATATTGAAATTGAACGAATTTACGTACTTAACCATTTTCAAAAAATGGGTGTTGGAAGAGAACTTTATAATCATGCTTTAAAGGTTGCAAGAGAACATGGATACAACCAAATATGGTTAGGCGTTTGGGAACACAATCTAAAAGCAATTCAATTTTATAAAAAACTTGGCTTTGAAAAAATAGGGGAACATGCTTTTTATATGGGAGAAGATAAACAAATTGATGAAATAATGTCTATTGCTATATAAAAGGGAGGAGAATTATATGTATATTCCAAAGCAATATCAAATCCATGATTATGAAATGATTAAATCATTTATGAATGAACATAATTTTGTCACGATAGTTACTTATAATGGAACGACACCAATTGCTACTCATTTACCAGTAAATATTGAAGAAAAACATAATGAATTATACATTTCGGGTCACTTTGCTAAAGGTAATGAACAATGGAAAACGATCGATCAGAATCAGCAAGTATTAATCATTTTTCAAGGGTCTCATGGATATATATCTTCAACTTGGTATGATACTGAAAATGTGCCGACTTGGGATTACCAAAGCGTTCATGCATATGGAACAGGACAATTATTAACAACTGAAGAATTAGAAAGTGAATTAATTAAAATGCTTGATAAATATGAAAACCATCGACCTAATGGTGCAACTTGGAATAATTTATCTAAAGAAGCAAAACAACAAATTAAAGGTATTGTTGGATTTAAAGTTAAAATTAACAAACTTGAAGCAGCATTTAAAATGAGTCAAAATAGAACTCAATCTGAAAAGGAAAATATTATCATACATCTTAATCAAAGCGATCAATTAAATGATAAAGATTTAGCTTGTGAACTTAAAAAATTATAGTAAAGCAAAAAGTCAGCCCATTTAGGACTGACTTTTTCACATAACTCAAATATTTATTTTCCACCGTTTGATTTACCTGAAATTAAATTGCGGATAGCTTTTACAATGTAACCTGTAATAACTATTCTAATTGCGCGTTTAATAATATTCATCATTAAAAAATCTCCCTTTATTTTTGTTCTATTTAAGTTATATATACCCAAATTTCAACATTTTAAATGTAAGATATGATTTTTATATGAATATTATAATCATTTTTTACCTTTCGAATACAATATATCCATCTTTATCAGCTTTTTTAGTAAATGCAACGATAATAGCGTGTACAATTGCTACAATACTAGGAATTCCTGTCCAAAAGAAAACGAGATGTAGTACGCCTTGACCAACTTTATCGGCATAAAATTTATGGACACCCACGCCGCCTAAAAAGATTGCTACAAGTATATAAATAAGTTTGTTCACTTTCATGATTGACTGCCTCCTTAATTTTTATTTTAAACAATTAAGGGTTAGTTATTCAATTAAACTGTAATTATAGGTATGTGTTATATATTATGATATCAACAAAGACATTTTTAAAATGAGTCATGATAACTATTGGAAATTAGATGATGACTTTCGTTTATATCGTAGCTTAGTTTCTATATAATTAAATTAAGACACTTAATAAAGGAAGGGTATTTGATGATTAGACAAGCGCATCCTAGTGATAATAAAAGAATAGCTGAATTATGTTATATGATATGGGAAGACATGGAATTAGATATGGTGAAGCAAATAAGTAAAGAACGAATTATTCATATTTTAGAATTGAGTGTGGTCAATGTTAAATATCGTAGTTATTATGAGAACGTTTGGGTTTATGAGGAAGATGGCGAAGTAGCAGGTTGTTTAATTGCATATGATGGTGAAAATGAACTTGAATATGAAAAGAAATGGCTTGAACTTCCACTCGATGAAGATATCAGAGCATTTGGTACACCATTACCTATTAAAGAAGCAGAAGATGATGAAATGTATATCGAAACAGTTGCTACCTTCCCGGAATATAGAGGTAAAGGAATAGCCACAAGTTTATTAAAGTATGTGATTGAAAATCATTCCGATAAAAAATGGAGTTTAAATTGCGATTATGGTAATACTAGAGCACAAAGATTATACGAAAAACTAGGTTTTAAAACAGTTAGCGATATTGATCTGTACGGTCATATATATCAACATATGATTAAACAATAAAAAAATCGACAATGAACATGTTCATTGTCGACTATCTATATATTTAATTAAATTGCGCCAAGTAATGCACTAATATAAATGCCTAATGCATATAAAATACCGAAAATAGTATTTGTTTTTCCTGTAGCAGCCATTGCTGGCATCATTGTTTCTGGTGTGTCGTTTTTATTAAATCTTCTAACAGCTTTAATTGGCATTGGGAATGACAATAATACTAATAAATAGAAGAGTGATCCACCAGATTTAAATAATGCAGTGAAAATGACAATTAAATACGCAACGATATACATAGTTGCCATAAAGATAACAGATGCTCGTTTACCAAGTAAAATTGGTAAAGTTTTACGTCCGCTTGCTTTATCTTTAACACGGTCTCTAATGTTGTTAGCCATGTTAATAAGACCAATTGTAATAACGATAGGAATACTTAACCATACAATTAATCCTTGTACATTTCCAGTTTGAATAAAGAATGATAAAAGAATAATAATCATACCCATAAACAAGCCGGAGAATAATTCACCAAACGGTGTCCAAGAAATTGGAATTGGACCGCCAGTATATAAATAACCAATCGCCATACATACAATCCCAATAGGAATAATCCAAAATGAACTTTGGAAAGCGAGGAATATACCTAGTAAAGCGGCAATAATGTAAAAGGCAATTGCGATGTTCATAACTAATTTAGGGCTCATACCATTACGTACAATAGCGCCACCAATACCTACGGATGTATGATCATCTAGACCTTTTTTAAAATCGTAATATTCATTAAACATGTTGGTAGCTGCTTGAATTAACAAACAAGCAAGTAACATTGCTAAGAATAAACTAAATTTTAGATGATCTTCGCTTCCTAGAAGATATAGTTTAGCCGATGCAGTACCCACTAACACGGGAACAACTGCAGCAGTTAAAGTATGAGGTCTCATTAATTGCCAATATTTTTTCACAGTTGAATATTGTTGATATTGATCTGCCATAATTTATAACCTCTTATTTTTTTATAGTTTTAACATTAATATTTTAAAGTAATTATTAATAAAGGTCAATTCACGTGAAAAATTGCATTACTTTATTAAGCAATTCCACTAAAATTAAGTTTGAAAAATGATACAATATACTAATGAGTAAATATAGAAGAAAGAAGTGAAATGAATGGCTGTTAACGTTAAAGAAGATGAGATTGTCAATAAGTTATATGGAAGCTCTAAAGATTGGGTCTCAGTAGAAGTTGAAATCAACCAAAGTATAGATCCAAGTACGTTATTTCATTTAACTGAATCACAAGCAGGTGATCGTTTTTATTTACGTCTAAACGATAATCAATCTTCATATTTCGGATATCATGCAATTCGAAAGTTCAAAAATAATTTCGAAAATAAACAGTCTATCTTTAAAGAATGGGAAGCCTTAAAAAAAGATATAGAATTAATACATCCAGATAGTGAAAAACACCATTTACGTTTATGTGGTGGTTTTCAATTTTCAAAACATAAATCAGATGATGAGTGGAGAGAATACGGTTTAAATCATTTTGTATTACCTGAAGTTTTAATCTCAACAGAGGGACAACGTCATTTTATCACTTACACAACAGAAAGAGATAAATTTGATATAGATGCTTTTAAAACATTAGTTAGTCAATTTGAGCAGGCCAATGTAGATTCATACGATGAGCATATAGGTAATGTGACAAAAATGGAAGATATTTATTTAGACGAATGGCGTGACTTGGTTAAAGAAGCCATCGAAAGTATAGATTATTCTAAGAAAATTGTCTTAGCACGTAGACGTTTAATTAAATTTGATGAAGAAATCAGCATTCCATATGTTTTATCTAAAGCTTTAAAAAATGAAAAAAATAGTTATATCTTTTTACTTGAATCAAATCAATCTGTCTTCTTTTCACAAACACCAGAACAATTAATCAAAGTTGAGAATCAAGTTCTATCTACTAAAGCTGTTGCTGGAACAATTAAACGATCTCATGATGAACAGGAAGATCAAGCGAATATAAATGCTTTTCTAAATGACAAAAAGAATTTAGGTGAACATCAATTTGTCGTTGAAAGTATCTTAAATGATATTCAACCTTATGTTGAAGATGTAGACTACAATGAAACACCTAATATTTTAAAAAATGACCATTTATATCACTTATATACACAAATAGAAGGTAAGTTAAATGATCATTCATATATTAGTTTAATCGATCGTTTGCATCCTACACCTGCATTAGGTGGATACCCTAAAGATGAAGCATTAGAATTTATTGAGAAAAAAGAATTTGGAACACGTGGTTTATATGGGTCACCAGTAGGTTTTATTGATGTATATGATGATTGTGAATTTATAGTAGCTATTCGTTCGATGTTAATTAAAGGCGGTCAAGCAACATTATTTGCAGGTTGTGGAATAGTGAAAGACTCTGATCCAGATAGTGAAATTGCTGAAACAGCAGTAAAATTTTCACCAATGATGAATGCATTAGGAGTAGATGAAAATGAGTAATTATAATGAAGCATTAACAACTCAAGTATTTACATTTGCATCAGAATTATATGCTTATGGCGTAAGAGAAGTTGTAATTAGTCCGGGATCTCGTTCGACCCCATTAGCTATCGCATTAGAAGCGCATCCAAACATTAAAACTTGGATTCATCCAGATGAACGAAGCGCTGCCTTTTTTGCATTAGGTTTAATAAAAGGTAGCGAGAGACCTGTAGCTATATTATGTACTTCTGGCACAGCAGCGGCTAATTATACACCTGCAATTGCTGAAAGTCAGATTAGTCGTATACCACTTATTGTCTTAACTAGTGATCGTCCTCATGAATTAAGAAGTGTAGGAGCGCCACAAGCAATTAATCAAGTGAATATGTTTAGTAACTATGTGAATTTCCAATTTGATATGCCAATTGCTGATGGAACACCTAACATGCTAGATACTATTCATTATCAAATGCAAATTGCTAGTCAATATTTATTTGGACCACACAAAGGACCAATTCACTTTAATTTACCATTTAGAGAACCTTTAACACCTAATTTAGATAGAACAGAATTATTAAAATCAGAATCTAAGACACTACCACATTATCAAAAAATGATTGATGTTATGCCAATCAAAGAAAAAATAGAAAAAGATAAAGGTTTAATCATAGTAGGTGATATGCAACACCAAGAAGTTGACCAAATATTATCTTATGCAACTGAAAATGATTTACCTGTGTTAGCCGATCCGCTAAGTCAGTTAAGACGTAATAACCATCCTAATATTATTACTACTTATGATTTATTGTATCGAGCTGGTATGGATTGGGAAGTCGATTTTGTAATTAGAGTTGGTAAACCTGTTATATCTAAAAAGTTAAATCAATGGTTGAAGAATACATCAGCGTTTCAAATATTAGTTCAAAATAATGATAAAATTGATGTATTTCCAGTACCGCCTGATGTTTCTTATGAAATATCTGCGAATGACTTTTTCAGATCTTTAAAGAATAACCAACCTATTAATAGAAAAGCATGGATAGAGAAATGGCAAACATTAGAAAAGCAAGCTCGTATTGAAATAAATGATTATCTACAACATGCTACTGATGAAGCGGCTTATGTAGGAGAATTGATTTCAAAACTAACTAAACAAGATGCATTATTTGTAAGTAATAGTATGCCAGTAAGAGATGTTGATAATCTATTATTTAATAGTGAAGCTGAAATCTATGCCAATCGTGGTGCCAATGGTATTGATGGTGTTGTATCTACAGCATTAGGTATGGCAGTTCATAAACATGTTACTTTATTAATTGGAGATTTAGCTTTTTACCACGATATGAATGGACTACTCATGTCAAAATTAAATAACATACACTTAAATGTAATTTTATTGAATAATGATGGGGGAGGTATCTTTTCATATTTACCTCAAAAATCATCTGCATCAGAATACTTTGAGCGTTTATTTGGTACACCAACTGGGTTGGATTTTGAACATGCCGCATTATTATATGAATTTAATTTCAAACGTTTTAATACTTTATCTGAATTTAAAGATATGACGCTTTCACAATCCGGCGCTATCGTATATGAAATCATTACTGATAGAGAAGACAATTTACAGCAACATCAAATTTTATATAAGAAATTGAGTGAAATAATTAATGCTACATCATAAATTTTATTCATCCAACAAACCATCCAATCAATTGTTGATTATGTTACATGGCTTTATTAGTGATGGATCAACATTTGATAGTCATATAGATACGTTGACTAAACAAGTTAATGTATTGACTGTTGATTTGCCAGGACATGGTAATGATGATTCACCTATGGATCAAGAATGGAACTTTTCATATATAAGTCAACAATTAGACCAAATATTAAGTGAATATCATCAATATCATCAATATCATCAATATTTATTAGGTTATTCTATGGGTGGTAGAGTATCACTTTACTATGCATTACATGGTACTAATGAATTGTCAGGTTTAATATTAGAAAGCACGTCGCCCGGTATACAAAAAGAAGAAGATCAGATAGAACGACAACAAGTTGATAATGCTAGAGCGAAAGTATTAGAAATTGCTGGACTGGAAATATTTGTTAACGATTGGGAAAGATTACCGTTATTTGCATCCCAATATGATTTAGATAAATCAGTTAAAAAACAAATTCGTCAAAACAGAATGAATCAAGATCCTAGTAAGTTAGCAAAAGCTTTGAGAGATTATGGTACAGGACAAATGCCAAATTTATGGCCATCACTTATTAACATTCAAATACCGACAATTATATTAGCTGGTCAAAAAGATGAGAAATTTGTAAATATTGCTCAAAAGATGAATGAACAAATTATTAATAGTAGAAAAACAATAGTTTCTGAAGTAGGTCATACAATTCACGTGGAAGATAGCGCGGAATTTGATACAATAATATTAGGTTTTTTAAAGGAGGAGCAAAATGACTAGACAGTGGGAAACACTTAGAGAATATGATGAAATTAAATATGAATTTTACGATGGAATTGCAAAGGTAACAATTAATCGTCCAGAAGTACGTAATGCATTTACACCTAAGACAGTAGCTGAAATGATTGATGCCTTTTCACGTGCGCGTGATGATCAAAAAATATCAGTTATTATTTTAACTGGTGAAGGAGATAAAGCATTCTGTTCTGGTGGAGATCAGAAGAAACGTGGACACGGTGGTTATGTTGGCGAAGATGACATTCCTCGTTTAAATGTATTAGATTTACAACGTTTAATCAGAGTTATTCCAAAACCAGTTATCGCAATGGTACGTGGTTATGCTATTGGTGGAGGTAACGTATTAAACGTAGTATGTGACTTAACTATTGCAGCAGACAATGCTATTTTCGGACAAACTGGTCCTAAAGTAGGTTCATTTGATGCTGGTTATGGTTCTGGTTATTTAGCAAGAATTGTTGGACATAAGAAAGCAAGAGAAATTTGGTACTTATGTCGTCAATATAATGCACAAGAAGCATTAGACATGGGATTAGTTAATACTGTCGTTCCATTAGATCAAATAGAAGACGAAACAGTTGCTTGGTGTCAAGATATCATGAAACATTCACCAACAGCACTACGTTTCTTAAAAGCAGCTATGAATGCAGATACAGATGGCTTAGCAGGTTTACAACAAATGGCTGGAGATGCAACTTTACTTTATTATACAACTGATGAAGCTAAAGAAGGTCGTGACGCATTTAAAGAAAAACGTGACCCTGACTTTGACCAATTCCCTAAATTCCCATAAGATTTGATATAAACGAACCCCTTAAAGTATGGTGTTAAAGCCATCATACTTTAAGGGGTTTTTTACTGTGTTTATGATTTATTTATTAGTTGGAAATTGTTCCGGATATTGCTCTTTTAAATAATCTTCTAAACGTGACATACCTTCTTTGAGTAATGACATATCATAAGCATAAGAAATTCTTACATGGCCTTTCCCAATATCTGTAAAGGACGAACCAGGTACCATAGCAACGTGAGCTTTTTCTAACACATCAACACAAAAATTAAAATCATCATCTGTATAATTTTTTATACTTGGGAAAATGTAAAATGCGCCTTCAGGTACAGCATTTAATTCGAAACCAAGGTCTTGAAGTTTTTCGATTAAATAGTCACGACGCTCAATATAAGCTTTATTCATATATTTTGGCGCTTCTAAACCTTCATTTAATGCAGCGATACATGCATGTTGAGCTGGAACATTTGTACAAATGCAATTATATGCATGCATGAAAGTTAATTTTTCAATTAAATATTCTGGTCCAATTAAAAATCCAACACGGATACCAGTTGCTGAATGTGATTTACTTAAACCACTGATGAGTATTAATTGATCTCTAATCTCATCGAATTCAGCGAAAGAAGTATGAACACCATTAAACGTGTTTTCTGCATAGATTTCATCACTAATGATAAATACATTATATTTAGACAATGTATTTACAATATCGCTGACTTCTTCACGATTTAATGTCACGCCTGTAGGATTTGTAGGATAATTAAGTAAAACAGCTTTTGTATTTTCATTGATATATTGATTCAACAATTCTGGTGTGATTTTGAAAGATGTTTCGGTAGTATCAATAAATTTTGGCACAGCACCTAAAGTTTGAATTAAAGGGATATAGCCCGCATATGTAGGACTTGGAATGATAATTTCATCTCCTGGATTGATAATACTACGCAATGTAGTATCTAAAGCTTCACTAGCACCATTAGTCATAATTATTTCATCAACACTATATTCGAAACCATATTTATTTTGATAATAATTACTTATAGCCTGTCTAGCTTCTATGATCCCTTTATTGTGAGAATAACTTGTTTGGTCATTTTTAATGGCTTTGATGTAAGCGTCTTTTACCACTTCTGGCATATGAAAATCAGGCTGCCCAATTGTTAAATTGATACAATCATCAATATCTTTCATACGGTTTGAAAATTGTCGAATACTAGGTGCTTTTAAAAATTTTGACTGCTCATTTAATTGTAATTTCATAAATCATTACTCCTCTAAAAAATACCAAAATATAGTACTTTTAATGTTTGAAATGTCGTATAATTCTTTCAAATTATTACAATCATAACATATTTTAAGCACTACATTTTGGTATACGAATTAATTTTATAATAAACATTACCCTTTGAATTTAGAAGGGGATTTTAAGTTTATGATTGGATTTGTCCATTTACATATCCACCGGTTCGATAAGATATAAACTATAATGCCAGATGTAATAAATAAAAATAGATAAGTAAATACAGAAATTGGCGATTTAAATGGATAGAGTTCAAATCCACGAATAATACCAATAATTAAACCATGTAATAAATAGACATACATTGTCCTACTACCAATATAGGTATAAAAACGTAATTTTTGAGATGTTAAATTTAAGAATGCAAACATCGAAACTAATATAACTACATACAATAGTAAACGTTTCAGTGGACTATATACGTCTTCGGCATTTTGTTCTAATGAAGTGTAAGGTGTGCTACCCAATAACCAATCAGAATTAATTGGATGTAAATAATAACCTACAAAGTAAAGTATAAATACAAGAATGGAGATAGGCACCCATTTTTTACTTCTTAACACCATACTTTGGTTTTTAGTAAATAAATGACCTAAATAGAAAATTGGGAAGAATACAATGGTACGAGAAATACTCATGTATTCATCAATGTTAGCCGAATAACCGGCAAATACTGAAAAAACAATGGAAATAGTAAGAACAATCCATGGATTATATCTTCTTACAATAACTAAAACGACATGGAAGAAGAATAACGTTAATAAAAACCATAATGCAAATACAGGGTTGAATGGATCTAATTGTAAACTATCGCTTTTTCCAGTTAAAAAATAATACACCGAGTAAAATGCGAAAAATATGAAATACGGTAATAATAATTTTTTAGCAATATTTTCTAAATAATAAGGTTTGTCTAAATTTTTAGCAAAGTAACCTGATATAAATAAAAATGTTGGCATGTGGAAACTATAAATAACTAGATATAGTGCTGATAAATTTTTATCTTCTGAAGTATACGGCTGTAATAGATGTCCAAACACTACTAAAAATATAAGTATCGCTCGGGCATTATCAAAAAAATAATCCCTGTCCTTAATGGAAGGCATAAATATGTCTCCTTTTTATTGTTTAACTGTACTTAATTTATTATATTTTATGGCGATAATGCAACGATTTTGACTACAATATAAAATTCTATTGTATATCTTATAAAAAAAGCATATAATATTATCAACTAAATAAAGTGGAGTAGAAACAGCATGTATAAACAACTTGAAAAACTTATTACACTTACTAACAACGATTTGAATATAGTTAACCGACGCTTTGGACAAAGAACAGACATTACATCAGAACAATTAGAGTTATTACGAATACTGTATAATTACGACCGTTTATCACAATATGATTTAACAATGAAGATTAGTCGAGAACAATCGATTGTGTCACGATGGATTAAAAAACTTGTATTGAAAGGATATATTACAAGTCAGCAGTCACATGAAGATTTAAGATGTAAGGAATTAATTCTTACAGAGGAAGCACGAGCATTAATTAAGCAGATAAATACTGCTCGATGTGAATTAATAGAGGCTAGATGTCAATGCTTATCAGAAAACGAAATCGAAAGTTTAAATCAATTATTAAACAAGTTAAATAGTCGCCATAGTTTTCATTAATGGATGATAAAGATATTAAAAATGTCGTGAGTCAATGATTTATAGATTTAATAAATATAAAGAAAGCAATTTCTATTGAAATAAGATAGAAATTGCTTTCTTTATTTATATCGGAATAATATTAACAAGAAAATTTCCTTTTAAAGGTTATAGGATCATAGAAAAGAGAAGGGGGACGTAATAAAAATCGACTAACAAGAATTATCTTGTTAGTCGAAATAAGAATTATTTAAATGTAGGAATATCAAAGAATTTACCAACTTCTCCGATTTGATCATATAATCCTTTTAATACTTGTGCATTTGAATCTGCCCAATTAATATCTGTTGCATATTGATGTGTACCTGGGTGTGCAGGATTCCAACGCATTTTGTATAACGTGTTTTGTCCAGCTTTCACATATGAATTACCTATGAATTTAGCTCCACCGATAATCGCTTTTGAAACTGAATTCCAACCAGACGCTTTAGCAAAGTTTAATCCTTCGCCTAGAGCATTATAGTCATAAGCACCAATACCAAATACATTATGATATTTAGTTGCAGAACGAGTATTTACTACACCGTTTGTAATGTTAGCACCTTTAGCTAATTGAGATTGTCCATTTCCAGTTTCTAATAAAGCATGTGAAATTAAGTAAATTTCATTTAAGCCATATTTTTTAGCCGCTTGACTAAATGCTGCACCTTGGTTTTCAAGTACGCCTTTACCTTTAAGTAATTTATTTAAAGTAGCTTCAGATAAATACTGTGGTTGATCTAAACGTAAAAATTGATATTTAGATACAGGATTTTTAGCTAATTTATTAGAATCCATAGCATTTTTTGTTTCATAGTAAGTTGCATTTGACCATACGCCAGGAGTTCTTTGAACTTGTGGGCCATAGCTTAAATTACTTTGAATAGAAGCCATTTGGTTTAATGTACGTCCTGTATTTGAATACTTAACCAATTCTTTTGTTAAATCGTTTGCTTTAACCCAAGCATATTTACCATTAGTTAATTTACCGTAATACCAAGTAACACCATTTTGTTGTTTTTGTTTAATGACTACAAATGGTTTTTCATAATAAGTTTTTAATGAATAACCGTTCTTTGCAGCAGGATCATCATAATAATAACCATTATTATTTTTGATAACGAAAGTATAATTATATGGCGTTGCAGGATTATTAGTATTAGATTGTTCTAAGTCTTTTGCTGCAATCCAACCAGTGCGATTGTTAACTGTACCATATAAATATTTTTCGTTACCTACATATATAGCTTTTGAAGCGTTAAAAGTTTGATTTACTAATTGACTTGTAGGTAATAATTGTTGGTTTTTAGTTCCCCATGCAATTGAATAAAGCCCATTATTATTGCTATTCACTTTATATTTACCTGTTTCTTTAGCTTCATTTCCTAGGTTTTGAACATTAATATCATTAATGTTAACCCAGCCTAATGGTGTGTTTGATACTGTGTTTTGTAATAACACATAAGTTTGATTACCTTCAGTTCTTTGTTTAGAAATTGTGAAAGTACGATTTGCGTATTTAGCACCATTTTTAGCTGTTTTATCATATACAGAACTACGAATACCAGAGTTGTTAAGTTTTACTTGACCAATTTTTTTAGTAGTTTGAGTAATGTTAGTTTTAGCCGTAGTTTGAGTTTTAGGTGTTTCTTCGTTTGTTACAGCATATGATTTAAAAGCCATTTTAGGTTTAGCAACAGTTGATTTAGTTGAAGTTGGTTCAGATAAATAATACTTACTAATCCAACCAGTGATACCATTTACAGTTCCATATAGATAAGTAGCTTTATCAATTTGTTGCTGTTTAGTAGCTTTAAATGTTTGGTTACCGTTACCTGAAACTGTTCCTGCTTCTTGTTTATAAGTACCCCAAGGAACTGTATAAGCTTTTGTACCAGGTTTAACGCTATATGAATGATTTACAGAAGTAGGTGATTTAGCCGTATTATAGACTACATCTCCTTGTTTAACCCAACCATAAGTTTTGCCAGTATTATAATCTTGAACTAAGTAAAATTTATCATTACCTAATGTAGCTGTTTTAGAAACTGCTAATGTTTTTTGTACTTCTTTTGTTGTTTTACCAGATTTATCGTAAACAGTTGTATATAAACCACTATTTTTAGAATTGATTTGAGCTACGCCATTATTTGCTGCAACTGTTAATTTATTATTAGTAGTTGTAGGCTTAGTTGTTGGTTTTGTAGCTGGTTTAGTAGTGTTAGTAGGTGTAGTTAAATAAGCTTTACTAATCCATCCAGTTAAACCGTTAACTGTACCATATAAATATGTTGATTTATCAATTTGTTGTTGTTTAGTAGCTTTAAAAGTTTGATTTCCTTTTCCTGAAACTGTACCAGCTACTTGTTTACTAGTACCCCAAGGTACTGTATAAGCTTTAGTACCAGATTTAACATTATAAGATTGATTAACTTTTACTGGTGATTTAGCTGTATTATAAATTACTTCATTTTGTTTAACCCAACCAAATTTTTCCCCAGTATTATAATCCTGTACAAGGTAAAATTTATCATTACCTAATGTTGCAGTTTTAGTTACTGATAATGCTTTTTGTACTTCTTTAGTAGAGTGACCTTTTTTGTCATAAACAGTTGTGTATAGTCCACTATTTTTTGTGTTAATTTGAGCCATACCACTATTTGCAGCAACTGTTAATTTACTATTACTAGTTGAAGGTTTAGTAGTAGGTTTAGTTGTTGTACTTCCACTAGAAGGTTTAGTTGTACTTGTTGAAGTAGTACCCCAAGGTGCAACTTGTCCCATTTTAATTTGATATTTTTCATTGATTAAATCGTATAATTCATTATAACTATAATTATGTTGTTTAAAGTAACCATGTGGGTCAGCATGGTCTGTACCACCTAACCATCTACTAATTGCTGAATGTGTCCAAACAGTACCGCTACCATCGTTTTCAGCGCTATTAGGTTTTAAACCATAATATTGTAATTGTGTTGCAGCGTAATCAGCATAGTTGTTCATTGAACGTGCAAATGAATCATAGTCATGTGTATGAACAATTTCAACGTTTATATAACGTTCATTACCGTATGGACCAGCTCCCCATGATAAGTAATCAGTAGGGGCAGTTTCGATGATTCTGTTGCCGTCTACAAACGCATGTACGAAAGCTGAGTTGTAATTGTTCTTCATGTAATTGATTTCGCCCGTAATTGTTGAATTTTCATTAGCTGTATCATGGACAACAATTCCTTCAGGTTTACCTACACCATTTCTGTATCCATATTTAGGGAAGTAAGATGAATAATCTTCTTCAATCTGAGGTGCTTTAAAATTCTTTTTACGAATATAGTCATTTATTGAAGATTTCACTGCTGGTTTGTATTTTGGTAAAGAAGATGTTGCTTTTTTAGCAGTTGCATACATCATTCTTGGTTTAGCTACGGATCTAAAAGTAGACACTTGATTATTTGATGAATCGTTCACTTGTGCTGATTCAACTTTAGCTGATTCCTTAGTATCATTTTTAGTGTTTGTTGTATTAGTATTAGTGTTTGTTGATTTTGTAGTTTGATTAGAGATAGCTGATTTATCTGTTTTATTACTTTCAGATTGTGCAGTTGTTACTGTTTGTTTAGTAGTGTCATTTGAATTGTTATCTGACACATTTTCACTCTCAACATCATCTTCATCATCAATTAAACTATAACCACCATTATTTTTAACTGTTTGCTTAGTTGATTGGTTAGTAGATTCAGTGTTTTCATTTTGACTAGTTTCTTGGCTAGTTTTATTTTTTACATTATTATCTGTATTTTGAGTTTGCTGTTGAGCTTGAGCATTAGTGTTATTGTCAGTTTGTTCTTTAACAGCTTCATTATTCTCGTTAGTTGATTTATCAGAGTCAACGTTAGTTGTTGATTGATTATCAGTAGCATCAGTACTCACATCTTTTTGATTGTCAGTATCATTTTGTTTAGATTCTTTATCAGAATTTGTACTATCACTTGTTGTATTAGTAATATTTGTTACATCTGCAGTATCATTTTGTTTAGATGTATCATTATCTTCTGTAGAAGTAGTCTGTACAGGTTTTACTTTAGTTGGATCTTGATAAGTTTGAGTACCAGAAATATTTTGTGTTGGGTTACTCACTTCTTTTTTAGCATTGTTAGCTTGTTTTAAGGTTGTTTGGTCATCCAGTACATTCTTGTTTTTAGTTTGGTCTTGAGTAGCTTCTGCTGCATCTGCATGGTGAGCCGTAAATGCTGTTCCAAATAAAGTTAGTGCAACCATTGACGGTAATTTGTAATTGAATTTTTTCGCCATTATTATAATTACTCCTTGTATGTTATGAATTTGTATTAATTATAATATGCGAAAATAAAAGTGTATTGTTTTTAACAGATTTGTAATAGAACTTTAACCTATAATTTTTTAAATTTATTACGATGTAAGGGGTTTAAACATTGATAGTACGCAAGTAATTTCATATAAAAAATTAATTTGTGGTTAATGAAATATTACAAAGTATGACAAAGAAAATAATTTGAGAATACTATATGTTACAAATGTTTTTCCATAACGATATGCTTAATATTTTCTTCATCAAATGGTTCGCCTACAACGTTGTAACCTAATTTTTCATAAAAGGAGATTGCGTAGTGTTGAGCATTCATTGTTAAAAATGTTAATTGATTTTCATTAGCTGTTTGTTCAACAAAATTCAATAATTTTAATCCTAAGCCTCGACCTCTATAATCTTTTAAAATTGCTACGCGTTCGACTTTTCCGGTAGTTTCATTCAATAAGCGTATTCGTGCTGTTGCAATAGGGTGGTTATCATTGTCATAGCCAATGACATGAATTGCATTCTCATCATATTCATCAATTTCATGATCTTCTGGCACATTTTGCTCTTTAACAAACACTTCTTTTCTAATTTCAAAACACGCTTCTAACATTTCTTTATTCGTAACTTTATAGAACATATTTAGTCTCCTTTATTATAAAAAAGGAAGAAGCCCGGTTATTTGATGACTTCTTCCTTAAGTGATATTTAATATTTTATAATGCTTCTTTTCTTATAATTGCAGTGTATTGCCAAAAAATTCTCATTTGAGCGATATTCCAATTATTCATTCCCATTGTATAACCAGATGGTTTAAATAGATTTACATCAGTTACTTCAAGTGCAGCAGCAATTAAATATTGTAACGGTACGCTAATACTTTTCATTTCTTCAGTAATACCATTTTCATCATATACCCAAGTAAATGGTAAATCAGATTCGAAAATATCTACTTTATTAAATATTTCTGGTAGGGCTACAATATAACACGCTCCATCTACAACAGGATTATTTGCACTTTCTTTATAATAAATGAGTAAAGCCTCGTAGTTTTCTCTATGTTCATGGTTTACATAAAAGAATTCATTTCTAAATAAAGCCATGTCTTTACTATGAATAATTTGTTGTTCTAAAACGTTAAACATACCATTTATATTAGCAATTTTTTCATACGTTTTTCGTGACATTTAAGCAGCTCCTCTCATTAAATAATATATTAAAATTAATAAGCAGTAGTATCTTGTTGTTGTTGGTAATTTTGATTATTAACGGTATTATCTTGTTGCGTGTTCATACCGTTGTTTTGATTATCCATTTGTTGATTGTTTTGAGTTTGATCGTTAGTTCCACTGTTTTGTTGATCATCATTATTACTGTCATTACTGCTATCATTATTATCTTTATCTTTTTTGTCATCAGTTGTATCATTTTGACCTTTTCTTAAAAGAGAATCATCTAGTTCAGTTAATGGTACTAGAGAGCCATAATGATCAATAACTCTTTGATTTAAGAAATCATCTTTATCAGTAATTTTAGATAATCCTAAATCAGTACGCAAGATGTTTGAATATTTCTGGATACTACTAATGCTAGGATTGTAATAATAAACGCCATCTAACATATCATCATCACCTTCTAGTTGTGATTTTTTCATTTTAACACTGTCAGATAGGTACATTCTAGATAATGATTTAATCTCAGATTTAGTTAAATTATGCTTAGCATTTTTACCTACAATATTAATAACTTCATCTAATTTATCAAATGAATCAAGTGTTTGTGCTTTTTTGAATAATATTTTAATTAAGTCCATTTGACGTTGTCCACGTTTTAAGTCTGAGTCATGGTGGCGCGTTCTAGCAACTGCTAATGCTTCATCACCATTTAATTTTTGATAGCCTTTTTTAATTTTAATTCTACCTGTATCATCACTATTTGGTTCGTTTAAATTATATGGAACATCATAGTAAATGCCACCAAGTTCATCGACAGCTTCAACGAATGCTTTCATATTAACACGTGCATAGTAATCAACTGGCACATTCATTGTTGCTTCAACGGAATCCATTGCAGCAATTGGGCCACCGTATGCATGGGCATGAGTGATTTTGTCATAATAACCTACTTTAGGAATGTAACTTATCGTATCACGGGGGATACTCAACATTCTAATTTGATGTTTTTTTTGATTAAAAGTAGATAAAATCATCGCGTCAGATCTTGAATGTTCCAAGCTTTGTCCGTTTTTTTCTCGTCCTTCATTATCATCAATTCCTAAAAATAATATAGAAATTGGATCTTTTTCAGGGTTGACCTTTGAACTTCTTAGATTTGATTGACGATCTGCGTTACTTTTATCTTGAGAAGATTCAAACGCTTTTTCTGAAGATTTGAATAGGTTACTAGCAAAAACAACAGGAATAGCAATAAGAGCGAAAGTCAGTAGAATTAAAAAGTATTTAAAGAATTTATTCATATTTGTTGCTCCTAAACATTATTAACTTATTTTTAAATATATGATTAAAATTTATGTAGTTTCTTCGTATTGTTGTCTATAATTTTTCACACTATAGCCCTAAATTGTATTACTTTATAGTAAAAATTACAACTCATATATCAATAAATAGTATTGAATTCTAAAATTTTATTTATATCTTATAGTATAAATGATTGATGGTAAGAAATGTGAGTATTTGATTACATTTATTGTGACACTTTAATAACCAATATAACAATTCAAATTCAACAATTATTATTATGCATATTTATACTTATGCTAATTTATGTTGAAACTATTTGCTATTATGATCTTATCTAAACAATTCATTTCCATTTTTATTAAATTGACTGGCGTTAAAATACTGTGTTGTCAGTTTCATAAAATTTTTTAAGATATTATTATTTATGGTACTAAAGTACTATGTAATCTTTCTGTTAAAGGTGTACTATATAATTAAAGTGATTTTATGCATAAAATGATTTATAATTATGCATATCATATTTATTGAGTAACATCGTAGTAATCACAATAGCTTTATAATTTTTTAAGATCTTTATAGAGGTAATTAATAAAAAAAGGGAGGATTAAATTTAAAGTAAGATAATAGAAATTAAATTGATAGATACGTTCAAGACAAAATAAAAGACAAATAGATATATTTTTCAGCGAGTATTATGGATATAAAAGTAAGACCTTGATATCTAATGTTTATATTTCTAAGAAAAATATTGATATTATTATGTGAGGCAAATTTCGAAATGAAACTAAACAAGATTAAGATTGTGTTTTTCATCATTGTGTTAATTATACTAATCATATTAATGGTAATTTTTGGAAAAAAATGGAACGAATATCTGCACATGGATAGTCGGTACTTCCAAAAAAATGATAATGCTACATATATTATTAAAAAAGATAAACATGAGAAAGCACCTAAAAAGCTAAAAACCGTTGTTAATAAGAAAAAACCTATATATAAAGAAATTGATAACTATTTAAAAGATACAAATTTTAATGGTACTGCTGCTATATTTGAAAATGGTAAGATTAAGTTGAATAAAGGTTATGGCTTTCAAAACTTTGAATCTGGTAAAAAGAATACAGCTAATACAATGTATCTTATCGGTTCATCACAAAAATTCACTACTGGATTAATGTTAAAACAACTTGAATTAGAAAATAAAGTGAATATCAATGATCCAGTAACCAAATATTTACCTTGGTTTAAAACAAGTAAAGAAATCACATTAAAAGATTTGATGTTACATCGAAGTGGGTTATACAAATATAAAGCATCAACAAATATTAAAAATTTAGATCAAGCAGTCAAAACAATTCAACAAAGAGGTATAGATGAAAATTATTACCATAAAGATCATTACAATGATGGGAATTATTTAGTGCTTGCGAAAGTTATCGAGCAGGTTACAAATAAGCCTTATGTTGCCAATTATTACAATAGATTAGGTAATCCATATCAATTACAACATACAGCTTTCTTTGATGAAAAATTATATCGTAAAAATATGGCAAATGGATACAAATTGACTCATAATAAATTTTCTTTGATGCATCCTAAAATATTAAACCAATATTATGGCGCTGGTAATTTATATATGGCTCCATATGATATGGGCAAATTAGTCAATGCAATGCAACAGTATAAGATATTTAATGCAGATACAGCTAATCCATTTTTACATGAATTTGGTACTAAAGAATATCCAATTGAATATAGATATGGTTTCTACGTTACTCCTACAATGAATAGGATTAATGGCGTGTTCTTCGGACAAATATTTACTGTTTACTATAATGATAAATATACTGTTGTTTTAGCAAGTAATTTAATTACAGAAAATGAAAAAGCGAATGAAAACAAAATGAAACATATTTTCTATAATATTCTTCATCAAAAAAAGGAATATAACGTTCCTGGTGTTAAAGTAAAATAATAATAAATTAAACAAATGAACGCACATATATTGTCTGTTGAGATACTAAATATGTGCGTTCTATTTTTATTTACAATATGAAAGGGCGTTTAAAAATAAATCTTGATAGTGTGTTGAAATAGGGGAATGTACTACCTTACAATTTGGTTCTAGCGACTCAAAATCAACAACAGTGGCACCCTTAGTTAATAAACCATGAAGCTCAATCTGTACATTGGCATCATAAACGTTGAATATATCTGGATTAATTAAATATAAAATTGTAAATACATCATATAACTTTATACCTTCGTGAACATTTTCAGTTCTGTAATGTTGTAATAAATGATATAACATATTTCCTGTTTGATTAACTTGTTTAATTTCTTTTATAAAATCATGTGAGAACATAGCTTTTCTTGCTAAATCTAATCCAATCATCACAACTGGTATTTGTGCATTAAAAACAATGTTTGCTGCTTCTGGATCACAATATATATTAAATTCTGCTAAAGGTGTGACATTGCCTCTACCGCTACTACCACCCATAATAACAATTTGTTTGATATTCGATTTTACTTCAGGATAAGTAGCTAAAAGTAATGCAATATTTGTTAATGGTCCAATAGCAACAATAGTTATTGGATAAGAACTCTTCATAATTTCATCTTTGATTGCTTCTATTGAATTTGTTTGTGGAATATAATGATTTTCAAATGATTCAAAATCATAGCCGTCCATTCCTGACTCGCCATGTACTTCGGCTGCATCAACAGGATCGGAAATTAAAGGACGAGCTGCACCTTTATAAACTGGGACTTTACTATCGAAAAAATGAACTAATTTAAGTGCATTGTTCGTTGTTTTATCAACATTCACATTTCCATTAACAGTAGAAATCATTTTAACTTCTATATTAGGATGACTCAATGCCAAGCTGATGGCAGCTGCATCATCAATACCTGGATCAGTATCTATAATAATAGGTATGACCACTGATACCAACTCCTCTCATTTATCATTAGTTCTATTTTGACGTAAAAAAGACCTACTAGCAATGCTAGTAGGTCTAAAAGTATGAACTTTATACTTTTTATAAGTGGTGTGAGTGACCACCTTGCATAACCCAATAAGTACCGATAACAGTAATTAGAGTTATGATAATTGCAAAGATAACTTTAAACATTTGGACACGTCCATCTTTACCTTCAGTTAAATGCATGAACATTAATAATTGAAGTGCAGCTTGGATAAATGCGAATCCAAAAATAATTGTTACTTTAGCATGGAAACTCATTGATGTGTATAGTGTTACGAAAACTGCTAAAAGCGTCAATACGATAGAAGCAATAAATCCGACTGTATGTTTTACGATTGTATTCATCCGCTATACACCATCCCTATCATATATACGGCAGTGAAGATGAAGATCCAAACAACATCTAAGAAGTGCCAGTATAAACTTACTATAAATAATTTTGGAGCATTATATGAATCCAAACCACGAGTTCCAATTTGAATTAATAAGCAAATAATCCAAACAATACCAACTGAAACGTGACAACCGTGTGTTCCTAATAGAATAAAGAAACTAGACCAGAAGGAACCGATAGTAGGGTTGACACCTTCAGAAACATAATGTGCGAATTCGTAGATTTCAAATCCTACGAATACAAGCCCTAGTAGTACAGTAAGAATCATCCAAAACATCATTAAGTTTTGTTTTTCTTTACGCATGTAGTAGATTGCAATACCACATGTATATGAACTTAATAATAACGCGAATGTCATTATTAAAACTAAAGGTAATTCAAATAACTCTGTAGTCATCTTGCCAGCGTAATCGCCACCATGTTGCAAAGTTAATAACGTTGCGAATAGGGTACCGAATAACGCGAATTCGGCTGTAAGGAAAATCCAAAAGCCAAGTTTATTTAATTCGCCTTCATGCGTACGTGAATCAATTGTATTAGTATCATGACTCATGACTTACAGCCTCCCTTTCTTTAATACGTGCTTCTCTTAAACGTGCTTCAGTTTCAGCTACTTCAGAAGCAGGGATATGGTAACCATGGTCAATTTGGAAACTTCTCCAAATCATTGTACCGAAGATACCTGCTAAACAGATAGCGGCTGGAATGATTGTTTCAAAGATTAAGAAGAAACCACCGATTGTAAAGAATATTCCCATCCAGAAACCAACTGGTGTGTCGTTTGGCATGTGAATATCTTTGTAATTATGGTTGTCTAAATAATGACGACCATGTTCCTTCATATCTACGAATGTGTCATAGTCATTCCAATCTGGAGTGATAGCAAAGTTGTATTTAGGTGGAATTGCTGATGCAGTAGTCCACTCTAAAGTACGACCAAGTCCATCCCAGTTATCGCCTGTAGCTTCACGTGGTGCTTTAATGTGACTGTAAACAATGCTTACCACTAAGAATAAGAAACCAATTGCCATTAATAAAGCACCGATAGTTGAGATAACATTTAATAAGAACCAACCATCAGAAGGCATATAAGTGTATAAACGACGTGGCATACCATCTAATCCAAGAATGAATTGTGGTAAGAAACAAACGTTAAATCCGATCATGAAGAACCAGAAGCACCATTTGTTTAACGTTTCGTTTAATTTGTAGCCCATCATTTTTGGATACCAGAATATTAAACCAGCTAAGCAGGCAAATACTACACCAGTAACCAATGTATAGTGGAAGTGAGCTACTAAGAAATAAGTGTTGTGATATTGATAGTCAGCTGATGCCATCGCAAGCATTACACCTGTAACCCCACCTAATAGGAAGTTAGGGATAAATGCTAATGAGAATAACATAGGTGACTCGAAAGTAATTCTACCTTTATACAATGTTAATAGCCAGTTGAATAGCTTAACTCCGGTTGGTACACCGATTAACATTGTAGAAATTGAGAAGAATGAGTTAATTAAAGCACCATTACCCATTGTGAAGAAATGGTGAACCCAAACTAAGAAACTTAAGAACGCGATACCAGCAGTTGCCCAGACCATGCTTTGATGTCCGAACAAGCGTTTACGCGCAAATGTTGGAATAATTTCAGAGTAAATACCAAATGCAGGTAAGATAACGATATATACTTCAGGGTGCCCCCATACCCAGAAGAAGTTAGCCCATAACATAGGCATACCGCCATCAGCTACTGTAAAGAACGCTGTTCCGAATATTCTATCGACTGTCATTAACGCTAAAGCCACTGTAAGAACAGGGAAGGCTAAGATAACGATTAATGTAGTGATGAATGTAGTTACAGTAAACATTGGCATTTGCATAAACTTCATTGTAGGTGTTTTACATCTTAAAATCGTTACAAAGAAGTTAATACCGGTCATTAACGTACCTAAACCGGAAATTTGGATAGCAACTAAATAGTAGTTGACACCTGGTCCAGGACTAAATTCACCAGCAAGTGGTGCATAGTTTGTCCAACCAGCAGCTGGAGATCCACCTACGATAAATGATAGGTTGAATAAAATCATACCAGCAAAGAATAGCCAGAAACTTACGTTGTTCATTACAGGGAAGGCAACATCACGTGCACCGATTTGTAATGGAACAACAATATTCCATAAACCAAAGATGAAAGGCATAGCCATGAAAATAATCATGATAACGCCGTGTGTACTAAATACTTCATTGTAGTGGTTAGATTCTAAGAATGTGTTATCTGGAACAGTTAATTGAGTACGAAGCATTAACGCATCAATACCACCACGGACGAACATTAATACGGCACAGATTAAATACATAACACCGATTTTTTTATGGTCTACGGATGTGAACCATTCTCTATAAAGATATTTCCATAATTTGAAATAAGTAATTACTGCGATAAGGCCGATAACTAAGAATGGTGCACCGATTTGTGCCATCGTAATCATCCAGTTACCCTTAACTAGTAATTGATCCCATGGAAAATTCATTAATGTCCACCTCCATGATCATCATTTTCTTTGTTTTTAGACGCATTACCGTCTTTAGCTTCTTTGGAAATTTTTTCCATTTCCTTAGAATTGTGTTTTTCTTTCTTCTTGAATTCATTGTCGTATTTTTCATTGTTGCCAAGAATCATTGGTGTCATACCGTGACGTTTATAGTTAGCATTTGAAATTGTAACCTTACGAGCTGGTTTGACTGGTTTATCTTTTACGTCTTTATAAAGATCTTTTTCATCAACGAAGTTAGGATCTTTTTGAACGTAATTGTAACGTTTGTATGCGTAGAAGATATACTCAGGATCAGCTGCAGGATCTACGAACGCCATATGCGTACCATTAAACGTTAATTCTTTGTTAGGTGTGCTTGGTAAGATTTGTTTATCAAATGTATCTTGATCTAACGTTTTCTTACTTTGAGCTTTTTTCACCCATTTGTTGAAATCACTTTGGCTTACAGAGTTTACATCAAATGTTTGACGTGAGAAACCTTCACCATTGAAGTTAGAGTTTCTACCTCTGAAAGTACCTGTTTGATCTGCTGTTAATGTCCAATTCATAGTCATACCAGTCATGGCATATTTCTGACCACCTAATTGTGGAATCCAGAAACTTGTCATAGTATCCATAGATTGTAACTTGAATACTACTGGACGATCTTTTGGAATTGTTAACGTATTAACAGTTTCGATGTGTTGATCTGGGTAGGCAAAGAACCATTTGTAACCAGCGCTTACTGCGTAAACCACAAGTGGGTCCTTGTCTTTCTCTGGTGGTTTTTCATAATCGTATAATGTTTTAACAGTTGGAATTGCTAAAGCAATAACGATAATGATAGGTACCACAAACCAAATTGTTTCAATTAAAGAATTGTGGTGCATCTTACCAGATTCATCATTCTTACTATAACTGTACTTAAAGATGAAGAATGCAAACATGGAAAGAACAACGACAACAATAACAAGCATGAAGATAATTGAATAGATGATCAAGAACTTCTGACTACTTGCTACTGGCCCTTTTGCATTAAAAACTTCAATGTTCGAACAACCACTAAGTAAAATTAGGGTTCCGACCATTAGAAGCAAAGACTTAAATTTTGACACTTTTTTTGACCTCCTAATACTACAAATGTAGGGCTTATCACTAATTTTAAGTTATTACACAATATTTACAAGTACCTAGAAGAAAAAAATTATTAATATAAGCCAAAAATTTTAAAAAGTTTGAGATATGACGGGGATTGTAAGATTTGTTAAAATTATGTGTACATTTTGTGAAAAAGGACAAATTTGTGAAAATACAATAAATAAAAGCGTTTTTAGTCTAAAAAAGCAATAATTCAGAAAAATAAAAAAAGTTGAGAAATAATCTCAACTTAAGTATCTTGTTATTTAACTTTGATATTTCTAACTGTTGTATTTTGTGCTCCATCTGAATCAGTAACTTTGTATTTAACTTTATATGTACCAGGTTTATTAGTATCAATATCGCCATCGACTTTAATTTTATGAGTTAAATCGCCATCTTCTTTGTCATAAGCACTAATTCCTTTTAATAAATTATAATCTTCGCCTTGTTCAATAATCATATCATTAACACCTCTAAGTTGAGGTTCAGAATTAGTTGTAGCTTCGGCATTTAAATTCGGTGTGACTAAAGTAGCAGATACTCCGATAGCTGATAATGACTGTATTAGTTTGTTCATAAAGTAACCTCCGAATATTAGTCGACTATGATTTATTTATAATATACCTTAATTTTCAGAATAATACATCATACTATAGTCTTAATATACCTGATTGATTAATTATTTAAAACATATAATAAGAAAAAATTTAATTAAGCTTTTGTAAATTGAACGATATGTGAACATTTCTACATTATATTGCATATACAATTAACATAGGATTAGAATGAATATGCAAATTGAATTAATTTTAATTCTAGATTAGTGGGAGTGGAAATTATGTTAAGTGAAAGAGAAAAAGAAGTCGTCAAAGAAACGGTGCCTGTATTGCAGGATAAAGGTACAGAAATTACTTCGAAATTTTATGGTCGTATGTTAAATCAACATCCAGAATTAAGAAATATGTTTAACCAAACAAACCAAAAAACAGGATTACAATCTACTGCATTAGCTCAATCTGTATTAGCAGCAGCTGTAAATATAGATAATCTTGGAGCTATTTTACCTGTAGTTAAAGGAATTGCCTATAAACACTGTGGCTTACAAGTACCACCAGCTGGATATGATATTGTTGGTGAAAATTTGATCGAAGCAATTAAACAAGTTGTTGGTTTAGATGATGATCATGAAATTATCAAAACATGGAAAAAAGCATATCAAGAAATTGCAGATGTGTTTATTTCAGTTGAAAAAGATATTTATGCAGAAATGTTATGGGATGGATTCCAACCATTTAAAGTTGAAACAATTGAAGAAGTTTCTTCTGATATTAAAGCATTTACAGTATCTTCAAAAGACTATGATTTAAGCCAATTTGTACCTGGTCAATATATTACTGTTGATGTAGGTAGTGAAAAAATGCCATATAGAGCAAAAAGACACTATTCAATAGTTAAAGGTGACGAAAATTATTTAACATTTGCAGTTAAACGTGATGTAACTACTGAACATGAAGGTGAAGTTTCTACTATATTACATGACGAATTTAAAGAAGGCGACGACATCAATTTATCTGCACCAGTTGGTCCGTTCCACGTAGTTGAAAAAGACAATAAACAATTATTCTTAGGTTCAGGAATTGGTGTAACACCACTAGTATCTATGTTTAATGAAGTAGTTAATAATGATAGCACTACTCGTTTTGTACAAGTTACAAATGATATTAATGATGCGCCATTCTCTTCTGTACTAAAAACAATTGCTAATGGCAGTGACAATGCAACATATATGCTACATGATAAAACTAAAAATGGATATATTGGTAGCGAAGATTTAAAAGAATGGATCGATGAAAATACAGAAATATATGTATGTGGTGGTAAATCATTCATTCAATCAATTATTAAATCTATAAAAGAACTTGATATAGACACAAATAAAATTCACTATGAAACATTTATCCCTAAATTAAGTTTCCAAGTATAAAATATTAATAAAAACAAAACATTAAAAAAGCCGAAGAAACATTTTCTTCGGCTTTTATTTATATGTTAAAAGTCAAAACTTATTTAATACCACGGCGCATTTTTTCTGCTAATAAAGTGTTGTTTAATACCATAGTGATTGTTAATGGACCAACGCCTCCTGGAACTGGAGTAATAGCGCCAGCAACTTCTTTAACTTCTTCAAAATCGACATCGCCTTTTAATTTTCCATTTTCATCAGGTGTATTACCTACATCGATGATGACAGCACCTTCTTTAACCATATCTTTTGTTACTAATTCAGGTTTACCAACTGCACTTACGACAATATCTGCATCTTTAACAAAACTTGCCATATCTTTTGATCTAGAATGCAAAATAGTCACTGTAGCATTTTGTTGTAATAACAGTTTAGAAACAGGTTGACCAACGATATGACTTCTACCGATTACTACTGCATTTTTGCCTTCAATATCAATATCTGCATGTTTTAAAATTTCCATAATACCAAGTGGTGTACATGGTACAAATGTTTGTTCATCAATATATAACTTACCAATATTACTAGGGTGGAAACCGTCTACGTCTTTTTCAGGATTAATAGCTTCTAATACTTTTTGTTCACTTACCTGCTCTGGAAGAGGGACTTGAACAAGAATGCCACTGACAGAATCATCATTATTCAAACGTTCTAATTCAGATAACACGTCTTGTTCAGATGTATCTTCATCTAAATGAATAATTTCAGAAATCATACCAATCTTTTCAGCGGCTTTCTTTTTTGATTTCACATAGCTTAGGCTGGCACCGTCATTACCAACTATTATTACAGACAATTTTGGTGTATAACCTTTTGTTTTAAGCTCTTCCACTTGTTCTTTTAATCCTTGTCTATAATCTTTTGCGATTTGTTTACCATCTAATAGCTTTGCTACCACAATATCTCCTCCTAATAATTTAATAACTTAACTTTAACATTAATAATACGTCATTTAATAGCTAAAAGACGTAAATTTAATTAAAATTTTCAATCAAAGTTCGATTTTTGATTGAAAAAGCATATAATGATTGTTATGCTATATCTGTAATATACAACTTAAAGACAAATAAATCCAAAGTTTTGAAAGGGTGTACATTGTGAAAGTTGCAGTCATTATGGGTAGTTCTTCCGATTGGGAAATTATGAAAGAAAGTTGCAATATGCTTGAAGAATTTGGAATTCCGTATGAAAAAAAAGTAGTTTCAGCACATCGTACGCCACATTTAATGGTAGATTTTGCAAGTCATGCTGTTAATGACGGCTACGACTTAATTATTGCTGGTGCAGGTGGAGCAGCACATCTACCAGGTATGGTTGCTTCAATGACTACATTGCCAGTTATAGGCGTACCTATAGAATCGAAAAGTTTAAAGGGCTTAGATTCACTATTATCAATCGTTCAAATGCCTGGTGGAATTCCAGTAGCGACAACAGCAATCGGTAAATCTGGCGCTAAAAATGCAGGTATATTAGCAGCGAGAATTCTCGGTATTAGTCATTCTTCAGTTCGTAAAAATTTGGAAAATTATGAAAAATCTCTCGTACAAAAAGTGGAGGAAATGCAAAATGAACTTCAATAAATTATCATTTGGCGCTACTATTGGCATCATCGGAGGCGGCCAACTAGGTAAAATGATGGCGCAATCAGCACAAAAAATGGGATATAAAGTTATTGTTTTAGATCCTAATATTGATTGTCCATGTAGATATGTTGCCCATGAATTTATACATGCTGAGTATGATGACGAAAAAGCGTTACAACAACTTGGAGATAGATCAGATGTCATCACTTATGAATTTGAGAACATATCAGCTAACCAACTTAAATCGCTAACAGATAAATATAATATTCCTCAAGGTTATCAAGCGATTGAATTACTTCAAGATAGATTAACTGAAAAGCAAACTTTGGAGCAAGCGGGCACGCAAATTGTTCCTTATACCTCTATAAAAAATAAAGATGATTTATCAAATGCCGTATCAGAATTAGGTTATCCATTTATAGTTAAAACACGTTTTGGTGGATATGATGGAAAAGGACAAGTATTGGTCAAGGCAGAAGAAGATTTAGAAGAAGCAGAAACTATCATATCGAAACAAGAATGTGTAGCTGAGAAATTTCTGGAAATTGATAAAGAAGTTTCACTTACTGTTACAATCGGCAATCATCAACAAATCACTTATTTCCCACTACAAGAAAATGAACATAGAAATCAAATTTTATTTAAAACAATTGTTCCAGCAAGATCTGATAAAACTGAAAGTGCAAAGAGAGAAGTAGAGAAAATAACTAACGTAGTTCACTTTGTCGGCACTTTTACTGTTGAATTTTTCATTGATGAAAACAATCACTTATATGTTAATGAAATTGCACCTAGACCACATAATTCAGGACATTATTCTATTGAAGCATGTGATTATTCACAATTTGATACACATATATTAGCAGTAACTGGACAATCATTACCCCAGCAAATTGAAGTTTTAAAACCAGCAGTAATGATGAATTTATTAGGTAAAGATTTAGATTTATTAGAACATGAATTTGGAGAACATCCAGAATGGCATGTACATATATACGGTAAATCTGAACGTAAGCCAAATAGAAAAATGGGCCATATGACAATACTAACTAATGATATCGATGAAACTGAAAAAGATATGTTAAAGCGTTTTGAGGGGAGAGAAGGTTAATGTCATTACTATATGAAGGTAAAGCAAAACGAATTTATTCTACCGATAAACCTAATGAATTAAGAGTGGAATATAAAGACGAGGTCACTGCTGGTAATGGTGCTAAAAAGGATGCGATGCTAGGCAAAGGGAAATTAAACAATCAAATTACTTCTATTATATTTAATTATTTAAACGAAAATGGATTGAAAAGTCATTTTATAAAACAATTATCAGAAACAGAGCAACTTGTAGAATCAGTGAAAATTATTCCATTAGAAGTCGTAGTTAGAAATATAGCAGCAGGCTCTATTACTAAAAGATTAGGTTTTGAAAAAGGTTACGTTTTTGATGAGCCATTAGTCGAATTCTTCTATAAAAATGATGATTTAAATGATCCGCTTATCACTGAGGATCACATTAAATTAATGCATATTGCTAATAACGAACAAATCGACACTTTAAAATCAATGGCATTAGATATTAATACAATATTATCTAAATTAATGAATGAAATGGAATTAAGACTTGTTGATTTCAAGATTGAATTTGGCATTACAGAAACTGGAAATATTTTATTAGCTGATGAAATTTCTCCAGATACATGCAGAATATGGGACAAATATTCTGATACAAATTTTGACAAAGATGTATATCGAAATGACACTGGATCACTAATTGAAACGTATCAATCATTTTTAAATAAATTGGAGGATTTAAAATAATGAAAACTATTGAATTACACGTAACGTTACAACCACAGGTATTAGATACACAAGGACAAGCATTAAACAGAGCTGTTCATGATTTAGGTTATAACCAAGTGAATGATATTCGAGTAGGAAAGTTATTATATATGACTGTCGATGAAGCAACTGATGAGGCTGTAGATAACATTATTACAACATTAAGTGAAAAATTATTTGCTAATACAGTTATTGAAGAATATAGCTATAAAGTGATTGATGAAAAGGAGAATGCATAACATGAAATTTGCTGTTCTTGTATTTCCAGGGTCAAACTGTGATAGAGATATGTATAATGCTGCAATTAAATCAGGTGTTGAAGCGGAATATGTTGATTATAGAACTACCTCTTTAGAAGGGTTCGATGGTGTACTTATTCCTGGTGGATTCTCTTTTGGAGATTATTTAAGATCAGGTGCTATGGCAAGTGTAGCTCCAGTCATCAATGAAGTGAAAAGATTAGCAAATGAAGGTAAACCAGTACTCGGGGTATGTAATGGTTTCCAAATTCTAACTGAAATTGGTTTACTACCTGGTGCATTACTTCATAATGATTCACATTTGTTTGTTAGCAGAAATGAATCACTACGTGTAGTTAATAATCAAACACCCTTCACTAATTTATATAACGAAGACGAAATTGTTGTTTATCCTGTGGCACATGGAGAAGGACATTACTATTGTAATGAAGAAATTTATAAGGATTTAAGCCAAAATAATCAGATTATTTTGAAATATACTGATAATCCTAATGGGTCATATGATGATATAGCAGGGATAGTTAATAAAGCAGGAAATGTTTGTGGTATGATGCCTCATCCAGAAAGAGCAATGGAATTATTATTAGGTACTGATAGTGGCGTCAAATTATTTGAAGCAATGGTAAATAGTTGGAGGGAACAAAATGTCTAAATTTATCGAACCAAGTATTGAAGAGATTAAGTTAGAAAAGTTATACCAAGATATGGGATTAAGCGATAAAGAATATGATAAAGTTTGTGAGATTTTAGGTAGAGAACCTAATTTTACTGAGACAGGTATCTTTTCAGTTATGTGGAGTGAACATTGCTCATACAAACATTCAAAGCCATTTTTAAAACAATTCCCAACAACAGGTGAACATGTATTAATGGGACCGGGTGAAGGTGCAGGGGTTGTAGATATTGGTGACAAACAAGCAGTAGTATTTAAAGTTGAATCTCATAACCATCCATCTGCTATAGAGCCGTATCAAGGTGCAGCAACTGGCGTAGGTGGTATCATCAGAGACATTGTTTCCATAGGCGCTCGTCCAATAAATTTATTAAATAGTTTACGTTTTGGTGAATTATCAAATAAACAAAATCAAAGATTACTTAAAGGTGTCGTTAGTGGTATTGGTGGTTACGGTAATTGTATTGGGATACCAACAACTGCCGGAGAAATTGAATTTGATGATCGCTATGATGGCAACCCATTAGTTAATGCGATGTGTGTAGGTATTATCGATCATGACATGGTGCAAAAAGGGACAGCTAAAGGTGTAGGAAATTCTGTTATTTACGTAGGATTGAAAACAGGCCGAGATGGTATACACGGTGCTACATTTGCGTCTGAAGAATTAACAGAAGAAAGTGAAAGCAAAAGACCATCTGTACAAATTGGCGATCCATTTGTTGGTAAAAAATTAATGGAAGCAACTTTAGAAGCTATCACTTTTGATGAATTAGTTGGTATACAAGATATGGGTGCAGCTGGATTAACTTCATCATCTTCAGAAATGGCTGCTAAAGGTGGAAGCGGTCTTCATTTAAAATTGGATCAAGTTCCTACAAGAGAACCAGGTATTTCTCCATATGAAATGATGCTATCTGAAACACAAGAAAGAATGTTACTAGTTGTAGAAAAAGGAACAGAACAAAAATTCCTAGATTTATTTGAAAAACATGAATTGGATAGTGCGGTAATCGGAGAAGTAACTGACACTGATCGTTTTGTATTAACGTATGAAGATGAAGTATTTGCGGATATACCTGTTCAACCATTATCTGATGAAGCACCTGTTTATGTTCTTGAAGGTGAAGAAAAGGAATACAACACTTCTAAAAATGATTACAGTCAAATTGATGTTGAATCTACATTCAATCAATTATTAAATCATCCTACAATTGCTTCAAAAAAACATATGTATGAACAATACGATCAACAAGTCGGTGCAAATACGATTGTTAAGCCAGGTTTACAAGCTTCAGTTGTTAGAGTAGAAGGAACGAATAAAGCCATTGCTTCAACAATTGACGGGGAAGCACGCTATGTATTCAATCAACCTTATGAAGGCGGGAAAATGGTGGTTGCTGAAGCGTATCGCAATTTAATTGCTGTCGGTGCGACGCCATTAGCTATGACAGATTGCTTGAATTATGGTTCACCAGAGAAAAAAGAAATTTATCAACAATTAATTGATTCTACTAAAGGTATGGCAGAAGCATGTGACGTATTAAATACACCAGTTGTATCAGGAAATGTTTCTCTTTATAACGAAACTAGAGGTACCTCTATATTCCCAACACCTGTAGTAGGTATGGTTGGTTTAATTGAAAATATTGATTACTTAACTGATTTTAAACCTCAAGCTGGAGATAAACTTTATTTAGTTGGAGAAACCCGTAATGATTTTGGTGGCAGTCAACTTGAAAAATTAATATATGGTTCAGTCAATCACGAATTTGAATCTATCGATTTAAGTAAAGAAGTTGAAAAAGGAGAAGCCATTAAAGAAGCCATTAGAAATGGAATTGCATCACATGTGCAAACAGTAGGTAAAGGTGGCCTATTAATTACATTAGCTAAAATGAGTGCTTATTATGATTTAGGACTTGAAGCTCATGTAAATGTATCTAATCCACAATTATTTAGTGAATCTCAAGGTAGATATATTGTAGCGGTTAAAGCAAATCAATCTTTAAATATTGATGGTGCTATTGAAATTGGTCAGTTAACACATACAAATCAATTTAACGTATCAAATGAACAAACTAAAATTACCAAAGAAGTAACGGATATTAAACATGTTTGGGAAGGAGCAATTCACCAATGTTTAACTACTCAGGATTAAATGAGGAATGTGGTGTCTTTGGCATATGGAATCATCCTGATGCAGCACAATTAACTTATATGGGGCTGCATAGTTTACAACATAGAGGACAAGAAGGCGCCGGTATTGTAGCTTCTAATCACGAAAAATTAGTTGGTGAAAGAGGTCTTGGCTTACTAACGGAAGCAATTAAAGATAATCAATTAGCTAGATTAAAAGACTATAATCACGCCATAGGTCACGTCAGATATGCAACTTCTGGAAATAAAGGCATTGAAAATATACAACCATTTTTATATCACTTTTATGATATGAGTGTTGCGATATGTCATAACGGTAATCTGATTAATGCTAAATCTTTAAGACAAAATTTAGAAAAACATGGTGCGATATTCCATTCTTCTTCTGATACAGAGGTAATCATGCATTTAATACGAAGAAGTAAAGCACCAACATTCGAAGAAGCACTTAAAGAAAGCTTACGTCAAATTAAGGGTGGATTCACTTTTGCTATCCTTACGAAAGATGCATTGTATGGGGCTGTTGATCCTAATGCAATTAGACCGTTAGTAGTTGGGAAAATGCAGGATAATACTTATATTATAGCTAGCGAAACATGTGCCATTGATGTACTTGGTGCTGAATTTGTTCAAGATATACATGCAGGAGAATACGTCATTATTAACGATGAAGGGGTTCATGTTAAATCTTATACACGACACACTAATACGGCTATTTCAGCTATGGAATATATTTATTTTGCAAGACCAGATTCTACTATTGCAGGAAAAAATGTTCATGCCGTTCGTAAAGCATCTGGTAAGCGTTTAGCACAAGAAAGTCCTGTAAAAGCAGATATGGTTATTGGTGTACCTAATTCTTCATTGTCAGCAGCTACTGGTTATGCAGAAGAAATTGGACTTCCATATGAAATGGGGCTTGTAAAAAATCAATATGTTGCTCGTACATTTATACAACCTACCCAACAATTACGTGAGCAAGGTGCAAGAGTTAAATTATCTGCAGTTAAAGATATCGTAGATGGTCAAAATATTATATTAGTCGATGACTCAATCGTACGAGGTACTACATCTAAACGAATTGTCAAAATGTTAAAAGATTCAGGTGCAAATGAAGTCCATGTCAGAATTGCTTCTCCTGAATTCATGTTTCCAAGTTTTTATGGCATTGATGTGTCAACAACTGCTGAACTCATATCAGCTAGTAAATCACCTGAAGAAATTTGTGAGTATATTGGTGCTGATTCACTTGCTTATCTTAGCGTAGATGGATTAATTAAATCTATTGGTTTAGATTATGATGCACCATATCATGGCTTATGTGTAGAAAGTTTCACCGGAGATTATCCAGCAGGATTGTTTGATTATGAAGAAAATTATAAAAAGCATTTAAGTAAACGCCAAAAAGAATATATTACTAAAAATAAACATTATTTTGATAGTGAGGGAAATATAAATGTCTAAAGCATACGAACAATCAGGTGTTGATATTCACGCAGGTTATGAAGCGGTAGAAAGAATGTCTAGTCATGTTAAACGAACATTGCGTAAAGAAGTTATTGGAGGATTGGGTGGTTTCGGTGCAACATTTGATTTGTCCCAACTTAATATGAAAGCACCTGTACTTGTATCGGGTACAGATGGTGTTGGTACCAAATTAAAATTAGCAATCGACAACGACAAACATGACACTATTGGAATAGATGCAGTTGCAATGTGTGTCAATGATATCTTAACAACGGGTGCCGAACCACTATACTTCTTAGATTATATTGCAACACATAAAGTCGTGCCTGAAATTATTGAACAAATAGTAAAAGGTATCAGCGATGGATGTGAAGAAACCAATACAGCATTAATAGGTGGAGAAACAGCTGAAATGGGCGAAATGTATCACGAAGGTGAATATGATTTAGCCGGATTTGCTGTTGGTGCAGTTGAAAAAGAAGATTATATTGATGGATCAGCAGTCAAACCTGGACAAGTCATCATCGGGTTAGCTTCGAATGGTATACACTCAAATGGTTATAGTCTTGTTAGACAATTAATCAAAAAGTCAGGTATTAATTTAAACGATTCGTTTGGAGATAGTACCTATTTAGAAACGTTTTTAGCTCCTACTCAATTATATGTTAAACCGATTCTTGAATTGAAGAAACATGTCTCAATTAAAGCCATGAATCATATTACAGGTGGTGGATTCTATGAAAATATTCCACGATCATTACCTGAAGGACTTGCAGCGGACATAGATAGTCATGCTTTTCCAACGCCAGCTATTTTTGACTGGTTGCAAAAAGAAGGAAATATAAGTACAGATGAAATGTATAACATTTTTAACATGGGTATTGGCTACACTGTCATTGTGAATGAAAATGACAAAGAGCAGGCTTTAAAAGTGTTAAAAGAACAAAATATAGATGCGTATGAGATTGGTCGTATTATCAAAGATGACCGTAAACCAATTCACATTCAGGGGGTATAAATGTGATTAAAGTAGCGATTTTTGCTTCTGGTTCTGGTAGCAATTTTGAAAATATAGTACGACAAGTACAAAATGGAAATTTATCGCATATTGAAATTTCAGCACTATATACAGACCATAATGACGCATACTGCATCGATCGTGCGAAAGCATTAGGTATCAAAGTACATATCAATGAACCGAAAGACTTTGAATCTAAATCACAATATGAAAAACACTTACTGACATTATTATCCGAAGAAGAGGTTCAATGGATAATATTAGCAGGTTATATGAGATTAATAGGACAAGATATATTAAATGCGTTTCCACATAAAATTTTAAATATCCATCCTTCATTATTGCCGAAATTTAAGGGGATTGACGCAATAGGACAGGCATATCGTAGTGGAGATATTGTAACAGGATCTACAGTACATTATGTTGATAGCGGTATGGACACGGGAGAAATTATTGAACAAAGACAATGTGATATTAAAACGGACGATACTAAAGAAGACTTGGAAGAAAGAGTTAAACAATTAGAATACGAATTATATCCGAGCGTTATTGCAAAAATCATTCAATAGAGGAGTATTACAAAACAATGAAAAAAGCAATTTTAAGTGTTTCAAATAAAAGCGGTATTGTTGAATTTGCAAAATCATTACACTCTTTAGGCTATGAACTTTATTCAACAGGTGGTACAAAACAAATTTTAGAAGAAGCTCAAGTTGATGTGAAATCTGTTACAGAACTCACACAATTTCCTGAAATCATGGATGGGCGCGTTAAAACATTACATCCTGCAGTTCACGGAGGCATATTAGCTGATAGAGATAAACAAGAACATTTAGATCAATTAAAAGAGCAACATATTGATCTTATAGATTTAGTTGTTGTTAATCTTTATCCATTTCAAAAAGCAGTCGAAAATCCTGATGTATCGGAAGATGATGCAATCGAAAATATAGATATTGGTGGTCCGACGATGTTAAGAGCTGCAGCTAAGAATTTTAAACATGTCACTACAATTGTTCATCCATCAGACTATAACGAAGTGATTAGTAGAATCAAAAACAATCAATTGGATGAAGCATACCGTAGATCACTAATGATTAAAGTATTTGAACATACGACTCAATATGATGAAGCAATTGTTAATTTCTTCAAAGATAATAAAGAAACATTACGTTACGGAGAAAATCCACAACAATCAGCTTATTTTGTAAGAACATCTAATGCTAAACATACTATTGCAGGTGCTAAACAATTACATGGTAAGCAATTAAGTTATAACAATATTAAAGATGCAGATGCAGCGCTGTCATTAATAAAGAAATTTGAAGAACCAGCTACAATAGCTGTTAAACATATGAATCCGTGTGGCGTCGGAATTGGAAAATCTATAGAATTTGCTTTTCAAAATGCATTTGATGCAGACAATCAATCGATATTCGGTGGTATTATTGCGCTAAATCGTGCAGTGACGGCAGAATTAGCTCAAACGTTACATTCAATCTTTTTAGAAGTAGTTATCGCACCAAAATTTACAGATGAAGCGCTAGAAATTTTGACTCAAAAGAAAAATATTCGATTATTAGAAATAGATACTACGATTGATAGTAGAGAAGAGGAATTTGTATCAGTATCTGGTGGATATTTAGTACAGGATAAAGATAATTACGAAGTTAGTCGTGAAGACATGAAGGTTGCAACTGAAGTTCAACCCACAGAAAAGCAGTGGAATGCAATGTTATTAGGTTGGAAAGTTGTAAGTGCTGTTAAAAGTAATGCTGTTATCTTAAGTAATGAAAAACAAACAGTAGGTATTGGTGCGGGCCAAATGAACCGAGTTGGATCAGCTAAAATTGCATTAGAAAGAGCAATAGAAATTAATGAGAATGTAGCTTTAGTATCTGACGGCTTTTTCCCGATGGACGATACAGTAGAATTAGCTGCTAAAAATGGCATTAAAGCAATTATTCAACCTGGTGGTTCAATTAAAGATCAAGAGTCGATAGATATGGCAAATAAATATGGAATTACAATGGTAATGACAGGTATGCGTCATTTTAAACACTAAAAGTTAAAACATGAAGGGAGTAAATTCATGAACGTACTCGTTATAGGTGCTGGTGGTCGTGAACATGTATTAGCAAATAAATTAAATCAATCTCCATTAGTTGATCAGGTGCATGTTATACCTGGTAATGAAGCTATGGTAAATGTTGCACAAATTCATACAGATATTAAGGAAAATGATAATGAAGATATTTTAGAATTTGTAACTCAACATCAAATTGAATGGGTCGTGATTGGGCCTGAACAACCACTGATTGATGGTCTGCCTGATTTATTAAGAGAACATCAAATTAAAGTATTTGGGCCTAATAGTGATGCTGCTCAAATAGAAGGATCTAAGTCTTTTGCAAAGAGAATTATGGATAAATATCATATTCCAACAGCTCAATATAGAGAAATTGATAATAAAGACGAGGCATTAACATATGTTAATCATTGCGATTTACCAATTGTGATTAAAAAAGATGGTTTAGCAGCTGGTAAAGGGGTAGTTATAGCTACCAATCGAAATGATGCTAAAGAAGCTGTGAATCAAATGTTTAGTGAGGACTCTGGTACAGTAGTATTTGAGGAGTTCTTAGAAGGTGAAGAGTTCTCAGTCATGACCTTTGTTAATGGTAAAAGAGCTATACCTTTTGATTGTATTGCGCAAGATCATAAGCGTGCATATGATAATGACGAAGGACCTAATACGGGTGGTATGGGTGCATATTGTCCAGTACCACATATTAACCAAGATATACTAAAAAGAACGAATGATGAAATAGCTCAACCTATTGCTAATGCAATGGCTGAAGAAGGTTATCATTTCTTCGGTTTGTTATATATCGGAGCTATTCTTACCGAAGATGGACCAAAAGTCATTGAATTTAATGCAAGATTTGGCGATCCAGAAGCACAAGTATTATTAACACGTATGAAAAGTGATTTGATGGATCATATCATCGCTCTAGATAAAGGTGACGAGATTCATTTAGAATGGAAAGATGAATCTGTAGTTGGTGTGATGTTAGCCTCTAAAGGCTACCCAGGTCATTATGATAAAGGGCATAAAGTAAGTGGATTCGAATTGAATCAGAACTATTATGTAAGTGGCTTGAAAAAAGAAAATAATCAATACGTTAATTCAGGAGGTCGTGTCATATTAGCTATAGGACAAGGAGACAATTTAGCTAAAGCACAACAAGAAGCCTATAAAAATGTTGAAAAAATTAATAATGATAATTTATTCTATAGAAACGATATTGGTAATAAAGCACTAAAGTAATGACACCGTACTCTGATTAACAGTTTATAAAATGCAAAAAAGGTCCGGGACATAAAGTTCTTGGACAAATGAAAAAAGGTAATTTCTATTGAAATAATATAGAAATTACCTTTTTTCATTGTTATTTTGATTATTTTCAGCTCGTTGAGCTACTACATTAATCCAAAAAATGGTTCTACATCTATTTTCCTTTGACTATAGATTACTTTCGTTATAGTCCCAATTTTGAGTATTAAACATGTAACTTTTATATTTTTAGCTTTACCTTTAATAAACATGCCATAAGTTATCAATGATGTTTGATTAAATTCATCTATGATTACCAATTAATTAGACTCATGTGTGGGAATAATAATTGAAGTTCCCATTGGTAATGTAAGTTGAGTCTTGTTTTAGTCTTTATACAGAAGACTCTTCGTTAATTAAGTTTAGTTGTGTTTACTAAATTATACGAAAGAGTTTTTTTGAGTATATTAGCGTAAAATTACATATAAATACGTAGTATTTATGGCAAGACTCCTGAGGGAACAGTACAAGTTGAAGACCTTAGAAATCCCCACAGATTTATCTGTGTAGAATTTCTGGCTGAAACTGTACCATCGGAAGGGACCCAACACAGAGAAACTGATTAAATCAGTTTCTACAAGCAAAGCAAGTTGGGCATAGCGTAGCCATACAATACGAAGTATTGGATATAAAGAAAGCACTAAGATGATTAAAATAGATCACCTTAGTGCTATTATTTTGGGAGTTATTTCCCAGCCTAGTTACTTTTTTATGTGAATTGAATGGATAAAATAAATTATTCTAATTTACCTATACGAACATCATGAATGCCTGTGATAGGAAATGTAGTAGATAAATAATAAGATAGCCCAATGATGACTAATAAACTCAATATAAATATAAGATCTTTATATGAGAAAGGTGCTCTATAGTAATATGTTCTAGGCCCATCTTTAAATCCTTTAGATTCCATTGCAACAGATAATTGATGGGCACGTCTAATATTCTGACTTAATAATGGAATAATTAAATGTTTTAATCGTTTAAATCCTCGATAATTTGATTTATCGATAATTTGGTATCTCATTTTTAAAGAACGTCTTAATTGAATTAATGAACTAATAATTAATGGAATCATTCTTATTGCAGCCATAAATGCATATGCTACTTTAGGTTTGACTTTTAAATGTTGCATTAAACTATAAAAAATCATAACAACTTGTGAAGTTAATGCAATTAGAATACCAAACATAGATACTGTAATCGTACGAAGTGATAAATGAATACCGCGAACAATACTTTCTGTACTAATTTGAATAATTCCAAATTTAAACAATATGTGATTTCCATCACCGTATAAAATCATAAATAATGATGATAGTAAGGCAAAGAATGTAGTTACTAATATAAAAGTACCAGTTATTTTAAATTCAGTTCCATTAAATATAATTAAAAAAATGAACATAAGTGTTACGATATATATCATGAAATCAAAGTTATGAATAAAAATAATAAAGAAAAATAACAGAACACCTAATATAAGTTTGGTAATAATATTAACATCATCTACGAAGGTATGTCGGATTTTCCAGTGTTCAAACATGTTGTTCACCTTCAATCTCTGTTAATTGCTTATTATTAATCGCCCATCTCCTAGTTGGATAGCGCTTAATGATTTCAGGGTCGTGCGTTACCATAATAATGCTTTGTCCTTTAGAAACTCTTTCTTGAAACAGTTCGATTAATTGGAAAGTATTATGGCTATCTAATCCAAATGTAGGCTCATCAAGTAAGATGATGTCTGCATCAGAACTTAACGCTGTTGCAACGCTTAATCGACGTTTTTGTCCCATTGAAATTTCATAAGGGTGTTGATTTTTTACATTAGTTAAATTAAGCAATTCTAATAGTTGTAATGTTTTCTCATCTGCATGAGTTGAATCTAAATGATTATAATGAATAAAAATTTCTTCATATACTGAATTAGTAATAAATTGTAGTTCTGGATTTTGATATACAAGATACATATGTTGGGATGCATCTTTGATTTTACGTAATTCTTGATTTTGGTATGTCATTATACCTTTGTATTTAATTAACTGTAATATTGACTCTAATAAAGACGTTTTACCAGTACCATTTTTTCCAGTAATTGTAATCCATTCCCCAGAATTTATTGATAATTGGTCTACTTTAAATAAAGTTTTCTTACTACGAAGTATTTCTCCATCATTAAATTTAAATAATTGTTGTTGTGTAGATGGCGTTATTTTTTTCGGTTCTGGGGCATAATTCCATGCTTTAGGATGCCATACTCCATATTCACTTAGCAGATGTTCAAAATGTTGTAAAATATGTTCTGGACTACCATCAGCGATAATTTGACCTTCATAGTTCATCAATAGGACTCTATCTACATGTTGCCAAATATGTTCTACTTTATGTTCTACAATCAGAACCGTTTGATCTTGCCATAGGTCTATTAGTCGCTGCCATAAATCTTCTGTAGCTTCTACATCTAACATAGCAGTAGGTTCATCTAAAAATAGGGTATCAGCTTGTTGCAAAATTGTTTCTACAATTGCTAGTTTTTGTTTCATGCCGCCACTTAGATGATTAATTTGTGTTGTTTCATTTACATTTAAGTTTACTGAGTTTAATGCATTTTCAATAGCTTCATCCATATCTTTTCTAGGAAGTTGTCTATTCTCTAATACAAAAGCTAATTCTTCATAAACTTTAGGCATACAAAATTGTGTATCTGGATCTTGAAAAATAACGCCATTATGGTCATTGATTTCTAAAGTGTCATATTTCATAGGTAATTCAATTAATTTTGGTACGATGCCACTTAATACATGGAGTAGTGTACTTTTACCAGAACCAGAAGGGCCGAGCAATAATACTTTTTCTTTGTCTTTAATTTCTAAATTAAGATCATCGAATATTTTTCGGTGACCATTTGGGTACTTCAAACGTAAATTTGTAACTTTTAGCACTTTAAAATCCCCTTATAATGAATCGTAGTCATCTTTAGATGCGGGTCTAAATAATTTAGTTACACCAGTTTGATCCAATGCTTTTACTAATAAGTAAGAAAGTAAACCAGATAAAATGATGCCACTAAGTGCACGAAAAACAATAAATAAAATTAAATTCCAACCGGCAACTTCGTTTAAATAACCGTAATAGTAATCGACAGGGAATGAAATAAGTGCTGTAACCAATCCAGCTAAAATAGCAACCATAACTGAACGAGATTGATATTTAAAGATAGCGAATACAATTTCGCATGCTAAACCTTGTAAAAGTGCATATACGATTGTCGGAATATCAAATTTCCCCATAACAATTGTTTCACCAGCACCAGCTGCAAATTCAGCGAGTAAGGCGATACCTGGTTTAGGTATAATTAAATAACAAACTACTGCAGCCATAAACCAAACGCCATACGTTAATTGTTCAAGATGTAAGCCAGCAACTTGAGCAACATTGTAAAACAACCACCATAAATTATAAATGATTGCAAAAATAACAGAGATAAGCACTGTCACTAGTATCTCAGAAAGTTTTAAACCTTTTGACATAAAAAACATCCTCCTAAAAAAACGCACAACCTTCTCTAGGAAAGTTGTGCGCAAAACATAAGAATATGTCTAAACATACGTTTATATCTTCTGTTAGTTACACTTTCCTACGCTAGTATCTAGCTAGATCAGGTTCAAAGGGTTTGAGGGTTAACCTCATCTCAGTTCAAAACACCCCTAGTGCGTTCATTAATTTAATTTGTCTTTAATGTAAGTTTTTTCGTGAAGAATGTCAAGGCGGTATAGAATATAAAAGTATAAATTGATGTTAATTTAATATACTTTTAGACAACAAATACAATTCAAGAAAAATGAAGATTTTAGAACAATAATTTTAAAAGAAAGGGTATTTCAAATTAATTTATCAAAATAAAAAAACTATGTAAATAGTATAACCTATCTACATAGCTTTATTTTTAATTCACTACACGTGCCTATCTGTATAATTAAAATTTAGTCAACTATTAGTTTAATGCATCGTCGATATCTTTTTTAGTTTGCTCAATATCATCAGATTTATTTTCTTTTTGCTCTTTTAATTTTTCTTCTGCTTCTTTTGCTTTTTCAGCTGATTTTTTATTTAATTCTTCGTTACTCATAATAAATCCACCCCTAATTGTGTTTTATTTGTTTACATACTACTTTTACCCAGTTATGCTAATATTAAACTTTTCTAGGTCTATAGATGTATTTAGTGATTTATTAAAGACAAGAAGAAGTTCTTCATATATAATAACTTTTGAGGTGAATAGTATGTCTTTTCTTAAGAAACACACCGAGATTATATTTAGTTATATTATCGGTATCGTTTCACTTTTCACAGGACTCATTATATTAATCAATTTACCACTTATTAAACAATTAAATGGTGATAAGAAGGTAAATACTCATGTACATAATATATGGGAATTCCTGAATGCATTTTTCGCTGAAATCATAAAAGTGATGAGTAGATTTATAGGGAGCTTCCCAATAATAAGTGCCATTATCATTATTTTATTTGGTATCTTAGTTATGTTACTCGGTCATACATTATTTAGAACAATTAAGTATGACTATGATATTTCTATTTTCTTCTTAGTTATAGGGATTATGTATTTCCTAATAACTTTAATTCTAATGATGCAAGTATATGGTTTCTTCGGTATCGTATTTATTATTCCATTCATCATTCATATCGGTTATATCGTTTATAAAGATGAATTAAATAGTAATAATCGAAAAAGTCACTATATGTGGATAATCGTATCATATGGTATCAGCTATCTTATTACACAAATTGCATTGCATGGTCGTATTGACTCTAATGAAATTGAATCTATTGATATTTTAAGTGTGAATACATTCTTTATCATCATGTGGTTATTAGGACAAATGTCTATTTGGAACTTCTTATTCTTAAGACGAGCTTTACCGCTAACGAAACAAGAATTAGGGGAAGAAGAACCAGAATTATCAAGAACAAGTAAAGGTAACGTTTCAAATCAAACTAAAGTTCACTTAAAACAACTTCAAGATAAGACAACAGAATATGCACGTAATACTAGAAGAAGTGTCGATTTAGAAAAAATTAGAACTAAAAGAGATAAGTTTAAAGAAAAAGTTAAAAATATTGTTGATATCCAGGAAGATGATATTCCAAATTGGATGAGAAAACCTAAATGGATTAAACCAATGTATGTTGAAATATTCTGCGGTGTAGTTATTTTCTTCTTTACATTTTTAGAATTTAACAACAGAAACGCCTTATTCTTATCAGGTGAATGGGAATTATCTCAAACACAATATGTGATTGAATGGGTAACATTGTTATTGCTGTTATTTATTATCATTGTATATATTGCGACAACATTAACTTATTTCTTAAGAGGTAAATTCTATTATCTTCAATTATTTATGGGAAGCATTTTATTCTTCAAATTATTAACCGAATTTATGAATATTATGGTTCATGGATTATTATTATCAGTGTTTATTACACCGACGCTATTACTAATGTTAATTGCAATCATAATTGCATACTCATTGCAATTAAGAGATAAACCAAAATAATACAATTGAAGTTATGCATGAAATAGATATGTATCGTTAACAATAATAATACGTATTTTTGAGCGGGTTACAGTTCCTTCTTATTAAAGATTGAATTGTGATACCGCTCTTTTTTTGTTAGAAAATAGGAGTAAGATGAAAAATTTGTTAAAATAGCGATTGAATTAAAATATTTACTTGTTAGCTTATAAAAATTAAAGTATAAGGCTTGATTGTGAATTTAAATTAATTTCCCGTAGAAATATATTAAAAGAGAGGTAAGTTAAGTATATGAAAATAGCAACTTTAAATAGAGGAAAAGAAACAAAATACCATAATCAATATCCACTAATAGACGAAGATGATATTTATGCACATGATCACCTGAAAGAGGGGGATTTATTCAAATTAGTAGATGGTAGGGAGCAATATATCGCAACCGCTTATGTAGGTCGACAACATAAAGGTTTAGGATGGGTGTTAAGTTATAATCCTTCTGAAGATATTAATACTGCTTTTTTCAAAAGACTATTCGAACAGGCATTGACTGAAAGAGAATATTATTACCATATTGATGGAACAAATGCTTTTAGATTATTTAATGCTGAAGGCGATGGTGTCGGAGGATTAACAATTGATAATTATGATGGGAACTTGTTAATACAATGGTATTCAAAAGGAATTTATAAGTACCGTTACTATATTTTAGAAGCAATAAAATCAACATTTGAGTATCAATCTATCTACGAAAAAATGCGTTTCAAAGATACAGAGTATACTGGTGGATTTGTTGAAGGAGAACGTCAGACATTCCCAATTGTTATAGAGGAAAATTTCACATTTTATAATGTTGACTTAGAAGATGGATTAATGACTGGTATATTCCTAGATCAAAAAGAAGTAAGGAAAAAATTACGTGACCAATTTTCTGAGGGACGTCATATTTTAAACGTGTTTAGTTATACTGGTGCATTTTCTGTGGTAGCTGCACAAAATGCTTTATCAACAACAAGTGTAGATTTAGCTAATCGTTCAAGAGGATTAACAGAGGAAAACTTTGGACTAAATGCGATGGACCCTAAATCTGAATATATTTATGTTATGGATACATTTGATTTTTACAATTATGCCAAAAGACATGGTCATCAATATGACACAATCGTTATAGATCCACCAAGTTTTGCACGTAACAAGAAAAAAACATTTTCTGTTCAAAAAGATTACGATAAATTAATTGACGGTGCTTTAGACATCTTATCTGAAAAGGGAACATTATTGTTATGTACGAATTCTAGTGTATTTTCACTTAAAGCATTTAAAAATGTAATTAAAACGACTTTAGATAATGCTGAAGTTGAATATGAAATTAAAGAAGTTATGGGATTACCTAAAGACTTTAAAACACATCCTCACTACAAACCTTCAAAATATTTAAAAGCGATTTTCGTTAATATTGTGCATTAAATATTTATAAACTGGGTATATAGTCTTAATGAAATATGAATCTGGGAAGGGGAATAAGATGAGTATTAGAAATAAAGTGACTAACAAAGTTACTAATACTGTTGGTAACAGAGTTTTAAATATTGAAGAAATTAAAGAAAAAAGTAATTTACCAGTAACTCAAAGTGAATTACAAGATAGACGAGAATCAGCGGAAAAACTCGTTAAAAAGAAATCTATATTATCATCTGGTATAAGTGTTGTACCTATTCCAGGTTTAGATTTTGGTGTTGATATCAAATTAATGAGAGATATCATAAGCGATGTAAACAAAATCTATGGATTAGATCATAAACAAGTTAATTCATTAAGCGATGATGTTAGAGAACGTATTATGTCAGCAGCAGCTATTCAAGGTAGTCAATTCATTGGTAAAAAATTGACTAATGCGTTGATGAAAGTAGTTATCAGAGATGTTGCTAAAAGAACAGCTGCTAAACAAACGAAATGGTTCCCATTTGTTGGACAAGCAGTTTCAGCGTCAATTAGTTATTATTTCATGAATAAATTAGGCCAGGATCACATTGAAAAATGTGAAAAAGTCGTCAAAGATTTACTTTAAAGACTATAAATTGTTATAATTTTGTAGAAATATACTGAAACCGGTTTTAAAGAAATTGAATTTAACTATTGGTTTTGGTAAAGTTAAAGTATAAAAAATTATGTTAGATTGTAAGTATATTGAAGATTCTAACTTATAGAAGGAGAAATAAATTTATGGAACAAAAATCATATGTAATTATCGACGAAACAGGAATTCACGCTCGCCCAGCAACAATGTTGGTACAAACAGCTTCAAAATTTGATTCAGATATTCAATTAGAATACAACGGTAAAAAAGTTAACTTAAAATCAATTATGGGTGTTATGAGTTTAGGTGTTGGTAAAGATGCTGAAATTACAATTTATGCTGACGGTAGCGACGAAACAGAAGCAATTGAATCAATCAGTGATGTCTTATCAAAAGAAGGTTTAACTAAGTAATATGTCTAAATTAATTAATGGTATTGCGGCATCTGACGGTGTAGCAATCGCTAAAGCATACTTAATAGTTGAGCCAGACTTAACTTTTGACAGCAGTGAAACAATCACTGATGTTGAAGGTGAAACTAGCAAATTCAATAACGCTATCGAAGCATCTAAAATTGAATTAACTAAAATAAGAAATAATGCAGAAGTTCAATTAGGCGCTGATAAAGCAGCTATTTTTGATGCACATTTACTTGTTTTAGATGATCCAGAATTAATTCAACCAATCCAAGATAAAATTAAAAATGATAAAGTTAATGCTGCGACAGCATTAAATGAGGTTACTACTCAATTTATTACTATTTTTGAATCTATGGATAATGAATATATGAAAGAACGTGCTGCTGATATTAGAGACGTTTCTAAACGTGTTTTAGCACATATTCTTGGTGTTGAATTACCAAACCCAAGTATGATTGATGAAAGTGTTGTTATTATTGGTAATGACTTAACACCTTCTGATACAGCACAATTAAACAAAGAATTCGTTCAAGGTTTTGTTACGAATATTGGTGGCAGAACAAGCCACTCAGCAATTATGAGTCGTTCTTTAGAAATCGCTGCTGTTGTAGGTACAAAATCAATCACTAAAGAAGTGAAACAAGGTGATATGATTATTGTCGATGGTTTAACAGGTGATGTTATTATCGACCCTACAGAAGATGAAGTAATTGCTTATCAAAATAAACGTGAACGTTTCTTTGAAGATAAACAAGAATTACAAAAATTACGTGATGCAGATACTGTATCTGTAGATGGTGTTCATGCTGAATTAGCAGCTAACATCGGTACACCAAATGATTTACCAGGTGTAATTGAAAATGGTGCACAAGGTGTTGGATTATATCGTACTGAGTTCTTATACATGGGTAGAGATCAATTACCTACTGAAGAAGAACAATTCGAAGCTTATAAAAAAGTATTAGAAACTATGGAAGGTAAACGTGTCGTTGTTCGTACATTAGATATTGGTGGCGATAAAGAATTACCTTACTTAGACTTACCTGATGAAATGAATCCATTCTTAGGTTACAGAGCGATACGTCTTTGCTTAGCACAACCCGATATTTTCAGACCACAATTACGCGCGTTATTACGTGCCTCTGTTTATGGTAAATTAAATATTATGTTCCCAATGGTTGCAACTATCAAAGAATTCCGTGATGCTAAAGCTATGTTATTAGAAGAAAAAGAAAATCTTCAAAACGAAGGTTATGATGTATCTGATGACATTGAAATTGGTATCATGGTTGAAATTCCAGCCACTGCAGCTTTAGCTGATGTATTTGCTAAAGAAGTTGATTTCTTTAGTATCGGTACAAATGATTTAATTCAATACACATTAGCTGCAGATCGTATGTCAGAACGTGTATCTTACTTATACCAACCATACAACCCTTCAATTTTACGTTTAGTTAAACAAGTTATTGAAGCTTCTCACAAAGAAGGTAAATGGACAGGTATGTGTGGTGAAATGGCAGGAGACGCAACTGCAGTGCCATTATTATTAGGTTTAGGATTAGACGAGTTCTCAATGAGTCCTACATCTATTCTTAAAGCTAGAAGACAAATTAATGGCTTAAGCCAAAACGAAATGTCAGAATTAGCAAATCGAGCTATTGATTGTGCTACACAAGAGGAAGTTATCGAATTAGTTAATAACATTTCAAAATAATATATATTAAAAAGCAACTAGGGCAATTAATTTTGCTCTAGTTGCTTTTTTGTTTGTTCATTCAAGATTATTTAATATTAAAAGCATCATTAATTTTATCCATATCAACTTGATACATAGGTTGGTTATCTAACAATATAAATGGGGTAGCAAATGCATCATAATCCATCATTTCAATACGATATTGATTATTTTTAATGTTTTTTTCTATAAAATCAACATTATTTGCTTTTAGATGATTTTTAACAAATGTACAAGGTGGACAATCGTCTTGAGTATATAATGTTATCTGTGACATCGAAAATTTCCTTTCTCTTAAATTTGTATAGACTTATCTTATAGATAAATTCTTAAAATATCAATGGTGTGAACATTGTGTGTCTTTTAATAAATTTTATATCAAAATTGTAAGCAGATGTATTTTGTTTGTGATACAGAAGATTTATAATTTTAAGCATTGTAAAATATTTAAAATTATAAGTACAAGGTGATTATATATGGATTCAGTAGAAATAAGCCGATTGCTTACAGGTATGACATTAGCAGTACATATCATATTTGCAACAATCGGTGTTGGTATGCCATTAATGTTTGTTATTGCAGAATTTCTTGGTATACGTAATAATGATGCGAATTATATAGCATTAGCAAGAAGATGGTCAAAAGGTTATACAATAACTGTTGCAGTTGGTGTTGTAACGGGTACAATTATTGGTTTACAACTGTCGCTTGTTTGGCCGACATTTATGAAAATGGGTGGTCATGTCATAGCCTTACCATTATTTATGGAAACATTTGCTTTCTTCTTTGAAGCAATTTTCCTAAGTATTTATCTTTATACATGGGATAGATTCAAAAATAAATGGATTCACTTTTTCATTGGTTTACCTGTGATTATCGGTGGGTCGTTCTCAGCATTTTTTATAACGTCAGTTAACTCATTTATGAATACACCTGCTGGCTTTGAAATGAAGAATGGTCGAATGGTGAATGTTCAACCATTAGAAGCAATGTTTAATTCATCATTTATTGTAAGATCATTTCACGTCGTTGCGACAGCAGGTATGACAATGGCATTCGTTCTTGCAGCAATTGCAGCGTTTAAGTTATTAAAAAATCGTCACCCAGAAGATAAAACATATCATTTAAAATCTTTAAAAATGACTATGATTGTTGGTTTTATATCAACATTATTATCTATGTTAGCAGGGGACATGTCTGCAAAATTCTTGCACAAAGTACAACCTGAAAAATTAGCAGCTTATGAATGGCATTTTGATACGCAGTCACATGCCAATTTAGTATTTTTTGGTGTATTAAACGACAAAACAAAAGAAGTATCTGGTGCTATTGAAATACCTGGAATGTTAAGTTTTTTAGCTGATAATAATACGAAAACAACAGTAAAAGGACTTAATGATTTTCCTAAAAATGAATTACCACCATTAATCGTTCATTATTTCTTTGATTTAATGGTATCTATGGGTGTATTTTGTTTTATTGTTTCTGGAATATATATGTTATTTTTAATCATTAAAAAATTACGTAAGTTTACAACTCATAAAGCTATGTTATACGGTATTTTATTAACTGGACCAGCTTCTATGTTAGCTATAGAGTTTGGTTGGTTCTTAACTGAAATGGGACGCCAACCATGGATTGTAAGAGGTTATTTAAGAGTTTCACAAGCTGCAACACAAGCTGGAGGCATTACGTTAGTAACAATACTATTTGGTTTATTATATTTAGTACTTTTAGTAACTTCAGCTTATGTTTTACTAAGAATGTTTAAAAATAAACCGGCAATCAATGATGTTGATCGAGTAATTAAAGAAAGAGGTGATAGCAAATGATGTATTCATATATAGGTATTACAGTGTTATGGATATTTTTATTTTGCTATATCATCGTAGCCTCAATTGATTTTGGTGCAGGATTCTTTGCACTCCACTCTAAAATTACTGGTGATGAAAAGAAAATTAATCACCTTATTGAAAGATATTTAAGTCCAGTTTGGGAAGTAACCAACGTATTTTTTGTATTTTTCTTTGTCGGTTTCGTCGGTTTCTTTCCGGATTCTGTTAAGTATTTAGGAACAGTGCTACTTGTTCCCGGTTCACTTGGAACGATATTGATTTCAATTAGAAATAGTTTTTACGCATTTGAAAATTATGGTCAAGATACTAAATTACCATGGATTGTCTTATATGGTTTAACAGGTTTGTTGATTCCGGCTGCATTAGCGACTGGATTAACGATTTCAGAAGGTGGCTACATAAAAGAAGTTGGTAATCATGTTGATTTGGAATGGGTTCAATTGTTATTAAGTCCTTTCGCATGGTCCGTAGTATTTTTAGCCATTATATCTGTACTTTATATATCTTCAGGATTCCTAACGTTTTATGCTAATAAAGCGAATGATAAACCAGCATACGATTTAATGAGACGTTGGCATATATTTTGGGGACCACCAATGATGATTATTTCATTATTTGTCTTTTTATCACTAAGAGTTCAAAATTCATATCATTTTAATAATGCTGTCTTTAACTATTGGTGGATGTTTGTTATTAGTTTTATATTTTTCTTAATTGCTGGTGCATTAACAATATTTAAGAAAAATCATGGCTTGGCATTTATTATGGTTATTCTACAGATGTTATTTGCCTTTTTCGGATATGGTATCAGTAAATTGCCATATTTATTACAACCATTTGTGAAAATTTCAAGTTCCCATGTCAATGATGAAATGGGTCTAGCACTTGTAATAGCATTTATTTTAGGTTTACTTTTATTAGTTCCATCGTTAATATTATTATTGAGATTATTTGTTTTCGATAAAGATTATGTTGAGGGCAAAAAATAATTTATAAAAGTTTATCAATATATAACAACGGTATTGAATCAATTTTTAAAGTGTTACATTAGTAAGGATTGATTTAGCCGTTGTTATTTAAATGTGTATATATTACGGAGGACAATTATGGAAAAGGAATACGTTGTAATTGGTTTAGGTCGTTTCGGTGGCAGTATTGTTCGTGAACTTAACGCCTTAGATATGGATGTTATGGCTATTGATAGTGATGAAAATAGAGTCAATGAATATAGCGATATTGCAACACATGCAGTTGTTGCAGATACAACAGATGAAGCAGTAATGAAAAGTTTAGGTATAAGAAACTTTGATCATGTTATTGTGGCAATTGGTGAAAATATTCAATCTAGTACCTTAACTACACTTATTTTAAAAGAATTAGGTGTAAAAAAGGTTACAGCCAAAGCACAAAATGATTATCATGCCAAAATATTAAATAAAATAGGGGCAGATACTGTTGTACATCCAGAACGTGATATGGGAAGACGTATTGCACATAATGTTGCAAGTGCCAGTGTATTAGATTATTTAGAATTAGCAGATGAACATTCAATCGTTGAATTAAAAGCTACAGAAAAAATGACTGGACAAACTATCATAGACTTAGATATCCGTGCTCAATATGGAATTAATATTATTGCTATTAAAAGAGGTAAGCAGTTTATAGTTTCACCTGATCCATATTTAAGTATTGAAATCGGGGATATACTGATTATGATTGGACACGATAATGATTTAGGTCGCTTTGAAAAGAATATCGTTAAATAAATAATATTAGTAATAAGTAGGGATATACCCTACAATTCTAGCACTCAGATGAAGTAGATTAATTTCAATTCATCTGAGTGTATTTTTGTGTTCTAATATTTTATTTTTCCAATACAAAAACTCCCATAAGTGAAATTATCGAAGGATAATTATTACTTATGGGAGTTTATTATAGAATTATTGATTTTTATTTTCATTAACTTTCATAATAACCGGTAAAATCATTGGTCTACGAGCTGTTTTTTCAAATAAATATGGTTGTAATGTTTCAATAATTGAAGATTTAATTTGATGCCACTGTATATCTTTATTTTGATTTAATTTGGATATAACATCTGTTTTAATACGACGTTGTGCATCATATATTAATTGGCCAGATTCACGCATGTAAACAAAACCTCTTGATATGATATCTGGACCTGAAAGTAAAGTGTTAGTATTAAAGTCGATGCTAACTACAACGATTACTAAACCTTCTTCAGATAATAATTTACGATCTCTAATAACAACGTTACCTATATCACCAATACCGCTACCATCGACAAGGACATTACCTGAAGGGATTCTGCCTGCTTTACGAGCCGAATCATGTGTTAAGGCAAGTACGTCACCTATATCAAAGATAAATACATTATCTTCATCTACACCACAATCAACACCAGTTTCACCATGTGCTTTCAACATACGGTACTCACCATGAATAGGTAAGAAGTATTTTGGTTGAATTAAACGTAGCATAAGGGACTGGTCTCCACGTGAACCGTGTCCAGATGTATGAATATTAGAAATTTTACTATGAATGACATCTGCACCAGCTTTGTAAAGTGCATTGATTGTACGGTTAATACTTTTTGTATTACCAGGAATAGGTGATGAACTAAATACCACTGTATCTTCTGGGATAATTTTAATTTGTTTGTGTGTACCATTAGCAATACGAGATAATGCTGCCATTGGTTCACCTTGAGATCCTGTACATAAAATAAGTAATTCATGTTTAGGAATACTATTAATTTTACCTGGTTCTAAAAAAGTTTCAGGTGGAGCTTTAATATAGCCTAATTCCATACCAATTTTAATATTATTTTCCATTGAGCGTCCGAATGTGACAATTTTTCTATTGTGTTTAACAGCGGCTTCTACTGCTTGTTGTACACGATAGATATTCGAAGCGAAGGTAGCAAATATGATACGACCTTTGCAATTACGGAAAATTTTATCGACATTTTGACCAACTTCACGTTCACTAAGTGTAAAATCTGGTACTAAAGCATTTGTTGAGTCAGATAGGAGACAAAGCACACCTTCTTCACCAAGTTTAGCCATTTTTGCAATATTAGCTGGTTCACCAACAGGTGTGAAATCAAACTTAAAATCTCCAGTATGAACAATTTTACCTTCTGGAGTATCCACAACAACACCGTATGCTTCTGGGATACTATGAGTAGTAAGGTAGAATGAAATTTCAAAGTGTTTTGATTTAATGACACTATCTTCATTAATTTCGTTCAGTTGAGCAGTACGTAATAAGTTATGTTCTTCTAATTTGTTTCTAATCAATCCTAAAGCTAATGGACCACCGTAAATAGGTACATTAATTTGCTTTAATAGGAAGGGCACACCACCTATATGATCTTCGTGTCCATGTGTTATGAACAGACCAACAATTTTATCTTGGTTCTGTTCTAAGTAAGTGTAATCAGGAATGACATAGTCAATTCCTAAAAGATTATCATCTGGAAATTTAATACCAGCATCAATAATCACGATTTCATTTTTGTACTCAATAGCATAAGTGTTTTTACCAACTTCACCTAAGCCACCAAGTGCATATACACCTACTTCATTTTGATGTAATTGTTTCATTATTCAGCTTTCTCCACACTGAAATGATCTGAAGTTTCTTTTTCGTAATCTAAATGTGCGCCCTCTAATTTAGTGATAAATTCGATATTAAAATTACGGTCTTTTAAATAACGTCTAACTTGTTCTTCAGTTTGTGCTTCAACATAAATTGTTTGTGTGTTTTCACGCACGATTACTTCATCTTTATTATGTTGATAGAATACTTTAAATACTGACATTGATATAATTCCTCCTAAGGGTTGTTTTAAATATTTATTCAAGTCCCTTGGTTTACAACTCGGGTTATTAAAGATAGAAACAATAAAATTCTAATTGATATAACTCTTCAATAAAGCATGCTTCCTTATTTAAAATAAAATACATACCAGCTCAATCTAAATAGATATACAATGATTCTATTTAATTTCACTACCGAGTATGTTTTCCAGGGAAATATTGTCGTTCAAATTTTGAAAAATAGCATTAGTTCACTAAGTTTTCAGTTAATATATATTTTACATGATGTATAAGAAGAAATAAAGCAGTTTTATCTTTAAGTAAAGTGGTAAGAAGTGTTTTAAGCGAGAATATTTAAATAATGACTAGTTTTTAAATGGAATTGTTCCACTTTTACTATTAGATATTTGTTTAAATTATAATAGATAGGTATTTAATAGATGAAGAAATATATAATGAGAAGTAGTGGAGTTAAGACTCGTAATAATATTTACAGAAGTTCAGAAATAAAAACTCGTAAGTAATTAATACTTACGAGTTTTAAAATTTCATATTAAACTTCTACTGCATCATTATGTGGTGTTAAAGGATTAGCTTCGTCGATATGATCGTAAAACATTACACCATTTAAATGATCAATTTCATGTTGGAAAACGATAGCAGGGTAGCCTTTTAAACGTAATTTAATATCATTACCTTCGATATCTTGAGCTTTTATTGTCACTCTATTATGACGATGAACCAATCCAGGAATTGATTCGTCAACACTTAAACATCCTTCACCAGTTGGTAAATAAGCTTCTTGGACACTATAACTCATTACCTTTGGATTCACTAACATATAGTCATAAGATTTCCCATTACCATCATCAGGTAAATAAACTGCAATCATTCTTTTTGAAACATTAATTTGTGGTGCTGCTAAACCTACACCGGAGCGTAAACCATATTTATTAGCGATGTCATCATCTTGACTATTAATTAAAAACTCACGCATAGCTTTTAATGTTTCTTTATCTTCATTAGATAAAGGGAAACTTAATTCTTGAGCTTTTTCACGTAGTGTAGGATGACCATCTCTTATTATATCTTTCATTGTTAACATGTTTGACACCTTCCTTAATATAAATATACCAAATTAGATAGGTAGAAGTACATTGATGTAAATTAGATTATTAGTAGAAATACTAAATAAAAGTTAGAATAACATCATAGTCGACAAACTTCTATAAGTAGAAGGTGTAAATTCAAAACTCACTGATACTATATAGTATAATAATTTTATATTATAATATAAATAAAGGCATACTCGTTATATACATGAATAGTTTAGACGGCTTATAATATCGATTTCGTTGATTTATAATGTAGATTTATTTATTATAACAAGCGTACAACTTTGAGGAGGAAACAGAAATGAAATTTAACAAAACGATAGCAGTAGTAGCTACATCGGCTGTTTTGTTAGCAGGATGTACTACAGATAAAAAGGAAATTAAAGCATATGACGATCAAGTACAAAATGCTTTTGATAAAGAAAAACCAGTTACAGATGTAAGTAAAAAAATAAATAAGTTAGAAGAAGAAAAACAAAAGCTATTTAAAAAAGCTAATGATAAAGATCAGCAAACTAGAGAGAAAGCTGCTGATGATATTGTCGAAAATGCAGAAAAACGTGAAAAAGAATTTAAAAAAGAAGAAAAAGCGCTTAATGAGTCTGAAAAAGAATTTAAAAAAGCAGAATCACACATTGATAATATAGACAATAAAGATAAGAAAAAAGAAGTTGAAGAACTAGATAAAGCGATAAAAGATAAATATAAAACACATAGCGACTATGCAAAGGCTTACAAAAAAGCTTTAGGTAAAGAAAAATCACTGTTTAGTTTTATTAATAAAGATGGTGCAACACAAGAACAAGTTGATGAAAAATCAAAAGAATTAAGTAAAGCCTACAAAGATATGAATAAGAAATTTAAAGCGTATTCAAAAGCTATGAACAAGGTAAATAAGGAAAAACAAGACGTAGATCAATTTAAATAATTTGACGATTGATACAGATGTAGGGGAAGTATTAGTACAGTCCTCACATCTGTATCTTTTTATAATAAAACAGAACTTTATGAAATCGTTTAACAGGGTTATTTATTTGTGATACAATTGTTATGGATAAAATGAATTTCTATTTATAAATGGGAAAGGTATGGTGAATTGAATGGCTCCTAAGTTACAAGCCCAATTCGATGCGGTAAAAGTACTAAATGACACACAGTCGAAATTTGAAATGGTTCAAATTTTAGACGTAGATGGTAACGTTGTAAATGAAGACTTAGTACCTGATTTAACAGACGAAGAATTAGTAGAATTAATGGAAAGAATGGTATGGACACGTATTTTAGACCAACGTTCTATTTCTTTAAATAGACAAGGTCGTTTAGGTTTCTATGCACCTACAGCAGGACAAGAGGCTTCTCAATTAGCTTCTCAATACGCTTTAGAAAAAGAAGACTTTATTTTACCAGGGTATCGTGATGTGCCACAAATTATTTGGCATGGTTTACCTTTAACTGAAGCTTTCTTATTCTCAAGAGGTCACTTCAAAGGAAATCAATTCCCTGAAGGCGTTAATGCATTAAGCCCACAAATTATCATCGGTGCTCAATATATTCAAACAGCAGGTGTAGCATTCGGTCTTAAAAAACGTGGCAAAAATGCAGTTGCAATTACTTATACTGGTGATGGTGGTTCATCTCAAGGTGACTTCTATGAAGGTATTAACTTTGCTTCAGCATACAAAGCACCAGCAATCTTTGTTATTCAAAACAATAACTACGCGATTTCAACACCACGTAGCAAACAAACTGCAGCAACTTCATTAGCTCAAAAAGCTATTGCTGTTGGTATCCCTGGTATCCAAGTTGATGGTATGGATGCGTTAGCAGTATATCAAGCTACTAAAGAAGCTCGTGAACGTGCAGTTGCAGGTGAAGGTCCAACATTAATCGAAACTATGACATATCGTTATGGTCCACATACTATGGCTGGTGACGACCCTACACGTTACAGAACTTCAGATGAAGACGCAGAATGGGAGAAAAAAGACCCATTAGTACGTTTCAGAAAATTCTTGGAAAACAAAGGTCTTTGGAATGAAGAGAAAGAAAATGAAGTTATTGAACGTGCTAAATCAGACATCAAAGCAGCTATTAAAGAGGCTGACAATACAGAAAAACAAACTGTTACTTCTCTAATGGAAATCATGTATGAAGAAATGCCTCAAAACTTAGCAGAACAATATGAAATTTACAAAGAGAAGGAGTCGAAGTAAGCCATGGCACAAATGACAATGGTTCAAGCGATTAATGATGCGCTTAAAACTGAACTTAAAAAAGACGAAGACGTATTAGTTTTCGGTGAAGACGTTGGTGTTAACGGTGGTGTATTCCGTGTTACTGAAGGTTTACAAAAAGAGTTTGGTGAAGATCGTGTATTCGATACACCACTTGCAGAATCTGGTATTGGAGGTTTAGCTTTAGGTTTAGCTATTGAAGGTTTCCGTCCAGTAATGGAAATCCAATTCTTAGGATTCGTATATGAAGTATTTGACTCTGTAGCAGGACAAATCGCACGTACTCGTTTCCGTTCAGGTGGTTCTAAAACTGCACCTGTAACAATTCGTACCCCATTCGGTGGCGGTGTGCATACTCCTGAATTACACGCAGATAACTTAGAAGGTATTTTAGCTCAATCTCCTGGATTAAAAGTTGTTATCCCTTCAGGTCCATACGATGCTAAAGGTTTATTACTTTCTTCTATTAGAAGTAACGATCCAGTAGTATATTTAGAGCATATGAAATTATATCGTTCATTCAGAGAAGAAGTTCCTGAAGAAGAATATACAATTGATATCGGAAAAGCTAATGTTAAAAAAGAAGGTAACGACATTACTTTAATCGCTTATGGCGCAATGGTTCAAGAATCATTAAAAGCAGCTGAAGAGTTAGAAAAAGAAGGTTATTCTGTTGAAGTAATTGATTTACGTACAGTACAACCAATTGATATTGATACTTTAGTAGCTTCAGTTGAAAAAACAAATAGAGCAGTAGTTGTACAAGAAGCACAACGTCAAGCAGGTGTTGGTACACAAGTAGCAGCTGAATTAGCTGAACGTACAATTTTATCATTAGAAGCTCCAATCGCTCGTGTTGCAGCAGCTGACACAGTATATCCATTTACTCAAGCTGAGAATGTTTGGTTACCAAATAAAAATGATATTGTTGAAAAAGCAAAAGCAACTTTAGAATTTTAATAAATGAATAAAATTTATATTAAATAGTGATTTTTATTATAAAATCTTAGGAGGAAAAAGACCGTGGCATTTGAATTTAGATTACCCGACATCGGGGAAGGTATCCACGAAGGTGAAATTGTAAAATGGTTTGTAAAAGCTGGAGATACAATTGAAGAAGATGATGTCTTAGCAGAAGTTCAAAATGATAAATCTGTTGTAGAAATTCCATCACCAGTTAGTGGTACAATTGAAGAAGTATTAGTTGATGAGGGTACAGTAGCAGTTGTTGGTGATATCATCGTTAAAATTGACGCACCAGATGCTGAAGAAATGACATTCAAAGGTCATCACAGTGATGAATCATCAAGTGATGCACCTAAAGAAGAAGCTCCTCAAGAAGACAATGCTTCATCTCAAGAAAGTCAACCAGCAGCAACTAATACTCAAGACGTTGAAGTTGATGAAAATAGAACTATTAAAGCAATGCCTTCAGTACGTAAATATGCACGTGAAAATGGCGTGAATATTAAAGCAGTTGCAGGTTCAGGTAAAAATGGACGTATTACAAAAGAAGATGTTGATGCATACTTAAATGGTGGATCAGCTCAAACTACATCTAATGAAAGTGCAGCATCAGATGCTACTTCAGAAGATAGTAACGTTGCAACAACTCAAACAGTTCCAGAAGGCGATTTCCCAGAAACAACTGAAAAAATCCCAGCTATGCGTAAAGTAATTGCCAAAGCTATGGTTAATTCTAAACACACAGCGCCACATGTTACATTAATGGATGAAATTGATGTTCAACAATTATGGGATCACCGTAAGAAATTCAAAGAAGTTGCAGCTGAACAAGGAACAAAACTTACTTTCTTACCATATGTAGTGAAAGCACTTGTTTCTGCACTAAAAAAATACCCAGCACTTAATACTTCATTTAATGAAGAAGCTGGCGAAATTGTACACAAACATTATTGGAATATTGGTATTGCAGCAGACACAGACAGAGGTTTATTAGTTCCTGTTGTTAAACATGCTGACCGTAAATCTATTTTCCAAATTTCTGATGAAATTAATGAACTAGCTGTTAAAGCACGTGATGGTAAATTAACTTCTGATGAAATGAAAGGTGCAACATGTACAATCAGTAATATCGGTTCAGCTGGTGGACAATGGTTCACTCCAGTTATTAATCACCCAGAAGTAGCTATCTTAGGAATTGGGCGTATTGCTCAAAAACCGATTGTTAAAGATGGAGAAATTGTAGCAGCTCCAGTTCTTGCATTATCATTAAGCTTTGACCACAGACAAATCGATGGTGCAACTGGACAAAATGCTATGAATCACATTAAACGTTTATTAAATAATCCAGAATTATTATTAATGGAGGGGTAAAAAGATGGTAGTTGGAGATTTCCCAATTGAAACAGATACTATTGTAATCGGAGCAGGTCCTGGAGGTTATGTTGCAGCAATTCGTGCAGCACAACTAGGTCAAAAAGTAACAATCGTTGAGAAAGGTAATTTAGGCGGCGTTTGCTTAAACGTTGGTTGTATTCCTTCTAAAGCTTTATTACACGCATCTCATCGTTTTGTTGAAGCACAACATTCAGAAAATTTAGGGGTAATTGCTGAAAGTGTTTCTTTAAACTATGAAAAAGTTCAAGAATTCAAATCATCAGTAGTTAACAAATTAACTGGTGGAGTTGAAGGATTATTAAAAGGTAATAAAGTTGAAATCGTTAAAGGCGAAGCTTACTTTGTAGATAATAACAGTTTACGTGTTATGGATGAAAAAAGTGCTCAAACTTACAATTTCAAACATGCTATTATCGCAACTGGTTCTAGACCAATTGAAATTCCTAACTTTGAATTCGGTAAACGCGTTATCGATTCAACAGGTGCGTTAAACTTACAAGAAGTACCTGGTAAATTAGTTGTAGTTGGTGGCGGTTATATCGGTTCAGAACTTGGTACTGCATTTGCAAACTTCGGTTCAGAAGTAACAATTCTTGAAGGTGCCAAAGATATTTTAGGCGGCTTTGAAAAACAAATGACACAACCAGTTAAAAAAGGCATGAAAGAAAAAGGTGTCGAAATCGTTACTGAAGCTATGGCTAAATCAGCTGAAGAAACTGAAAATGGTGTTAAAGTTACTTATGAAGCTAAAGGTGAAGAACAAACAATCGAAGCTGATTATGTATTAGTAACTGTTGGACGTCGTCCAAACACTGATGAATTAGGCTTAGAAGAATTAGGTCTTAAATTCGGAGAACGCGGTTTATTAGAAGTTGATAAACAAAGCCGTACTTCAATCGAAAATATTTTCGCAATTGGAGATATCGTTCCAGGTTTACCACTTGCTCATAAAGCTAGCTACGAAGCAAAAGTTGCTGCAGAAGCTATTGATGGACAAGCTGCAGAAGTTGATTACATTGGTATGCCAGCAGTATGTTTCACTGAGCCAGAATTAGCTCAAGTTGGATATACTGAAGCGCAAGCAAAAGAAGAAGGTTTATCAATTAAAGCTTCTAAATTCCCTTACGCTGCAAATGGCCGTGCATTATCTTTAGATGATACTAATGGTTTTGTTAAATTAATTACACTTAAAGAAGATGACACAATCATCGGTGCTCAAGTTGTTGGTACTGGCGCATCAGATATTATTTCTGAATTAGGTTTAGCAATTGAATCAGGTATGAACGCTGAAGATATTGCTTTAACAGTACATGCTCACCCAACATTAGGTGAAATGTCAATGGAAGCAGCTGAAAAAGCGATTGGTTACCCAATCCACACAATGTAATTTAACGAATTAGTTAAATGAGACTGGCAACATAATTGTTGCCAGTTTTTTTATGTTGTCAAAACTATATACAATCTTAGTTTAAAAATATTAAATCAGTTGTTTGTTAAATGCTTGTTCGATAGACTGAATATATATTCTATTAAACATATTGGAGTGAAAAACATGGAATATCAATATCCCTTAGATATAGACTGGAACAATGAGGAAATGATGTCAGTCATTCATTTCTTTAATCAAATTGAAAATTATTACGAATCATCTGTTAAAGGCGAAGATGTCAAAAATGCTTACAAAACTTTTAAACAAATAGTCCCTGGTAAAGCAGAAGAAAAACAAATATTTAAAGAATTTGAAAAAAGTAGTGGATATAATAGCTACAAAGTTGTTCAAGAAGTGACTAAAAATCCCGATCAACAAGTCTTTTCTGCAAAGTCATAATCCATAATACAAATCATTTATTTTAAAAAGTATTGATTATAAAGTTATATTTTGGTATTTTTATTAAGCGTTAAACAAAATGTTTGATAAAAGTAAACTTAATATAGCTTTTTTTAGGTGGTTTCAATATGGATATAGGTTATAAACTTAAGAATCTTAGGAAAATAAAAAATTTAACTCAAGAAGAATTGGCAGAAAGAACTGATCTTTCAAAAGGATATATTTCCCAAATAGAAAGTCAAAATGCATCACCAAGTATGGAGACATTTTTAAGTATCTTAGAAGTCTTGGGTACTTCAGCAAGTGATTTCTTTAAGGAATCAGAACAACAAAAGGTCATTTATAAAAAGAAAGATCAGGTCATTTATGATGAATATGATAGGGGCTATATATTAAATTGGTTAGTAACTAAATCTAATGAATTTGAAATGGAACCACTTTTATTAACATTAAAACCTGGTGCGTCTTATAAAACATTTAATCCATCAGAATCTGATACATTTATCTATTGCTTGCAAGGTCAAGTTACACTTCAATTAGGTAATACTTGTTATCATGCTAACAAAGAAGATGTATTTTATTTTAAAGCGAACGATGATCATCGTCTATTTAATGAAAGTCATGAAGAAGTGAAAATATTAATTGTTGCAACAGCATCATATTTATAAGGAGTTGTAGAAATTGGCACCATTATTATCATTTAAGGGAGTAAGTAAAGGATATGATGACGTTCAAATATTAAATGAAATTGATATTGATATAGAGTCTGGACACTTTTATACATTGTTAGGTCCTTCTGGATGTGGTAAAACAACGATTTTAAAATTAATAGCTGGATTCGAATATCCTGATAAAGGTGAAGTTATATACCAAAATAAACCAATCGGTAAGTTACCTCCAAATAAGCGAAAAGTGAATACAGTATTCCAAGATTATGCATTATTTCCACACTTAAATGTATTTGATAATATCGCATATGGATTACGACTTAAGAAAATGAGTAAATCTGCAATAAAAGATAAAGTAGAAGAAGCTTTACGATTAGTAAAACTTTCAGGATATGAAGAACGCAATATCAATGGTATGAGTGGTGGTCAAAAGCAACGTGTTGCTATAGCACGAGCGATTGTTAACGAACCAGAAATACTTTTATTAGATGAATCATTATCCGCTTTAGATTTAAAATTACGAACTGAAATGCAATATGAACTACGTGAATTGCAATCAAGATTGGGGATTACATTTATTTTCGTAACCCATGATCAAGAAGAAGCTTTGGCTTTAAGTGATTACATATTTGTAATGAAAGATGGTAAAATTCAACAATTTGGTACACCTAATGATATATATGATGAGCCAGTCAATCGATTTGTGGCAGATTTTATTGGTGAATCTAATATTGTAAAAGGAAGAATGGTCGAAGATTTCGTTGTTAATATTTATGGTCAAGATTTTGAATGTGTAGATATGGGAATTCCTGAAAATAAAAATGTAGATGTAGTGATTCGTCCTGAAGATATTTCTTTAATCGAAGCAGATAAAGGCTTATTCCAAGTAAAAGTTGATTCAATGCTTTTTAGAGGGGTACATTACGAAATTTGTGTAGTTGATAGAAAAGGATATGAGTGGGTAATTCAGTCGACACGTAAAGCAGAAGTTGGTAGTGAAGTTGGTTTATATTTTGAACCAGAAGCTATTCATATTATGGTACCTGGAGAAACGGAAGAAGAATTTGATAAACGAATTGAAAGTTATGAGGAAGTTGATAATGCGTAATACAAATCGTTTATTGCTCATCCCGTATTTAATTTGGATGGTTCTTTTTATTATCATCCCAGTGGTACTTCTCGTTTATTATTCTTTTCTCGATAACCAAGGACATTTTAGCTTTACTAACTATGAACACATCTTTACATTTAGTTATTTAAAAATGTTTACTGATTCAATCCTTTTTGCAGCTATTATAACAATTGTAACGCTCGTGATAAGTTATCCAGCTGCTTACTATATTGCACAATCAAAATATCAAAATTTACTATTAATGATTATGATTATACCAACTTGGATTAACCTATTATTAAAAACATATGCATTTATTGGTTTATTAAGTCATGATGGGTTAATTAATCAATTATTAAATATATTTCATTTATCTCCAATAAACATGTTATTTACAGCAGGTGCGTTTATTGTGGTGGCTAGTTATATCTATATCCCATTTATGATACTGCCTATATTTAATAGTATGAAAACTATACCTAATAATTTACTACAAGCATCTAGTGATTTAGGTGCCAGTCCATTAACGACATTTAGAAAAGTGATTGTACCATTAACAAGAGAAGGTGTAATGACAGGTGTACAAGTTACCTTTATACCAGCATTATCATTATTTATGATTACTCGTCTTATCGCAGGTAATAAAGTTATTAATATTGGTACAGCAATTGAAGAACAATTTTTAACTATTCAAAACTATGGAATGGGATCTACGATTGCATTATTCTTAATCATCTTCATGGCATTTATATTAATTATGACAAAATCTAAATCTAATCATAGGAAAGGGTGAGAAATGTGAAATGGTATGGCAAGCTTTATATAAGTATTTTAATTGCTGTGTTATATATACCCATTTTGTTTTTGATGGTATATTCATTTAATTCAGCAGGTAATATGATTCATTTTGAACATTTCACATTAGAACACTATCAAACCTTGTTCCAAAATGATAAATTAATTTCTGTCATTTTTAATACGGTCGCAGTCGCATTAATTGCAGCTGCTGTCTCAACTTTAATAGGTACTTTAGGTGCAATTGCTATTTATTATTTAAGAAATAAACAATTTAAAGTAACCTTATTAACTTTAAACAATGTATTGATGGTATCATCTGACGTTGTAATTGGTGCTTCTTTTTTAATTATGTTCACTGCTATAGGTCATTTTACTGGATTAGGACTTGGTTTTTGGACAGTTTTGGCATCACATATTGCATTCTGTATACCGATAGTTGTTATCGTTGTATTACCTCAATTATATGAAATGAATGATAGTATGTTGAATGCTGCTAGAGATTTAGGAGCTACAGAATCACAACTATTGAGTAGTATTGTGATACCTAATATAATGCCTGCAATCATCGGTGGCTTTTTTATGGCATTAACGTATTCTTTAGATGATTTCACAGTGAGCTTTTTCGTTACTGGTAACGGATTTAGTGTGCTTTCTGTAGAAGTCTATGCCATGGCTCGTAAAGGTATAAGTATGGAAATTAATGCTATATCAACAATATTATTTGTCGTTATAATGATAGGTGTCATTGGTTATTACGCGATTCAGCACATCGTTCAACGTAAAAAACATACGAAACGAGGTGTGAATACATGAAGCGATTTTTACAATTAATTTTAATCTCTATCATTATCGGTGCTTTATGTTTAGCAGTCAGTCATTGGTTTAAATCAAAAGAGAATACAGATACCAATCAGAAAATTTATGTATATAACTGGGGAGAATACATTGACCCAAGTTTAATTAAAAAGTTTGAAAAAGAAACAGGTATACAAGTAGTATATGAAACATTTGATTCTAATGAAGCTATGGAAGCAAAAATTCGTAACGGTGGTACGCATTACGATGTAGCGTTTCCAAGTGAATATACAGTACAAAAATTAAAACGTGCACATCTTTTAGAACCACTTGATCATAAAAAAATACCTAATATTAAAAATTTAGATTCAGATTATATGAACATGCCATATGACCGCCATAATAAATATTCATTACCTTATTTCTTTGGTACTGTTGGTATTTTATATAATAAAGATAAGTATCCAAATGATTCTTTTAATAGTTGGAAAGATTTATATAAACCAAAATATAAAAATGAAGTACTTTTAGTAGATGGTGCTCGAGAAATTATAGGTTTGGGTCTCAATAAATTGGGATATAGTTTGAATGATAAAAATCCACAACATATTAAAAAAACTGAATCAGATTTACAGAATTTAGCACCACAAGTAAGAGGTGTCGTAGGTGATGAAATTACAATGATGCTTCAACAGAATGAAGGTAATGTGGCCGTTGTTTGGAGTGGGGTTGCTGCTCCATTAGTACAAGAAAGTGACAAATATAATTACGTTATTCCTAAAGAAGGGTCTAATTTATGGTTTGATAATATGGTTATACCAAAAACAGCGCAAAATAAAGAGGGCGCATATAAATTTATGAACTTCTTATTAGATGCAAAAAACAACAAACAAAATACCGAATGGGTAGGCTATGCGACACCAAATAAAGCTGCAAGAAATATGTTACCAAATGATATTAAAAATGATCATAGATTTTACCCTAATAAAAAGGAACAACAACGCTTAGAAGTTTATCAAGATTTAGGTCAAGATACATTAAGTGAATATAACGAAAGTTTTTTAAATTTTAAAATGTCGTTAAAGTAGAATGAAAATGGTAGTTATTTTATGTTATTTTCGATATAATAACTTGATAAGTAAAGTAAGGAGTTGTAACGAATGACAGGAGAGCAATATACTCAAATCAAACGTCCAGTCAGTCGACTAACAGAAAAAGTATTAGGTTGGCTTAGTTGGGTATTCTTACTAGTGTTGACAATTGTCACGATGTTTATAGCTTTAGTGTCATTTAGTAATGATACATCAATTGCTAACTTAGAGAATACATTAAATAATAATGACCTTATTCAACAAATGTTGGCAAATAATAGTTTAAGTACTACACAATTTGTAATTTGGTTACAAAATGGTGTATGGGCTATTATAGTGTATTTCATTGTTTGTTTACTGATTTCATTTTTAGCATTAATATCTATGAATATTAGAATTTTATCTGGATTTTTATTCTTATTATCAGCAATCATTACGATACCATTAGTGTTACTTGTTGTAACTTTAATTATTCCAATTTTATTCTTCATCATAGCAATTATGATGTTTGTAAGAAAGAACAAGGTAGAAGTCGTACCAAATTATAATAACGGTTATGGTTACCAACCTTATAATGAAGTTCCAGAGCAAGATACACATCAATATGAACCTGAACAAGAAGAAAGAATTGAGAAAACAAGTCAACGTAGACGACCATCACGTCGTAGTATGGAACGTAAAGAACAAGCATATGAACCAACTCAAGATGCTACAGCACAAAATGAAGAAAATAATGAAACATATGATGATAAATATGAACAATTTCCTAAGCGTGCTGTTGAAAGTGAATATCGTTCAGATGATGATGAACAAGAAGAAGAACCTACAGTATTATCTAGACAAGCTAAGTATAATAAGAAATCTAATTCTAATAACGAAGCACAAGTTAATCCAGAGGCTTATAATGATAGTGCATATGATGAAGCACAAAATAATTATAATGATGAACCTCAGATTGATCCAAAAGAACTAAAAGCTCAACAAAAGAGAGAAAAAGCAGAAATTCGTGCTAAGAAAAAAGAAAAGCGTAAAGCATATAATCAACGCATGAAAGAAAAACGTAAAAATCAACCAAGTGCTGTAAATCAACGTAGAATGAATTACGAAGAACGTCGTCAAATGTTCGGTGAAACTGAACAAAAAATGAGAGATAACGTTAAGCAAGATAATCAAAATATTGATGAAGAAAACAACTCTAAATAATAATTTAAAGACCAAAAATGAAAGTTTAGTATTCATTTTTGGTCTTTTTTTCTAGAGTATTAAAATTTTAGTGTATTAATTAGCAAGAAAAGACAGTTTTTAGTATTATTAAGGTAAGGATTTAAGGAGGTACCGAAATGAAAAGAAAAACAGAACTTATTTTAGCTTGGATTGCTAATGGATTGAGTAGTTTATATTTATTATTAGTAATCGTAGGTTATTTCGCTATGAAGTCAGGAAGCGGTGCATCTCAAAATGAAGAAATGGTAAGCAAAATGATGGGAAGTAATCAAGATATGTCTATGGACATGCTTGCAACATCAATTGCTTTATCAATGGGTGTGTTAGCTTTCTCTACTATATTAGGAATTGTTGGTGCGCTAACTGTTAAAGGAAGACGTAAATTAGGCGCTAGTTTATTAATTGCAGCTGCAATTGTTGGTATTATGGCAACTAATATTATTGCGATGGTATTATGGTTAATTTCTGGTATCATGCTACTTGCGAAATCAGATAAACAAGGACCAACTAATCAATTCCAAAATAATAATTCTTATGATGATTCAACCAAGAGACAAGAGTGGAATCCAGAAGAAGAATTAAAAGAACATCAACAAAGCAAAAAGCCATATACTTATTAGATAAAACACCTTCTAATAACTATTGATTGAATGATTAAAAAATGGAGCAACTTCATAAAATATCGTAAAGTAAAACAACCTTTTGGGATTTTCAAATAATCTCAAAAGGTTGTTTTGTTTATATTTAATCTCAGTGAATATTGTTAGCTTCATTTACAATTCTTGGAATGTTTGAATAATAAGATAAACATTCAAAATACTTAAGATAATAATAAGTGACCAAGAAATCACATTTACCCATCTTTTATTAATAAATGGACCCATTAATTTTTCATTACTTGTCGCTAATTGTAATGGTATTAATGTAAATGGTAATGCAATACTTAAGAATACTTGTGAAAATACTAGTAATTGTTCAATTTTAGCTTCATTGCCATTAAAAATAATTAAGCAAATAATAACTGGAATAATTGCTAGTGATCTTGTAATTAATCGACGAAGCCAATTTGGTAATCGGAATCTTAAGAAACCTTCCATTACTATTTGACCTGCTAAAGTACCAGTGATTGTTGAATTTTGCCCTGAAGCAAGGAGTGCTACCGCGAATAATGTGCTCATAACACCACCTAATGTTGCACCAAGTAATGGTTGAGTTTTTAATGCATGATATAAATCATAAAATCCACCTAATTCATCTGCATTTGAGCCAAAGAATAAAGCAGCGCCCAAAGTTAATAATAAGCAGTTAATTACAAATGCAATTGATAATTGGATGTTTGAGTCAATTGTTGCATATTTGATTGCTTGAGCTTTATCATCATTATTATTTCTATCATACTTTCTTGATTGAACGATTGAAGAATGTAAATAAAGATTATGTGGCATAATTGTTGCACCAACAATACCTAAAGCAATATATAAAATACCTTGATTAGTAACAATTTCTTTATGAGGTAAAAATCCATTTAATAAGTTAATGACATTAGGTGATGATATATAAACTTCGAATATAAAGATAGCTAATACTGTAAAGATAAGTGTACCTACAATAGCTTCAATTTTTCTAAAACCAAATTTCATCATAAATAAAAGTATAAACACATCACATACTGTAATTAGTGCACCAACAATTAATGGAATATTGAATAATAAATTAAGTGAAATGGCACTTCCGATTACTTCAGCAATATCTGTCGCGATAATAGCTAGTTCTGCAATTATCCAAAAAATAACAGCAACAGGCTTAGATAAATAGTGGCGTGTCATTTGAGCCAAATCTTTCCCTGTGGCTATCCCTAATCTAACAGTCATACTTTGTAACAACATAGCAGCTAGACTAGAAATCAAAATGACAAATAGCAGTGTATAACCGAATTGTGCGCCACCCTGCATTGAAGTAATCCAGTTGCCAGGATCCATATATCCAACAGCAACTAATAGACCTGGTCCAATAAAAGCTAATAGTTTTTGACTGGCATTACTTTTGTAGTCAAAATCTATCGTATTATTAATTTCTTCTAAGCTTTTTTGATGTTCATGATTGTCTGATTGCTTATTCATAAATTAAATCACCTCTAATGTAAAATCATAATGATATATTAACCTAATTATATTTTTAGGTCAACCTAAAAATATTTTACACTATTAAAAAATACCCGGACATCATTTCAATGTATCAGGTATTTTATAACAAATTATTATGCGTGATAGAATTTTAAGAACTGGTCAAATGTTTCTTCTACAAATTGAATAAATGATTTGTCAGACGTTAAACGATTATCGTCAGGTGAGATTGCTCTAGCAACGAAAAATTCACCTTTTTTAACATTTTTAACGCGGTCTATGGCTTCATGTAATTGATCATCTGTAAAATCTTTAATTAGTGGTTTTTCTGGTTTCATATGGTCAAGACACACACTATAATCTGAAGGGAGATGTCTTAATGTGTCGAAATGCTTATCAAATGTTTTAACACGTTCAGCTTTGTCTTTAGCTTCATGCATAACACCAAACATTACAAATAATTGGTCTCTAAATAATCCAATTTGAAAGTGGGGCAGCATTTTGTAACCACGTTTGTTTGGAGCAAATGCAACCCAGGTATCTTTAGGTGGGTTAACACTTCTTCTGGCATGTTTTGCGACGTGAGGATAGAATGTTTCCCCAGTTTGAGTACTAAAATACTCTGTGAAATAATCACCTAATTGATGAAGTTGAGGTCTAACATGTTCATTAAGTGCTTCCATACGTTCATCAAGACCATCTACGTCAAAGGCTTTAAAATTTTCAGGTGTAAATGTATATTTTGTCATAACTTGCCTCCTAGGGTAATAATTAAAGTTATTGTAGCATAACCATGACTAGAAATTCTAAATTGTAGTTTCAATTTTATACATAATTTCATGTAAAAAGGGGAATCTAACATTATAAAAAAAGGGATAGTTATCGTGTATAATAGATATTAATAGGAGATGATACCATGGCACTTTACGATTTTGCTAAAGGATTAGTTTTAGAAGCGGGTAACAAAGTCCGTTTAATGATGAAAGAGGATTTAAATATAGAAACCAAATCCAACCCTAACGACTTAGTGACTAACGTAGATAAAGCAACAGAAGATTATATATTTGAAATGATTTACCAAAATTATCCGGAACACAAAGTGATAGGTGAAGAAGGTCATGGTCACGATTTAAAAGATATCAATGGTGTGGTTTGGGTCGTTGATCCAATTGATGGCACTTTAAATTTTGTTCATCAACAAGAAAATTTTGCGATTTCTATTGGTATTTACCACGAAGGTCAACCATACGCTGGATTTGTATATGACGTAATGAGAGATATTTTGTATCATACTAAAGTTGGTGAAGGTGCTTATGAGAATAATCATCCATTGGAAAAATTAAAATCTACGCAATTAAAAACAAGTATTATTGGTATTAATCCTAATTGGTTAACTAAACCTATTATGGGGCCTATATTTACACCAATTGTTGATGATGCTCGAAGTGCTAGAGCATATGGTAGTGCAGCGCTAGAAATTGTTAGTGTAGCAAAAGGGCAATTAGACGCTTATGTAACGCCAAGACTACAACCTTGGGATTATGCTGGCGGTTTAATGATACTTAATGAAGTAGGCGGTAAAGGTACTAATTTACTTGGTGACGCTTTAACAATTAACCAACCCAATTCTATTGTTATGGCAAATCCTTCATTACACGATGAACTATTAAATAATTATTTAAATGAGTTTGAAGAAACGTTACGAAAACATCATAAAAGAAGATTTGGTCGATAATACCTACAATGATAAAAATAAGTCCATGGAAGACTCTAATGCCTCCATGGACTTTTACAATTTTATTTTGAAAATATATTGTTAAAATAAAATTAAATGATGATGAATTCGTGTTAAAAGAAGTTTTAATTCGTTTTTAAGGGGTTATATCATTTATAACCAATTATTTTCACGATATTTCTTTTTTACTGTGAAACCGACACCAAATGTTGCAACGAGTAATATAAATGTTAAAATCATCATTGGAACATTTGCAGCACCAACACTAAAACTAAAAAGCAATAAAAAGATTACAGCTAAAATTGAGAATACCCAAAATACGCCTTTAGATTTTTTTTGTTGCATCCCATACCCCACCTTTTACTTATTTTTTCTCTAATCTATGATATAATAAAAAAGTTGTAATTAAAAGTGGGAGTTTACTTAAGAAAGGAAATTTATAATATGACGAATATAAGAGAAGATGTACGTAATATAGCAATTATTGCGCACGTTGACCATGGTAAAACGACGTTAGTTGATGAATTATTGAAACAATCAGGAATCTTTAGAGAGAATGAACATGTTGACGATCGTGCTATGGACTCTAATGACTTAGAAAGAGAACGTGGTATTACGATATTAGCTAAAAATACTGCGGTAGACTATAAAGGAACAAGAATTAACATTTTAGATACGCCAGGACATGCTGACTTTGGTGGCGAAGTTGAACGTATCATGAAAATGGTTGATGGCGTAGTCTTAGTTGTAGATGCATATGAAGGTACTATGCCTCAAACACGTTTTGTACTTAAAAAAGCATTAGAACAAAATTTAAAACCAGTTGTAGTAGTAAATAAAATTGATAAACCATCAGCAAGACCAGAAGGTGTAGTTGATGAAGTGTTAGATTTATTTATTGAATTAGAAGCAAATGATGAACAACTTGATTTCCCAGTTGTATATGCTTCAGCTGTTAACGGAACTGCAAGTTTAAATTCTGAACAACAAGATGAAAACATGCAATCACTATACGAAACAATCATTGATTACGTACCAGCACCAATAGATAACAGTGATGAACCATTACAATTCCAAGTAGCATTATTAGACTATAATGATTACGTTGGTCGTATCGGTATTGGCCGAGTATTTAGAGGTAAAATGCGTGTTGGTGACAACGTATCACTTATTAAATTAGATGGCACTATTAAAAACTTCCGCGTAACTAAAATCTTTGGTTACTTTGGATTAAAACGTGAAGAAATTGAAGAAGCACAAGCTGGTGACTTAATCGCAGTATCTGGTATGGAAGACATTAACGTTGGTGAAACAGTAACACCACATGATCACCAAGATGCATTACCAGTATTACGTATTGATGAGCCAACACTTGAAATGACATTCAGAGTCAATAATTCACCATTTGCTGGTCGTGAAGGTGACTTTGTAACAGCGCGCCAAATTCAAGAACGTTTAGATCAACAACTTGAAACAGATGTATCATTAAAAGTAACACCTACAGATTCACCTGATGCATGGATTGTTGCGGGTCGTGGTGAGTTACATTTATCAATCCTAATTGAAAATATGCGTCGTGAAGGTTATGAATTACAAGTTTCTAAACCTCAAGTAATTCTTAAAGAAGTAGATGGCGTGATGTGTGAACCATTTGAAAGAGTTCAGTGTGAAGTGCCTCAAGAAAATTCTGGTGCAGTAATCGAATCTTTAGGTACACGTAAAGGTGAAATGTTAGACATGATGACAACAGATAATGGTTTAACTCGTCTAATCTTTATGGTACCTGCACGTGGTATGATTGGTTACACTACTGAATTTATGTCAATGACTCGTGGTTATGGAATTATTAACCATACATTTGAAGAATTTAGACCTCGCATTAAAGCAAAAATTGGTGGCAGAAGAAATGGTGCATTAATTTCAATGGATCAAGGAACTGCTAGTACTTATGCTATTTTAGGTCTAGAGGACCGTGGTACTAACTTTATGGAACCAGGTACTGAAGTTTATGAAGGTATGATTGTTGGTGAACATAACCGTGAAAATGACTTAACAGTTAATATCACAAAAACAAAACATCAAACTAACGTACGTTCAGCAACTAAAGACCAAACTCAAACAATGAATCGCCCACGTATTTTAACGCTTGAAGAGGCTTTACAATTTATTAATGATGATGAATTAGTAGAGGTAACTCCTGAAAGTATTCGTTTGAGAAAGAAAATTTTAAATAAATCAGTTCGTGAAAAAGAAGCTAAACGTGTTAAACAAATGATGTCTGATGAAGAATAATTTTTAATTAACATGAATAAAATATAAGCAAAAAAACCACTCGCTAGTTGATAATACAACTAGCGAGTGGTTTTATTATGTTAATTTTCTTTTGAATCGTGATACGTAAAAGGTTGAGGTTGTTTAGGTGTATCTAAGCGACTTTTACAATCATCACACATAAAAGTACGAATAGGGTTGTTTCTAAGCCGTTTTGCTTCTACAGTATTTTCATCAATATGAACTGTAGTATCACAAATGATACATTTAACAGGAACCAATTAAATCACCTCAATATATTTTACATACTTAAATTCGTAGCTGTATCCATTTTCTGTATCGTATACAAAACTATCAACTGAATTATCGTCATACATACGTTTTCCATCTTTAGCAAATTGGAAGAATAAGTATGGTAATAAATCTAATGGAACTTCAACTGAATCTTCATCATTAAATAATTTAATTGCAGTTGCGTTTGATTGTGGTTCTGCTGTTTTAAAGAATGGTGTCATGTTAATCACAAATGAACCTTCTAAAACAGAACGTTTTTTATATTTTATTTCAGAATTAAGCGTTGGCGGATTAGTTTGTCCTTCAAGAATAGCACGATTCCATTCTCTATTGTCTTCAAATCGAACTGGTTTAGTGCCGTCAAAGACACCTTTTTCTAAGTCTTCAATATTTACCTTTCGATCGTCAAATATCCAAGTTGTACTATCTAATGTGATGGGGAATTTTACCGCACCTTTAATTTGAATCATCTTGCCCACTCCCTAAATTTTTATCTCATACTATTTTATCATAAAATAGGTTATACTTATTTTAAAGATACTTGCTTTTTAACATTTAGTAAGATAAAATTTTAAGTATTGAAGATATTTAATGAAATGATAGGGGGAGTGTGTGTCATGGCTAATCAGTCGAAATTAAATAATGCGGCATATGAGCAATTGAACAAAGATGCTGATAGAATTTTACAGCTAATCAAAGTTCAAATGGATAACCTAACAGTACCTTCTTGTCCGCTTTATGAAGAAGTTTTAGATACACAAATGTTCGGTCTTCAAAAAGAAGTAGATTTTGCTGTACAACTAGGGCTAGTTGACAAAGAAGTCGGCAAAGAACTTATGTTAAGACTTGAAAAAGAACTTTCAAAACTACACGAAGCTTTTACAAATGTTTAATTTTATAGATTTGATTTAATCTAACGTTATTATTTATATTAATTCAAATTTGTATAGATATAACATAGTTTGAATTCATTTTGATATAAACGTGAAATGCAACTTACACATTGTATGAATGGTGGCTGAGATAGTATCATAATTGATATTTTCTCAGTCATTTTATCTTTTTGTAAAATCATTATGTTTATATTTGTTTTGTGATACATAAGAAGTTTATAATAAAAAAGATAAGTTTGTGGGAATGATTAATATTCGATTAATTCCCTTTAAACAAATCTTAAAAACATTGAATTGGATGAACTGATATATGAAAAACTTTAAAAATATATTGCGGTATATTGGGAAAACATCTAAATTTATCGATTATCCATTGTTAGTCACATATGTGATTCTATGTTTAATTGGTTTAGTTATGGTTTATAGTGCCAGCATGGTGGCTGCTACTAAGGGTACATTAACAGGCGGTGCTGAAGTATCCGGTACATATTTCTATACGAGACAGTTACTTTACGTCATTATGAGTTTTGTTATAGTCTTTTTTATGGCATTTATAATGAATGTAAAGATATTGAAAAAGCCTAATGTTCAAAAGTGGATGATGATAGGTATATTCGCTTTGTTATTAATAACACTTGTAATTGGTAAAAATATTAATGGTTCAAAAAGTTGGATCAATTTAGGATTTATGAATTTACAAGCGTCAGAGTTATTAAAAATTGCTATCATCTTATACTTACCGTTTATGATAGAGAAGAAAATGCCTCAAGTACGAAATAAAATTAAACTTATTGCAGCACCGATTATTTTAGTTTCAAGCTGTGTTGCGCTAGTACTTTTACAAAGAGACGTAGGGCAAACATTATTAATTTTAATTATTTTCTTTTCAATAATTTTTTACGCTGGTATAGGCGTACAAAATCTTTTGAAATACGGTATTATGGTAGTCATTGCAGGTATAGTGATATCCATTTTAGTGCTTGCTTTAGGACTATTACCAAGTTACCTTGAAGCTAGATTTAGTACCTTAACTAATCCATTTAACGCAGAAGCTGGTACAGGTTACCATATATCTAACTCACTTATGGCTATAGGTAATGGTGGATTATTTGGTCGGGGACTTGGAAATAGTATTATGAAACTTGGCTACTTACCAGAACCACATACCGATTTTATATTTGCGGTTATATGTGAGGAATTAGGACTTGTAGGTGGTTTATTTGTCATCCTACTAGAATTTTTCATTGTTTACCGTGCATTCCAACTAGCTAATAAAACGAATTCATATTTTTATAAATTAGTATGTGTAGGAATTGCTAGTTATATCGGAAGCCAAACATTTGTAAACTTAGGTGGTATATCAGCAACAATTCCATTAACAGGTGTACCATTACCGTTTATTAGTTTTGGTGGTTCGGCTATGATTAGTTTAAGTATAGCAATGGGATTACTCTTAATTACTGCAAAACAAATTAAAATGGATGAAATTAGAAGTAAACAACGAAAAATCGATATTAGACGTCGTTATCAATAACTATTTAGCTAATCTCTCTTTAGTGAAATTCTGTACAGTGAATTTTCTAAAGGTAAGGGATTAGCTTTTTTATTTGTAAATTATTTTAAACTGGAAATACTTTCAACATAATGATAATATAAAGTTATTGTTAATGATAATTTTATTTGATTATAAGTGAATCATTAAAATAAAATAATTTGTTTTGGTTTTATGACACTTAAGTTAAAGAATTATGACTAATATATATTAACTATAGAAAATAATTGCTATATAGGATAAAATTTTAATATATAAGTAGTTAGAAAATTCTAAATATTTAAAAGGGGTGTTTTTACTCTTGAAACACATCAAGAAGTTATTAGTAGCCAATCGTGGTGAAATTGCTATCAGAATTTTTAGGGCAGCAGCAGAGTTGAATATTAGTACAGTAGCAATTTATTCTAATGAGGATAAATCATCATTACATAGATATAAGGCAGATGAATCTTATTTAGTAGGTAGTGATTTAGGACCAGCAGAAAGTTATTTAAATATCGAAAGAATTATAGAAGTAGCTAAAAGAGCAAATGTTGATGTTATACATCCAGGATACGGTTTTTTAAGTGAAAATGAACAATTTGCACGTAGATGTGCTGAAGAAGGCATTAAATTTATTGGACCTCATCTAGAACACTTAGATATGTTTGGTGATAAAGTTAAAGCAAGAACAACTGCACTTAAAGCTAACTTACCTATGATACCAGGTACAGATGGACCTATTGAAAGCTTTGAAGCGGCAAAGGCCTTTGCAAGTCAGGCTGGATATCCGTTAATGATTAAGGCTACAAGTGGCGGTGGCGGTAAAGGAATGCGAATTGTTCGTGAAGCCAGTGAATTAGAAGATGCATTTCATCGCGCTAAATCAGAAGCTGAAAAATCATTTGGTAATAGCGAAATTTATATCGAACGCTACATCGATAATCCTAAACATATAGAAGTACAAGTTATCGGTGATGAATATGGTAATCTTGTTCATTTATATGAACGTGATTGTTCGGTTCAAAGACGTCATCAAAAGGTAGTGGAGGTAGCACCTTCAGTAGGGTTACTTGAATCATTACGCTTAGAAATATGTGATGCTGCAATCCAATTGATGTCACATATTAATTACGTTAATGCAGGAACGGTCGAATTTTTAGTGTCTGGGAATGAATTTTACTTTATTGAAGTTAACCCTCGTGTGCAAGTAGAACATACGATAACTGAGATGATAACTGGAATAGATATCGTTAAAACGCAAATATTAGTTGCAGATGGTGGCGAATTATTTAGCCAAGAAGTTGGTATGCCTAAGCAAGAAGATATTCAAACATTAGGATATGCAATTCAATGTCGTATTACTACTGAAGATCCTTTAAATGACTTTATGCCTGATTCGGGAACCATTATTGCATATCGATCAAGTGGAGGCTTTGGCGTACGATTAGATGCAGGTGATGGATTCCAAGGTGCTGAAATATCACCGTATTATGATTCTTTATTAGTAAAACTATCTACACATGCTATGTCATTTAAACAAGCAGAAGAAAAGATGGAACGTTCTTTAAGAGAAATGAGAATTCGTGGGGTTAAAACCAATATTCCATTTTTAATTAATGTTATGAGAAATGACCAGTTTAGAAGTGGAGATTATACTACTAAATTTATAGAAGAAACACCAGAATTATTTAACATTCAACCAACATTAGATAGAGGAACAAAGACACTTGAATATATTGGGAATGTAACAATTAATGGATTTCCTAATGTTGAAAAGCGACCTAAACCGTTATATGAAACGGCTTCTCTTCCTAAAGTATCACAAGCAAAGGTAGATACATTTTCAGGAACGAAACAGTTACTAGATCAACAAGGTCCAAACGGAGTAGCGAAATGGGTACGAGAACAAGATGATGTACTCATTACAGATACTACTTTCAGAGATGCACATCAGTCTTTATTAGCTACTCGAGTAAGAACAAAAGATATGTTAAATATTGCATCTAAAACTGCAGAAGTATTTAAAGATAGTTTTTCATTAGAAATGTGGGGCGGTGCTACATTTGATGTAGCGTATAATTTCCTGAAAGAAAATCCATGGGAACGTCTAGAACGTCTACGTAAAGCTATTCCCAATGTTTTATTCCAAATGTTATTACGTGCTTCAAATGCAGTAGGATATAAAAATTATCCAGATAATGTAATACAAAAATTTGTAAAAGAAAGTGCAGAAGCTGGTGTCGATGTTTTTAGAATTTTTGATTCTTTAAACTGGATTGATCAAATGAAAGTAGCGAATGAAGCGGTACAACAAGCTGGTAAAATTTCTGAAGGAACAATTTGTTATACTGGTGATATTTTAAACTCAGAAAGATCAAATATTTATACACTTGATTATTATGTCAAATTAGCTAAAGAATTAGAAAGAGAAGGTTTCCATATTTTAGCTATTAAAGATATGGCAGGATTATTAAAACCGAAAGCAGCATATGAACTAATCGGTCATTTACGTGCAGCGGTTAATTTACCTATACATTTGCATACTCATGATACAAGTGGCAATGGTTTACTAACATATAAACAAGCGATAGATGCTGGCGTAGATATTATTGATACTGCTGTAGCATCAATGAGTGGTTTGACAAGTCAACCAAGTGCCAATTCATTGTATTATGCGTTAAATGGATTCCCACGTAACTTGAGAACAGATATAGAAGGACTTGAAGAAATTAGTCATTACTGGGCTACAGTTCGTCCATATTATACAGATTTTGAAAGTGATATTAAGTCACCGAATACAGAAATATATCAACACGAAATGCCAGGTGGACAATATTCTAATCTAAGCCAACAAGCTAAAAGTCTTGGTCTAGGTGAACGTTTTGATGAAGTAAAAGATATGTATCGTCGTGTTAATTTCCTATTTGGAGATATCGTTAAAGTGACACCTTCTTCTAAAGTAGTAGGAGATATGGCACTATTCATGGTTCAAAATGATTTAAATGAAGATGATATCATTAATCAAGGACATAAATTAGATTTCCCAGAATCTGTAGTATCCTTCTTTAAAGGAGAAATTGGGCAACCAGTAAATGGATTTAATCCACAGTTGCAAAAAGTCATACTTAAAGGTCAAAAGCCATTGGAAAATAGACCTGGAGAATATTTAGAATCTGTTGATTTTGAAGAAGTCAGAAAAGAATTAGCAAACATTCAAAATACAGAAGTAACAGAACAAGATATCATTAGCTATGTCCTATATCCTAAAGTCTATAAACAATTTATTGCTACTAAGGAACAATTTGGGGACCTATCATTGTTAGATACACCAACATTTTTATTCGGTATGAGAAACGGTGAAACAGTTGAAATAGAAATTGATACTGGTAAACGATTGATTATTAAACTAGAAACAATTAGCGAACCCGATGAAAATGGGCAACGAACAATTTACTATGCAATGAATGGACAAGCAAGACGCATTTATATTAAAGATGAAAGTGTAAAAGCTAATGTAAATGTAAAACCAAAAGCAGACAAAACCAATCCAAATCATATTGGGGCACAAATGCCAGGTTCTGTCACAGAAGTGAAGGTAGCTGTTGGAGATAAAGTGAAAGCAAATCAAGCTTTACTCATTACAGAAGCAATGAAAATGGAAACAACGGTACAAGCACCATTTGACGGTACTATAAAACAAATCACAGTATCGAATGGAGATTCTATAGCTACAGGAGATTTATTAATTGAATTAGAAAAAGATCCATCTTAATAAATATTAAAAAAGCCGAAACATTCAATATTCAAAAATGTTTCGGCTTTATAATTAAGCTTTGTTTTTAAGACTTCTTGTCGTTCTCAACATTAATAAGATGAAATAAGCAATCATACCGAATAGGTAAGTAATAAATAAAGCATGCAACAATGCAATAAATAAATTTACATTAGTAATAACAGATAAAGCACCAGTTACTACTTGTAAAATAACTAAAATAAATGCAGCTGTATAGCCATATCTTACAGTACGATTATCACTATAGTTTTTAATTGCATGAATAAACGTAATCATAATCCACATAAAAGTAATAAAAGCCATACCACGGTGTGCAAATTGAACCCAGTCATGTACATTATGTGGAACAATATCATCAAAAGGTACTGGCCAAGCACCATATGCTAGACTTGATTTAGTATGTCTTACTAAAGCACCAGTGTATATAGTTAAATATACGATGATTGCCATTAACCATGTTAACGTACGTAATGGTTTTTGAATCATTAATTCGTCAGCTTCATACTTTTGATCAATTGAGAAAATAATTAATGTCATTAAAAATACTGATGAAAAGCTAACTAAAGAGATTCCAAAATGTAATGCTAATACATATGCATTTTGTTGCCAGATTACAGCAGCAGCACCAACTAAGGCTTGTAATAATAAGAAACCTATACTTATGATAGATAATGGTTTAATTTCTTTTATATACCCTATGTGTTTCCAAGCGGTAATGACTAGCCATATTACGACAATTAATGAAAGTCCTGAAACTGCTCTATGGCTTAATTCAATAATTGTTTGTATTGGTAAGTTTTGTGGAAGTAGTGCTCCATTACATAACGGCCACGATGAACCACAACCATCTTCCGAACCAGTTTTAGTTACTAGCGCACCACCTAATTGTACGAATGTCATAATAATTGTTGCTAAGACACTTAACCATTTAAGGTTTCCTTTTCTAAACAATGATAAACACCCCATCATTAAAATAAAATCTAACAACTATTCTCATTAAACATGGACATTTTGTAATTTATTTTAACGTATATATTTTTCTTTTACATTATATCAATGATACCATTTTTAATTACGTTACAAAATCAACTATTTGGAATGTCGTTAAAGTGTCACAATTTAATTTTTTAAAACCTAGTCTTTTATGACTATTTGCTATATCATTGTATTATATGAAAAAATTCTAGGAGGGGAATTATGAGTAAAGAACAAACATTGTCACAGGAAACGGGCCAAGTGACATTTAAAGAATTACAACAGATTATTAAAATGGGCCTTGTTCAAGGGAATTTAATCCCTGCATTTGCTGGTTCTTGGTTGGCTGTTGTAATGACAAATCACTCCTTCCTATCGTCAATACCTCAAATTTTATTAATGATTATAGGTTCTACATTAATAATGGGTGGCGCATGTGCACTTAATAATTATTATGATCAAGACATAGATCAAATTATGCCTAGTAAACAGAATAGACCCACTGTAAATGATAGAATTTCAGATAAGCACTTATTAATTTTAAGCTTTGGTATGATGTTAATAGGTGAAGGTTGTTTATTTTTATTAAATATACCATCAGGTGTTTTAGGATTATTTGGTATCATAGGATACGTATCATATTATTCAATCTGGTCAAAACGACATACGACTTGGAATACAGTTGTAGGTAGTTTCCCTGGAGCTGTACCGCCATTAATTGGTTGGGTAGCTATAGATGGATCAATAAGTGTTGCAGCAATAGCACTATTTTTAGTAGTATTTTGTTGGCAACCAATACATTTTTATGCGTTAGCAATTAAACGTAGTGATGAATATTCATTAGCTAATATTCCAATGTTACCATCTGTAAAAGGATTCAATAGAACACGAGTAAGCATGTTTATTTGGTTAGTATTACTATTACCACTTCCCTTTATGTTATCTAGTTTAGGCACAACATTTATTGTTTTAGCTACTTTATTAAATTTAGGGTGGATGGCACTAGCTTTTACATCATTTAAAAAGAATACTGATCAAAATAAATGGGCAACTAAAATGTTTATTTACTCATTAAACTATTTAGTAGTATTTTTCGTACTCGTTGTAGTCGTATCACTTATTAAAATGATATAAATACAAAATTAAGTAAGGATGAAACATATGAACGTACCTATTTTACCTACAATAAGTACTTCGTGTATTGTCATTAGTGCGATATTAGTGGCAATTGGATGGAGACTTATTTGGAAAAGACAAATTGATCAGCATAAAAAAGTAATGTTATGGGCTGCCGTTTTTGCCGCAACATTCTTTATTATTTATGCTAGTAGAACAATCTTTATTGGTAATACCGCATTCGGTGGACCAGATAGTGTTAAAATTTATTATACTATTTTCTTAATTTTCCATATTAACTTAGCAACAATTGGTGGGATTTTAGGAATAATACAAATTGTATTAGCTTTTAAAGAGAAATTTAAAATTCATAGAAAAATTGGACCTATTGCTTCAGTAATATGGTTCTTCACAGCGATTACTGGTGTAGCAGTTTATGTACTGTTATACATCTTGTATCCAGGTGGAGAAACAACATCATTAATTAAAGCTACTTTAGGTTTATAATTGAATAAATAAGATTGTGACTGATAAAACTTTCTGTATAGTTTTATCAGTTTTTTTATATTAAGAATCTAATCCAATGTAAGACACCATTTTGTAAAATTGTGCTTCCTAATTCAAGAAATAACAATAGACTTATCTTGATTATGAAATAAGTAATTATGTACAATAGTAATAATTCAGTTAAGGTGGGTGAAAGATGAAAAAATTAGTTATACGAATTTTAGGAGTTGTTTTTTTAGTATCATTTCTAATCTATTTATTTTACTCACCACGGCTAAAATTTGATGTATTAGAAAATCTAAATAAAAGCCAAAAAAGTGATAGAACGGAACAATTCAAAAATTTAAATAAAAATATAGAAAATCCAAAACCTAAAAATGGTGTAGGAACATGGATTGGTAAGGACATTGATCAACTTACCAAAAAATACGGTCAAGCTAACCGAACATATCCATATAAAGATGGCTATAAAAATTATGTATTCAAGAAAACAAATCAATATTACATTGTCAGTGTAAAAGACAATAAAATAAAATCTGTTTATGCAACTGGAAAAGATGCTCATATTAACCCTTTACATATAGATGAAAGCAATTCAAAAATATTCGAAAATACAAGCATCAATCCCGAACCTACAATCAAATCAAATAATAAAAAATATGAATTTGAATTATCAGATGAAGATTTAAAAACACAAACTTTAATTAAATATGGTAATATATATGCGCAAGTTTATTCAGACCAACAAACGAATAAAATCATGGCAATACGCTTTTTAGATAAAGATGCATTAGCTACATTGCAACCATATAAAACGAATGAATCTCATTCTACAGCGAATTTAAAAAATAAAGATATACCTTATGAACAAAATACAAATCAATTAGTGACACTTTATGAGGTAACTAATGAAATGAGAAAACTAAAGGGATTAAAACCGTTAAAGGTAAATAATGATATTGCACATATTGCTTCAATAAATTTATTTGACGCGACTAAAAGTGGTTCTGACTCAGTAGAATTTACTGAAAATGCTTTAAAACAACAATTAGATGAAAGAGATGTTAGTTATAAATCGACAAGTCAGAATGTGGGTTACGACTTTGATGATGTCCCAACATTAATCCATAGTTGGATGAACTCCGATATTCATCGCTCTAGAATGTTAAATACGAAATATGAAGAAATGGGCGGAGAAGTAATGAAAGATTATTATTCGTTAATTTTCTTAGAAAAATAAATGAAGGGTAGAATGACAAATGATAAATGAAGAAACATTGTCAATTTTAGATGACGTCGAAGCCTTATCAGATATGATAGTTAATTCAGAAATTTATGATGAATATATTAAAGCGAAAGAATTATTAAACCAAAATGATGAAGCACACTTATTATATTCGGCTTTCCTAAAGACCAAAGATCAATACGACGATGTAATGCGATTTGGTAGATATCATCCTGACTATAAGACAATTATGATGGAAACACGCCAACGTAAACGAGCATATGAAATGTTACCAGTGGTAATGGACTATAAGTCAAAAGAAGTAGCATTACAGAATTTAATTGATGAAGTTATTAGTAAAATTGCTTTAGCTGTTTCGGATAATGTAAAAATTGATACAGGCAATCCATTTTTCCAAACGACTGCACAAGGTTGTGCTTCAGGTGGATCATGTAACTGTTCTTTATAAAATGATTTAAATTTTACCAAATTTATAAAACATACAAGATATCTCTCCAATATTGATTAAACTCAATATTTGGGGAGTTTTTTAATTCATATAAACCCTTATGTTTATAGATGGAGATCATATTAATTTTAATTATCAGAAAATTATGAATAAACATTGTTTATTATTTGTCTTTATGGTAACTTATAATACAACTATAACTTTACTACAGTAAAGCATTAAAGTCAGAAGTAAAGGAGGTAGAGTATGAATAAGCAAAATCAGATAATAAAAATAAAAGAAATTGAATTAGCATTCTTAAAGTACTTTTCAAATAAAAATTACAAACTTGTAGATATAGATTTAATTGAAAAATTAGATTGGAGTCATTTGACGAAAGAGGACTTATTACAAATGAAAGAAAGGAATTTTTGGCAAAATAACAATCACATTTATAGTTTAAGACACGATTTTACTGATCAATTACTACGTTATCATTCAATATTTCCAACAGATTTTAAGAAGGTTGCTTATTCTGGACCTATTGTCAGAAATAATGAGGTCATATCACAAATAGGTATCGAGAATTATTTGCCTATATATAATCAATTCAATGATAGTTTTAATGATTTCTACCATTTTATTAAAACGTATTTAAAAGATGATATTCAGCTAATTATTTTAGGTCATTATCAATTATTGAATGAATTATTAGAAGAAAAATATAGAACTTTAGTTATTAAAAACATGATTGAAGAGAGAAATCTATCGGGATTAAAACATCAATTACCGCATAATCATCCTATCTTAAAATTACTATCAGAAAGCACACGTCATCAATTATCAAAATTAAGTCAATATTTGGACCAATCATCTCAAACATTACTTACGGTAAAAAGTTGGGAAGAGCAACTAATCAAACAAGGTTTGACCAATATTCATTTAGATATTTCGGCACAACCATCAAGATCTTATTATAAAGGTGTTTTTATCAGATGTTATTTAAATAAACATGATACTAGCATACTAACTGGTGGATTTTACTCTGGTGACCTCCAAGGATACGGTATGGCTTTGACTTTATAATCAGCATATTCAAAGAATAGGGGTGACAATATGATTAGAGTGGCTGTAGCGAAAGGGAGATTATTAGAAAGTTTTATCAACTATTTAGAGGCAGAACAACTATTTTTATTATCAAATGGACTAAAGCATAGACAACGTCAATTATTAGTTACGATAGATGGTATTGATTTTATTATAGTAAAGGGAAGTGATGTACCAATATACGTGGAACAAGGCATTGCAGATATAGGTATTGTAGGTAGTGATATCTTAAATGAAAATAAATATAATATTAATAATTTATGCGACTTACCATTTGGACACTGTCATTTTTCCTTAGCAGCTAAACCTGTTACGAATGATTATAAAAAAATTGCTACGAGTTATGTTCAAACAACTTCACGTTATTTTAAAAACAAAGGAATAGATATTGAAATTGTAAAATTAAGTGGTTCAATAGAACTCGCTTGCATTGTAGGAATGGTAGATGGAATTATTGATATTGTTCAAACAGGTACTACATTAAAAGCAAATGGTCTTGTTGAAAAAGAAAAAATCACTGATATTTCGGCAAGATTGATTACAAATAGAACACAGTATTTTAAAAAGGGTGAAGAAATAGAATCATTTATTAATATGTTAGGGGTGCAGATGATAAATGCTTAAAGCACAACAATTTTTAGAACTTTATTGTAACAATCAATCATTAGATGAGTCCTTATACCTGTTAGTTAAAAATATTTGTGATGATGTTAAAGTCAATGGTGATGCAGCGTTGAAAAAGTATAATTTAACTTTTGATCATGTAGACACAACATCTCTAGAAATTTCAAAGCAAGACATACAAAAGGCCTATGATGAATTAAATAAAGATACACTTAATGCGTTACACCAAAGCTATGAAAGGATTAAATCATATCAAGAAAAGATAAAGTATTCCTCTACTAAAAAGGGAGAATGTTATGAAGTTTACCATCCAATAGAACGCGTTGGGATATATGTTCCAGGTGGTAAAGCAAGCTATCCTTCTACTGTTCTAATGACGGCTACACTTGCACAAGTCGCGAACGTTGAAGAGATTGTTGTTGTGACACCTCCAAAAACAAATGGCGTTTCTAAAGAAGTTTTAGCTGCCTGTCACTTAACTGGCGTAAATCATGTCTATCAAGTTGGAGGTGCACAAAGTATAGCGGCGCTTACATATGGTACAGAAACTATTAAACCTGTTGATAAAATAGTTGGTCCAGGTAATCAGTATGTTGCGCTTGCAAAAAAATATGTTTATGGAGATGTAGGCATTGATCAAATTGCCGGCCCTACTGAATTAGCTATGATTATTGATGAGACTGCTCAAATTGACGCCATTACATATGATATTTTTGCTCAAGCTGAACATGATGAAATGGCTCGTACATTTGTTATTAGCGACAATGCTCAAATATTACAACAACTTCAGTTAAATATTGATAATAAATTAAAAACAATAGATCGTCATTCTATAGTGTCCAAAAGTATAGCCAATCATCATTACTTAATTGAAGTAAGTGATATGGAAGAGGCCTGTCATATTTTGAATAAAATTGCACCTGAACATGCATCCATTCAAACTAAACATCCAGAACAGTTTATTGATCAAATCAAATTTGTAGGTGCATTATTTTTAGGGCATTATGCTCCAGAAGCAATTGGTGATTATATTGCTGGACCAAGTCATGTTTTACCAACAAACCAAACTGCTAGATTTTCGAATGGTTTATCAGTTAATGACTTTATGACACGTCACAGTGTGATTAATCTATCAAAATCAACTTTTAAAAAGGTAGCATATTCTGCAGAAAGGTTAGCATGTGTAGAATCACTTAATAATCATCAACAATCAATACATATTCGACATTGACATATGGTAAAGCCATATTTAAAAGTGATTTTCAGAATTAACAACAAGGAGGAAGTTCAATGAACTATCAAAAATCACGTCAAACCGCTGAAACTTCTATTTCAATTGCTATAAGTAAAGAAAAGGAAAAATCCAATATACATACAGGCGTAGGATTTTTAGATCATATGTTAACACTTTTTGCTTTTCATAGTGGCTTATCATTACAAATTGAAGCTAAAGGAGATACATATGTTGATGATCATCATGTGACAGAAGACATTGGTATAGTTTTAGGACAGTTGATATTGGAAATGGTTAAGACTCAGCAAAGCTTTAAAAGATATGGTACAAGTTATATACCTATGGATGAAACGTTAGCAAGAACTGTAATTGATATTAGTGGCCGTCCATATTTTTCATTTAATGTTCAATTAAGTAAAGAAAAAGTAGGTCATTTTGATACAGAATTAGTAGAAGAATTTTTTAGAGCACTTATTATTAATGCGAGGTTAACTGTGCATATGGACTTAATTAGAGGTGGAAATACCCATCATGAAATTGAAGCTTTATTTAAATCTTTTGCTAAATCATTACAAGAGGCATTAACACCAACTCTTGAATTTGTAATACCTTCGTCTAAAGGTGTGATTGAATGATAGCTATAGTTGATTACGGTCTAGGCAATATTAATAGCTTGAAAAAGGCAATTGAATTCTTAGGCTACGAGACAATATTGACCAACAACGAAAGTATTATTTATAAGGCAGATGCAGTTGTATTACCTGGTGTTGGACATTTTAAAGATGGAATGACAGAAATTAAAAATAAAAGATTAGACACTATCTTAAACCAAATTAAAAACCAACCTATCATTGGTATTTGCTTAGGAATGCAATTGTTATTTGAATATAGTGAGGAAGGTAATGTAGAAGGACTAGGACTGATACCTGGACGAATAGTGCCAATCCATACAACACAACCTATCCCGCATTTAGGTTGGAATTTATTGAAAAGTGATCATCAATTACTTCAATGTGATGTGTACTTTATACATTCTTATCAAGCGATAATGAATAATCATGTTGTTGCATATGCAGATTATGAGTGTCAAATTCCTGCAGTAGTACAATATAACAATTGTATAGGAATACAATTCCATCCTGAAAAAAGTGGTGAACAAGGATTGGCAATTTTAAATCAAGCATTGAAAGGCGGTTTTATAAATGATTAACATATGGCCGGCAATCGATTTGATTGACTCAACGAGTGTAAGACTAACTGAAGGTAAATATGAATCTAAAGAGCAAATGACAATGACAGCTGAGGAAAGCATCCAATTTTATAATCAATTTGATTGTGTTTCACGTATACATATTGTGGATCTTATAGGAGCAAAATTAAAGCAAACTCAAGAATGTCATTATATTAAAAAGCTAAGATCATTATCTCAAAAACCTATAGAAGTAGGTGGAGGGATTCGATCACAAGAAACTTTAAATCATTATTTTGATATAGGTATAGATTACTGCATAGTTGGAACTAAAGGTATTCAAGATTTAACTTGGTTGGAAAGAATGTCATATCTATTTCCTAAAAAGATTTATTTGTCTATAGATGCATACAAACAAGATATAAAGATTAATGGTTGGCTAGAAGATACACAACTCAATTTGTTTGATGTTGTTAAACAAGTGAATCATTTACCTTTAGGTGGCATCATCTATACTGATATTTCAAAAGATGGGAAGTTAGCTGGTCCTAATTTTGAATTAACAAGACAATTAGTACAACAAACTGAATTAAGTATTATTGCTTCTGGAGGTATTAGAAATCAAGAAGATTTAAACCAATTTGAAAAATTGGGTGTTTATGCTGCGATTATCGGTAAAGCTGCACATAATCCCAGTTTTTGGGAGGGGTTATCTTGATTAAAAAAAGAATCATTCCTTGTTTAGATGTTAAAGATGGGCGTGTTGTTAAAGGGATACAATTTAAGGGATTAATCGATATAGGTAGTCCACTTGAATTAGCACAATACTATAATGAAGCGGGAGCAGATGAACTTGTATTTTTAGATATTTCTAAAACTGAAAAAGGACATGACTTAATGTTGGAAGTTATCGAAACCATTTCTAAACAATTGTTTATACCATTGACTGTTGGAGGCGGTATTCAAACTTTAGATGATATTTCGCAATTACTTAATCATGGAGCAGATAAAGTGTCATTAAATTCTAGTGCACTTCAAAATCCTAATTTAATTAAAGAAGCTAGCCAAAAATTTGGAAGTCAATGTATTTGTATTGCTATTGATAGTTATTATAGTGCGGAACAAAATGACTATTTTTGTACTACACATGGAGGTAAACAATTAACCTCTATAAGAGTATATGATTGGATTCAACAAGTTGAAGAACTTGGTGCTGGAGAATTACTTGTAACCAGTATCCATCACGATGGTATGAAAACTGGCTTTGATATTGAACATTTATCAGATATTAAATCAAAGGTGAATATACCAATCATTGCTTCAGGTGGTGGTGGAAATCCTCAACATTTTCTAGACTTATTTAAAGAAACAGATGTATCTGCCGGTTTAGCTGCTAGTATTTTACATAGTAAAACATATACAGTAGCTGATATTAAGCACACATTAAGAAAAGGTGGTGTGCCAGTAAGATGACAGTCACAGTAGATTTTAGTAAAGGTTTAGTACCGGTCATATTACAACATTATGTAACGAAGCAAGTATTAATGCTCGGGTTTATGAACGAAGAAGCATTTAATAAAACAATGGAAGAGAACGTAGTAACTTTTTATTCAAGGTCTAAACAAAGATTGTGGACTAAAGGGGAATCATCGGGGCATACGCAACAAGTCGTTACGATACATACAGATTGTGATAATGATGCAATACTAATCGAAGTTATTCCTAATGGTCCAACATGTCATACTGGGAATCAAAGCTGTTTTAGTACAAAGACACATTTTGCAGTTCAATTATTGGAACATACAATAAAAGAACGATCTAGAACTAATCAATCTAAATCTTATACCAATTATTTGTTAGAACAAGGTATAGAAAAAATCACTAAGAAATTTGGAGAAGAATCGTTTGAAGTTGTAATAGGAGCTATGAAAAATGATAACAAAGAAGTTATCAACGAGGCGGCGGATTTAATATATCATTTATTTGTCTTATTACATTCGTTAAATATTTCTTTTTCAGCAATTGAAAAAGTATTAGAACAACGTCATCATAAAAGTAACAATTTTAAAGGTGAAAGAGATTCTATAGAAAATTGGTAATACACATCGGTGTCTGTAAAAGTAAAAATCCTTAACGAAAAGGTGATTATTCGTTAAGGATTTTTGCTATTTATTATTTTAATGTCTCTTTAAATTGTTGTGCTAAATCAGGTCGATCTGTTACAAGTGTATGCACACCTTTTTGGTATAAATCTGTCATTAAATCAATACTATTAATGCCATAAAATCCTGGTACAATATTTAATACTTTTAACCATTTAATAAATCTAGAAGAAGTAAGCTTGATTCCTTTAAATTCGGTTGGCATTTGGAAAGTATTAGCTTTCGGATGGAATTTATGTCCTCTAAACGTATTAAACTTAATAAACGCATCTGCTACTTCGTTTTGACTCGCACCAATTGCTACAGTACCTTTACTTAATTGATCAAAGCGTTCAATTTGTTCTTTATGGAAACTTGTTACTAATACACGATGTTCTGCATGATGTTTAACAATTTGATGATAAATGACTTCAGGTGCAATAGAACCTTCATAACTGTTTGGATGATCTTTCAAATCAACATTAATATACATCTCTGGATAAAGCTCTAAAAGTTCCTCAAATGTTAAAATTTTAGCATCTTCATGTCCACGAAATGGATATTGACGATTTATATCTGTGAAATAATATCCAGCGTCTAATTTTCTTAATTCTTCTAAAGTATGTTCACTTACTTTACCTGAACCGTTAGTTGTTCTATCAACAGTTGCATCATGGAATACGATAAGTTCCTTATCTTTAGTGAGCCTTACATCTGTTTCGAATCCATCTACGCCATATTGTACTGCATTATCAAATGCAAGCTTTGTTTGTTCAGGTCTAACAGCCATGCCGCCTCTATGCGCAAATAAATATGGTGCTACACCTGTGAAAAATGGAGGGATTGCATTAATTTCACGTGGTTTTTTATTTTTATTTACATAAATCACACTTCCAACAATACTTGCAATTGCGAATGAACCATTAATGAACCACTTATTTAGTTTAACCATTTGATATCCTCCTTTAGGTATTAAAGTTATATTAACAGATATCCTTCATATTTGAAAAATGAAGTGCGTGAAGAACGGAATATTATTTTATTTTTTATAGACAAATATTTACTTGACGAATTAAGTATAGGAATATCCCATTATGAAGATTGGTTTTGATTTAATAGAATAATATAAATAGGGATGGAATATATGGAAGTGATTGTTATTTCATAAAATTTAAACTCATGATATGATAAAAACTGTGTATATTAAATGGAGTGAGCAAAGATGAATTTAGTTCAAAGAGTGAGCCTTATTGTTTATTTAAAACATATCAAACATGAAAGACAAATTAGAAAATATGGACACATCGTTCATTCTAATCGTCAACGTAAATTCGTTATCATGTATGTTAATGAAAGTGAAGCGGACGATGTCGTTAATAAACTAATGAAATTAAAATATGTTCAACATATAGATGGTTCACCATACAAATTTTTAAAGAAAACGTATGAAAAAGAAAAACACGAAGTCATATAACTCGTGTTCGTTAAGAAATGTGTTTCCTATTGTAATGGTGGTATCCAACGTTGTAATCGTAAAACGCTAATTAAATAGTTAAAATATAAGTCATTGTCATGGAAAGCTTCTGGAGGTTGAACATCTATACCTAATACTGGGATATCGTATTCCTCTGCTTTCTGGTTAATCATGTCAAATTTCTTATTACTATTTGGATATGGATATTTTAATGCATTAATCATCATATACATTGCTTGGAAATAATTACCTTCAGTCGGTTGCATAATGATAGCTACTGATGATAATTGCTTTTCAGTTTGTGGGGAATGAAAATAGATTATTTTATCAATTCTAGTATGGTTGTAGTCGATGAGAGTGGTGAATTCGAATAAATCTGTTAAACCCTCACCTAAAACAATAAATGATTGTTTCATTTGTTTAATCAATCTCCTTTTATCCCAAATTATATTAAATTATATTGTGAAATGGAAGTGTGAAAGTGATGCGTGTCATTGCGGGAATACATAAAAGTAAGGCATTAGAAAGTTTGGAAGGTCGAAATACTAGGCCAACTATGGATAAAGTTAAAGAAGGCATCTTTAATAGTTTACATGAAGTATCAGGTATAGCTTTGGATTTATTCGCTGGAAGCGGCGCATTAGGGATTGAAGCATTATCTCGAGGTATGGATAAAGTAATCTTTGTCGATCAAAATTTTAAAGCAGTTAAAGTGATTAAATCAAACCTTAAGCAACTTGATTTATTAGCACAATCTGAAGTGTATAAAAATAATGCTGATCGTGCGTTAAAAGCTTTAGCTAAAAGAGAGATTCAATTTGATTACATATTTTTAGATCCGCCATATAAAAAAGGTCTTATTGATGAAGCATTAAAAAGCATTGATGAGTTTAATTTGCTTAAAGAAAATGGTATTATCATTTGTGAGTTTAGTAATGAAGAACATATTCAAAGTGCACCGTTTAAAGAAATAAAAAGATATCATTATGGTTTGACAGATACATTGCTATTAGAAAAAGGAGATTAATATGAATAAGACGAAAGCAGTCATTCCCGGGAGTTTCGATCCAATTACATACGGTCATCTAGATATTATTGAAAGAAGTGCAGATCGTTTTGACGAAATACATGTCTGTGTTTTGAAAAATAGTAGTAAAGGCGGCACGTTTAATATAGAAGAACGTATGGATTTAATTAGGGGCTCTGTAGCACATCTTTCCAACGTGGAAGTACATCATTTTAATGGTTTATTAGTAGATTTTTGCAAACAAGTCGGTGCGAAAACGATTGTACGTGGATTACGTGCGGTAAGTGATTTTGAATATGAATTACGCTTAACATCAATGAATAAAAAGTTGAATAATAATATTGAAACTATGTATATGATGACTAGTACGAATTATTCATTTATTAGTTCTAGTATCGTTAAGGAAGTTGCAGCTTATAAAGCAGACATTTCGGAATTTGTACCTCCTAATGTTGCTGAAGCATTAAAAGAAAAATATTATAAATAAAAAAGCAGACCGTACTATGTGACTCTTTTAATAGTCATCATCGATAGTACGGTCTTAAATTATGTTTGAATCACTGGTGTATTAAAATCATTTTGAGATTGTTGGCTTAATAAGTTGTATACATTTGTTGCTTTAATTTCGATAGGGAAATATGTAGCTGAAGATTTATTGATATTGGTTATAAAACGACGTTCTGGATATTGTTGCTTTAAATATTTTAAATAAGCGCGACCTTGTTCATTCATACCTAAAATTCTAATTGCTCGTATATCGTTTGTAATATCATGTTGATGAATATTGAGCAGGATATTCATTAGGATACGTTGTATATGTGTATAGGTATATCGTTTGGTTTTGGTTTTACTTAGTAATTCTTTAAACGAATTGACATCTTTGATGATTGTTTTTAATCTGTTTTCGAACCCTTCACTGACAGTATATATAGTGTTTAAAGTATTAGTGTCTTGTGTTAACAATTGATGTTTGATGTAAGGGAAAGTATCTTCAACTGTAGTCATTTGATTTTGATACAGTGATTTAATATTTTCAGGTACTACTTTATACCAATCAGTTTCTTGATTGATTAAAGATTGGCGGATGGAAGACCCACTCGCAAATTGTTGATGCTTTATTGTGTTATCACGATGTTGTGCTGACTCACGGTAAATCGTCATTGCTTCAATATGTGGTGCATATTGCTGGATTGCTTTAAGATATCCTATACTTAAGATGTTGTTAGGTGATTGTAAAATATTTAAAGTTTGTTGGTCTTTAATCAGTTCACTGATAATTCTTGGATAACTTTTACCTTCTTTAATTTTGGACTTGAATATAGGATTATTTTCTAATTCAAGCACGTGATTGACTGCATTTTGTAACTCAACTATATTACCATGTTCACTACCAAAAGATATTGTGTTAATATCGATATAATTCGCTACTTTAATAGCCATTTTTCCAAAGAAGTCTCCAGAAGATAAATTTGCGATAGTAGGTAATTCTACAACTAAATCAACACCAGAAAGTGCCATTTGAGTACGAATGAATTTATTGAATATAGCTGGTTCGCCACGCATTACAAAGTTGCCACTCATTATTGCAACAGAAACATCTGCTTGAGAATTTATTTTAGATTGTTGAGCATGATATAGATGCCCATTATGGAAAGGATTATATTCAGTAATCAAGCCAACACTTTTCATTTGCATTTCTTCCTTTCAGAATTCATTATTAGTATTGTAACAGAAGTACGTATGTTAAGAAAAAATCTTGACATATTATACTGAGAAAGTTAAAATAAATTTTGTGCTTGTTAGAGGTGAAGCCATATGAAATGGTCAATAACACAATTAAGAAAATATCAAGGTAAGCCTTTTGAATTTAATCAAACGGCGAATTTTGAGCATTTAAAAGAATCATTAGATCTCATTGATCTTTCTGAAATCAATGTTGACGGTAAATTAACTATCAAATCAAATGAAGTTATTGCTGACATACATGTCACTGGGACATATACGATGCCGTGTGCTCGTACTTTAGTTCCTGTAGAAGTGCCATTGGATGTAGAAACTTCTGAAATATTTGATTTAGAAGGTAGTGATTATTATACCGATGAAGAAGAGCAGGATGAACATTATCATCTAGCTACTGACGGTATGATTAATATTAAAGATATTGTTGAAGATTTAGTTATCATCGAAAAACCGATGCGTGCTTATTCAGACAACAGTGATCAAATGTTAACCGAAGGCAATGGTTGGGAAGTGATTGATGAAGATGAATTCGTTGAACTTGTCCAAGAACAAGATCAAGAAGACGATGGTTCAAATAGTAATCAAGTTGATCCAAGGCTTCAGAAATTACAACAATTATACGATAAAGAACAATAACGGTTTAATTAATGATATAATATTGTTAAATAAACTGATATCATTTAATTATGTGTTTAATTTTAAGGAGGATAAATCATGGCAGTACCTAAAAGAAGAACGTCTAAAACTAGAAAAAACAAACGCCGTACTCATTTCAAAATGTCAGTACCTGGTATGACAGAATGCCCAAGTTGTGGCGAATACAAATTAACTCACCGCGTATGTAAAAACTGTGGTTCTTACAATGGTGAAGAAGTAGTATCTAAATAATTTTAGATATTATTAAAAATCCCGTCTGAAATTAATTTTCAGACGGGATTTTTTTGTATTATTTTTTAGAATGTTTAATTCTCTTTGGTAAGATAAAAGTTAAACCAGTTAACGCTAACAATAATGACCATGTCAATCCTTGAGATGAAGATTGACCAGTTTCTGGAAGAGATGTTGTTTTTTTCATGTCATGCTCTTTTGATTTTTGTTTATCACTATCTTTTACATTATCTTTACTCTCAGTTTTGGTTTCAGTTGTTCCTTTTTTCTTAACATGTTCTTTATCAATATCTTCATCTGTTTTAACACTTTCAGGTATTATTATATCACTGTCTTCATCAACTTTTTGAGTTACTTCATTATCTTCGTTTTTATCGACATCGTGATCTTCGACAATATCTGCAATATCATCAACATTATGATCAGGGATTGTTGTATTATCACTATTTGATTCATTATTATCTACATTTTCATCTGTTTGATTATCAGTGTTGTTATCTTTAACTACATCAGTTATTTGAGTGTTTTCGTTGTTAGTTGTTGTAGTTGGGTCATTTTGATTATTTTCTGCATCAATTATTGAATTGTCTACGTTTGTAAAAGATGTATCTTCAACTGGGACATCTTTATTTATAATTCTTACGTGATATTGACCATCGTAACCGATAGAAGATACTACGACTTTAACTATTGCATTGTAAACTGCTTTATTAGGGTCATAAGGGAAAATTAATGTTCTAGTGTTTTTTTCTTTATCTTTAGAAATAGTTGTCACTCGTTCACCTTCGACAATAAAGTCTTTCCAATAACTATCTTCTTTAGTACGCATAATTACATATTGCTTACCATTTAATGTACCAATTTGGAAAGGATGTTCAACAAATCCATCCATTACTGACTCATTATTTTCTTCACTTTCAAATACAACAAAATTAGCATCATGTACATCCGTTAATTGATCGTTAGTTGGTTTTGCATTTTCAAACTCAACAATTGCTGATTGAACTTGTTGTTTTAAAGCAGCTTTTGTCTTTTCTAATTTGAATTTATATTCTTCTTTATATTTATCAGGTAAAGTTTTTTGTAACTTTTCTAATTCATATACTTGTCTTTCTAGTGTCTTAGCTTTGCGATATGGTGCCAATAATTTATCTACAGTATAAGTTTCATCATCTTTGTAATCATTAGGATTATTAGTTATCGGTTGTTTGAAAACCATTAAAGTATAATCATAATTTTCGACTTTATTTTCACCAAGTTGAATAGATGATACAATTTTAACTTCTTTTGTGCCTACAGAAACTGGGAAACGGATATAAGCATAGTCTTTATCTGAATCATAAGATACGAGCGTAACAGGAAGTTTTTTGTCTCCTTCATAAATTTCAAAGTTTCTCCATGTTTGTGCTGTTTTTAATCCTAATTCAATTTCTGGTTGAGATTTAGTAAATATCACAGTTGCTGGATCTAATGTGCTTGCATAATGATAAAATTGTCTGTCACCGTCTTCTTTTTTCATTTCAAAATCAATAGGTCGTGTAACGGGTGCACTATGATCTTTATCTAATACTGCTGGGTTTTTAATAGCATCTTTTATTGATACATCAGCAGGAGGATAGACTGTATCATTAGCTTGTGACTGATTTTCTTCATTATTACTTTGGTTATTATTTGGTGTTGTATCTGCAGTTTGATTTTGAGTGTCATCATTTTGATTATTATTATCTGTAGTATTTGATTGATTATTATTTGGTGTTGTATCTACAGATTGGTTTTCATTTGGTTGATTTTGACTATTATTAGTTTGATTACTAACGCTTTGATTATTATCAATTGTTGAGTTTACATCGTTATTATTTGATGTTGAATTTACATTATTATCTGAATTGTTGGTAGTGTTTGTTGGTGTTGTGTTATCAGTTGCATTTTCCGAAGCATTATTACTGCTATTATCATTTAAAACGAGTGATGGGTCATTATAAATAGGTCGAGCGAATTCTAATTTTGTATAATCATAATTTGTTTCAGGTTCATTATCAATTTGTGTAGACGATTCAATTTTAAGTTCTTGTGTACCATCAGTCACAGGGAAACGAATATATGCATGATCTGTGTCTGGATTATAAGACACTAAGTTAACAGGAAGTTTTGTGTTTCCTTCATAAACTTCAAATTTCTTCCAAGTTGAACCTGTATCAAGGTCAAGTTCAACGTTTGCTTTAGTTTTTGTGTAATAGACATCAGCAGGGTTCTTAATACTAAAATAGTGATAATATTGTGTTTCATTATTTTGATCAAATAGTTGGAAATTGACTGTCTCTCTTGGACCAATGTCATGAGGTTGGTTTTCAACTGCAGGGTTTTTAATAGCATCTTTTATAGACTGATCCGCTGCAGGGTAGGCAGTAGGCTGATTCGTTGTTTGTGTTTGATTATTATTTTCAACCGGTTGAGTTACAGGTTGAGATTGGTTTGATTGATCAGAATTCGCCGTAGATGCCGATTGATTTTGTACATTATTGTCATTAGAATTTTCGGCAGCCTGGGCTTGTCCATGAGAAGTAAAAATGAATAGTGTACTTACTACTATCGAAGCTACACCAAGTGTAGATTTGCGTATTGAATAAAAAGACCTTAATTTTGGGAAGTTATGCTGTTGATGTTTGTTCATGTTGTAAACAACTCCTATAGTTTTAATACAGATTGATAATCATTATCAATCGTTCACATGTATTGTAACTCAAAGTATAAATATATTGCAATCCATTTTATAAAAAAATAATAAAACCTATACTGAGAGATATCAACTTCTTAATATAGGTTTCATATGATTATTTAGAGTGCTTTCTTCTGAAAACAAACATTGTAATAGATGTGAATAGGGCAATCGTAGCCATAGCTAATTCATTAAAGTAACTATGTGAAGCTACTTTACCTGTATCAGGTAATTCTTTTGATTTGTTGTCGTCGCTATTTTGTGAGTTTTTAGCATCTTTATCCCCGTTATTTTGATTAGATTTGCTATCTTTACCTTCATCTTCTTTTTTGCCTGTTTTGCCACCTTTACCATCTTTACCATCTTTACCGACATTGTCACCAGTGTTTGTATTAGTTCCATTATTATTATTGCCCCCAGCAGCTGGAGTAGTTGGTACATTATTGTTGTCCCCAGCAGCTGGAGTAGTAGGTGCATTGTTGTTATCTCCAGTAGCTGGAGTAGTAGGTGCATTGTTGTTGTCTCCAGTATTTGGAGTAGTAGATGCATTGTTGTTGTCCCCAGAAGCTGGAGTAGTAGGTACATTGTTGTTATCTCCAGTACTTGGAGCAGTAGCACCGTTGTTATTGTCTCCAGTAGCTGGAGTAGTTACTACATCATTGTTAGGTTGAGATGCTGTATTATTATCACTATTAGTATTAATTTCGCCTAATGTTGGAATAGGTTTCGCAAATTCCAAATGCGTTGTATAAGTATGATCATACTTTAAGTTTGGAATAACGATATGTATTCTTGATGTGATATTTGTATATCCTGGTTCTACTGAAATATCTAACGTTTTTGTATCATTTGCTGTGTCATCATTAACAACATTAGTAGTTAATTCTTGATTGTTTTTATCGAAAAATTTATATTCTTTCCACCATGAAGCATTTGTTAATGTAGCTTGGAAATAATATTGATTATCTTTTTTAATTACTTTACCAGGATGCTTCATATATTCATCCATGTGTGACACTTCATTTGAACCATCTCTTTGAACTTGGAAATTCAATTCTTCAGATACAGTATTATTTTGTGATGAAGAAGGTGATACTGCTGTATTTTGATTATTATTTTGATTTGTTTCAGCAGCCTGCGCATGATTTTCTCCATTACTTGCATAAAGTAATACACTTAATAAAAGAGTTGCACTTCCAATTGTAAATCTTCTTAATGATGCATGATTATTCTCCTTATAAAACTTAGGATTTAGATAATGTTTGTTCATGATGTTTTCCTCCTAAAAATGATTGTGCTATGTCATTAAAAGTGATTAACCAATTTAATTGAAAATGGTTATCAATAATAGTACCACAAGTATATCGTTATAACAATAATATAATTTTATTATAAAATAAATATTGACTTTGATAATCTTTATCATTTATTATTTTTGTAAAGACGTAATATTCGTCTTAAATGGGAGGTATATATTTTGAAAAAATTACATAAAATTTTTAGTGTAGCCGTATTGTCTTTTATATTGTTTTTTGCGACAACTGTTAATAATGCTTTTGCTGAAGATAGCGGAACGTTCAATTATGAAATCTTAAAATATAATACTAACGATACATCTATTGCCAATGATTATTTTAATAAACCAGCTAAATATGTTAAAAAGAACGGTAAGTTATATGTTCAAATTACTGTTAACCACAGTCATTGGATTACAGGTATGAGTATCGAAGGCCATAAAGAAAAAATTATTAATAAAAATGCTGCGAAAGATGAACGTACTTCTGAATTTGAAGTAAGTAAAGTGAGCGGTAAAGTCCAAGGTAAAATTGATGTATATATTAATGAAAAAGTAAATGGCAAACCTTTCTTATATGATCACCATTACAATATTACTTATAAATTTAATGGACCATCTAATGTAGTTGGTAATGGTAGTAGCAGTGCAAGTACTACTGGTAATGATACTACAGGGGGTACTACAAACACTGGTACTGGTGGTGTAGAAAACCCACAAACTAGTGCTGGTATTCCAGGATATATTTATATCGTTCCTGCAGTTGCATTGATGTCATTCGTTTTCATTACATTTTATGCTAAAAAGGTTAACAAAGGTAATGTGAAATAATGAATGTATCATTACAAACTAGCTTTAAAACGTTAATCATTTATTGTTGTGTATCGACATTTATGATTTTAAATAATAAAGATGCATTATTATTGGCTGATGAGATGAATAGTCCATCAGCCAATTCTTATAATACACAGCAAGATAACCCTCAGAAATTAGATGAATCTATTTTTAAAGAATTACCTAAAAAGACTAATAATATCTATCTAGATGTAAGAGATAAAGATGATAAAAAAGTAGAAGTATTTGATGAAAAAGGTCGACTTATTTTTAATAGTAAAAATCAAGTTTACCTAGAAATCAAATTATCTCCACATACTAAGATTGAAAATTATCAATTTTTGACATCCAATTCTCAGCCATTACCATTTGTAACTAAAAGTAATGATAATACAACAACGATAAGAATATTATTAAAGCAAAATATACAAACCTTGGAAATGCGTTATAAACAAAATCTCCATGATAAGGAAGACAGTGTACTATTCATTCATTTAAAACAAAATAAAGATGATAAAGAAGACAAAAAAGATAAAAATCAGAATCAAATAATAGCTCAACAAAATAAGAATAATAATCAACAAACACGAACTACAGATAAAGATATATCTAAAAATAAAAAGACTGGTCAAAATAAACCAAAAGAATATAAGAATAGTACTCAAGAACAAAAAAACAAATCAACTACAACAAATATAAATGTGACTAAAAATAGTAACAGCAGTCATACTCAATCGTCTGAAAATTCAAATAATAATGATCAAAGTTTGAAAAATAATGTTGATTCACAATCAACTAAAATTCAAAGTACTAGGGACAATATTAAAAAGGAAAAAGATAAAACATTACCATCATTCAATAGAGATGATGATGTAAAGAAACATAAACCAAATAATAAAAAATATGAAAATAATCAAAAAGCAAAAAGTCATAAAAAAGAATATGCGATATTGGGCGTAGCTATAGTATTAGCAATGTTACTCCTAGTTGTATCTCATTTATTAATGAGAAAGCGAGGTAAAAAAGATTGAAACATGTAAAAACAATAATTTTAGGAATTATATGTGCTATTTTATTAGTCGCTTGTGAATCATCGTCGAAACCAAAAAAAGAAGAAAAAGCTGAAAAATATAGAATAGTACCTACCACTGTTGCATTGACAATGACACTAGACAAACTGGATTTACCAATCGTTGGAAAACCAACATCTTATAAAACATTACCGGCACGATATAAAGATGTTCCCGAAGTGGGACAACCTATGCAACCTAGTGTAGAAGCAGTTAAAAAATTAAATCCAACTCACGTATTAAGTGTGTCTACAATCAAAGATGAAATGAAACCTTTTTATAAACAGCTTAATATGAAAGGTTACTATTATGACTACGATAGTTTGCAAGGTATGGAAAATTCAATTACAGAATTAGGTAAACAGTTTAATAGAACTGAAAAAGCAAAAGAATTAAATGATCACTTAAATAAAGTGAAAAAGGAAATTGAAGACAAAGCTGCTAAACAACGTAAACATCCTAAAGTACTAATACTTATGGGTGTGCCAGGAAGTTATTTAGTTGCGACTGATAAATCTTATATTGGCGACTTAGTGAAAATTGCTGGTGGAGAAAATGTAATTAAAGTAAAAGATAGACAGTATATTTCGTCAAATACTGAAAACTTACTCAATGTAGACCCTGATATCATTTTACGTTTACCACATGGCATGCCAGATGAAGTGAAAAAAATGTTTAAAAAAGAATTTAAACAAAATGATATTTGGAAGCATTTTAAAGCTGTTAAAAATAATAAAGTTTATGATTTAGAAGAAATTCCATTTGGAATTACAGCGAATGTTGATGCTGACGAAGCAATGAAACAGTTATATGACTTATTTTATAACAATAAAAAGTAATGGAATGATTGTATGATAAAGAACCATAAGAAGTTATTTTTAATAATATTTATACTATTAACTGTTTTAACAGCATATTTATCATTTGTTACTGGTACTTTAAAAATTACATTTAATGATTGGATAGATAAATTATCAACTGGTGAAAATAATGCGGTGGATGCGATATTAGATTTGAGATTACCTAGAATATTAATAGCAATGATAGTAGGGGCTATGTTGGCAGTATCAGGAGCACTTTTACAAGCGTCTCTTCAAAATCCATTAGCTGAAGCGAACTTAATAGGCGTTTCGACTGGCGCTTTAATTATGAGAACACTATGTATGATGTATATTCCTCAACTATATAATTATTTACCCTTTTTAGTTTTTATCGGAGGATTGATTCCATTTATAATCATTATATTTTTACACACTAAATATCAGTTGAATGCGGTAAGTATGATTTTAGTAGGTGTAGCATTATTTGTGTTATTAAATGGTGTATATGACATCTTAAGTCAAAATCCATTACTGAAAATGTCTCAAGGTTTAACTATGAAAACATGGAAAGATGTATATATTATAGCGATTTCTGCAATGATAGGATTAAGTTTAAGTATTTTACTATCTCCTAAGTTGAATTTATTAAATTTAGACGATATGCAAGCTAAGAGTATTGGTTTTCAAATAGATACGTATAGATGGATAATTGGCTTATTAGCAGTATTTTTAGCAAGTGCAACAGTTGCGATAGTAGGTCAAATGGCCTTTTTAGGGATTATTGTACCTCATATAGTAAGAAAAATAGTAGGTGTTAATTATAAAGCAGTTATACCATTTTCAATAGTCATAGGAGCTTGGTTCTTACTTTTAGCTGATTTAGCAGGACGTGCAATACATCCACCATTAGAAATACCTGCCAATGCTATTTTAATGATTGTAGGTGGACCTACATTGATTTATTTATTATGTAAGGGTAAACGTCAACGTATTTATAAATCTATGTAAGGCTTAACTAATGAAGAATAAAGGATTATCACATTATATGAAACACATAATAAGAATAATACAAATTATTTTAATCGTTGTTATTGTCGTTTTTACTTATCAAATAATTAAAATTTATGTTCAAGATAAAGATGAACAAGAAAGTTATGCCAAAATACAAAAGAAATTTAAAACACTATCAAATGAACATCAATCATCAGTAAGACCACAATTTGAATCCTTAGAAAAAATTAATAAAGACATCGTTGGTTGGATTCAATTAGAGGGAACATCGCTCAATTATCCTATTTTACAAGGTAAAACAAATCATGAATATTTAAATTTAGATTTTGAAAGAGAACAACGTCGTAAAGGAAGTATTTTTATGGATTATCGAAATTCATTGAACCCTTTAGATAAAAATACGGTGATATATGGTCATCATATTGGTGATCAAACTATGTTTGATGTACTTGATGATTATTTAAAACAATCATTTTATGACAAACACAAATCAATCCACTTTGATACTAAATATGGTAAATATCAATTACAAATTTTTAGTGCATTTAAAACAACAAGTAATGACAATTATATCCAAACGACTTTTGATAATGATGAACAGTTTAAAGCATTTTTACTCAAAACAAAGAAGCGTTCGTTGATTAAAACGAATGTAGATGTCAATGAAGGAGATAAAATTGTGACATTATCGACTTGTGAAGATGCATTTAGACAAACAGCAGGCAGAATAGCAGTTGTTGCCAAATTAACTAAAATTAACTAAAAGGATGAAGACAATCATGAGATTTATGGCTGAAAACAAATTAACGCTAAACAAAGGGACAGCAACAGAAATTGTTGAAAGATTTTATACTAGACATGGTATTGAGACATTAGACGGGTTTGAAGGTATGTTTGTTACTCGTACATTAGAAAAAGAGGATTATGATGAAGTTAAAATTTTAACTTTATGGAAAGATAAACAAGCTTTTACAGACTGGTTGAAATCAGATGTATTTAAAAAAGCACATCAAAATGTTCGCAGTCAATCTGATGATAAAAGTAGTCCGATTATTAAAAATAGCGTTCATACATATGATATTGGCTATCATTATTTGAAATAACCATTCGTTTAACGAGCAATTAGCTTCCGATTAAATATCAATAAATTTAGTCGGAAGTTTTTTTATTTTAATATTATGAGGGTGTTTCTTAGTAGAACAACTTAGCTAAAACTAATACGTAAGTATCACTTAACTATTAAAATAGTAGTGATACTTTATTTTCAATTTATAACTTAATCATATACAATTAAGGATAATTAGAAATTATCATATTGGAGATTAATTATATGGAACAAATTACGTCGGCTCAAAATAGTAAAATTAAAAATGCGAATAAACTTAAGAAAAAGAAAGATAGAGATAAAACAGGTTTAGCACTTATCGAAGGTATACATTTAATAGATGAAGCATATCAAAGTGGTTTAGACATTGAACAATTATTTGTTGTTGATCCTAGTAGAACAGATGAACAATTAATTGAGTATGCTAATGAAACATTTGAAATTAATTTAAAAGTTGCAGAAGCGTTGTCTGGAACTGTGACACCTCAAGGCTTTTTCGCAGTGATAAAAAAACCAGAATATGATATATCAACTGCGAAACAAGTATTATTAATTGATAGAATACAAGACCCAGGTAATTTAGGAACGTTAATCCGCACTGCAGATGCAGCAGGTATTGATCTAATAGTAATGGAAAAAGGCACTGCAGATCCATATCAAGATAAAGTATTACGTGCGAGTCAAGGTAGTGTATTTCATATTCCTGTTATGTCAGAATCATTACAGATATTCATCGATACATTTGATGGACCCATTTATGGTACAGCATTAGATGAAGCTGTAAGCTTTAAAGAAATTGAAGCACAAGACACATTTGCACTTATTTTGGGTAACGAAGGTGAAGGTGTAAATGAAACACTATTAAATAGTACAACACAAAATTTAACTATTCCTATTTATGGAAAAGCTGAAAGTTTAAATGTTGCAATTGCTGGTAGTATCTTACTTTACCAATTAAAAGGATAAAATATTTGTCTACATTTAGGTGACTTTAAAATTTATAAATGATATTCAAAACGGTTATTGCCGGTTGACCCTATATCAATCAATCGTCTATAATAAATAATGAATTCATAAATAATCAATGATATGGTCTACAAGAGAATTAATAGCCTATAAAAAGACGTAAACTAACATGTGAAATTGTTTAAGGGAGAATAACCATGACTGAAAGTTATTCCAATTTTGATTAGTTTTTTTCATCTTTTTGGCTACTTAAAGAGATTTAAGTCGGAGTACGTCTTCGTTAACAACGTATACAAGTGTATGCATAGGCATAAATTTGGGTGGTACCACGGAAGGCTTTCGTCCCAGTTAGAGGGGTGAAAGTCTTTTTTGTTTAAAAAATAAATAAATAATTGATTGATTAATATATTGTTGATGGGATAAAAGGAGGAAAAACGTATGACTCAAAATGATCATATGGGTGAATTAAAGCAACAAGCATTGGTTGATATAAATGCTGCTAATGATGAAAGAGCTTTACAAGATGTGAAAGTTAAATATTTAGGTAAAAAGGGTTCGGTAAGTGCATTAATGAAAAATATGAAAGACTTACCAAATGAAGAAAAACCAGCTTATGGACAAAAAGTCAATGAGCTAAGACAAACAATTCAACAAGAACTAGACGAAAGACAAACGATTTTAGCTAATGAAAAGTTAAATCAACAATTAGCAGAAGAAACAATCGATGTTACTTTACCAAGTCGTCAAATTGAAATAGGTTCTAAACATCCATTAACTCGAACTATTGAAGAAATTGAAGATTTATTCTTAGGATTAGGTTATGAAATTGTAGATGGATTTGAAGTAGAACAAGATCATTATAATTTTGAAGCTTTAAACTTACCTAAATCTCATCCAGCACGTGATATGCAAGATAGTTTCTATATTACTGAAGAAATTTTAATGAGAACGCATACGTCACCAGTGCAAGCAAGAACAATGGAACAACGAAATGGTCAAGGTCCAGTTAAAATAATATGCCCTGGTAAAGTTTATCGTCGTGATTCAGATGATGCCACACACAGCCACCAATTTACTCAAATTGAAGGATTAGTAGTAGATAAAAATATTAAAATGAGTGACTTAAAAGGGACATTAGAATTATTAGCGAAAGAATTATTTGGTGCTGATAGAGAAATTCGATTACGACCAAGTTATTTCCCATTTACAGAACCATCTGTTGAAGTGGATGTGTCATGTTTCAAATGTAAAGGTCAAGGTTGTAATGTTTGTAAACATACTGGATGGATCGAAATTTTAGGGGCAGGTATGGTACACCCTAACGTTTTAAATATGGCTGGTTTTGATGCAAATGAATATTCTGGGTTTGCCTTTGGTATGGGACCAGACCGTATCGCAATGTTGAAATATGGTATTGAGGATATTCGTCATTTCTATACAAATGATGTACGTTTCTTAGACCAGTTTAAAGCTGTAGAAGATAGAGGTGAGATTTAATGTTAATTTCAAATGAATGGTTAAAAGATTATGTAGACGTGAATCAAAATGTTCAAGATTTAGCAGAAAAAATAACACGCACTGGTATCGAAGTTGACGATATTATTGATTATACAAAAGACATTAAAAACTTAGTAGTAGGTTATGTCGTATCTAAAACGTCTCATCCAGATGCAGATAAATTAAATATATGCCAAGTAGACATTGGTGAGGAAGAGCCTGTACAATTCGTTTGTGGTGCACCTAATGTTGATGAAGGACAATATGTCATTGTTGCTAAAGTAGGTGGACGTTTACCAGGTGGTATTAAAATTAAGCGTGCCAAGTTACGCGGGGAGCGTTCTGAAGGCATGATTTGTTCATTACAAGAAATAGGTATCTCAAGTAATGTTGTACCAAAAGCATTTGAAAATGGCATTTTCGTATTTTCTACAGAGGTAACACCCGGTACAGATGCATTAGATGCATTGTATTTAAATGACCAAATTATGGAATTTGATTTAACTCCAAATCGTGCAGACGCATTAAGTATGGTAGGTACTGCATATGAAGTAGCAGCGTTATATCAAACTCAAATGACTAAACCACAAACTGCTAGTAATGAGTTAAATGAATCCGCTACAGATGAATTATCTGTTACCGTTAAAAATGAAAATAAAGTACCTTATTATAGCGCGAGAATAGTTAAAAATGTCACTATTGGTCAATCACCAATATGGATGCAATCACGTTTAATGAAAGCGGGAATTAGACCAATTAATAACGTCGTTGATATTTCAAACTATGTTCTATTAGAATATGGACAACCTTTACATATGTTTGACCAAGATCAAATTGGTTCTAATCATATTGAAGTTCGTCAAGCACGAGAAAATGAAACAATGACGACATTAGACGATCAAGAAAGAACGCTACTTGAATCAGATATTGTCATCACTAATGGACAAACACCAATTGCATTAGGTGGCGTGATGGGCGGAGATTTTTCAGAAGTGAGTGATCGAACAACTAATGTTGTTATAGAAGGCGCTATTTTTGATTCTGCTTCTATTCGTCATACATCAAGACGCTTAAATTTACGAAGTGAAGCTTCTAGTCGATTTGAAAAGGGTATTGCGACAGAATTTGTCAATGAAGCTGTTGACCGTGCATGTTATTTATTAGAAATGTATGCTTCTGGTAGCGTCCTTAAAGATAGAGTGTCTGCAGGCGATTTAGGTGAATTCATAACACCAATTCACATTACAACTGACAAAATCAATGAAACAGTCGGATTTAATTTATCTGCAGATGAAATTACAAAGAATTTCGAACAATTAGGTTTTGAAACAGAAGTGAATCATAATGAACTTACGGTATTCGTACCATCTCGTCGTAAAGACATTTCTATTAAAGAAGACTTGATTGAAGAAGTTGCACGTATATACGGCTATGATGAGATACCATCAACTTTACCAGTGTTTGAAGAAGTGACTAGTGGTACTTTAACTGACCGTCAACGTAAAACACGAATAGTGAAAGAAACAATAGAAGGTGCAGGTTTAAACCAAGCTATCACATATTCACTTGTATCTAAAGAACATGCTAAAGACTTTGCATTACAAGATAGATCAACAATTGAACTACTTATGCCAATGAGTGAAGCACATTCAACATTGCGTCAAAGTTTACTACCACATTTAATTGAGGCAACAACGTATAATGTTGCACGTAAAAATAAAGATGTGAAATTATATGAAATTGGACGTGTATTCTTCGGCAATGGTGAAGATGAATTACCTGAAGAAGTTGAATATTTAAGTGGTATTATGACAGGTGATTATGTTGTAAATCAATGGCAAGGTAAAAAAGAAGAAGTCGACTTTTATCTAACTAAAGGTGTTATTGAACGAGTTGCTGAAAAACTTAATTTAACATTAGATTATCGTGCAGCTAAAATTGAAGGTTTACATCCAGGTAGAACTGCAATTGTCTCTTTAAATGGCAAAGATATTGGTTTTATCGGTGAATTACATCCTTCTGTAGCGGCTGATAATGACTTAAAACGCACATATGTGTTTGAATTAAACTACGAAGAAATGATGAAAGTTTCTGTTGGTTATATCAATTATCAACCAATTCCAAAATATCCAGGTGTTTCACGTGATATTGCATTAGAGGTAAATCACGATGTACCAGCATATGAACTTATCTCAACAATTCATGATAATGGTGCTGATATTCTTCAAGATACACAAGTATTTGATGTATATGAAGGTGAACATTTAGAAGAAGGTAAAAAATCAGTAGCAATCAGATTAAATTATTTAGATACTGAAAATACTTTAACTGATGAGCGTGTATCAAAAGTACATGATCAAATTATCGAAGCATTGAAAGAAAAAGGCGCAACAATAAGATAATAAAGTAAGTAAAAGGCAAGTATCATTCCTTAAAGGTTGATACTTGCCATATTTATAGACAAATCTATCTTGGCGATAGGTTTGTCTTTTTAAAATCATCTCATTGTTAGATTATTTGAGGAATAATGAGCTGTATTTATGCGCTGACTCCAGAGGTAACAGTATTTGTTGAGACGTTAGAAATTCCCAAAGATTTATCTGTGTAGAATTTCTGACTGAAACTGTACCCTGGGAAAGCATGGGTATAAAAATTGCCAACAAAGTCATGGACTTTACGGACAGTCTAATATAATTACTAATCAATATAAATACTACTTACTTGCATTAGTTTGCATTTATAAATATTTCTTTTTAACTAAAGCCTGAGCTTTGTCTCTGTTCTTGAAATGTTTTTTAGAAATACTGTCCAATTTATCAATACCGTATTTTTCAATTATTTTTGCTGCGAATAAGTCAACTTTATTACTTGCGCCTTTAGGAACTTCCATTTTTAATGATTTAGATATATGATTCATATGTTTTACAAAGGCATATCGAGAGATAATACTGGCAGCCGCTATTGCTAAAGATTTAGATTCGCCCTTTGTTTCGAACTTTGTTAATTTCGGATAAGGCAAATCGGATAAAGCATAACGTTGATATACGCCACGTTCTGCAAATTGGTCAATGACAATATAATTCAAATCATTAGTTTCAATTTTTTGGACAACATTTGCAATAGCTTGATTGTGTAATACAGCTTTCATTTTAACTTGTGACCATCCAGCACGTTGTCGATCATTATATTTAACATTATCAAGTGTAAGTAATGAATGGGGAATAAAGTTAACAAGTTGTTCTGCTATTTCTACTATTTTAGTGTCGGTTAATTTTTTAGAATCATCAACACCTAATTCTTTTAAAATTTTCACATGCTCTTTTGTAACATATGCGGCACATACTGTTAGTGGGCCAAAATAATCACCACTGCCAGCTTCATCGCTACCTATACAATTATATTGATTGTATTTAATATAAGATGCCTGTGTCTTAGAAGATTTGGAAGTATTTAAACTAGTAGTGTTACTTTGTTTTTCAGGTAGCAATTGTTGCGCTACGGTTTCGGCATTATTACCTTGGAACATGACTTTTCCAGAATTATATATATTGATAACAGCACCATTATGTTTCGTGCGAGCTTTCATACCTTGTGGCAACTGTAAAGTATCAAATTTTATTTTAGACATTAAAGTATTGATTTCATTTGTTGTTAATTTATGGACTATATTAGCCATACTTTGTTAAACCTCTCTTTATTCATACTATTATGGTACATTAATCAAATCATATCATAACATTATCTTTTATATCATAAGTGAAAATCAAAAGAGATTAGATACTTAAATTACATTTGAAGTCTTTGAGTATGGATTTTTCTAAAATATATAATACTAAAAATTAAAAAGGTAGGCGTAATTTTCTAAAGAAAAAGATTGACTTTATTAAACCACATACTTACAAAATAATTATGACTCATGTATAATGTTTAATGATAAGTAAAAAGAATAAAACCAAAAATTAATATTATGTACAAATAATATAGAAACATGATTTTGGTTAAATTAAATAGAGATACGGAATAATTTAATTAAAAGTCAGGAGATATAATTATGGGTGATTTTAAGAATAGAATAAATGTAACAATTAATGACCAACACTTTACAATAATTGGTGATGATAGCCCAGAGCATATACGACATGTTGCTCATTTAGTAGATGAGACAATGAGAGAATTAGGGCAAAAATCAGCTGGACTAGACACAACAAGGAAAGCTATTTTAACAGCCGTCAATATTATGCATGAAAAAGTAAGCTTAGAGGAAGAAAACCGTCGATTACAACAAGAACTTAATCAATTAAAACAACGAGAAGATTAGATGTTATTAGACATTGTTATATTAATCATTTTACTGTATTTTGCAATCGTTGGATTTCGACGAGGATTGTGGCTTACAAGTTTACATTTTATTTCTTCAATAGTGTCGTTATGGATTGCAATGCAATTTTATCGAGACATCGCAAAACGTTTAATCGTGTTTTTACCTTTTCCAAAGACTGTTGCATATGATACCCAATATGCGATATCTTTTGATCACTTACAATATCGTTTTGAATCTATAGTTGCTTTTATTTTAATTGCGCTATGCAGTAAGTTGATTTTATATCTAATCATCGTCACATTTGATAATATAGTTGCATATCAACCTTTAAATATCATTAGCCGTATCTTAGGTATTATATTAAGTTTAATAATGGGTATTATATTTATTCAAATCATGATGTATATTTTAGCTTTATATCCTAATGTAATGATACAAAATTCATTGGGTCATTCATTATTAGCTAAGCATATTCTATTGCACACACCTTATGTTTCACAATTAATTTTAAATTTATAAAAAATGATGTTGAGGTCAGGACAGACAATTTGAAATAGAAATATGTCCTGGTCTTATTTTTATGGAGAGATGTATATGACTAAAAAAGATGTTATTCAATTATTAGAAAAAATAGCTACTTATATGGAGTTAAAAGGAGAAAATACCTTTAAAGTGTCTGCGTATAGAAAAGCAGCTCAAAGTTTAGAAGTAGATGAACGACCACTAGATGAGATTGAGGATGTAACTGAATTAAAAGGTATTGGAAAAGGAGTCGGTGATGTCATTAATGAATATCGACAATCTGGACATTCAACTGCATTAGAAGATTTACAAAAAGAAGTTCCTGAAGGACTAGTACCTTTATTAAAGATACAAGGGTTAGGTAGTAAAAAAATCGCTAAATTATATAAAGAACTTAATATTACTGATAAAGCGTCATTACAAGAAGCATGTGAATCAGGTAAAGTAAGTGAATTAAGTGGTTTTGCTAAAAAGACGGAACAAAATATTCTTGAAGCAGTTAAAGCATTAGGTGCTAAAAAAGAAAGTTATCCAATTGATCAAATGAGAGGACTCAATCACCAAATTATAGATTATATTAGTCAATTAGACGATATCGATCGATACTCTTCAGCGGGAAGTTTTAGAAGATATAAAGAACAAAGTAAAGATTTAGATTTTATTATTAGCACGAATGAACCAGAAAAAGTACAACAACAATTATTAAATATTCCTAATAAAGTTAAAGATGTAGCGATAGGTTCAACTAAAATATCAGTAGAACTAGAATACGATGATGAAACAATTGGCGTAGATTTTAGACTGATTGAACCTGCTGCGTTCTATCACACGTTGCAACATTTCACTGGATCAAAAGATCACAATATTCGCATTAGACAATTAGCCAAAGCTCAAAATGAGAAAGTTAGTGAATATGGTATTGAAAAAGATAATGGGGAAGTATTGCAATTTAATAGCGAAGCGGAAATTTATGGACATTTTGGAGTTTCTTGGATTGAACCTTCAATGCGTGAAGATGGAAGCGAATTTGATAAAGATTTAAGTCAAATTATCCAATTAGATGATATTAACGGTGATCTTCATATGCATACCACGTATAGTGACGGGGCATTTTCAATTAGAGATATGATAGAAGCCAATATCGCTAAGGGATATGAATTTATGGTTATTACTGATCATTCACAAAGTTTAAGAGTGGCAAATGGTTTACAAGTGGAACGTTTGTTACGTCAAAATGAAGAAATTAAACAATTAAATGAAGAATATGATGAAATTGATATTTATTCAGGTATTGAAATGGACATATTACCCGATGGTTCATTAGACTATGATGATGAGATTCTTGCACAATTGGATTATGTCATTGCAGCGATACATCAAAGTTTTAATCAATCTGAAGAAGACATTATGAAACGCTTAGAAAATGCGTGTCGTAATCCATACGTAAGACATATTGCTCATCCAACTGGTAGAATTATTGGCCGTCGTCCTGGATACGAACCAAATATTGAAAAACTAGCTCAACTTGCTGAAGAAACAAATACAATTTTAGAAATTAATGCGAATCCAAAGCGTTTGGATTTAAATGCACAAACAGTACGACAATATCCAAATGTTAAATTAACCATTAATACAGATGCGCATCATACTGATCATTTAGAATTTATGAAATATGGTGTTGCAACAGCGCAAAAAGGATTTGTTACGAAAGATAGAGTAATCAATACAATGTCTAGAGAGGCATTTAAATCGTTTATTAATAACAACATAAAAATGAAGAAATAGAGGGATTGCATGAGACAAAAAACATTAGATGTCTTAGAATTTGATAAAATAAAATCATTTGTATCAAATGAAGCTATCAGTGATTTAGGAAGAGAAAAGGTAGCAGAAATGTCTCCAGCAACAGATTTTGAAACAGTTGAATTTCAAATCAATGAAACTGACGAAATTTCGCAAATATATAATAAACATCGACTTCCAAGTTTGAGTGGTTTATCAAAAGTAGCGCAATATATTCATCGTTCAACTATTGGTGGCGTCTTAAATGTAACTGAATTAACTGCGATTAAACGTTTGATACAAGTTCAAAATCAATTTAAGACATTCTATAATCAATTATTAGAAGAAGATGAAGAGGTTAAATATCCAATTTTAGATAGTAATATGGCACAACTACCAATACTAACTGACCTTTTTAAAGATATTAATGAAAAATGTGACACACATGATTTATTTGATCATGCAAGTTACGAGTTACAAAGTATCCGTAGTAAGATATCAAGTACTAACCAACGTATTAGACAAAATTTAGATAGAGTAGTTAAAAGTCAGGCTAATCAAAAAAAATTGTCTGATGCCATTGTGACAGTAAGAAATGATAGAAATGTTATACCTGTGAAAGCAGAATATAGACAGGACTTTAATGGTATCGTTCATGACCAATCAGCTTCTGGACAAACATTGTATATTGAGCCATCTTCAGTTGTTGAAATGAATAACCAAATTAGCCGATTGCGAAATGATGAAGCAGTTGAACGTGAACGTATTTTAACTGAGTTAACGGGTCAAGTAGCAGCTGAAGCGGATGCTTTGTTAACAGCAGAGTCAATTATGGGTCACCTTGATTTTTTAATTGCAAAAGCGAGATATGCACGTTCTATCAAAGGAACTAAACCAACATTTCATAAAGAGAGAACCGTTTATTTACCCAATGCATACCATCCATTATTAGATCAAAATACAGTTGTAGCTAATACGATTGAATTTATAGATGACATCGAAACAGTCATTATTACTGGTCCGAATACAGGTGGTAAAACAGTAACATTAAAAACATTAGGATTAATTATTGTCATGGCACAATCAGGGATGCTTATTCCTACATTAGATGGTAGCCAATTAAGTGTATTTGAAAACGTGTATTGTGATATAGGTGACGAACAATCAATAGAACAATCATTATCGACATTTTCATCACATATGAAAAATATTGTTGAAATATTAAAAGATGCAGATAAAAATAGCTTAATTCTATTTGATGAATTAGGTGCAGGAACAGATCCTAGTGAAGGTGCAGCACTTGCGATGAGTATACTAGATCATGTAAGAAGTCTAGGAGCTTTAGTTATGGCGACAACTCACTATCCAGAATTAAAAGCTTATAGTTATAACCGTGAAGGCGTGATGAACGCGAGTGTTGAATTTGATGTTGAATCATTAAGTCCAACATATAAATTACTTATGGGTGTGCCTGGACGTTCTAATGCATTTGATATATCTAAGAAATTAGGCTTAAGTCTTCATATTATTAATAGAGCTAAGACAATGATTGGTACTGATGAACAAGAAATAAACAATATGATAGAATCACTTGAGAAAAATTCAAAACGTGTGGATGAACAACGTATTGAATTAGATAGACTAGTCAAGGAAGCACAAACAACACACGACGAACTAGAAAAACAATATCAACAGTATCAAAATTATGAAAAATCATTAATGGATGAAGCGAAAGAAAAAGCGAATCAACGTGTGAAATCTGCAACTAAAGAAGCTGATGCGATTCTTAAAGAATTGAGAGAATTAAGAGATAAAAAAGGTGCAGACGTTAAAGAACATGAACTTATTGATAAGAAAAAACAATTAGATGATCAATATGAAGCGAAATCCATTAAACAACATGTTCAAAAACAAAAGTATGATAAAATTCAAGCTGGCGATGAAGTTAAAGTCTTATCTTATGGACAAAAAGGTGAAGTGCTTGAATTAGTTGGCGATGAAGAAGCGGTTGTTCAAATGGGTATTTTAAAAATGAAACTACCTATTGAAGATTTAGAAAAAATGAAAAAGAAAAAAGAGAAACCAACGAAAATGGTTACCCGTGCGAATAGACAAACTGTAAAAACAGAACTTGATTTAAGAGGTTATCGCTATGAAGATGCACTAATCGAATTAGACCAGTATTTAGATCAAGCAGTATTAAGCAATTTCGAACAGGTTTATATTATTCATGGTAAAGGCACTGGTGCATTACAAAAAGGTGTACAACAACATTTAAAACGACATAAAAGTGTTAAAACATTTAGAGGTGGTATGCCAAGTGAAGGTGGATTTGGTGTTACCGTAGCTTCTTTAAAATAAATCTTCATAATAGATATTTTGTTGAGGCATTAGCCTAAAGTAAGTGGAAAATTGAATGATTTCTTGAGGAAATTTGCCACTTTAAAAAAAGAGCAAGCAGATTGCAATGCATTACCTTATAAATTCTGTTATAATTTGCTCATCATTTAAAAATTAAGGAGGATTGGCAATTATGGCAATCGTAAAAGTAACTGATTCTGATTTCGATAGTAAAATAGAATCTGGAGTTAAATTAGTAGATTTTTGGGCTACTTGGTGTGGACCATGTAAAATGATCGCTCCAGTTTTAGAAGAATTAGCAGGGGACTATGATGGTAAAGCAGACATCTTAAAATTAGATGTAGATGAAAACCCATCAACTGCAGCAAAATACGAAGTAATGAGTATTCCAACTTTAATTGTATTCAAAGATGGACAACCAGTTGATAAAGTAGTAGGTTTCCAACCTAAAGAAAACTTAGCTGAAGTATTAGATAAACACCTATAAGAATATAGACATGAAGACTGGGGCATTTCATAAGAATGCTCCAGCTTTGTTTTGTCTATTCCTATTTAATATTAATATTTTTTCATAAAAGAATTTATCGTAATTAAAACCAACAAGAAAGGAGGAAAAACATGGAAACGTATCAAGAACAAATTAAAACTAAGTTAAATGTCGTACCATTGGAACCTGGTTGTTATTTAATGAAAGATCGTAATGATCAAGTAATTTATGTTGGTAAAGCTAAAAAATTACGTAATCGATTACGTTCATATTTTACTGGTGCACATGATGCTAAAACAACGCGCTTAGTGAGTGAAATACGTAATTTTGAATTTATTGTAACCTCAAGCGAGACAGAATCATTACTTTTAGAATTAAACTTAATTAAACAATATCAACCACGTTACAATATTTTGCTGAAAGATGATAAAAGCTATCCATTCATTAAAATTACTAAAGAAAAACATCCTAGATTAATCGTAACCAGAACAGTTAAAAAAGGATCTGGTAAATATTTCGGTCCATATCCTAACGCTTATTCCGCACAAGAGACAAAAAAATTATTAGACCGGATATATCCATTTAGAAAATGTGATAAAATGCCGGATAAATTATGTCTTTATTATCATATTGGTCAATGTATGGGGCCGTGTGTTTATGATGTAGATTTAGATAAATATGCTCAAATGACAAAAGAAATTAGTGATTTTTTAAATGGTGAAGATAAAACGATATTAAACAATTTACAAGATCGTATGGAGAAAGCTAGTGAATCATTAGATTTTGAACGTGCTAAAGAATATCGTGATTTAATTCAACACATTCATAATCTCACTAAAAAGCAAAAAATTATGTCTACCGATAATACGATTCGTGATGTTTTTGGATATAGTGTGTCTAAAGGATGGATGTGTATCCAAGTATTTTTCATTAGGCAAGGCAATATGATTAAAAGAGATACAACGATGATTCCGATTCAACAAACAGAAGAAGAAGAATTCTATACATTTATAGGTCAGTTCTACAGTTTAAATCAACACATCCTACCTAAAGAAGTTCATGTCCCTAAAAATTTAAATAAAGAAATTATTCAATCTGTTGTGGATACTAAAATAGTGCAACCTTCAAGAGGTGCAAAAAAAGAAATGATAGATTTAGCTAACCATAATGCCGAAGTGTCATTAACAAATAAATTTGAATTAATCGCTAGAGACGAATCAAGAACAGTTAAAGCAATTGAGGAACTCGGTGAAAGAATGGGAATACAAACTCCTATTAGAATTGAGGCATTTGATAACTCCAATATCCAAGGTGTGGATCCCGTATCAGCCATGGTAACTTTTGTAGATGGTAAGCCAGATAAAAAGGGCTACCGCAAATATAAAATTAAAACGGTTGAAGGGCCAGATGATTATAAATCAATGAGAGAAGTAGTCCGTCGACGATACACTCGAGTTCTAAATGAAGGTACCCCATTACCAGATTTAATCATTGTTGATGGTGGTAAAGGGCATATGAACGGTGTTATGGACGTACTTGAAAATGAATTAGGTTTGGATATTCCAGTTGCAGCACTACAAAAGAATGACAAACACCAAACGTCAGAATTATTATATGGTGCGAGTGCTGAAATAGTGCCATTGAAGAAAAATAGCCAAGCTTTCTATTTATTACACCGCATTCAAGATGAAGTCCATCGTTTTGCTATTACATTCCACAGACAAACGAGACAAAAAACAGGTCTTAAGTCAGTACTTGATGATATAGATGGAATTGGAAGTAAACGTAAAACGAAATTATTAAGAACTTTTGGATCAATTAAGAAGATGAAAGCAGCATCTTTAGAAGAATTAAAAAAATCTGGACTACCCGAAAATGTTGCAAAAAACTTACAGCACGCACTTCAATCAAAATAAATTGACAAATTTTGGACATGAGAATTATTCTCATGTCCAAAAGTGCTTTAAATAATGTTACAATATAGTTAACAAAAGGCTATTTTTTTAAAGTTGTTTGGAAGCGTTTTCTAATTGAGAATTGTTATCAATCATGTAGGGTTACATGAATTGCTATAGAATACTCACATATGACGACATCATTATATGAAATCTATAACATGACTAGCCCTTTTCTTTTTTATGAAATACTTGTTTGATTTTAAATTTAACAGGAAGATGCTCCCAAGTATCTTTAAAGTGATTTAATTAAGACGAGTACAAAATAAAGAAGTAAAAGAAGCTAGTATTTTATATGGTTTTTTACGGCAGTTTACATACAACTTTATAATTTTAGTCAATTAATTAAATGTTTACAGGGGGGACTCCTTTTGGCTCAATCAAAAAATGAATTCTACTTAAGACGAATCCATTCGTTATTAGGTATTATCCCAATCGGTGCATTCTTAATTGTTCACTTATTGGTCAATCATCAAGCAACACAAGGGGCGGAAGCTTTTAATAAAGCCTCAGGTTTCATGGAATCAATACCGTTCTTATTGGTAGTTGAATTTCTATTTATTTATATTCCGCTTTTATACCATGGTTTATTTGGTTTACACATTGCATTTACAGCAAAAGAGAATGTGGGTCATTACTCATTATTCAGAAACTGGATGTTCTTTTGCCAAAGAATAAGTGGTATTTTAGCATTCATCTTTATTGGTATGCACTTATGGCAAACACGCTTACAAAAAGCTTTTTACGGTAAAGCAGTTGACTATAATATGATGCACGAAACTTTACATAATCCATTGTGGGCTATTTTCTACATTATTTGTGTAATTGCAGTAGTATTCCACTTTTCAAATGGATTATGGTCATTCTTAGTTACATGGGGTATTTTACAATCAAAAAAATCACAACGTGTCTTCACATGGGTATCGTTAATTGTATTTTTAATTATCTCTTATATCGGCGTAACTGCTATTATCGCATTTATGTAACAAATACAGATTAACTAGTCTTAGTTTTTATATTTCAGGGGAGTGACATTTCTATGGCAGAGAAAAAAATTATTGTTGTCGGTGGAGGACTTGCCGGTCTGATGTCAACAATTAAAGCAGCAGAAAAAGGTGCACATGTAGATTTATTCTCATTAGTACCTGTTAAACGTTCGCACTCAGTTTGTGCCCAAGGTGGTATTAACGGTGCGGTAAATACAAAAGGTGAAGGTGACTCACCTTGGATTCACTTTGATGACACTGTTTATGGTGGCGACTTCCTAGCAAACCAACCACCAGTAAAAGCAATGGCTGAAGCTGCACCTAACATCATTCACTTATTAGACCGTATGGGTGTTATGTTTAGTAGAACTAATGAAGGTCTATTAGACTTCAGACGTTTCGGTGGTACGTTATATCACAGAACAGCATTTGCTGGAGCTACAACAGGTCAACAATTATTATATGCGTTAGATGAACAAGTTCGTTCATTTGAAGTAGATGGATTAGTAACAAAATACGAAGGTTGGGAATTCTTAGGTATAGTTAAAGATGACGACAATGCTGCTAGAGGTATTGTTGCACAAAACATGACAACTTCTGAAATTCAATCATTCGGTTCTGACGCAGTAATTATGGCAACAGGTGGTCCTGGTATCATCTTCGGTAAAACAACTAACTCAATGATTAATACAGGTTCTGCAGCATCTATCGTTTATCAACAAGGTGCAGCATACGCAAATGGTGAATTCATCCAAATTCATCCAACTGCTATTCCTGGTGACGATAAATTACGTCTGATGAGTGAATCAGCACGTGGTGAAGGTGGACGTATCTGGACATATAAAGATGGTAAACCTTGGTATTTCTTAGAAGAAAAATATCCTGACTATGGTAACTTAGTACCTCGTGATATCGCGACACGTGAAATTTTCGATGTATGTATTAACCAAAAATTAGGTATTAACGGCGAAAACATGGTTTACTTAGATTTATCTCATAAAGATCCACATGAATTAGACGTTAAACTTGGTGGTATTATTGAGATTTATGAAAAATTCACTGGTGATGATCCACGTAAAGTACCAATGAAAATTTTCCCAGCAGTACACTACTCAATGGGTGGTCTATATGTTGATTATGACCAAATGACTAACATTAAAGGTTTATTTGCTGCAGGAGAATGTGATTTCTCTCAACACGGTGGTAATAGACTTGGCGCTAACTCATTATTATCTGCCATCTATGGTGGTACAGTAGCTGGCCCTAATGCTATTAAATATCTTGATGATATTGAAACTTCATACACTGACTTAGATGACAGTATTTATGAAGCACGTGTAAAAGAAGAACAAGAACGCTTTGATAAATTATTAAACATGCGCGGTTCAGAAAATGCTTATAAACTTCATCGTGAATTAGGTGAAATTATGACAGCAAATGTAACTGTTGTGCGTGAAAATGATAAATTATTAGAAACAGATAAGAAAATCCAAGAATTGATGAAACGTTATGAAGATATCGATATGGAAGATACACAAACTTGGAGTAACCAAGCTGTATTCTTCACTCGTCAATTATGGAATATGCTTGTGCTAGCACGAGTAATTACAATTGGGGCTTATAACCGTAATGAATCACGTGGTGCACACTACAAACCAGAATTCCCTGATCGTAATGATGATGAATGGTTAAAAACAACTATGGCGTATTACCAAGGTAGAACAGAAGCACCTAGATTTGAATACGATCCAGTTGATATTAGCTTAATCCCACCACGTAAACGTGATTACACTAGTAAGTCTAAAGGAGGTAAAAAATAATGGCTGACCAATCAGTAAAAGACACTCCAGAAACTCAAAGTAATCAACAACAACAGCAAAACGATCAACCAAAACAAAAAACGGTTAAATTAATTATCAAACGTCAAGACGATAGTGAATCTAAACCATATGAAGAAACATTTGAAATTCCTTATAAAGAAAATTTAAATGTTATTGCTTGTCTAATGGAAATTAGACGTAATCCAGTTAATATTAATGGTGAAAAAACAACTCCAGTAACTTGGGATATGAACTGTTTAGAAGAAGTATGTGGTGCTTGTTCAATGGTTATCAACGGACGCGCAAGACAATCTTGTTCTGCAATTGTTGACCAATTAGAACAACCTATTCGTTTAGAACCAATGAGTACTTTCCCAGTAATTCGTGACTTACAAGTTGACCGTTCAAGAATGTTCGACAACTTGAAACGTATGAAAGCTTGGATTCCAATCGATGGTACTTACGATTTAGGACCAGGACCACGTATGCCTGAGAAAAAACGTCAAACAGCTTATGAATTATCTAAATGTATGACTTGTGGTGTTTGTTTAGAAGTTTGTCCAAACGTTACACAAAATAATAGCTTCGTTGGCGCACAAGCTATTTCACAAGTTCGTTTATTCGACTTACACCCAACAGGTGCAATGACAAAAGATGAACGTTTAGATGCATTAATGAGCGCAGGTGGTCTACAACAATGTGGTAATTCTCAAAACTGTGTGAATGCATGTCCAAAAGGTATTCCTTTAACAACATCAATTGCTGCAATGAATAGAGAAACTTCATTCCATATGTTCAAATCATTCTTTGGTTCTGACCATAAAGTAGATTAATAATATAAGTAACAGATTTAGCGATACCCAATAAAAGGGGTATCGCTTTTTTATTTAATGATTTACTTTGTATTGGCCATGAATAGATAACGACTGTAACAATTCAAAATAATAAACACATTGAATCGCGTATGATAAAATAAAACTTAATTATGAAATAAGGATGTAAGACTATGAATAGACCAATTGGCGTTATAGATTCAGGTGTTGGTGGTTTAACAGTAGCTAAAGAAATTATGAGACAACTTCCTAATGAAACGATTTATTACTTAGGAGATATTGGTAGATGTCCATATGGTCCAAGACCAGGTGAAGAAGTTAAACAATTTACAACTGAAATTGCACAAAAACTTGTAGAATTTGATATTAAAATGCTAGTCATCGCATGTAATACAGCGACTGCCGTTGCATTAGAACATTTACAGAAAATATTACCGATTCCAGTGGTAGGTGTCATTGAACCTGGTGCTAGAACAGCTATTATGACAACAAGAAATCAAAATGTTTTAATATTAGGAACAGAAGGTACAATTAAATCAGAAGCTTATCGTAAACACATTAAACAAATTAATCCTAATGTAGAAGTATATGGTATTGCTTGTCCAGCTTTTGCTCCTTTAGTAGAACAAATGAGATATAACGATCCGACAATTACAAGTATTGTCATACATCAAACATTGAAACAATGGAGAAATAGTGATGCTGATACTGTTATATTAGGTTGCACACACTATCCATTATTATATCAACCTATATATGATTATTTTGGTGGTAAGAAAACTGTTATTTCTTCTGGACTAGAGACAGCTCGAGAAGTAAGTGCATTATTAACATTTAGTAATGAACATGCTAGTTATACAGAACATCCAGCACATCGCTTTTTTGCTACAGGAGATACGACATATATTGAAAATATTATTCAAGAATGGTTAGGTATGGATGCTGAAGTTGAACGAGTTAATGTTGGATAAATGGAGGGAAAAATAATGGAAGATATCGTTATTGCGTCTAATAATCAAGGTAAAATAAATGATTTTAAAGCTATATTTCCTAATAAAAATGTCATAGGAATAAGTGAATTGATTAAAGATTTTGATGTAGAAGAAACTGGTACAACATTTGAAGAAAATGCTAAATTAAAATCAGTAGCTGCAGCTAAAGCATTAAATAAGCAAGTCATTGCAGATGATAGTGGCCTTGAAGTACAAGCACTTAATGGAGAACCAGCTGTTTATTCTGCAAGATATGCTGGTTTAGATAAAAATGACCAAGATAATATTAAAAAGTTACTTGATAATATGAATAACGAGACTGAAAGAGCTGCACAATTTGTATGCGTTATTAGTATGAGTTCACCAAACGGACAAACTCAGCAATTTAAAGGAACGGTATCAGGAGAAATCACAACTGAACCTATAGGAGAAAATGGCTTCGGTTATGATCCTGTTTTTTATGTTCCGTCACTTGGTAAAACAATGGCACAATTAACAGATGAGGAAAAAGCGAAAATCAGTCATCGTGGAAATGCTATTAATCAATTACAACAATTTTTAGCAGGTGAGAATAATGAGTAAATGGATTGTAGTAAGTGATAATCATAATGAATCGGGAATTCTTTACGATATTTACGAGAAACATAATGATGCAGATGTTTTTCTTCATTTAGGTGATTCAGAATTTCAATATGATGATACTGAACTTAGCCTTTACAACAGAGTGAAAGGGAATTGTGATTTTTATCCAGAATTTCCTGAAGAAAATACAATCTCAAATAATGGGATCAATGCCTTTTATACACATGGGCACTTATACCAAGTAAATCAAACGAGAATGAAATTAGCTGAAAAAGCTAAAACATTAAACGCTCAACTAGCATTTTACGGGCATACACATGTTGCTAAATATGAAAATATAGCTGATGTACATGTGATTAATCCAGGTAGTATTTCTCAATCAAGAAGTGCTGTTGAAGAAACATATGCCGAATTAATTATTGTAGATGATGAGAACAAAGCAACGTTAAATTTTAGAAATAGAGAGCATAAAGTGATAGATACAATTGAATTTAAACTAAATGATATTTAAAAATATGCATAAGCTTTCTTCAAAGTTGAATTATATATTCAACGGACAAGAAAGCTTATTATTTTTTGACATATAGTACACCTAGGTGTACTATTTTATTGGAGGTACATATGAAAGGTAATGAATTACAACAATTTAATCAATTTCACTTAACATTTATTGAAATAAGTAAAATTATTAACGAAGTTATTGATGAAGAAAATATTGATATTTCAAGAGAACAATTAGGCATTTTTAAATTACTTTTAGAACATAAACAATTATCTGTGAATCAAATAGCTGAAAAACAAGGTGTATATAAAACTGCAATTTCAAAAAGGATTAAGAAATTAGAAACAAAACATTTTGTAGAACGGATAAAGTCTGGAGATAAAAGAGAGAAAGTTATACAACTAACTGAGGAAGGACTTCAATTTTATAATAATAGACAAAACAAGTTGTATGAAGGTTTTAAAAGGAAATTAAATTTAAATAATAAAGAATTAAATGATCTTTTTGATTATACGAACCACATCAACGACATTTTAAAAAAGGATGAAGAACAATGACAAATAAAATTAAAGTTCATGTTTTACACACAGGGAATGTGATTGTAGATGAAGCGTTACCATTTGGATATTCAAATAATAGATTACTTGCATGGACAGGTCTTTTTAGATCTAAACAGCATCAAATTAAGATACCTGTTTCAGTTTATTTAATAGAACATCCTAAAGGTTTAGTATTAATAGATACTGGATGGCATACAGATAATAGAACACATCAAATTAAAAATTTACGTTTTCAATATCCTGTAAATAAAGCTGATTTACCAAAAGGAGAAGCAGTGCATGAACAATTGATAAAACTAGGATATAAACCTAGTGATATCGACTATATATTAATGAGTCATATGCATTGTGATCATGCTGACGGATTAAGATTAGTTAAAGATGCTAAACATATATTAGTTAGTGAAGAGGAATATGAAGCTATACAAAAAGATAAAATGCATTATCTTCCTCATGAATGGAAGGGTGTTCACTTAGAAACATTTAAATTTGAAGATAGCGATTTAGGACCTAAAAAGAAAGCTTTTGATTTATTTGGAGACGGTACTATTAAAATGATATGGTCACCAGGACATAGTAAAGGTCTAAGTTCTACGATTGTAAAATCTTATGATAATGAGAAATTCTTATTCCTAGTATCTGATATTGGTTATGCTTCTAAATCTTGGAAAGAAAATATATTACCTGGAGTATTAGTTGATAAAAAAGATGCTCAACAATCTTTAAATTGGGTGATAGAGATGGTGCAAAATCCTAATTGTATAGAAGCCATTGCTAATCACGACCCAGATGTTAAACCTCATATTGTAGAATTATAATGATAGATAGGAAATCATTTTTTTAAGTTTATTTGTAAGTATTCAGGTCCCTAAAAAGTCCCTATAAATTAATAATCAAAACAGCTAGGCATTTTTGAATGCCTAGCTGTTTTGATGTCATAAAAAAAGAACTGTAATCCAACAGGATTACAGTTCTAGTTAGCGTCCTGGGAGGGATTCGAACCCCCGACCGATGGCTTAGAAGGCCATTGCTCTATCCAGCTGAGCTACCAGGACATTTTTTAACACAAGATTTATTATAGCTAAATTAACTGTAATATGCAATAGCTATGATATAAAAAATGTTTATATTTTTCACTATTGTAGTGTATTGAAACAATATCATAAAGTGTTTTTAAGTTTGAAGAATATTTGAATCTATTGAATTGTGAACAATTCAGTTTTGTATCCCTAACTGTTCAAAACTGAAAACGATTTTACAGTTTTGAAGTGTTTATAGCGAAGTAAGGAAAAGACGCCAAAGTTGGGCATGAAAGTTATATATTATAAATAACAAAACGATAGATAAACAACACGAATCAATTTACCTCAGTTTTTGAAAGTAACTTTTGAACAATAAATATTAAGGAGTGTTTATAGTGGAAGGTTTATTCAAAGCAATTAAAGATACAGTTGAAGCCGGTGTTAATAATGACGGTGCTAAATTAGGTACAAGTATCGTAGGTATCGTAGAAAATGGTGTAGGGGTATTAAGTAAATTATTTGGATTCTAAGATTTATCAATTACTAAAATAAATTATAAAAAAGGAGATTTTTATTATGACAAAATTAGCAGAAGCAATCGCAAATACAGTACAAGCAGCACAAGGACATGACGGAGCTAAATTAGGCACTAGTATCGTAAGCATCGTAGAAAATGGCGTTAGCGTATTAGGAAAATTATTTGGATTCTAAGTCTTAACAACAATTAAAATAAATTAAAACAGAAAAGGAGATTTTTATAATGACAAAATTAGCAGAAGCAATCGCAAATACAGTACAAGCAGCACAAAATCACGATGGAGCTAAATTAGGAACAAGCATCGTAAGCATCGTAGAAAATGGTGTTAGCGTATTAGGAAAATTATTCGGATTCTAATATTCAAATATTTAGTACTGACCAGGGCAAGCGCTCTGGTCTTTTTTTATTTTCTAAGAAATTATATTCAAAATTTGTTATTGTTAATAGAGATAAAAGAGTAGTGAGGGATATAAAAATGAAATACACAACTATTTTACTAGATTTTGATGATACAATTGTTGATTTTTATGATGCTGAAGAAAAAGCATTTTATAATATGGCTAAACATTTTAATCATTATCCAACAGAAGAGGATTTTTATTATTTTAGAAAGGTTAATCAATCTCATTGGGAAGCTTTTCAAGAAAATAAATTAACTAAAGTTGAAGTTTTAACTCTGAGATTTGTTAATTACTTTAAAGACTATAACATTGAAGTTGATGGGAATTTAGCTGACAATCTATTTAGAGATGAATTAGCAAAAGCTACACCTAGCTTTTTTGATGGGACTTTAGACACAATAGATTATTTGAGAAAAAAACATAATATTTATATTGTGACAAATGGAGTTACAGAAACACAGCAACGTCGTTTAGCCCAAACAACATTTAACGAAACATTAAATGGCATTTTTATATCTGAACAAACAGGTTATCAAAAGCCTATGCCAGAATTTTTTGATTACATTTTTAAAGAGATGGGAGAAACACATAGAGAAAAGGCAATAATTGTAGGAGATTCACTTACTTCGGATATTTTAGGAGGAAAAAATGCTAATATTGCTACATGTTGGTTCAATTTAAGAAATAAAGAAAATAATACAACAATTCAACCTGATTATGAAATTAAGTCTCTTAAAGAATTAATTGATATTGTAGAATAATCAAATTAAAAAATCCCATCGAATTTAATAAATTCGGTGGAATTTTTTCGTACTATGGGTGCCAAATTAAAACATCATGTCCTTCAGGATTTTTAGCTTCGACATCTTTGAAACCTTGACTTTCGAAATAAGATTTTGAATTATTTCTAGCGATTGCTTTAATAGGAAGGTTAAATGATTTTGCAAAATCGATTAATTCCTTAGAAAAACCTCTGTTTTGATATTTCTCTAATACTTCTAATTTCCATAATAAAATATAATCGTCACAATCAGGGAAGTAAGATTCCTCAACTTCACCTTTATTTAGCAATGCCATTCTTGCAGCTAATTTATCTCCGACAAAAATACCATAAAAAGGTGAGTCTGAACTTGCATCGATCATTTGTCCGTTAAATTCTTCAACCATATATAAATCTTTATTACCAAACTCTCTAAAATCTTCGAATAACTCATCAGTTTTGTAATTAATTTCTAATTTTTTTACGTCGCTCATCATCATGTCCCCCTTTATTCCTTTCTTATATTATACCTTAAAGTCTATGTTCTTTTCATTTATTTATGCTCTAAGCCAAAATTAAACTAGATAAATATATTTATACGAGTTGAATTTTTTATACCATTCAAAATAAAAATAATGACACGAATGTCATTTCGAACGTATGTATTTTTAATGAATTTTAAGATTTTATAAATTTTTATAAGCCGTTAAATTGTCATAAGTGAGTATAGTCTTTATACTATATTAGGAATAGTGATACTGAAGGAGAAAAACAATGGACTGTAAAATATTAAAATTAAACAATGACGATCAGTTTATTTCCAAAATAAAAAATAGTGATAGTAGGCTCCAACAATTCTACCAATATGATGCTATGTCAGAAGATAGCTTTAAAAAGAAAATGGATGCGCCTTCTAATGGAAGAGAAAAAGAACTTGCTAATGTTATTCAATCTTATATGGAAGATTTATCAATAACTGAAGCGCAACAAACACATTTGGATGCTTTAGCTAATGGCGCAAAAGTTGTCATTGGAGGACAACAGGCTGGTCTGTTTGGTGGTCCTTTATATACAATTCATAAAATTTTTTCAATTATTACATTGAGTCAACAACTTTCAAATAAATATAACCAAACGGTTGTACCGGTATTTTGGATTGCTGGAGAAGATCATGATTTTGATGAAGTCAATCATACATTTGCTTATAATCAACAAGACGCACATCTACATAAAATTAAATATCATACTATGACACCACCTGAAAGTAACGTATCTCGTTTTAATCCTGAACAGTCACAAATGATTGAAGTGTTGAATGATTACTTTAAACAATTAAAAGAAACAGAGCATAGTAAAGCAATTTACCAAATGTGTTTAGACATTATTAAAAGTAATGATAACTGGTCAAATATTTTTAAAGCTTTATTACATGAAATCTTCAAAGATTATGGTGTTTTATTTATTGATGCTCAATATACTTCGTTGAGAAAAATGGAAAAACCTTTATTAAAAGAAATGATTTTAAAACATCGTGCTATTGATGAAGCTTTTAGAAATAATCAAAAAAATACAACACAACAAGGTTTGTCTCAAATGATTCAAACTGATACTAATGTGCATTTATTCCTTCATGAAGAAGGGATGAGACAATTATTAACTTATGAAATTGATGCTTTCCATTTAAGTAAATCAACACAAAACTATAATCAACAACAGTTATTAGACATATTAGATGAAGAACCTGATAGATTTTCAAATAATGTTGTTACACGTCCTATAATGGAAGAATGGTTATTTAATACTGTGGCCTTCATCGGTGGTCCAAGTGAAATTAAATATTGGGCAGAACTACATGATGTATTTCAGTTATTAAATATTGATATGCCGATTGTATTACCAAGATTGAGGATTACTTATTTATATAATAGAACTCAAAAATTATTAAATCAGTATCAACTTCAATTAGAACACGTCATAGAGAATGGTATTGAAGAAGATAAACAAAAATTTATTCGTGAACAAGCTTCCGAAACATTTTTAAATGAAATTGACAGTATGAAACAACAACAGGAAAATCTATTTCATTCTTTATATAAAGAAGTTCAAGGTAATAATGCTAATGAAAATTTAGTAACTAAAAATAATGAAATACACTTAAGACAGTATGATTATTTGAAAAAACGTTATCTTTTAAATATCGAAAGAGAAAATGACATTAGCATGAGACATTTTAGAGAAATTAATGATCATCTCCACGCAATGGGAGGTTTACAAGAAAGAATATGGAATCCACTTCAAATTTTGAATGATTTTGGGAAAGATGTGTTCAGTCCCTCCACTTATCCACCACTTTCTTACACTTTTGATCATATCATAATAAAAGATTGATATAACAGCGTTTAAGCCCGATTTATCGAAAAGATAAAGCGGGTATTTTTTTATAAAAATAAATATTTTTGACGAATTTTACATAATTAGTGGAGGATAGTGGGGAGATGTGGTAAATTATAAATAAGGTGAGGTGAGAAAAAATGTTCATGGGAGAATACGATCATCAATTAGATACAAAAGGACGTATGATTATACCGTCCAAGTTTCGTTATGATTTAAATGAACGTTTTATTATCACTCGAGGCCTTGATAAGTGTTTATTCGGCTATACTTTAGAAGAATGGCAACAAATTGAAGAGAAGATGAAAACCTTACCTATGACAAAAAAAGACGCACGTAAGTTTATGCGTATGTTCTTCTCAGGTGCCGTTGAAGTAGAGTTAGATAAACAAGGACGTATTAATATTCCACAAAATTTAAGGAAATACGCTAATTTAACTAAAGAATGTACAGTAATAGGTGTTTCAAATCGAATTGAGATTTGGGATAGAGAAACTTGGAATGATTTCTATGAGGAATCTGAAGATAGTTTCGAAGATATTGCTGAGGATTTAATAGATTTTGATTTTTAATTTGGAGGTATGACAGTGTTTCATCATATAAGCGTTATGTTAAACGAAACCATTGATTATCTAAATATAAAAGAAGATGGTGTGTATGTTGACTGTACGTTAGGTGGAGCAGGACATGCCTTATATTTACTAAATCAATTAAGTGATGAAGGTAGACTTATTGCAATTGATCAAGACTTAACTGCAATAGAAAATGCTAAAGATGTTTTGAAAGAACATTTACATAAAGTCACTTTTATTCACAGTAATTTTCGAGAGTTAACACAAATATTAAAAGAGCTAAACATTGAAAAAGTTGATGGTATCTACTATGACTTAGGTGTTTCAAGTCCACAGTTAGATGTACCAGAAAGAGGCTTTAGCTATCATCATGATGCTAAATTAGACATGCGGATGGATCAAACGCAATCATTATCAGCTTATGAAGTTGTAAATGAATGGTCTTTTGAAGCATTAGTCAAAATTTTCTATCGTTATGGTGAAGAAAAGTTCTCAAAACAAATTGCAAGAAGAATTGAAGCAAACCGAGAAAAACAACCAATCGAGACAACATTAGAATTAGTTGAAGTGATTAAAGAAGGCATTCCTGCCAAAGCTAGAAGAAAAGGCGGGCACCCTGCGAAAAGAGTGTTCCAAGCTATACGAATTGCAGTAAATGATGAATTAAGTGCATTCGAAGATTCAATAGAACAAGCTATCGAGCTTGTAAAGGTACACGGACGTATTTCTGTTATTACATTCCATTCATTGGAAGACCGATTATGTAAACAGATGTTTCAAGAGTATGAAAAGGGACCTGACTTACCTAGAAGCTTACCAGTTATCCCTGAAGAATATACCCCAAAATTGAAACGCGTAAACCGTAAACCTATTACTGCGACTGACGAAGATTTAGATGACAATAATCGAGCCCGAAGCGCAAAACTACGCATTGCAGAAATATTAAAATAAGGAGTAATTCAACATGGCTGTAGAAAAAGTTTACCAACCATATGATAATGCAACACAAACCAGTGTTCCAAAAAGACAACCGCAAACCTCTCCTCAAAAGCAAACCGTTAAACGTAAAGTTGTCGTTCAACTTACTAGATTCGAAAAGATTTTATACATAACGCTAGTCTCTGTCATTGCTATGATTAGTATTTATATGCTATCTTTAAAAATGGATGCGTATGATACGCGAGGAAAAATTGCAGATTTAGATCAAAAAATTGAACAACAATCTAGCGAGAACAGCGCCTTAAAATCTGAAATTAAGAAAAATTCTTCATACGAACGCATTTACGACAAGGCTAAGAAGCAAGGTATGAGCCTCAAGAACGATAATGTAAAGGTAGTGCGTAATAATGGCGAAACGAAAAATTAAAATTAAAAAAAATAAAATAGGGGCAGTCCTACTTGTTGGTTTATTCGGGCTGCTCTTTTTTATATTGGTTTTGAGGTTTTCATACATAATGATTACTGGTCATTCAAATGGACAAGATTTGATAATGAAAGCAAACCAAAAATATTTAGTTAATAACTCAGAGCAACCAGAACGAGGAAAGATTTACGATAGAAACGGTAAAGTCTTAGCCGAAGATGTTGAAAGATATAAAGTCGTAGCAGTTGTAGATAAAAAAGCGAGTGAAAATAGTAAAAAGCTAAGGCATGTGGTAGATAAAAAGAAAACTGCCAAAGAATTATCAAAAGTTATTGATATGAAACCAGATGAAATCGAAAAAAGATTGAATCAGAAAAAAGTATTCCAAGTAGAGTTTGGTCAAAAAGGTACTAATTTAACGTATCAAGATAAAGAAAAACTTGAAAAGAAAGACTTACCAGGAATTACCTTATATCCTGAAACTGAAAGATTTTATCCTAATGGTAACTTTGCTTCTCACTTAATTGGTATGGCTCAAAAAGATCCTGATACGGGTCAATTAAATGGTGCAATGGGAGTTGAAAAGATATTTAATAGTTATCTTAATGGTTCAAAAGGATCATTAAAATATATACATGATATCTGGGGATACATCGCACCAAATACAAAATCAGAAAAACAACCTAAACGTGGCGATGATGTTCATTTAACGATTGATTCAAATATTCAAGTGTTCGTCGAAGAAGCATTAGATGACATGGTTGACCGCTACAATCCTAAAGATTTATTTGCGGTTGTTATGGATGCAAGAACCGGAGAAATTTTAGCGTATAGCCAAAGACCTACATTTAATCCTGAAACAGGTAAAGACTTTGGTAAAAAATGGGCTAATGATTTATATCAAAATACGTATGAACCAGGATCAACATTTAAAACATATGGATTAGCTGCAGCTATTCAAGAAGGTAAATTCAGCCCGAATAAGAAATTTAAATCAGGACCTAGAGAGATAATGGGCTCAGAAATTTCTGACTGGAATAAAACAGGTTGGGGTAGTATTCCTGAAACACTAGGATTTACGTACTCAGCTAACTCATTAATGATGCACTTACAAGATGAAGTTGGTGCTGATAAAATGAAATCTTGGTATGAACGATTTGGTTTTGGTAAATCAACAAATGGTATGTTTGATGGTGAATCCACTGGTCATATTGCATGGGATAATGAATTACAACAAAAAACATCAGCATTTGGACAATCAACTACAGTAACACCAGTTCAAATGATTCAAGCACAGTCAGCATTTTTCAACAAAGGTAATATGTTGAAACCATGGTTTGTAAGTAGTATAGACAATCCAATTTCTAAAAAGAATTTTTATAAAGGTGAGAAATCTTACGCTGGAAAACCAGTTTCAGAAGATACTGCTAATAAAGTTGAAAAAGAATTAGATAAAGTTGTAAATAGTAAGAAGAGTCATGCGATGAACTATCGTGTGAAAGGATACGATATCGAAGGTAAAACAGGTACCGCTCAAGTAGCCGATTCTAAAGGTGGCGGTTATGTTAAGGGTGAGAATCCATACTTCGTAAGTTTCATGGGTGATGCACCTAAGAAACATCCTAAAGTGATTGTTTATGCTGGTATGAGTCTTGCACAAAAAAATGATCAAGAAGCATATGAAATGGGTGTAAGTAAAGCATTCAAACCGATCATGGAAAATACGTTGAAATATTTAAACGTTGATAAATCAAAAGATTCTGCTTCTAAAAAGGATTATAGTAAAGTGCCTAACGTAGAAGGACAATCAATAGAAAAAGCTAAAGATAGTATTAATGCTAAATCACTTAAACCAGTTGTTATTGGCAGTGGTAAAACAGTGAAATCACAATCAGTCAAAGCTGATTCTGAAGCATTGCCTCATAGTAAAGTTCTTTTAGTAACAGATGGTGACTTGACTATGCCTGATATGAAAGGCTGGACAAAAGAAGATGTTCTTGCTTTCCAAGAATTAACTAACATTAAGGTCAAAACGACTGGCAGTGGTTTTGTTTCAGATCAATCTATGACACAAGGTCAAAAACTTAAAAAATCAGATAAAATTGAAGTTACTTTATCAGCAGAATCTACTGATAGCACAACTGACGATAGTGATAAACAATCATTAGACAAATCATCTGATAAGAAAGATAAATCTAAGTCTAAAAAGAAAGATTCAAGCACTGACTAGTACAACATAGATATTCAACATATAAGGAAGAGATTGGGATTTTATTTATCCTTCTCTCTTTCTTAATATGTTATGAACTAACGTATAAATTTAGAACTAAAACTGATAAAATGTAAAAGCTAACAATTAAAAATATTTAATAATATATGTAAATTGACGGATAAAAGAAAAGGAGATTATTATGATTTTTGTATATGCGATGTTATCGCTTCTAGTAACTTTTGTACTTGTACCTATACTCATACCAACGCTCAAAAGAATGAAATTTGGACAAAGTATTCGTGAAGAAGGGCCTCAAAGCCATATGAAGAAAACGGGTACTCCAACAATGGGTGGACTAACATTCTTAATAAGTATCATTATCGCTTCAGTTATTGCGATTATTTTTGTAGATCGTTCTAATCCAATAATTTTATTACTATTTGTAACAATCGGATTTGGATTAATTGGCTTTATTGATGATTACATTATCGTTGTTAAGAAAAATAACCAAGGTTTAACAAGTAAACAGAAATTTTTAGCACAAATTTTAATTGCTGTAATATTTTTCGTACTAAGTAATGTGTTTAACTTAGTCAATTTTTCAACAACTTTACATATTCCGTTTACTGACGGTGGTATCCCTCTTTCATTTGCTTATGTTATATTTATCATCTTTTGGCAAGTTGGCTTTTCAAATGCAGTCAATTTAACAGATGGATTAGATGGTTTAGCTACAGGACTTTCAATTATCGGTTTTGCAATGTATGCCATTATGAGTTTTGTACTAGAATCACCTGCAATTGGTACATTCTGTATTATTATGGTATTTGCTTTACTAGGATTCTTACCATATAACTTAAATCCAGCTAAAGTATTTATGGGTGACACAGGTAGCTTAGCATTAGGTGGCATATTTGCTACAATTTCAATTATGTTAAACCAAGAGTTATCACTTATATTTATCGGATTTGTATTCGTAGTAGAAACGTTATCAGTTATGTTACAAGTTGCTTCATATAAATTAACTAAAAAACGTATTTTCAAAATGAGTCCTATTCATCACCACTTTGAATTATGTGGATGGAATGAATGGAAAGTTGTAACAGTATTTTGGTCAGTAGGTTTAATAACAGGTCTAATAGGCTTATGGATTGGAGTGCACTAGTATGCTAAATTACACAGGATTAGAAAATAAAGATGTATTAGTTGTAGGATTAGCAAAAAGTGGTTACGAGGCAGCCAAATTATTAAGTAAATTAGGCGCGAATGTAACAGTGAATGATGGTAAAGATTTATCTCAAGATGCACATGCTAAAGATTTAGAAGCTATGGGCATTAAGGTTATTAGTGGAAGCCATCCAAATTCATTATTAGATAATAACCCTATAGTTATTAAGAACCCCGGTATTCCATACACTGTATCGATTATAGATGAAGCAGTAAAAAGAGGTTTAAAAATATTAACTGAAGTTGAATTAAGTTATCTAATTTCAGAAGCGCCCATTATTGCAGTAACAGGTACAAATGGTAAAACCACTGTCACTTCATTAATAGGTGACATGTTTAAAAATAGTAGATTAACTGGTAGATTGTCTGGAAATATTGGTTATGTTGCTTCGAAAGTGGCACAAGAAGTAACTCCGAAAGATTATTTGATTACTGAATTATCATCATTCCAATTATTAGGAATTGATCAATATAAACCACATATCGCAATTATCACTAATATTTATTCAGCGCATTTAGATTATCACGAAACGCTTGAAAATTATCAAAATGCTAAAAAGCAAATATATAAAAATCAAACAGAAGATGATTTCTTAATTTGTAATTATCATCAACGTCATTTAATTGAATCAGAAAATTTAAAAGCTAAAACGTTATATTTCTCAACTCAACAAGAAGTGGATGGTATATATATTAAAGATGGCTTTATTGAATATAAAGGTGTTCGTATTATTAGCGTAGATGATTTAGTTTTACCAGGTGAACATAATTTAGAAAATATTTTAGCAGCTGTTTTAGCTACAATATTAGCTGGTGTACCAATTAAAGCGATTGTTGACAGTCTTACAACATTCTCAGGGATTGAACATAGATTACAATATATTGGTACAAATAGAACTAATAAATACTATAACGATTCTAAAGCAACAAATACGCTAGCTACACAATTTGCATTAAATTCATTTAATCAACCAATCATTTGGTTATGTGGCGGGTTAGATAGAGGTAATGAATTTGATGAATTAGTACCTTATATGAATAATGTAAGAATTATGGTCGTATTTGGTGAAACACAAGAAAAATTCGCTAAATTAGGAAATAGTCAAGGTAAATACGTTATCAAGGCTACAGATGTACAAGATGCCGTCGATAAAATTCAAGACGTTATTGAACCAAATGATGTGGTGTTACTTTCACCAGCGTGTGCAAGTTGGGATCAGTATAATACATTCGAAGAACGTGGAGAGAAATTTATTCAAAGTTTCCGTGCACACTTGCCATCATACTAAAAGGGCGTGATAGAAAATGGACGGTAAATCTAATGACAATAACAGAAACAATGCAGCTAACTCCGATGACAAACAAAATGATGAGTTAAGCATGTTTCGTAGAAGTAACGATTTTAGAACGCGTAAAAGAAAAAAGTTTAAAGATAAAGTTGAAGACGACATATCTAACTCGAATCACTATGATGATACGAGTGAAGAAGAACAGCATCATAGTGAGGACATCTTAAATGATCGCAAAACTCATTTAAACGATAAAGAAGATTTTGTTAGCGATAATGATAACTCAGAGTCGTATCGCGAAAGTGAGCAAATTAATCATTATAATAATGATGAAAAAGTTAATAGCGATGATAGTCAACAAGATAAAGAACAAACAAATAATATTGAAGTTAATACAACTTCAAAAACTAAGCACAAAAATAAAAATGCAAAGAAAAATTGGTTGAGTTTTTTTACACCAAATAAATCAACATCAAAGAAAAAAGAACATGCACAAGAAGAACAAACAGATTCTAATAAGAAAGTTACACAATTTAGTTCACCAACTCTAGAAGAGAAAAGAGCACAACGGCGTCGAAGACAAAAAAGAATTCAGTACACCGTTATTACAGTATTGGTATTGTTAATTGTGATATTCTTACTATATATGTTTACACCATTAAGTAAAATCTCCAACGTAAATATTGAGGGGAATCATAATGTAAGTAAAAGCCAAATTAACAAAGCACTCAATGTTAAGTCTACTTCACGCATGTATACTTTTAGTAAAGGTAAAGCTAAAACTAATTTAAAGAAAAATAAATTAATTAAAGATGTAAGCATTACCAAGCAATTACCTAATACGTTAAATGTTAAAATAACAGAATATCAAGTTGTTGGTTTAACGAAAAACAAAGACAAATATGTGCCTGTGCTAGAAGACGGGAAAGAATTAAAAGATTATGATGGTAATATTTCACATGACGGTCCAATCATTGATGGTTTTAAAGGCGACAAAAAGGAAAAAATAATCCAAGCGTTATCAGAAATGTCACCTAAAGTGAGAAATTTAATTGCGGAAGTCAACTATGCACCAGATAAGAATAAGCAGAACAGAATTAAAATATTCACTAAAGATGATATTCAAGTCATTGGAGATATTACGACTATAGCGGATAAGATGAAATATTACCCACAAATGTCAGAATCACTGTCTCGTAGTGATTCAGGCGACCTTAAAACAGATGGTTATATTGATTTGTCGGTAGGAGCATCATTTATTCCTTATCAAAATAGTAGTGGTGATCAATCTGAATCTGAACAAAGTGTATCTAAAACATCAGCAAAAGAAACTGAAGCAAAAGAAGAACTTCAAAGTGTGTTAAATAAAATTAATAAAGAATCAAAAGAAAATAATTAAAAAATTTTGATATTAGTATGTGTTTATAGTTCACAAGCTTATCAACGTATTGTAAACTAAACATAGTGTATTTTAATAGTAACTTGTCAGGAGGTGCCTATCTATGGAGGAACATTACTATGTAAGCATAGATATTGGTTCATCAAGTGTTAAAACAATAGTAGGCGAAAAATTTCACAATGGAATAAATGTGATAGGTACAGGACAAACCTATACAAGCGGTATTAAAAATGGTCTGATTGATGACTTTGATATAGCAAGACAAGCTGTCAAAGACACAATTAAAAAGGCTTCTATCGCTTCAGGTGTCGATATTAAAGAAGTATTCTTAAAATTACCTATCATAGGAACTGAAGTGTATGATGAATCAAATGAAATAGAATTTTATGAAGATACTGAAATTAATGGAACACATATCGAATCTGTACTTGAAGGTATTAGAGACAAAAATGATGTTCCTGAAACAGAAGTCATTAACGTTTTCCCAATACGCTTTGTTGTAGATAAGGAAAATGAAGTATCAGATCCAAAAGAATTAATCGCTAGACATTCACTTAAAGTGGATGCAGGCGTTATAGCTATTCAAAAATCAATTTTAATTAATATGATTAAATGTGTTGAATCATGTGGTGTAGACGTGCTTGACGTATATTCAGATGCATACAATTATGGCTCAATCTTATCAGCAACTGAGAAAGAGCTCGGTGCATGTGTTATTGATATCGGTGAAGATTTAACACAAATTGCCTTCTATGAACGTGGCGAATTAGTGGATGCAGATTCAATCGAAATGGCTGGTCGTGATATTACTGACGATGTTGCACAAGGATTAAACACTTCTTATGACACAGCAGAAAAGATTAAACATCAATATGGTCATGCTTTTTATGACTCAGCTTCAAGCCAAGATGTATTTTCTGTGGATCAAATAGATAGTGAAGAGAATGTTCAATATACGCAAAAAGATTTAAGTGATTTTATTGAAGCAAGAGTTGAAGATATTTTCTTCGAAGTATTTGATGTATTGCAAGAATTAGGATTAACTAAAGTTAACGGTGGTTTCGTCGTTACTGGCGGATCAGCTAACTTATTAGGTGTAAAAGAATTACTACAAGATATGGTAAGTGAAAAAGTAAGAATTCATACACCATCTCAAATGGGTATCAGAAAACCAGAATTTTCTTCTGCGATTTCTACGATTTCTAGTAGTATCACTTTTGACGAGTTATTAGATTATGTTACAATTAGTTATCAAGATAATGAGGAATTTGAAGAGGAAGTTATCGAATCAAATGATAAAGATGCTGACTCTAAATCAAGCGGTTTCGATTGGTTCAAACGCAAATCGAATAAAAAAGATGATTATGAGGAAGAACCTGAAGCACCTCATGAAGAATATGACAACCGCGAAACTCATCAAGAACAAGATCATCATAATGCTCAAGATAAAGACAAAGAAGAAGGTAAATTTAAAAAACTCATGAAATCTTTATTTGAATGATTATTGGCCATTAAAACTAGGAGGAAATTTAAATGTTAGAATTTGAACAAGGATTTAATCATTTAGCGACTTTAAAAGTCATCGGTGTAGGTGGCGGCGGTAACAACGCTGTAAACCGTATGATTGACCACGGTATGAATAATGTAGAATTTATCGCTATCAATACGGATGGACAAGCTTTAAACTTATCTAAAGCTGAATCAAAAATCCAAATTGGTGAAAAATTAACACGTGGATTAGGTGCTGGAGCTAACCCAGAAATTGGGAAAAAAGCTGCAGAAGAATCACGTGAACAAATTGAAGATGCAATCCAAGGTGCAGATATGGTATTCGTAACTGCAGGTATGGGTGGCGGTACTGGTACTGGTGCTGCTCCTGTAGTAGCAAAAATTGCTAAAGAAATGGGAGCTTTAACAGTTGGTGTTGTTACTCGTCCATTCGGCTTTGAAGGTCGTAAACGTCAAACACAAGCTGCTGCCGGCGTTGAATCAATGAAAGCTGCTGTAGATACATTAATCGTTATTCCTAATGATCGTTTATTAGATATCGTTGATAAATCAACTCCTATGATGGAAGCATTTAAAGAAGCAGACAACGTTTTACGTCAAGGTGTACAAGGTATTTCTGACTTAATCGCTGTATCTGGTGAAGTTAACTTAGACTTTGCTGACGTGAAAACTATTATGTCAAACCAAGGTTCTGCCTTAATGGGAATTGGCGTATCATCTGGAGAAAATAGAGCGGTAGAAGCAGCTAAAAAAGCTATTTCTTCACCTTTATTAGAAACTTCTATTGTTGGTGCACAAGGTGTGCTTATGAACATTACAGGTGGGGAATCACTTTCTTTATTCGAAGCTCAAGAAGCTGCTGATATCGTACAAGATGCTGCTGATGAAGACGTGAACATGATTTTCGGTACAGTAATTAACCCAGAATTACAAGATGAAATTGTAGTTACAGTTATTGCTACTGGATTTGAAGACAAACCATCTTCTCAAGGACGTAAAGCTTCTAGTACTGGATTCGGTTCTAGTGTAAATAGTGCTTCATCATCTCATTCTGTAGATAGAGAAGAATCTGTAAGCAGTTCTGCTTCAAGTGCATCATCTTCTGACAGTGTGAACGAAAGAACTCATACAACTAAAGACGATGATATTCCTAGCTTTATTAGAAACAGAGAAGAAAGACGTTCAAGAAGAACTAGACGTTAATTAATTCTCTAAACATATTATTTTAAGTCATCAGATTGAATTCTGATGACTTTTTAATTTTTTACATAGGAATTTTTAAGATTATAACCAGATTCTAAAGTTTAAGAAAAAGCATGTTAATCCATGTACAATTAAAATAGTTTTAATTTAATTACAAATAAAAATGTTATATAATAACTTTACGAAAGCCATTTTTATCATTAATAGCAAATATTGAAAATTCATACTTAAGGTTGTGAAACATTTGACTGAAAAATTTATTAAACAAGATCATTTTTTAGAATACAAAGACGAAAATAAGACAAATACTACCCTTGGATTTACTACGAGAGAGGGTGGCTTAAGTATGTATCCTGAAAATGCATTTAATATGGCTAGATACGTTGACGATGATCAAGATAATATATCAAAGCATCAAGCTATTTTAGCCGATTTGATACATTTTCCTAGAAGAGATTGGGTATTTCCTATACAAACTCATGAAAATAAAGTAGCCAAAATTACAGCTGCAGATAAAGGAACTAATATCGATGCAATCACAAACGATTTACATGGTATTGATGGTCTGTATACATATGAACCTAATATTTTATTAACGATGTGTTATGCAGATTGTGTACCAGTATATTTTTATAGTGAGAAAAATCATTATGTTGGTTTAGCTCATGCAGGTTGGAGAGGTACATATGGTGAAATTGTAAAAGAAATGGTTCGACAAATCGATTTTGACTTAAATGATTTACAAGTTGTGATAGGTCCAGCAACTTCAAATTCGTATGAAATTAATGATGATATTAAATCTAAATTTGAAACATTAGATATTGAAACAACTCAATATATAGAAACACGAGATGAAGACAGACATGGCATCGATTTAAAAAAAGCCAATGCTTTATTATTACAAAGTGTGGGTGTACCAAAAGATAATATTTATATTACAGATTATGCTACATCAGAAAACTTAGATTATTTCTTTTCCTATAGAGTAGAGAAAGGGCAAGCTGGTAGAATGTTAGCCTTCATCGGAAGAAAGCAAGGTGAAGATTAATGCGTAAAGTCGAAGAAAATTTGGCAAAAATTAACGATGAAATAAATCAGCAAAGAGAAAAAAGTAACATTTCAACACAGCCTAGCGTGATTGCAGTGACAAAGTATGTTACAATAGAGCGAGCTAAAGAAGCTTATCAAGCTGGACTTCGTCACTTTGGTGAGAATAGACTTGAAGGATTTAAAGAAAAGAAAGAAGCACTACCTAGTGATGCAGTGTTTCATTTTATCGGATCTTTGCAATCTAGAAAGGTTAAAGATGTCATCAATGAAGTTGATTACTTCCACGCTTTAGATAGAATGAGTTTAGCTAAAGAAATTAACAAACGTGCCAATCATACTATTTCTTGTTTCTTGCAAGTGAATGTTTCTGGAGAATCTTCTAAACATGGTATTGATTTAGACGATGTTAATTCATTTATCGAAGACCTTAAACAATATGAGAATATAAAAATAGTCGGATTAATGACTATGGCACCATTTACAGATGATGTTGAATACATACAGTCATTATTTAGAAAATTACGAATAAAAAGAGACGAAATACAGAAACTCAATTTAGAATATGCACCGTGTACTGAATTATCTATGGGTATGAGTAACGATTACCTCATTGCTATAGAAGAAGGTGCTACGTTTGTAAGAATTGGGACTAAACTTGTAGGAGAAGAGGAGTGAGCCCCGTGGCTTTAAAAGATTTATTTAATGGTTTTTTTGTAGTTGAAGATGAAGAAGAAGTGGAAGTACCAGAAGAACGCGAACAAGAACGTGATCGTAAACAAGAACGTGAAGTTGAATCACAAAGAGAGGTAGCACAAGAACCGGCTACGTCAAAAACAAGTGCTATTAAATCAGTACCACAAAAAAATTCAACTAGATATAATTCAACTTCTGAAGAAAGGAATTATCGTATGACTAATAATTCTAAATCAAACTCAAGAAATGTTGTAACGATGAATAATAATGCACAAACAAATGTTGCTACTCAAGAAAGTTCAAAAATGTGTTTATTTGAACCACGTGTATTCTCAGACACTCAAGATATTGCAGATGAATTAAAAAATCGTCGTGCTACTTTAGTTAATTTACAACGCATTGATAAAGTCTCTGCTAAACGTATTATTGATTTCTTGAGTGGTACAGTATATGCAATTGGTGGCGATATCCAACGTGTCGGTACAGATATTTTCCTATGTACTCCAGACAATGTTGAAGTTGCTGGTAGCATTACAGACCATATTGAGAATATGGAGCAACATTACGAATAAGGAGATAACATATGGATATTGGATTACTTAATACAATATTCCGAATTATAATTTGGATTGTTCAAATCTATTATTATGGAATGATTGTTTATTTCTTTACTTCTTGGGTGCCAAATATTCGAGAATCTAAGTTTGGTGAAATACTCGGGAAGATTTACGAACCATTTTTGGAACCATTTAGAAAAATAATTCCACCAATTGGAATTATTGATATATCATCTATTGTTGCTATCATTGTTTTAGTATTATTCCAACGAGGATTAGTGACTATTTTCAACATGATTTTAGTTCACTTAGCTGGATAAGAGTAAATACTTAAAAGATAGTAAATAATATAGATGTTGTTGAATAACGAGGTAACTGGAAGTATGCCAGTTTGCCTCGTTTTATTGTTAACTTTGTAAAATAATGTGACTGAACTGGCTAAACTACTTAAAAATAAGGAGGTGTCAAACATCGATATTTATCAGCATTTTAGAAAAGAAGAACAAGCAACCATTGATTTATTAATCGATAAATGCCAACAAGCTGAACGACATTATGCGCCAGTATTAACGAACTTTTTAGATCCTAGAGGTCAGTATATATTGGAAGTTATTGTTGGTAGTTATGAAGATTTGGTTGTTCATTTTAATGGGGGACCTCAAGCTGAACGACAACGTGCACTGATCACACCTTCTTATTACGAACCAAATGAAAGTGATTTTGATTTAACTTTAATTGAAATAGACTATCCACAAAAGTTTGTTACAATACAACACCAACATGTATTAGGGACATTGATGTCTTTAGGAATAGATAGAAATCAACTTGGAGATATTATGGTTGGAGAACGTATTCAATTTGTTTTGACAAAAGCTTTAGAATCATTTATTATGTTAGAATTCACTAAAATCAAAGGTGCTACAATTAAACTTAATTCTATTCCTTTGAAAGATATGATACAATCAGAAGAGAATTGGAAGATTCATAGTTCAACGGTGAGTGCACTAAGACTTGATGTTGTACTTAAAGAAATGATTCACAAATCAAGATCGATTGCGAAACAACTCATCGAGAAAAAAAGAGTAAAAGTGAATCACACAATCATTGATTCACCTGATTTTCAATTAGAAATGAATGATTTACTTTCCATCCAAGGTTTCGGTAGAGCACAAATGACCGATATAGGTGGAAGAACTAAAAAAGATAAAATACACATTACCTATAATACATTATTCAAATAGTGTAAAATTAAGGAGGACATAAAATGCCTTTTACACCAAGTGAAATTAAAAGCAAAGAGTTTACTCGTGTGAAAAATGGTCTAGAACCTACTGAAGTTGCAAACTATTTAGAACAATTAAGCTCTGAAATAGAAAGATTAAAAGAAGATAAAAAACAACTTGAAAAAGTTATTGAAGAAAGAGATACTAATATTAAGTCATATCAAGATGTTCATCAATCTGTAACTGACGCATTAGTACAAGCACAAAAAGCTGGTGAAGAAACTAAATTAGCAGCGAATAAAGATGCAGAAGCAACAATTGCCAAAGCTCAAGCGCAAGCTGATCAAATTGTAAACGATGCGGTAGAAAAAGCACGTCGTTTAGCTTTCCAAACTGAAGATATGAAACGTCAATCTAAAGTATTTAGATCTCGTTTCCGTATGTTAGTTGAAGCTCAATTAGACTTACTTAAGAATGACGATTGGGATTATTTATTAAATTATGATTTAGATGCTGAACAAGTGACTTTAGAAGACATTCACCATTTAAATGAAAATGATTTAACTGAAGAAGAAAAAGCAATGAAACAAAATGCTCAAAGTCAGTCTCAAACAACTGAATCTTCAGAAAGTACGGTTTCAACATCTCAAAGTGATTCAGTGACTCAATCAGAATCACCAAATCAAAAATAAAAAATCAGACGCGTAAGAAACAAAACACTTATCACAGCGAATTAGGAAATGGTGGGAGCCTAATATAAGCATGTTTCTTATATCACTGATTTATTTAAAATGAATACATTCAAGAGAGAACTCTAAGTTGAGTTAATCAGGGTGGTACCGCGGTATAACCGTCCCTGTTAATTGAACTTAGAGTTCTTTTTTATAATTAGGAGGAATGAAAGTAAATGAATTATAAAGATACGTTATTAATGCCAAAAACAGAATTTCCAATGCGTGGTGGCTTACCTAATAAAGAGCCAAAAATTCAAGAACAATGGGATGCAGACAATCAATACCAAAAAGCATTAGATAAAAATAAAGGAAACCAATCTTACATTTTACATGATGGCCCACCTTATGCTAATGGTAGCTTACATATGGGTCATGCTTTAAATAAAATTATTAAAGATTTCATCGTTAGATACAAAACGATGCAAGGCTTTTATGCCCCGTATGTTCCTGGTTGGGATACACATGGTTTACCAATTGAACAAGCATTAACTAAAAAAGGCGTAGATCGTAAAAAAATGACTACTGCTGAATTTAGAGAAAAATGTAAAGAGTTTGCTTTAAAACAAGTTGAAATTCAAAAAAATGATTTCAAACGTTTAGGTGTACGTGGTGATTTTGATAATCCGTATATCACATTAAACCCTGAATATGAGGCAGCACAAATTCGATTATTTGGTGAAATGGCTGACAAAGGTTTAATTTACAAAGGTAAAAAACCAGTATATTGGTCACCATCAAGTGAATCTTCATTAGCTGAAGCTGAAATTGAATACCATGATAAACGTTCTGCTTCAATCTATGTAGCGTTTAATGTTAAAGATGACAAAGGTGTCGTTGATCCTGACGCACAATTTATTATCTGGACAACTACACCATGGACAATCCCTTCAAATGTAGCGATTACAGTTCATCCAGAATTAAAATATGGACAATATAATGTTAACGGTAAAAAATACATTATTGCACAAGCTCTAGCAGAAACAGTTGCAGAAGCATTAGAATGGGATACAGATTCAATCCAACTTGAAAAAGAATTTACAGGTAAGGAATTAGAATATGTTGAAGCACAACATCCATTCTTAGACAGAACTTCATTAGTTATTAACGGAGACCACGTCACTACTGATGCTGGTACAGGTTGTGTTCATACTGCTCCTGGACACGGGGAAGATGACTATATCGTTGGTCAAAAATATGATTTACCTGTTATTAGTCCACTAAATGATAAAGGTGTGTTCACTGAAGAAGGCGGACCATTTGAAGGTATGTTCTATGACAAAGCGAATAAAGCTGTTACTGATTTATTAACAGAAAAAGATGCTTTATTAAAACTAAGCTTCATTACTCATAGTTACCCACATGATTGGAGAACTAAAAAACCAGTTATTTTCCGTGCGACACCACAATGGTTTGCTTCTATTAATAAAGTAAGACAAGATATTCTAGATGCGATTGATAATACTGATTTTAAAGTAGATTGGGGCAAAACTCGTATTTACAATATGATTCGTGATCGAGGAGAATGGGTTATTTCTCGTCAACGTGTATGGGGTGTTCCACTACCAGTATTCTATGCTGAAAATGGCGACATCATCATGACTAAAGAAACAGTTAATCATGTTGCAGATTTATTCGAACAACATGGTTCAAATATTTGGTTCGAACGTGAAGCTAAAGATTTATTACCTGAAGGATTCACTCATCCAGGAAGTCCTAATGGCGAATTTACTAAAGAAGAAGATATTATGGACGTATGGTTCGATTCAGGATCATCTCATAGAGGTGTACTTGAAACACGCCCTGAATTAAGTTTCCCAGCAGATTTATACTTTGAAGGTAGTGACCAATATCGTGGTTGGTTTAACTCATCAATTACAACTGCAGTGGCAACAAAAGGTCAATCACCATACAAATTCTTATTATCTCATGGTTTCGTCATGGATGGAGAAGGTAAGAAAATGAGTAAATCATTAGGCAACGTGATTGTACCGGATCAAGTTGTAAAACAAAAAGGTGCTGATATTGCACGTTTATGGGTAAGTAGTACAGACTATTTAGCTGATGTGCGTATTTCAGATGAAATTTTAAAACAAACGTCAGATGTATATCGTAAAATCAGAAATACATTAAGATTTATGTTAGGTAATGTGAATGATTTCAATCCAGAAACAGATGGTATTGCTGAAGCGGATTTATTAGAAGTCGATCGTTATTTATTACATCGTTTACGTGAATTCACTGCTAGTACTATCAAAAACTATGAAAACTTTGATTACCTTAATATTTATCAAGAAGTACAAAACTTTATCAATGTAGAATTAAGTAATTTCTACTTAGATTATGGTAAAGATATTCTTTATATTGAAGAACGTTCATCACATAAACGTCGTAGTATGCAAACAGTGTTATATCAAATCTTAGTTGATATGACTAAATTACTTGCACCAATCTTAGTGCATACTGCAGAAGAAGTTTGGTCACATACGCCACATGTTAAAGAAGAAAGTGTACATTTAGCTGATATGCCAAAAGTTGAAGAAGTAGACCAACAATTATTAGATAAATGGAATACATTTATGAAATTACGTGATGACGTCAACCGTGCATTAGAAGCAGCTCGTAATGAAAAAGTCATTGGTAAATCATTAGAAGCTAAAGTGACTATCGGTAGTAATAGTGATTTCAATGCTTCAGAATTCTTACAACAATTTAATGACTTACAACAATTATTTATTACTTCTCAAGCAGAAGTAGTTGACCACGTTGACAATGGTCAAGCATATCAATATGGTGATATCCGTATTGAACATGCTGAAGGCGAAAAATGTGAAAGATGTTGGAACTATAGTGATCAATTAGGTTCAGTAGGAGAACTAGATCACTTATGCCCACGTTGTCAAGAAGTCGTAAAAACATTAAATTAATATTAGATCATTGATTTAAAGCTGTTAGCAGTGTCAATTGACATTGCTAACAGCTTTTGTTTTATAGTTTTAAATTTGAAATATTGATAAATGAATTAGTGTAAGTTTAGTTGTAATATTATGTTCTCATTATGCTCTTTCAAGAAATATTTTTAGCAATTAAGTTGCTTTTAGTATAAATTTTTAGCATAATATTAAAAATATGGATGTTACTGATAATAATTTCAATAATGAGTTAAATTTATAGATAAGCTTTATGAAAGAGGTAGTATGTATGTTTCATAATAAGAATGCAAATTTTGTAAATGGAATAACTATAAATGTAAGAGATAAAGATGAACTTAAACCTTTTTATGAAGAAATATTAGGGTTAAATATTGTTAACGAAACGATGACGAGCATTCAATATGAAGTAGGAATGTCAAATACATTCATTACGTTAAATGAAATTACTAATGGACGAGAACCATTAATGTCAGAAGCTGGGTTATTTAATTTAGGAATCATGTTGCCAACGCTATCTGATTTAGCTGATTTATTAGTACAATTGAGCGATTATGAAATACCTGTTAACGGTGGAGAACAAAGTGTTTCAACGTCTTTGTTTATTGAAGATCCTGAAGGCAACGGTTTGAAATTTTATGTCGATCAAGATTTTGAGTCATGGCATTATGAGGATGATAAAGCATTGCTTAATATTGTGCCAATTAACGTCCCACGTTTATTAAATGAAGTTTCAGACGAAAAGTGGCAAGGCATTCCAGATGAGGCTAAAATTGGTACGTTACATTTAAAGACGGTACGTATATCTGAAGTCAAAGATTATTATTTAAATTATTTTGGTTTAGAAGAATCAGCATATATGGATGACTATTCATTCTTTTTATCATCTCAACATTACCACCATCATTTAGCTATAAATCAATGGATATCCGGAACTAAACGCGTTGATAATTCTCATTCTTATGGCTTAGCACTTGTAGATTTTCATTATCCAGAAACGACCCATTTGAATGTTAAAGGGCCGGATGGCATATATTTTAGGTTTAATTATATAAAAGAAGAGTGATTCAGTGAAAAAAAGTATAACTTTAATGTTTATAGTGACTATATGTATTACGATAGCTGCAATAATAGATGGATTAAATAATCAAGATATGACAGAGCCCAAAAATCATTTATTAGAAATCAATCCAATGAAATATAATACTTATCAAAAAGGTCAATGTACGTATTATGTTTTTGATAAAGTTAAAGAAGATCACCATCAAATTGAGAACACATGGTCTGATGCAAAAGAATGGGCTAAAAATGCTGAAAAAGATGATTACAAAGTCAATCATCAACCTAAAAAAGGGTCGATATTACAAACAACTAAAGGAAAATATGGGCACGTAGCATATATTGAAAAAATAAATCAAGATGGATCACTTCAAATTTCTGAGATGAATTTTAAAAAAGCTTATGAAATTACAGATAGAACAATTCCAAGTTTTGATGTAGATCAATATCAGTATATACATCCTAAAAATAATGAAAAAGCATAATTAAGAACAACATATCGATACTCATAATAATGCCGATTAGCAAATAAAATTATTTCATTATGTACATCGTATTTATTTTTAGGCTATCCTGTTTTTATATACTTGATTAAGATATAATAAAAGATGTTGTAAAAAAGTGATGAATGGTTTTGAATGGAGGCACATGAATGAAAAAGAAATATTATACTGGTATTTCATTATTCGTAGTCATTTTTATTTTAGTCATTGACCAAATAACAAAATGGATAATTGCTAGTTCAATGAAAATAGGGGATTCCTACGAAGTAATACCAAATTTTTTAAATATAACATCCCATAGAAATAATGGTGCTGCTTGGGGTATTTTAAGTGGAAAAATGTTTTTCTTTTATATCATTACAGTAATTATATTAATCATACTCGTATTATTCTTTATTAAAGAAGCTAAGTACAATTTATTTATGCAATTAGCTGTTAGTTTGTTGTTCGCAGGCGCTTTAGGGAATTTTATAGATCGTTTGTTTAATGGAGAAGTTGTTGATTTTATCGACACAAATATTTTTGGATATGATTTTCCAATATTTAATATTGCCGATTCAAGTTTAACAATTGGTGTAATTTTAATAATTATAGCTTTACTTAAAGATACAACAAATAAAGAATAGGAGGTAAGGTAATGGAAACATATGAATATCAAATTTCAGATAATAATTATGTAGGTCAAAGATTAGATAAAGTATTACCTGAATTGAATAGCGATTGGTCACGTAGTCAGATTCAAGATTGGATCAAAGAAGATTTAGTAAAAGTAAATGATAAAGTGGTAAAACCAAACTATAAAGTTAAACAAAACGATCATATTATCGTAACAGAACAAGAGGTCGTAGAAGCGGATATCACGCCAGAAAATTTAAATCTTGATATTTTTTATGAAGATAACGATGTAGCTATTGTATATAAACCTAAAGGTATGGTTGTTCATCCATCACCTGGTCATTATACAGGTACTTTAGTCAATGGATTGATGTATCAAATTAAAGATTTATCAGGTATTAATGGTGAAATACGCCCAGGCATCGTTCACAGAATTGATATGGATACTTCAGGATTGTTAATGGTTGCTAAAAATGATATTGCGCATCGAGGCTTAGTTGAGCAATTAATGGCGAAATCAGTTAAACGTAAATATGTCGCATTAGTACATGGCAATATTCCACATGATTATGGAACTGTAGATGCACCTATTGGACGTAATAAAAAAGACCGCCAAGCTATGGCTGTCGTAGATGATGGAAAAGAAGCAGTAACACATTTCAATGTATTAGAACATTTTAAAGACTACACATTAATTGAGTGCGAGTTAGAAACAGGTCGTACTCACCAAATCCGTGTACATATGAAATATATTGGATTCCCATTAGTTGGGGACCCTAAATATGGTCCTAAGAAAACATTAGATATTGGTGGACAAGCTTTACATGCTGGAGTCATCGGTTTTGAACATCCAGTTACGCATGAATATATTGAAAGAACAGCTAAATTACCACAAGAATTTGAAGATTTATTAGATGATATTAGAAAAAGAGATGCTTAATATAGTTTGATAAATCATATAGTTCAATATTTGAATTTAGATATTAATTAAAGTCTAGACATAAGTCATAAACTTATAAAGATAAATAAAAAAATAGTCATATGACCGTTGACTAATTGTAGTTTTAGGATTAAACTAATAACAGTTTAAATAAAAAAATCGTAGGTCTTTAAATGTAAGTCCAGAGAGGCTTCAAAGACATGAAAATGATACTTAATCTACATTAACGTTACTACCTTTATATTCGTATATAGAGACGTCAATAAAGGAATGTAACTCATGTAATTGAATGAACATGTGTATGTGATAAAACATCAATCACACATTGTCTATATATCAACCTCATGTCTTGTTAAAGGCGTGAGGTTTTTTTCATGTTAATTTATGAGGTGAGGAAATGTCTGAACGCATCATTATGGATGAAGCAGCAATACAACGTACAGTAACTCGAATTGCACATGAAATTCTTGAGTATAACAAAGGTACAGAAGATTTAGTATTATTGGGCATTAAAACGCGAGGTGCTTACCTTGCTTACCGTATTCAAGAAAAAATTAATATGATTGAGCAACAACTTGTTCCAACAGGTACAATTGATATTACACAATTTCGAGATGACATTGATCAAGTTTCAAAGCAATCTTTTGATAAAGCATTTGAGATTGATGTAGACATCACAGGAAAAGTTGTTGTCATCGTGGACGATGTTTTATATACAGGAAGAACTGTAAGAGCGTCATTAGATGCTATACTATTACACTCTAGACCAATTAAAATTGGTTTGGCAACACTTGTTGATCGAGGCCATAGAGAACTTCCAATTCGAGCAGATTTTGTAGGGAAAAATATACCTACTGCACGAGATGAATCAGTGAAAGTATTCTTAACGGAAAAGGATTCAACGAATGCGGTAGTAATTGAATAATATATCCTTTTAAAACAGTACGAGAGACTGAAAAAGGTGAATTGAATTATATAAGCATTTAACTAACTGTAATATAGTTATGTAAACTTATATGACTATAGATACATATTGCTTATGATTCATATCATTGACTTTAGTCTCTTTGCATAACTGTATGTAAAGAGATTTTTTTATGAGAGGAAATGAATCATTATGGAAAATGAACAAATGTTTGAACGTACAGTAAAACCAGTATTAGATGTTAAAGATAAACCAAAAGCAGGCCAATGGGCATTCTTAAGTTTACAACATTTATTTGCGATGTTTGGATCGACTGTACTTGTACCATTTTTAACAGGACTACCAATATCAGCTGCATTATTAGCATCTGGAATCGGAACATTATTATACATATTAATAACAAAAGCCAAAATACCTGCTTATTTAGGTTCTAGTTTCGCTTTTATCACTCCAATCATTACTGGGTTAAGTACACATAGTTTAGGAGACATGTTAGTTGCATTATTCATGAGTGGATTAATGTACGTCATTATCGGTATATGTATACGATTTAGTGGAACAGAATGGCTAATGAAATTATTACCACCTGTTGTGGTTGGACCAGTAATCATGGTTATCGGTTTAAGTCTTGCACCTACAGCAGTAAACATGGCAATGTATGAAAATTCAGGAGACATGAAAGGTTACAATTTAAGTTATTTAGTAGTAGCGTTAATCACTTTAATAGTAACTATTATTGTGCAAGGTTTTTTCAAAGGATTCTTATCCCTCATACCAGTTTTAATCGGTATTATTGTAGGTTATATCGTTTCAATATTTATGGGATTAGTAAAATTTGCGCCAATAGCTAAAGCTAAATGGTTAGATTTCCCAGATATTTATCTACCATTTAAAGATTATGTACCATCGTTTCACCTAGGATTGGTACTAGTGATGATACCTGTTGTTTTTGTTACAGTCAGTGAACATATTGGACATCAAATGGTCATTAATAAAATTGTAGGTAAAAATTTCTTTAAAGATCCAGGATTAGACAAATCAATTATCGGTGACGGTGTATCAACGATGGTTGCAAGTATTATCGGAGGACCACCAAGTACAACATACGGTGAGAACATTGGCGTTCTGGCGATTACTAAAATTTATAGTATTTACGTTATTGGTGGCGCAGCTGTCATAGCGATAGTACTCGCATTTATAGGAAAATTCACAGCACTTATTTCTTCAATACCAACACCAGTCATGGGTGGTGTATCTATACTATTATTCGGTATTATCGCCGCAAGTGGTTTAAGAATGATTGTTGAGAGTAATGTTGATTTTGCTAACAATAGAAACTTGGTAATAGCATCTGTCATTTTAGTAATTGGTATTGGAAATCTACTTATCAATTTAAAAGGTATTGGCATAAATCTTCAGCTTGAAGGAATGGCATTATCAGCATTATCAGGTATTATTTTAAATTTAATCTTACCTAAAAAATAATCAGTTTAACTGAGGAGGCAAATAATGGAACATTTATTATCAATGGAAGATTTATCAAACGATGAAATTTTTAGCTTAGTTAAAAAAGCAAGTCAATTTAAATCTGGAGAAGTTAATGTACCGCAATACAAAGATAAATTTGTAGCTAATTTGTTCTTTGAAAATTCAACTAGAACAAAATGTAGTTTTGAAGTTGCCGAACAAAAGTTAGGATTGAATTTAGTTAATTTTGAGACAAGTACATCATCAGTTCAAAAGGGTGAATCCTTGTATGATACTTGTAAAACTTTAGAAAGTATTGGTGTTAATTTACTTGTAATTAGACATTCTCAAAATGCATATTATGAAGAATTAAATAATTTAAATATCCCTATAGCTAACGGTGGGGATGGTAGTGGTCAACATCCAACACAAAGTTTACTTGATTTAATGACAATTTATGAAGAGTATGGAAAATTTGAAGGTCTAAATGTATTAATTTGTGGTGACATCAAAAATTCTCGAGTAGCTAGAAGTAATTTTCATAGTTTAAAAGCATTAGGTGCAAATGTAATGTTCGCGAGCCCCGAAGAATGGGTAGACGATACAATAGAGGCATCATATGTAAATATTGATGATGTGATTAACCAAGTAGATATTGTGATGTTGCTAAGAGTTCAGCATGAAAGACATGGTATTACTGGAAAGGCCAATTTTGAAGCTGAAAATTATCATCAACAATATGGGTTAACTAGGGAAAGATATGATAAATTAAAAGAAGAAGCTATTGTCATGCATCCGGCTCCTGTAAATAGAGGAGTAGAAATCGAAAGCGAATTGGTAGAGGCACCTAAGTCTCGAATATTTAAGCAAATGGAAAACGGTATGTATTTGAGAATGGCAGTTATTGATGAGCTTTTACAATAAGGAAGGGGTATTTGAATCATGAAATTAATTAAAAACGGTAAAATTATTAAGAACGGAAAATTGAAAAATACAGATATTTTAATCGAAGGTAAAAGAATTAAAACGATCAGTACTAAAATAGATGCATCATCTGACGATATTGAAGTCATTGATGCTAAAGGAAATTTAATCGCACCAGGATTTGTAGATGTACATGTGCATTTACGTGAACCAGGTGGTGAACACAAAGAGACAATTGAAACAGGTACAAAAGCAGCAGCTAGAGGTGGATTTACTACAATTTGCCCTATGCCTAATACAAGACCAGTACCAGATTCAGTTGAAAATGTAAGAGCGTTAAGAGAAAGAATTTCTGAAACAGCTCAAGTTCGCGTATTACCCTATGCTTCAATTACAACTAGACAAGCTGGTAAAGAGTTAGTGGATTTCGAAGCTTTAGCTAAAGAAGGTGTGTTTGCGTTCACAGACGATGGCGTCGGTGTACAACAAGCGAGTATGATGTACGCTGCTATGAAGCAAGCTGCTAAAGTTAAAAAGCCAATTGTTGCTCATTGTGAAGACAATAGCTTAATTTATGGCGGCGCTATGCATAAAGGTAAACGTAGTGAAGAACTAGGTATTCCTGGTATTCCAAATGTTTGTGAATCAGTTCAAATTGCAAGAGATGTTTTATTAGCTGAAGCAGCAGGATGTCATTATCATGTTTGTCACGTATCAACTAAAGAAAGTGTCCGTGTTATTCGCGATGCTAAAAAAGCAGGCATTCATGTTACAGCTGAAGTAACGCCACATCACTTATTATTAACAGAAAATGATGTTCCAGGTGATGATGCTAATTATAAAATGAATCCACCATTAAGAAGTACAGAAGATCGTGACGCATTATTAGAAGGATTATTAGACGGTACAATTGATTGTATTGCTACAGACCATGCGCCACACGCTAAAGAAGAAAAAGAACAACCTATGACTAAAGCACCATTTGGAATTGTAGGTAGTGAAACAGCATTCCCATTACTATATACACACTTCGTAAGAAATGGTAATTGGTCATTAAAACAATTAATTGATTATTTAACAATTAAACCAGCTACAATCTTTAATCTTAACTACGGAAAACTACACAAAGATAGTTATGCTGATATTACTATTATTGATTTAGAAAATGAAAAAGAAATTAGAAGTGAAGATTTCTTATCAAAAGCTGACAATACACCATTTATTGGTGAGAAAGTATACGGACATCCCGTATTAACTATGATAAAAGGTGAAGTTGTATTTAAGGAGGAAAAATAAATGCTTTCAAAACGTTATCTAGTATTTGAAGACGGTTCTTATTATGAAGGATACCAGCTAGGTTCAGATGAATTATCGATTGGTGAAATTGTTTTTAACACAGCAATGACAGGTTATCAAGAAACAATTTCTGACCCTTCATATACAGGTCAAATTATTACATTTACGTATCCATTAATTGGAAATTATGGAATTAATAGAGATGACTTTGAATCTTTAACACCTACATTAAATGGTGTAGTAGTCAAAGAAGCAAGTACACATCCAAGTAATTTCCGTAATCAAAAGACATTACATGAAGTATTAGTTCAATATCAAATACCTGGTATCTCAGGTGTTGATACTAGAAGTATCACACGTAAAATTCGCCAACATGGTGTATTAAGAGCTGGATTTACAGATAACAAAGATGAAATTGAAAGCTTAGTTGAACATCTTAAAACAACTGAATTACCTAGAGACGAAGTATCAACTGTTTCTACAAAAACACCTTATGTATCTACTGGAGCAGATTTAAGCGTTGTACTTCTTGACTTTGGTAAAAAGCAAAATATTGTACGAGAATTAAATATGCGAGGGTGCAATGTGACAGTTGTGCCATACGACACATCTGCTGAAGAAATATTGAAGATGTCACCAGATGGCGTAATGCTATCAAATGGACCTGGAGATCCAGATGAAGTAGAAGTAGCTATTCAAATGATTAAAGGTATTCTTGGTAAAATTCCATTCTTTGGAATTTGCCTAGGACACCAATTATTCGCATTATCCCAAGGTGCTAAATCATTCAAAATGAAGTTTGGTCATCGAGGCGCTAACCATCCTGTTAAAAACTTAAAAACAGGTAAAGTTGACATTACAAGTCAAAACCATGGTTATTCAATCGATAAAGATTCTTTAGAAAACACTGATTTAGAGGTTACTCATATTGCTTTAAATGATGGAACTGTTGAAGGTTTAAGACATAAGACTTTACCTGCTTTTTCTGTTCAATATCATCCTGAAGCAAGACCAGGCCCAAGCGATTCGAATTATTTATTTGATGAATTTATAACAATGATGAACGAGTTCATAGAAAAGGAGCGTAATGTAAATGCCTAAGCGTAACGATATTCAAACAATTTTAGTAGTAGGATCGGGTCCAATTATTATTGGGCAAGCTGCGGAATTTGATTATGCAGGAACTCAAGCTTGTCTTGCACTTAAAGAAGAAGGATATAGAGTTATATTAGTTAACTCAAATCCAGCGACGATTATGACAGATAAAGAAATTGCAGATAAAGTTTATATTGAACCATTAACACACGATTTTATTGCACGTATTATTCGCAAAGAACAACCCGATGCATTACTTCCTACATTAGGTGGTCAAACTGGTTTGAATATGGCTATTCAATTACACGATAGTGGTGTATTAGCCGCAAATAATGTGAAGTTACTTGGTACTGAATTAGAATCAATTCAACAAGCTGAAGACCGTGAATTATTTAGAACGTTAATGAATGATTTAAATGTTCCAGCACCTGAAAGTGACATCGTAAATACAGTAGAACAAGCTTTTAAATTTAAAGAAGAAGTTGGCTATCCATTAATCGTTCGTCCTGCATTCACAATGGGAGGAACTGGTGGCGGTATTTGCTACAACGATGATGACTTAAAAGAAGTTGTTACCAATGGTCTTCATTATAGTCCTGCTACACAATGTTTAATTGAAAAATCAATTGCTGGATTTAAAGAAATTGAATATGAAGTTATGCGTGATAAAAATGATAATGCAATAGTAGTTTGTAATATGGAGAATATTGACCCAGTTGGTATACACACTGGTGACTCAATTGTTGTTGCGCCAAGTCAGACACTATCAGACGTCGAATATCAAATGCTACGTGATGTGTCATTAAAAGTTATTCGCGCTTTAGGAATTGAAGGTGGATGTAACGTACAACTAGCTTTAGATCCAGATTCATACAACTATTACATTATTGAAGTAAACCCACGTGTATCTCGTTCATCAGCATTAGCATCTAAAGCAACAGGTTATCCAATTGCGAAGTTAGCAGCCAAAATTGCTGTAGGTTTAACACTAGATGAAATGTTAAATCCAATTACTGGAACTTCTTATGCTGCATTTGAACCTACACTAGACTACGTTATTTCAAAAATACCACGTTTCCCATTTGATAAATTCGAAAAAGGTGAGCGTGAATTAGGTACTCAAATGAAAGCAACTGGAGAAGTAATGGCAATAGGACGCACATATGAAGAATCTTTATTAAAAGCGATTCGTTCATTAGAATACGGCGTACATCATTTAGGATTACCAAACGGTGAAAGCTTTGATTTAGACTACATTAAAGAACGTATTAGTCATCAAGATGATGAAAGATTATTCTTTATAGGTGAGGCCATACGTCGTGGAACAACTTTAGAAGAAATTCATGAAATGACTAAAATTGATTATTTCTTCTTAAATAAATTCCAAAATATTATCAACATTGAACATGAACTTAAAGCACATCAAGGTGATTTAGAATACCTTAAATATGCTAAAGATTATGGATTCAGTGATAGAGTTATTGCACATCGTTTTGATATGACAGAAGAAGAAGTTTATCAATTACGAATTGAAAATAATATTACTCCAGTGTACAAAATGGTAGATACATGTGCTGCTGAATTTGAGTCTACAACACCTTATTACTATGGTACTTATGAAACTGAAAATGAATCTATTGTTACTGATAAAGAAAAAATTCTTGTATTAGGATCTGGACCTATTCGAATTGGACAAGGTGTAGAATTTGACTATGCAACAGTTCATGCTGTGTGGGCAATACAAAATGCTGGTTATGAAGCAATTATTGTAAATAATAACCCTGAAACTGTATCAACAGATTTTTCAATTTCAGATAAATTATATTTTGAACCATTAACAGAAGAAGATGTAATGAGTATTATTAATCTTGAAAAACCTAAAGGTGTAGTTGTACAGTTTGGTGGACAAACAGCAATTAACCTTGCTGACAAATTAGCAAAACATGGCGTACAAGTACTAGGAACTTCTTTAGAAAACTTAAACCGTGCTGAAGATAGAAAAGAATTTGAAGCATTACTTCATACTATCGATGTACCACAACCTCAAGGTAAAACTGCAACATCACCAAAAGAAGCGTTAGAAAACGCGCGTAATATTGGATATCCAGTTGTAGTTAGACCATCTTATGTGCTTGGTGGTCGTGCTATGGAAATTGTAGATAGTGATGATGAGTTAGAAAATTATATGACACAAGCTGTTAAAGCTAGTCCAGAACATCCAGTATTAGTTGATAGATATTTAACTGGTAAAGAAATTGAAGTCGATGCTATTTCAGATGGAGAAACAGTCATTATTCCAGGAATAATGGAACATATTGAACGTGCAGGTGTACACAGTGGTGATTCTATTGCAGTATACCCACCTCAAACACTATCTCAAGAAGAAATTAAAACACTTGAAGATTACACAATTAGATTAGCTAAAGGTTTAAATATTATTGGATTAATCAATATTCAATTTGTAATTGCACATGATGGTGTTTATGTTCTAGAGGTAAATCCTCGTTCAAGTCGAACAGTACCATTTTTAAGTAAAATTACTGACATTCAAATGGCACAATTAGCTATGCAAGCAATCATGGGTACGAAATTATCATCTTTAGGCTATAAAGAAGGTATTCAACCGTATTCAGAAGGTGTATTTGTTAAAGCACCAGTATTTAGCTTTAATAAACTGAAAAATGTAGACATTACTTTAGGGCCTGAAATGAAATCTACAGGTGAAGTAATGGGTAAAGACCAAACATTAGAAAAAGCGCTATACAAAGGGTTAACTGGTAGTGGATTTGAAGTCAAAGATCACGGTACAGTATTAATGACAGTAAGCAATAAAGATAAAGACGAAATTGTCAAAATTGCACACCGTCTTAATGAAGTAGGTTATAAGATTCTAGCAACTAAGGGGACTGCTGAAAAATTAAAACAAAATAATATACCAGCAGAAGTTGTAGGCAAAATCGGTGGAGAAAATGACTTGCTTACACGTATTCAAAATGGTGACGTTCAAATCGTTATTAACACAATGACAAAAGGTAAAGAAGTGGAAAGAGATGGATTCCAAATTCGTCGTACAACAGTTGAAAATGGTATTCCATGTTTAACATCATTAGATACTGCTAGCGCTTTAACTAATGTTATTGAGAGTATGACATTTACGATGCGAAATATGTAAACTAATTCAATATAATTTAATATTTTGAAACTACATTTTAATTTAGATAAGTTCTTCAATTCTTAGTTATTAGACTTTGATTGAAGAACTTTCAATATAAGGAGTACATAATGAAACAATTACCAATTATTGCATTAGATTTTGAATCTGCAGATAAAGTTAATGCATTTTTAGATCAATTTAATGAACCATTATTTGTAAAAGTTGGAATGGAATTATTTTATCAAACAGGACCTGATTTAATTAAATCAATTAAAGATAGAGGTCATAGTATATTTCTTGATTTAAAATTACATGACATCCCCAATACAGTAAATAAAGCAATGCAAGGGTTAGCAAAATTAGATGTAGATTTAGTAAATGTTCATGCAGCTGGTGGTAAGGCGATGATGGAAGCAGCTATTGAAGGATTACGTCAACACAACAAAGATATAAAAATCATTGCTGTTACTCAATTAACATCAACAACTCAAGAACAGTTAAATAATGAACAAAATATACAAACAACGATTGAAGAAGCAGTTCTAAATTATGCTCGATTGACTCAACAAGCAGGTCTTGATGGTGTCGTTTGCTCACCATTGGAAGCGGAATTGTTAACTAAAGAATTAGGCGAAGATTTTATGAAGGTAACGCCTGGCATTAGACCTCAAGGTGCTGCGCAAAATGATCAAAAACGAATCACTACACCGGAGCAAGCTAAAAAATTAGGATCAACACATATTGTTGTTGGTCGACCAATTACTCAAAGTGACAATCCAGTTGAAAGTTATCAAAAAATAAAAGAAAGTTGGTTAGGTTAAATGGCTAAAGAAATTGCAAAATCACTACTAGATATTGAAGCAGTATCATTATCACCAAATGATTTATTTACATGGAGTTCAGGTATTAAATCACCAATTTATTGCGATAACAGAGTAACATTAGGCTATCCAGAAGTACGAAATGCTATTAGAGATGGTTTAATCAAACTTATTAATGAAAAATTTGAAGACGTAGAAATTATTTCTGGTACTGCAACAGCAGGTATACCACATGCTGCGTATATTTCAGAAAAAATGGAGTTACCAATGAACTATGTTCGTTCGAAAAGTAAAAGCCATGGTAAACAAAATCAAATTGAAGGTGCCAAAAGTAAAGGCAAAAAAGTAGTGGTTGTTGAAGATTTAATTTCTACTGGTGGATCATCAGTAACAGCAGTAGATGCCCTTAAAGAAGCTGGCGCAGAAGTGTTAGGCGTTGTTGCCATATTTACTTATGGTCTAGCTAAAGCAGATGATACATTCAAACAAGCACAAATTCCTTTTTACACTTTAAGTAATTATAATGAATTGATTGAAGTAGCAAAAGAGCGTGGAGAAATTTCTGAAAATGACATTCAGACTTTAGTTGATTGGAGAGATAACTTATCATAAGATAGGTTTATAGGTGGGATGTAAAATGTTAAAGCAGAAACATGATAATCATCTGTACTCGTCATTAAAACACTGCAATGCATTTTTAAGTCGACGGGAAGATTTTAGAAATACAACTCAACTCGATGTCCAAGAAAATGAAAGTACAGTATCCAAATTTCAAAAAGAAATGAATTATAATGCTTTTGAACATACAAGTGATATTTTCAAAAAAGCAAAGGAAAACTTACGTACTAAAGGTGAATTGTAGTCCGAAATAATGATTTAAACTACATGATTATTAATTTAAAAGCAATGAATTAAAAAAAACGGCGATTAGTCAATGTTTGTACTGAACCCTAAAGTTGTACTAAAAATCTAACTTTATAAGGGCACATCAGTTTAACAACACTCTAACGCCGTTTCTTTTTTATATTACTTTAACGAATAAATAATTTAGTTAATAGCCATCCAATTAGTAAAACAATTACTAATATCAATAGAGGAATAAGTAAATGTGTCATATTATGGCCTCCTTTTCACTTAATTTAATTTTAACCGTTCAAACATATAAGTCAAAATTAAAAAACTACATCTAACAAAAATATTATAAATAGCTAAAATCTTAAAAGTGGGTATAGTCAACAAAATTAAGACACGCATGTTAAACTATGGATAAGTATTGATAATAATTTAAACAACACTTATAGGGGGATTAAAATGGAAATACCAAAAATAACGACATTTTTAATGTTTAATGATCAAGCAGAAGAAGCAATTAATTTATATACAAGCTTATTTGAAGATAGTGAAATTATAACGATGGTTAAATATGATGAAGATGGACCTGGAACACCTGGAACTGTTCAACATTCGATATTCACACTAAATGGTCAAGTTTTTATGGCTATTGATGCAAACAATGGAGAAGAATTACCAATGAATCCTGCAATGTCACTTTATGTCACTGTTAAAGATACAATGGAAATGGAAAGACTTTTCAGTGGACTAAAAAAAGAAGGCGCTATTTTAATGCCTAAAACTGAAATGCCACCATATCGCGAATTTGCATGGGTACAAGATAAATTTGGTGTCAGTTTCCAACTTGCATTACCAGATAAGCACTAACAAAATATTTATATAATTAAAAAGGACTGGTTACGTGTCATATATTGTGCTGAAATCCATAAAGTTAGATTTTAAGTCTAACTTTTGGGGTGCACTTCATATATGCGTAATCAGTCCTCTTTATATTTAAATTAAGTTAAACTTTCAGATTTCATATGTTGAATATGATCATAATCTGGAGTTGCATATAAAGTTTTTTGCTTGTCATAAGTGACAAATCCTGGTTTTGCACCAGAAGGTTTATGGACATGTTTTATTTCGGTATAGTCAACAGGAATTTGACCTGAATTTCCAGCTTTAGAGAAGTAACCAGCGAGCATAGCCGCTTCTTTAATAGTTTCTTCTGAAGGTGAATCATTTAGAATAACAACATGCGAACCTGGGATGTCTTTCGTATGGAACCATATATGATTTTTCTGTGCTTTTTTATTAGTGAGATAATCATTTTGTTTATTATTTTTACCTACTAATATCGTATCTCCATTTGTTGAAAGATAAGATTGAAGCTGTATTTTAGCATTTTTCTTTTTCTTAACATTTTTACGCTGTTTCATAAATCCTTGATCTGCTAATTCGTCACGAATATCATCGATTTCATTTACCGTTATATGTTCTAATTGCTGTTCAATACCAGTGAAATAGTCAATGTTTTCTTTAGTTAACTGAATTTGACGTTGAAGTTCATGTTCACGCGTTTTCATACGATTGTATTGTCTATAATAATATTGTGCATTAACAGAAGGAGATTTCGTTGGATTCAAGGGAATTGTAATCTCTTCATTATTATAATAATTGAGTACTGTTACAGATTCGTCTCCTTGATTTATACGATAAATATTTGCTGTTATTAATTCCCCATACAATTGATAATTATCTTTATCTTTAGTTCCTTCATATTCATGCATGAGTTTGCTTAATTTGTTTTGATATTTATGAAGTTGTTGTTGGACAAAACGCACTAAATCATTAGCACGTTGTTTGACGCGCTCACGTTCTCCTCGTGCATCATAATAACGATCTAATAAATCATTTAAAGAGTCATAAGTTACTATATCATCATAAAATTGATTTAAAGTCATGAAGTAAAAATCTTCTTTACCAGATTGATGATTTTTATGAAATACAGGGGTAGGTGTTTCTAGTGTCTCAGCCATGACTTCATCATATGCTTCAGGTAAAGTCTCAGGCGTCATAAACTGACGACGATTAACGATTTCATTTGTAATTAACGGGCTAAAACCTTCGAAAGTATTTAACAGTTGTTTAGCAATTTTACCTGCATTGAAATCAATATGTTTTAATGCTTCAGAACCTGACACTTCATAAGGGTTTAACTTATGTTGAGTTGGAGGGGCTTCATATTGGAAACCAGGCATTACTGTACGATATTGGTTTGTATTAGGTGTAAGATGTTTAAATCCTTCGATGATTTTTCGATTTTCATCAACTAATATTAAATTACTATGTTTACCCATAATTTCTAATATAATCGTTCTATACATAGTATCGCCGATTTCATCTTTACTTTGTACATCAATTTCTACACGTCTATCATTACCAATTTGACGAATAGCTTTAATAATGCCACCTTCTAGATGTTTACGGAAGACACGAGCAAACATAGGTGGGTCGAATGGATTATCATATTTTTTATTCGTTAATTGCAACCTTGAAAAGCTTGGATGTATAGATAAAAGTAGTTGATGATTTTGACGGTTTTGGCGTACAACAATAATTATCGTATCATTTTCGGGTTGATTAACTTTATGGATGCGTCCTGTAACTAAATCTTGTAAGGAATCAACCATCTGTTTTGTAAATAGGCCATCATATGCCATTGATATCTGCCACCTTCTTGTTATTCATTCTCATTATTGTAACATGCATCATTCGTACGGTCATGATTCTTGTTTAATTTAACTTATTATGAAAAATGTATAATGAGTCGCTAAAAGTATCTCTATACAATTTCAAGTGCAATATGATATCATATTTAAATAATAGAAGAATAGCTTAGAAAGGTCGTAAGGCATGGATAATGAAAAAGGATTGTTAATAGTTCTTTCAGGTCCTTCTGGTGTAGGTAAAGGAACTGTTAGAAAGAAAATATTTGAAGATCCCAATACTTCGTATAAGTATTCTATATCGATGACTACTCGTAGCATGCGCGAGGGTGAAATTGATGGTGTAGATTACTTCTTCAAAACAAAAGATGAATTTGAAGCATTAATTAAAGATGATCAATTTATTGAATATGCCGAGTATGTAGGTAATTACTATGGTACGCCTGTTCAATATGTTAGAGATACGATGGACCAAGGACATGATGTATTTCTAGAAATTGAAGTCGAAGGTGCAAAACAAGTTAGAAAGAAATTCCCTGAAGCATTATTTATTTTCCTAGCTCCACCAAGTCTAGATGATTTAAGAGATCGTTTAGTAGGTAGAGGGACAGAATCAGATGAGAAAATTCAAAGTCGTGTTAGCGAAGCACGAAAAGAAGTAGAAATGATGAATTTATATGATTATGTTGTGGTTAACGATGAAGTAGAGTTAGCCAAAAACAAAATTCAATCAATCGTCGAAGCTGAACACCTTAAACGTGAAAGAATAGAAGCTAAATATAGAAAAATGATACTGGAGGCAAAAAAATAATGTTAAATCCACCTTTAAACCAATTAACAGGTAAGATTACATCTAAATATCTTATCGCTACTACTGCTGCAAAAAGAGCTCGTGAATTAGATGAAAAACCAGAAACAGCTTTAGAAAGTAAATACATTTCAGCTAAACCTGTTGGTAAAGCACTAGAAGAAATTGCTGATGGTAAAGTTTCACCAGTTATTCCTAACGAATTTTTAGGATAATCACATTAAAATAAATGTACACACCTTTTTTGAGATATGTTATTACATGAGTTGTAATGAATATATCACTTATATAAGGTGTGTTTTTTTAATATCATTGATAATTTGTGTATAATTAATATAAATTTGAATAACATCTTGTTGAATAAACAAACGAGCAAAGTTCTAATCAGGGAAATAAATTGATTGAATTGAAAATGTATTTAAGGAGAACACAATAATGAAACATATTTTATTAGCGGTTACGGGCGGTATAGCTGCATATAAAGCTATAGATTTAACTAGTAAATTAACTCAAGCAGGTTATGAAGTACGTGTGATGTTATCAAATCATGCACAAGAATTTGTTACACCATTAGCCTTTCAATCTATTAGTAAAAATCCAGTTTATACAAATACTTTTAAAGAAGAAAATCCTCAAGAAATCCAACACGTTACACTTGGCGATTGGGCAGATGTTATTATCGTAGCGCCAGCGACTGCAAATACAATTGCAAAGTTAAGTGTCGGTATTGCAGATGATATGATAACGTCAACTTTATTAGCAACAGAAACACAAACATTTATCGCTCCAGCTATGAATGTACACATGTACGAAAATAAACGAACACAACATAATATAGAGACTTTAAAATCTGATGGGTACCAATTTATAGAACCTGGGGACGGTTATTTAGCGTGCGGATATGTTGCTAAAGGACGTATGGAAGAACCTTTACAAATTGTGTCAGTCATTAATCAATACTTTAATCAACATGAGACACAAATTGAAAGTTCATTTAAAGGTAAAAATGCTCTTGTTACTGCAGGTCCTACAGTTGAAGTCATCGATCCAGTTAGATTTGTATCAAATCGTTCATCAGGAAAAATGGGATTCGCAATAGCAACTGCATTACAAAAACGTGGTGCTAATGTCACGCTAGTTAGTGGGCCAACCCAATTAGATGATCCTAAAGGTGTGAATGTGATTCGAGTTGAAAGTGCAAAAGAGATGTTTGAAGAAACATTACAATACTATGATACTCAAGATATCGTTATTAAAGCCGCAGCTGTATCTGATTACACTCCATCTGAAGTGTTAGATCATAAAATGAAAAAGCAAGATGGCGATTTAACTGTAAAATTTAAACGTACTCAGGATATTCTTAAGTATCTTGGTGAACATAAACAGGATCAGTATTTAGTTGGTTTTGCTGCAGAAACTCAAAATATTGAACAATATGCTCAAGATAAATTAAAAAGAAAAAATGCGGATGTGATTATTTCCAATAATGTTGGTGATAAATCAATTGGTTTTAATTCAGATGAAAATGAATTAACGATGCATTTTAAAAACCAAGATATGGTCAATATAAAGAAAGGCAAAAAAGTTGAAATTGCTAACGAAATTTTAGACGAATTAGAAACTAGGTGGCAATAATGATAGCAAAGGTTATTGTAGATATACCTTCTAAAAGTGTTGATTTTAAATTTGACTATATTATACCTGAACGATTGCAATCATTCGTTCAAATAGGGGTACGTGTGATAGTACCGTTTGGACCAAGAACAATTCAAGGGTATGTTATGAGTATTCAAGATCAACCTGACGAAGACATTGACTTCAGTAAACTTAAAGAAATCAAAGAGATTCAAGACATCAAACCAGAATTAACACCTGAATTAATTGAACTTAGTGAGTGGCTTAGTCATTATCATTTAACAAAACGTATTTCAGTTTTAGAAGTCATGTTGCCTAATGCAATTAAAGCTAAATATCAAAAAGCGTTCGAAATTGTAAAGGGTAATGACATATCAGAATCTATTTTAAAAAGATTTAATAAAGATGGATATTATTTTTATAAAGATGCACAAAAAAATAACGATTTAGGATATTTAGATGATTTATTAAAGCAACATTTCATTAAAGAAACTACTATCTTATCGCAAAATATTAAAAAGAAAACACAACGTGCTGTTAAAGTAACGGATATAGGTAATCCAGACGAAATTTTAAATAAATTAGAAAAATCAATTAAGCAATATGATTTATATGCTTACTTGTTAGATGAAAGACACCGAGATGTGTTTATCAAAGAATTAGATGAAATGGGATTCTCTAAATCAAGTTTAGATACATTAATTAAAAAAGGTTATTTAGAAAAGTATGACGCTGAAGTTGAAAGAGATCCTTTTGCAAATCGTATTTTTGAGAAAGAAAATAATCGTCAATTAACGAATGATCAACAAAATGCTTTCGATGCGATTAAAGCAAAAATAGATGCAAATGAAGAGAGAACATTTTTATTACATGGTGTCACAGGATCGGGGAAAACAGAAGTATACTTACAAACTATTGAAACAGCATTAAATCAAGGTAAACAGGCTATGATGCTCGTCCCCGAAATTGCTTTAACACCACAAATGGTATTACGGGTTAAGCGCCGATTTGGTGATGATGTTGCGGTGTTACATTCAGGTCTTTCAAATGGTGAAAGATATGATGAATGGCAAAAGATTCGTGATGGTCGTGCACAAGTCAGTGTAGGTGCTCGCTCAAGTATATTTGCTCCATTTAAAAATTTAGGTCTAATTATTATAGACGAAGAACATGAATCTACATATAAGCAAGAAGATTATCCAAGATATCATGCGCGAGATATAGCGCAATGGCGTAGTCATTATCATCAATGTCCAGTCATACTAGGAAGTGCAACTCCAAGTTTAGAAACATATGCACGTGCAGAAAAAGACGTTTATCAATTATTAACATTACCTAATCGTGTTAATAATCAAGCGCTGCCTGCTATTAATATTGTGGATATGCGTGAGGAACTTGCAGAAGGGAACCGTTCAATGTTTTCTTCTACACTTAGACAAGCCATTCAACATTGTTTAGACCATAATGAACAAATCGTACTATTTTTAAATAGAAGAGGATATGCTTCATTTATGCTTTGCCGTGATTGTGGTCACGTACCACAGTGTCCAAACTGTGATATTTCATTAACGTATCACAAAACAACTGATCAATTGAAATGTCACTATTGTGGTTATCAAGAAACGCCACCTAATAAATGTCCTAATTGTGAAAGTGAACATATTAGACAAGTAGGGACTGGTACACAAAGAGTTGAAGAATTACTCCAGCAAGAATTCGAAGATGCAAAAATCATTCGTATGGACGTAGATACAACATCACGTAAAGGTGCTCATGAAAAATTACTTAATGATTTTGAAAATGGTAAAGGAGATATTCTTTTAGGCACACAAATGATAGCTAAAGGATTAGATTATCCTAATATCACATTAGTAGGTGTTCTAAATGCAGATACAATGTTAAATTTACCTGATTTTAGAGCTAGCGAACGCACATATCAACTATTAACACAAGTAGCTGGACGAGCAGGACGTCATGAAAAAGAAGGGCAAGTAATTATTCAAACATATAATCCTGAACATTACGCAATTGAAGATGTTAAGAAAAATGATTATTTAACTTTTTATCAACAAGAAATGAGTTATCGCAAATTAGGTAAGTATCCTCCTTATTACTTTTTAATTAATTTTACAATTTCACATAAAGAAATGAAAAAAGTAATGGAAGCTTCTAAACATATTCATAAAATATTGTTACAACATCTAACTGATCAAGCCCTTGTCCTCGGTCCTTCTCCTGCGGCTTTATCAAGAATTAACAACGAGTACCGCTTCCAAATTCTAGTTAAATATAAAAGAGAACCAGAATTACACAAAGCATTAACATATTTAGATGATTATTATCATGACAAGTATGTTAAAGATAAATTAGCATTAAAAATAGATATCAACCCACAAATGATGATGTAGACATAAAAAAGCCATTGAGTATCATGACAACAAACACAGTTGTCAGCGCTCAATGGCTTAAAAATTTAATTTAATTACATTAATACATTACCATTTTCATCAGCTGGTCTGAATAATGTTAAGATAGCACTAATAATAGCTAAAATATGAGGTATTGCTGTCCAACAGAATAAAATGTGTAGAATGCCTTGCATATTTTTACCAGCATAGAATTTATGAATTCCAAAGCTACCTAAAAATACAGCTAATAAAATATAAATCACTTTGTTTACTTCCATTATTAATTCACCTCTTTTTTTACAATTTAAATTAATTGTCTTTATTAATCTTCCCTTTTTTTAAACATAGTACTCATTTATATTTTATAAAATATGGTATTAAAGTCAAAGAGATCGTTCTCATTCTTTAGTCTGAATAAGGGAGGTCGCAATTTTATACTATATAAGTTATAATGGTTTGATGAATTTTAATGAGGAGCGTTAAATATGTCAGTAAAAAAATTAGTTAAAGCGGAGCATCCAATATTTAACCAACCGGCACATCAAGTAGAACAATACGATAATCAATTAAAGCAAACACTAACAGATGTTGAAGATACTTTATATGCGTTGGAAGGATCTGCATTAAGCGCAAATCAAATCGGTATTAACCAACAAGTTGCCATCGTTGATATGGAAATGGAAGGCTTATTACAACTTATCAATCCTAAAATTATTAAACAATCAACTGAAACGATTACTGATTTAGAAGGATCAGTAAGTTTACCTGATGTATATGGCGAAGTTGAACGCAGTAAAATGATTGTTGTTGAAAGTAATGACGTTAACGGAAATTCAGTAGAATTAACAGCGTACGATGATGTAGCGAGAATGATTTTACATATGATTGATCAATTAAATGGCATATTTTTCACAGAAAAGGCTAAACGTATATTAAGTGATAGTGAAATGGAGGCATATTTCGAAAATGAGTAAAATAATTTTTATGGGAACACCAGATTTCTCAACTAAAGTATTAGAAATGCTTATTGCAGAGCATGAAGTTATTGCAGTAGTAACTCAACCAGACAGACCAGTAGGTAGAAAACGCGTTATGACACCACCGCCTGTAAAAAAAGTAGCGGTAGAACATAATATTCCAGTATATCAACCTGAGAAAATAAAAGGATCTGAGGAATTACAAACATTATTAAACATGGATTCAGATCTTATCGTAACAGCTGCATTTGGCCAAATCTTACCAGAACAATTATTGAATACACCTAAACTAGGGGCAATAAACGTACATGCTTCATTGTTACCTAAATATCGAGGTGGCGCACCAATACATCAAGCGATTATAGACGGTGAAAAAGAAACAGGTATAACGATTATGTATATGGTGAAAAAACTAGATGCAGGAAATATTATCTCACAACGAGCTATCGACATAGAACAAGATGATAATGTGGGTTCAATGCATGATAAGTTGAGTTTTTTAGGTGCTGATTTATTAAAAGAAACATTACCTTCAATTTTAAATGGTACTAATGACAGTGTAGAACAAGATGATAGTCAAGCTTCATTTGCTTCAAATATTAGTCGTGAAGATGAAAAAATCGATTGGAATTGTAGTGCACAAGAGATACACAATCATATAAGAGGTCTATCACCATGGCCAGTTGCCTATACTATTATGGATGACAAGAATTTAAAAATTTATGGTGCACATATCGTATCAGGTAAAAAAGGTGAACCAGGCACTATTGTAGATACGACTAAGAAAGCAATTATAGTTGCAACTGCCTCAGATGAATGTATTGCTTTAACTGATATTCAATTAGCCGGTAAAAAACGTATGCAAGTAGCAAATTATTTAAGTGGTGTTCAAGAATCACTAGTTGGGAAGAAATTAGTATGACAAATTCGATAAGAGGTCTCGCTTTTGAGACAATACAAGCAATATTAGATGAAGGTGCCTATAGTAACTTAGAAATTAATGAAGTACTATCAACATATGAAATTAGTGATTTAGATAAAGGATTATTCACTGAACTTGTATACGGTACAGTAAAACGTAAATATACTTTAGATTTTTATTTGAAACCATTTTTAAAAACAAAAATCAAAGGTTGGGTACGTGAATTACTTTGGATGAGTATTTATCAATATGTATACTTAGATAAAGTACCTGATCACGCAATCATTAATGAAGCGGTGGAAATTGCCAAAGAAGAAGGCGGTTATTATACCGGAAATGTGGTTAACGGTATACTACGTACAATTATGAGAAGTGAATTACCAGATATAAATGATATCCAAGATGATAAAAAAAGAATTGCTATTCAATATAGTTTACCTAAGTGGTTAGTTGACCATTGGGTAACACATTACGGCTTGGAACAAACAGAGACAATTGCACAATCATTTTTAGAACCAGTAGCTACTACTGTAAGAGCTAATATAACAAGAGGCTCGATTGATAACATTATAAGTGCGTTAGTAAAAGAAGAGTATACAGTAAAAAAAGATGACGTTTTACCTTTCTGTCTTCACATTTCTGGAAAACCAATTGTGAACTCAAGAGCTTTTAAAGATGGTTTAGTATCAATTCAAGATAAAAGTTCCATGTTTGTAGCGCATATCATGGATTTAGATAGAAATGATTCTGTATTAGATGCATGTAGTGCACCTGGGGGGAAAGCGTGTCACATTGCTGAAATATTATCTCCAGAAGGGCATGTTGATGCGACAGATATACATGATCATAAAATAAAACTGATTGATTTCAATATAAGAAAATTAAGACTTAAAAATATTAAAGCCTTTCAACACGATGCAACAGAACCCTATGAAAATCAATATGACAAAATTTTAGTGGATGCTCCATGTAGCGGTTTCGGTGTATTACGACATAAACCTGAAATTAAATATAGTCAGTCGAAAAATACAATTCAATCACTAGTTGAATTACAATTACAAATATTGGAGAATGTAAAACATAACGTAAAACCTGGAGGTTCAATTGTTTATTCAACATGTACAATAGAACAAATGGAAAATGAAAATGTAGTGTATACATTCTTAAAACAAAATGATGATTTTGAATTTGAACCATTCCAACACCCAACAACTGGTGAAATGGTTAAAACATTACAAGTCTTCCCCCAAGACTATCATTCAGATGGATTCTTTATCGCTAGAATTAAAAGAAAGGAAAGTTAATATGATTACTGAAAAAAAGAAAAAGAAAAATAAATTCCTTCCTGATTTTGAGAAGCAGTCTATTTACTCTTTAAGATACGATGAAATGCAAGACTGGTTAATTGAACACGGTCAACAGAAATTTAGAGCAAAACAAATTTTTGAATGGTTATATCAAAAACGTGTTGATAGCATTGATGAAATGACAAATCTTTCAAAAGATTTACGTCAACTATTAAAAGACAACTTTGCAATGACAACGTTAACGACTGTTGTTAAACAAGAAAGTAGAGACGGCACAATCAAATTCTTGTTCGAATTACAAGATGGCTATACAATTGAAACTGTATTAATGCGACATGAATATGGAAATTCAGTATGCGTAACAACACAAGTTGGTTGCCGTATTGGTTGTACATTTTGTGCTTCAACATTAGGCGGATTAAAACGTAATTTAGAAGCAGGAGAGATTGTATCTCAAGTATTAACAGTACAAAAAGCATTAGACGAAACAGATGAACGTGTATCACAAATTGTTATTATGGGTATTGGCGAACCATTTGAAAATTATGATGAAATGATGGACTTTTTACGTATTGTAAATGACGATAATAGTTTAAATATCGGTGCAAGACATATCACAGTATCTACTTCAGGAATTATTCCAAGAATTTATGACTTTGCTGATGAAGATATCCAAATTAATTTTGCAGTAAGTTTACATGGTGCAAAAGATGAAATTCGTTCAAGATTAATGCCTATAAACCGTGCCTATAATGTTGAAAAATTAATGGAAGCTATTGAATACTATCAAGAAAAAACAAATCGTCGTATTACATTTGAATATGGTTTGTTTGGCGGTGTAAATGATCAATTAGAACATGCTAGAGATTTAGCTCATCTTATTAAAGGATTAAATTGTCACGTCAATTTAATTCCAGTTAACCATGTTCCAGAAAGAAACTATGTCAAAACACCTAAAGATGATATTTTTAAATTTGAAAAAGAGTTAAAACGATTAGGTATCAATGCTACAATAAGACGTGAACAAGGATCAGATATTGATGCAGCATGTGGTCAATTAAGAGCGAAGGAACGACAAGTAGAAACGAGGTAAGAGCAATGCTAAATGCACAATTTTTCACTGATACTGGACAACATAGAGATAAGAACGAGGACGCAGGCGGTATATTTTATAACCAAACTAGTCAACAAATGTTAGTGTTGTGTGACGGTATGGGTGGTCATAGAGCTGGTGAAATTGCAAGTCAGTTTGTTACTTATGAACTACAAAAACGCTTTGAAGCGGAAAATTTAATCGAAGAACATCAAGCTGAAGAATGGTTGAGTACGAACATTAAAGCAATTAATTTTGATCTTTATAATTATGCTCAAGAAAACCCTGATTACCATGGTATGGGTACGACTTGTGTTTGTGCATTAGTATTCGATAAAGTAGTTGTTATTGCTAATGTTGGTGATTCTCGAGCTTACGTTATAAATAGTAGGCAAATTGATCAAATTACTAGTGACCATTCTTTTGTGAATCATCTAGTAATGACAGGTCAAATTACAGAAGAAGAGGCATACCATCATCCTCAAAGAAATATCATTACCAAAGTAATGGGAACAGATAAACGTGTATCTCCAGATTTATTTATTAAGCGCTTAAACTTTTATGACTATTTATTACTTAATTCTGACGGACTAACAGATTATGTTAGAAATTATGAGATTCAAGAAGAATTAAAACAAGAAGTTTCTTTAGAAGATCATGGTGAGAGCCTTATGCGTTTAGCATTCGCCCACGAATCTAGAGATAATATAAGTTTTATATTATCTGCTATCGAGGGTGATAGAGTATGATAAATAAACTGATTAATGAGCGCTATAAAGTCATTGATAAGCTTGGTGGCGGTGGAATGAGCATTGTTTATCTAGCTGAAGATTTAATTCTGAAGCGTAAGGTTGCAATTAAAGCTATTTCAATCCCACCAAGGGAGAAAGAAGAGACATTACGTCGCTTTGAAAGAGAAGTTCATAATTCATCACAATTATCACATAAAAATATTGTTACCATTTTTGATGTAGCTGAAGAAGATGATTGTTACTTTTTAGTAATGGAGTATATTGAAGGGCCAACACTTGCTGAGTATATTGAGAACCATGGACCCTTAAGTTTAGAAACTGCTGTACAATTTACTCAACAAATTCTAGAAGGCATTAAACATGCACATGACAATAGAATCGTACATAGAGATATAAAGCCACAAAATATTCTCATTGATAAAAATAAAACCTTGAAAATTTTTGATTTTGGTATAGCAAAAGCGATAAGTGAAACATCGTTAACTCAAACGAATCATGTACTTGGGACTGTGCAATATCTATCTCCCGAACAAGCTAAAGGTGAATCTACCGATGAAGGTACTGATATATATTCTATAGGTATCGTGTTATTTGAAATGTTAGTAGGAGAACCACCATTTAATGGTGAAACAGCTGTAAGCATTGCCATTAAACATATACAAGATTCCATTCCTAACATAACAACAGATAAACGCGAAGAAGTGCCACAAGCTTTGAGCAACGTTGTACTTAAAGCGACTGAGAAGGATAGAGCTAATAGATATACTACTATTCAACAAATGCGTGATGATTTAAGTAGTGCACTACATGAAAATCGTTCTAACGAAGAAAGATATACTTTAGATCAAACCAAGACTAAAACAATGTCTTTTTCTAAAGAAGAAATTTCCAGAAAGATTGACGACACACCAAAAGAGAAAAGTATTGGTCAAACAATGCAAATTCCAATAATGGATCACCAAGACAATCAACAACCTCAAAATAAAGGTACACATTTATATGAACCGCCACGCAAAAAAAGTTCTAAGAAAAAGAAATTTTTATACGCATTTATCTTTGCGTTATTACTTATCGGTCTTATTTCTTTTGTAAGTATGGCAGTGTTTGGTGATAAATTTGAAGAAATGCCAGATATCACTGGTAAAACACAATCCCAAGCTGAAACAATGTTGAAAAATCATAATCTAAAACTTGGTGACGTTTCGAAAGATTACAGTGATAAATACCCTGAAAATCAAATCATTAAATCTAAACCAGCTAAAGGTGAGCGCGTTGAGCGTGGAGATAAAATTGATATTGTAGTATCAAAAGGACCTGAAATGGTTAAAATGCCAAGTGTAATTGGTTTATCAAAAGATGACGCGCTCGATAAACTGCGTGAAGTAGGTCTTAAAGATGTAGGGGTTGAACAAACATATAGTTCAAGCACACCTAAAGGTTATATTGCTAATCAAAGTGTGTCAGCAAATAAAAAAGTGAAATTAAATGACAATAATATCAAAATTTATGAATCTTTAGGAGTTAGACAAGTATATGTAAGTGATTATGAAAACAAATCATATGATACTGCTAAGAAAGAATTAGAATTAAAAGGATTCAAATTAAAAGTTTCAAAATCCTATAGCGACAGTGTGAAAAAGAATGATATTATTTCACAATCACCAAAAGGTAAATCAGTAGATGAAGGCTCAACAATAACATTAGTTGTCTCTAAAGGCGAAGAATCCGACGATGATAAATCAGATGATGATTCAGATAAAGATGTTAAGAATTACAATGAATCAGTGAAAGTACCTTATTCTGGTAAAAAGGGAAAAAGCCAAAAAGTAGAAGTTTATGTTAGAGATAAAGATAATAGTGGTTCTAGCGCAGTTCAATCATTTGAAATTAAAGATGACAAATCAATTAATATTCCTATGAAAATTGAAAAAGGTAAAACTGCTGGTTACACTGTAAGAGTAGATAACAAAATTGTTGCAGATAAAGATGTGGATTATGATGACTAAATAATAATTCATTAAAATATGAAGTGCTATACGATGAGTCAATTACGAGACTCATCGTATTTTTTATAGTTATAAAGATATATAATTATTAATGAGTTTGATATACTATTATCAGTAAAATAATTATGAGAGGTGTCCTTTTGAAGACAGGTCGAATTGTAAAATTGATAAGCGGCGTTTATCAAGTAGATGTTAACGGTAAACGCTATAATACGAAACCACGTGGCTTATTTAGAAAGAAGAAATTTTCACCCATTGTTGGAGATATTGTAGATTTTGATGTGCAAAATGAAACAGAAGGTTATATTCAACATGTTCATGAAAGAGATAATGAATTAAAAAGGCCACCTGTCAGTAATATTGATACATTAGTTATTGTAATGAGTGCTGTTGAGCCACAATTTTCAACGCAACTATTAGATAGATTTTTAGTGATTGCTCATTCATATGGGTTAAACACAAGAATCTTAGTCACTAAAAAAGATATGGCTGACGATAATCAAATTGAAAAAATTAATAATTATCTATCTATTTATGAAGAAATAGGTTATTCAACTCAATTTGTTAGTATTCATGATAACCAAACGACATTAGTTGAAGAATGGGGGAGAGGTTTAATTGTTTTAAGTGGACAGTCTGGAGTTGGGAAATCGACTTTCTTAAACCATTTTAAACCTGAACTTGAGCTTGAAACTAATGATATTTCAAAATCTCTTAATCGAGGTAAACATACTACTAGACATGTAGAACTACATGAAACGGTGAGTGGTTTTATCGCAGATACGCCAGGTTTTAGTGCACTTGACTTTGATCATATTGACAAAGATGAGATTAAAAATTACTTTATCGAAATTGCACAATACGGTGAGCAATGTAAATTCCGTAATTGTAATCATCTTAAAGAACCAAAATGTAATGTCAAAGAAGAATTAGATAAAGGAAACATCGCACAATTTAGATATGAACATTATTTACAATTATTTAATGAAATTTCAGAGAGAAAGGTTCGATATTAAATGACTAAAGTATTACCTTCACTACTATCAGTTGATTTTTTAAACTTAAAAGATGAAATAATAAAATTAGAAGATGTACAAGTTGATGGATTACACTTTGATGTTATGGATGGTCAATTTGTACCTAATATTTCTATTGGAATTCCAATTCTAGATGCAGTTCGTAAACAAACAGATTTACCGATAGATGTCCATTTAATGATTGAAAATCCTGAACAATATATTGAATTATTCGCAGACCATGGTGCAGATCTCATTTCTGTTCATTTAGAAGCTACTGCCCATATTCATAGAGCGCTAGAACAAATAAAGAACAAAGGTAAAAAAGCAGGCGTTGTCATTAATCCAGGAACACCAGTTAGTCAGCTACTACCTATTATCAATGTAGTAGATTATGTATTAATTATGACAGTTAACCCTGGTTTTGGTGGTCAATCATTTATTGAAGAATGTGTTGATAAAATACTAGAATTAAATACGTTAAAAAATGAAAAGCAACTTACATTTGATATTGAAGTTGATGGCGGTATCAATGCAGAAACAGCTGAAATTTGTGTGAAAAATGGAGCTACAATGTTAGTAACTGGCTCATATTTCTTTAAACAAAGTGATTATAAAGAAGTTACACAAAAACTAAAGGGCTGATGATTATGGAAATCAATTTAATGTGCTCTGATAGAAATCTTCCAAATGATTTATTTGATCAACACCGTGAAGATATTTGGGGCGGCATAGATAGAGGTGCCTTAATTCTCTTAAAGCATCAAATTATTCCTGAATTTTCGGTTGGTGATTTTGATTCAGTAAACGATGAAGAACGTCACATTTTATCCCAACAATTAAATATACATCCAGTGAAAGCAGAAAAGGATGATACTGATTTAGGCCTCGGTGTAGCACAAGCAGTCGCCGAAGGGTATAAAGAGATTAATATTTATGGCGCGACTGGTGGTCGTTTAGATCATTTTATGGGTGTTATTCAATTACTCTTAAAACCTGAATATATTAATAAAGGGGTCAAGTTTAAGATTATTGATACTCAAAATGAAATTACATTACTGACACCTGGTTGTTATACAGTAGATTTTAATTCAAATTATCCTTATATTTCATTTATACCTATGAGTGGTGAACCAGTTATTTCTTTAACTGGATTTAAATATGAATTACAACAAGAAAAATTAGAAGTGGGATCTACGTTAACAATTTCAAATGAAGTTAAACATGAGCGAGGCAATATTGAAATTAGTCATGGACATGTTTTACAAATGAGAAGCAAAGACAAAGATTACTAATAGAATAATAGGAAAGAGAAAGATATAATTATTTGGAAATAGTACCCCTTTATTTTATTACTTGTAAATATGATTGCATAAAAAAAGAACTTAAAGGAAGCTCCTTTAAGTTCTTTTAAAATAAATCCTCCACATAAGGACTATTTATAAGTGCATTATATTTATTAAACTCTAGTAACTTTACCAGATTTTAAAGCACGTGCAGAAACCCAAACTTTTTTAGGTTTTCCGTCAACAAGAATTCTAACTTTTTGAAGGTTAGCGTTCCATCTGCGTTTGTTCGCATTTAAAGCGTGTGAACGATTATTACCAGTCGAAGCTTTACGACCTGTTACGTAACATTGTTTACCCATGAAAGTACCTCCTTTAATAAATATAAATACACGTCACTACTTATATACTTTATTAAGATATCATAACTTAACGAAATTGGCAATAATTAGTTCTGCAAATTAAAATTTAATGGCGCAAACTGTTGATATTTTATGATATAATTGTAAGCTGTGGAGTAATATAGTATGATACTGTAAAGAAATATGAAATTTAAACATTAAAAATTCAAATGATTTACTAATATTAATTATTAAAATTTAGCAATGAGATTGCTTAATTATATGAGAATCGCAACATATAACTTTATTTTTCAGGAGGAATATTAATATGACATTAGAAATTTCAAATGATTACGGTAAAATTGATATTTCGAATGAAGTCATCGCCTCTGTTGTAGGCGGTAAAGCTGTTGAATGTTACGGCATAGTTGGTATGTCATCTAGACAACAAGTTAGAGATGGAATTGCTGAAATTTTAGGGCATGACAATTACGCACGCGGTATCAAAGTACGCGAAGAAAACGGAAATGTTGATATAGATATGTATATTATAGTAAGTTATGGTGTGAAAATTTCAGAAGTGGCTAACAATGTTCAGTCAACTGTTAAATATACATTAGAGTCAACACTTAATGTTAAAGTGAATTCAGTTAATATCTTTGTACAAGGTGTTAGATTAAACCAAACGGGCAAAAAGATATAGGAGGACAACGTGAAATGATTAGCAAAATCAATGGTAAATTGTTTGCCGATATGATAATACAAGGGGCACAAAATTTATCTAATAATGCAGATTTAGTGGATTCGCTTAATGTATATCCAGTACCAGATGGAGATACAGGGACTAATATGAATCTTACAATCACTTCTGGTCGTGAAGAAGTTGAAAATAATTTATCACAAAACATTGGAGAACTAGGTAAAACATTCTCTAAAGGATTATTAATGGGTGCTAGAGGTAATTCTGGTGTTATTTTATCTCAATTATTTAGAGGATTCTGTAAAAATATCGAAACAGAAGCCGAAATTACTGCTCAACAATTAGCTGCTAGTTTGCAGGCTGGTGTTGAAACTGCGTATAAAGCTGTTATGAAACCAGTTGAAGGAACAATTTTAACGGTCGCTAAAGACGCAGCTCAAGCAGCAGTGGATAAAGCTGAAACATCAAATGATTGTATTGAAGTTATGGAATCAACTATTGAAGCAGCTGAAAAATCATTAAATAACACCCCTAATTTACTTGCCGTATTGAAAGAAGTCGGCGTTGTCGATAGTGGTGGTAAAGGTCTATTATCTGTATATGAAGGATTTTTAAAAGGATTAAATGGTGAAACTATAGAAGCATCTAAACCAAAACTAGATACTGATACTTTAGTAAATGATGAACACGATTTCCATGGTGTTATCAATACTGAAGATATTGTCTATGGTTATTGTACTGAAATGATGGTTCGTTTTGGTAAAGATAAGAAACCTTTTAAAGAAGAAGAATTCCGTCAAGATATGAGCGAATTTGGAGATTCCTTATTAGTAATTAATGACGATGAAATTGTTAAAGTTCACGTTCATACGGAATATCCAGGTCAAGTATTTAATTACGGACAACAATATGGTGAATTAATCAAACTTAAAGTTGAAAACATGAGAGAGCAACATCGTGAAGTGATTAGAAAAGAAGCAAACAATCATAAACACGAAACACCTCAAACAGTTGAAACAGCAATTATTACTATATCTATGGGTGACGGCATCTCAGAATTATTTAAATCGATGGGTGCAACTCATATCATTAGTGGTGGTCAAACAATGAACCCATCTACGGAAGATATTGTCAAAGTTATTGAACAGTCTGAATGTAAACGTGCTATTATTTTACCAAATAATAAAAATATCTTAATGGCCAGTGAACAAGCAGCTGAAATAGTTGATGCAGAAGCAGTAGTAATCCCTACAAAATCTGTACCACAAGGTATTGCAGCATTATTCCAGTTTGATGCAGATTCTTCATTAGAAGATAATAAAAGCCATATGGTCAATGCATTAGATGTTGTTAAATCAGGTTCTGTAACATTTGCTGTTAGAGATACAAAAATTGATGGCGTTGAAATCAAAAAAGATGAGTTTATGGGTCTTGCTGAAGATAAAATTATAACTTGTGACGCTGATCAATATACAGCTACTAAGCAATTGTTAGAAGCTATGTTAAGTGAAGATAGTGAAATTTTAACTATTATAGCTGGAGAAGATAGTAAGCAACAAATTACGGATCAATTAACTGAATGGGTTGAGTCTACTTATCCTGATGTTGAAATTGAAAACCATAATGGACAACAACCAATATATCAATATTTATTCGCGGTTGAATAAGAGTAATATAGGTAAACTATAAATGATAACGAGATTGAAGTTTTATGCAGAGATAGCTGTATACTTCATTCTCGTTTTATTTTTATATTTAGTAATAAATGATAATAATAAAGTCTAACATAAATATATTATGTAAACTTTAGTTTCGTAATGCGTTTCTATCAACGTTAAGCTGTGTAAATGGTAGAATGGGTTTAATAATCAAAACTCGTTTAATAGAGTAATTTAAATTAAGGTGATCGAATATGGCGAAAGTCAATTTAATAGAAAGTCCGTATCCTTTAAATCAAATAAAAGGCATTGGACCTAAACGTTTGGCTGTGTTACAAGAATTAAATATTAATACTGTGGAAGACCTCGTACTTTATTTACCTACACGTTACGAAGATAATACTGTTATAGATTTAAATGAAGCCGAAGATCAAAGTACAGTGACAGTTCAAGGGGAAGTCTATTCATCTCCAACTGTAGCATTCTTTGGAAGAAATAAGTCTAAATTAACAGTACATATTATGGTCAATCAGATTGCCGTTAAATGCGTCTTTTTTAATCAACCTTATTTAAAAAAGAAAATCGAATTAAATGGTATCGTAACTGTAAAAGGAAAATGGAATCGAGCTAAACAAGAAATTAATGGCAATCGAATGTTTTTTAATCAGCAAGATAATTCGAATGATACGCAACTAGAGCCGGTTTACCGTATTAAAGAAGGCATTAAACAAAAGCAACTTCGAGATAATATTCGTCAATCACTAGATGATGTGGTCATTCATGAATGGTTATCAGATGAATTAAGAACAAAGTATAAATTAGAAACATTAGATTACACACTTAAAACGTTACATCATCCAAAAAGTAAAAATGATTTGTTAAGAGCACGACGGACATATGCTTTTACAGAATTATTTATGTTTGAATTGCGTATGCAATGGTTGAATAGATTGGAAAAGACCTCAGATGATGCTATCGAAATAAAATATGATATTCAAAAAGTGAAATCTTTTATAGACTCACTTCCTTTTGAACTTACAGATGCTCAGAAAAGTAGTGTGAATGAAATCTTTAGAGATTTAAAAGCACCTATACGTATGCATAGATTATTACAAGGCGATGTAGGTTCCGGTAAAACTGTTGTAGCAGCTATATGTATGTATGCCTTAAAAACGGCTGGATATCAATCGGCATTAATGGTACCAACAGAAATATTAGCTGAACAACATGCAGAAAGTTTAATTGATTTATTCGGAGAAACTATGAACGTAGCCTTGTTAACAGGGTCTGTAAAAGGAAAAAAACGTCGTATTCTACTTGAACAACTTGAAAATGGAACAATTGATTGTCTTATAGGTACACATGCTTTAATACAAGATGATGTAACATTTGAAAATGTTGGTTTGGTTATAACAGATGAACAGCATCGTTTCGGTGTAAATCAACGACAACGTTTAAGAGAAAAAGGTGCTATGACTAATGTATTATTTATGACGGCAACCCCAATTCCAAGAACTTTAGCTATATCAGTATTTGGTGAAATGGACGTTTCATCTATTAAACAATTACCAAAAGGAAGAAAGCCGATTATCACGAGTTGGGCCAAGCATGAACAATATGAACAAGTATTAACTCAAATGACAAGCGAACTTAAAAAAGGAAGACAAGCATATGTGATATGTCCGCTTATAGAAAGCTCAGAACATTTAGAAGATGTACAAAATGTAGTTGAGTTATATGAATCATTACAACAATACTATGGGCAAAATAAAGTAGGGTTATTACATGGTAAATTGACTAATGAGGAAAAAGATGAAGTAATGCATCGATTCAGTCAACATGAGATTGATATTTTAGTTTCTACTACTGTTGTTGAAGTTGGTGTAAATGTACCTAACGCAACATTTATGATGATTTATGATGCAGATCGTTTCGGTTTATCTACACTACATCAATTACGAGGAAGAGTTGGTAGAAGTGAGCATCAAAGTTATTGTGTACTTATAGCTTCACCTAAAACAGAAACAGGTATTGAAAGAATGACTATCATGACACAAACAACGGATGGATTTGAATTAAGTGAACGCGATTTAGAAATGAGAGGTCCAGGAGATTTCTTTGGCGTTAAGCAAAGTGGATTGCCTGACTTCTTAGTTGCAAATATAGTAGAAGATTATAGAATGTTAGAAGTTGCTAGAGATGAAGCTGGTGAATTAATTCAATCAGGAGAATTTTTCAATTCAAATTATGATCATTTAAGACATTTCATTGAAGATAATTTATTAGATATGAGCTTTGATTAATTGTTGGAGTACTATTAAGACGCCATTTTCAATAATCTAAAAACTATTTTAAATATCTATTATAGTTTATTGTTGAGGGATTGAAATAGAAAGTGTTATGATATGTGAGGAATGTTTAAGACTTGGTACTAAAATGAGGGGTGAGATAGTGAAATTAAAGAAAAACGAGCGTAGACAAGCTATTCAACAAGCGATAGATAATAACCCCTTTATTACTGATAATGAACTTTGTGAAATGTTCCAAGTGAGTATACAAACAATTCGACTAGACCGTACACATCTTAATATTCCAGAATTAAGAAAACGTGTTAAGTTAGTGGCAGAACACAATTATGATCAAATTAAATCAATGGAAGCTAATGAAGTTATAGGTGATTTAGTACAGTTGAAACCGAATCATACTGCTACATCAATGATTGAAATTACAACAGATTCAGTTTTTTCGAAATCATCAATAGCTAGAGGTCATATTTTATTTGCACAAGCAAATTCACTGTGTGTAGCACTTATACATAACCCAACAGTTTTAACTCAAGAAAGTAATATTAAATTTCTGGATAAAGTTAAATTAAATGATACAGTGAAAGCTGAAGCAAAAGTAATAAAACAAACAGATAAACATTATTTTATAGAAGTAAACTCTTATGTAAAAGATAATCTAGTATTTAAAGGTAATTTTAAAATGTTCTATATAAGTGAGGATGAATTTAATGGTTAAAATTGCAGTAGACATGATGGGTGGAGACGACGCACCAGGAATCGTATTAGAAGCCGTAAAAAAAGCTGTAGATAATTTTAAAGATTTAGAAATTATTTTATTTGGTGATAAAGACCAATATACTTTAAATCATGGACGTATAGATTTTAGACATTGTTCTGAAAAAATCGAAATGGAAGATGAACCAGTTAGAGCAATTAAACGTAAAAAAGACAGTTCAATGGTTAAAATGGCTGAAGCAGTAAAATCTGGAGAGGCAGATGGTTGTGTGTCAGCAGGAAATACAGGCGCATTGATGTCAGCAGGTTTGTTCATTGTTGGAAGAATTAAAGGCGTCTCAAGACCTGCACTCGTAGTTACTTTACCAACTATTGACGGCAAGGGATTTGTATTTTTAGATGTTGGCGCTAATGCAGACGCTAAGCCTGAACATTTATTGCAATATGCACAATTAGGTAATATATATGCACAAAAAATTAGAGGCATTAAACAACCGTCAGTATCATTATTAAATATTGGTACAGAAGCGGCAAAAGGTAATACACTTACTAAGAAAACTTATGAATTAATGGAAGCACAACAAGATTTTAACTTTACTGGTAATGTAGAAGCTAAAACATTGATGGATGGTAATGTTGATGTTGTTGTTACCGATGGATTTACAGGTAATATGGTACTTAAAAACTTAGAAGGTACAGCTAAATCAATTGGTAAAATGTTGAAAGAAACATTATTAAGTAGTTTCAAAAATAAATTGGCAGCAGTTGTTCTTAAAAAAGACTTAAACCAATTTGCTTCAAAAATGGATTACTCAGAATATGGCGGTTCTGTTTTATTAGGTTTAGATGGTACTGTTGTAAAAGCACATGGTAGTTCTAATGCTAAAGCATTCTATTCAGCAATTCGCCAAGCAAAAATTGCAGGAGAACAACAAATTGTACAAACTATGAGAGAAATGGTTGGTGATTCAAATGGGTAAAACAGCAATCGTATTCCCCGGACAAGGTGCACAAAAGGTCGGAATGGCTCAAGATTTATATAATGTAGATGACAAAGCTACGACAATTTTGAACCAAGCACAAGCAGCAGTTGATTTTGATTTACTAGAAACAATGTTTACAGATGAAGAAGGTAAATTAGGAGAAACAGAAAATACACAACCTGCATTATTAACACATAGTGTTGCATTATTAGAAACTTTAGAAAATGTGAATGCTGATTATACTATGGGTCATAGTTTAGGTGAATATTCTAGTTTAGTTGCGAGCGGTGTTCTATCATTTGAAGATGCAGTAAAAATCGTTCGTAAACGTGGCGAATTAATGGCACAAGCATTTCCAAATAGTGTAGGTAGTATGGCAGCAGTATTAGGCTTGGATTATGATGACGTTGATAAAATTTGTAAAGAACTTTCAACAGATGATGAATTAATTGAGCCAGCTAATATTAATTCACCAGGTCAAATTGTAGTATCTGGACATAAATCCTTGATTGATGAGTTAGCTGAAAAAGGAAAGTCTTTAGGTGCTAAACGTGTATTACCATTAGCAGTTTCTGGCCCATTCCATTCTTCAATGATGAACGTAATTGAAGAAGATTTTGCAGCGTATATTAATCAATTCGAATGGCATGAAGCACAATTTCCAGTCGTTCAAAACTACAATGCTGAAGGAGAAACTGATCCAGAAGTAATTAAACATAATATGGTTAAACAACTTTATTCACCAGTTCAATTTATTAAATCAACAGAATGGTTAATAGATCAAGGTGTTGATCATTTTATCGAAATTGGTCCAGGAAAAGTTTTATCAGGTCTTATTAAGAAAATTAATAGAGATGTTAAAATAACTTCAATTCAAACGCTTGAAGATGTGAAAGGATGGAATGAATAATGACAAAAAGTGCATTAGTAACAGGTGCTTCAAGAGGTATTGGTCGTAGTATTGCAATTCAGTTAGCAGAAGAGGGCTACAATGTAGCTGTAAACTATGCTGGCAATCAAGAAAAAGCAGAAGCAGTCGTTTCAGAAATTAAAGCAAAAGGTGTCGAAAGTTTTGCAATTCAAGCTAATGTTGCAAATGGAGACGAAGTTAAAGCTATGATTAAAGAAGTCGTAAGCCAATTTGGTTCTGTCGATGTATTAGTTAATAATGCAGGTATCACACGTGACAATTTACTTATGCGTATGAAAGAACAAGAATGGGATGACGTTATCGACACAAACTTAAAAGGTGTCTTTAATTGTATTCAAAAAGTTACGCCTCAAATGTTAAGACAACGTAGTGGTTCAATTATCAACTTATCAAGTGTTGTTGGAGCAGTTGGTAATCCAGGTCAAGCAAACTATGTAGCAACTAAAGCAGGAGTTGTAGGATTAACTAAATCTGCTGCACGTGAATTAGCTTCAAGAGGCATTACAGTTAATGCAGTAGCACCTGGATTTATTGTTTCAGACATGACAGATGCTTTAAGTGATGACTTAAAAGAACAAATGTTAGGTCAAATTCCATTAGCTCGTTTTGGTGAAGATACTGACATCGCTAATACAGTTGCATTCTTAGCTTCTGATAAAGCTAAATACATTACTGGTCAAACTATCCATGTTAATGGTGGAATGTATATGTAACGATTATGCTCAAATTAGTTGACTTAGTTAAAATTATTGAACACATTAGTTAAAACTAATGTGTAAGTATCACTAAACTATTAAAATAGTAGTGATACTTTATAGTCAACCTTGCGGGTGCCGGGGCCCCAACACAGAGATTTTCGAAAAGAAAATCGCCGGACAACGCAAGTTGGGGCGATTAGTATTAAGGAACGCCTGAGCTAAAGCTCATGCATAAGAAACACTATGCATGAAATGCAAGTGACGCAGTAGTTGTCTGACCAATCATTTCACAAAGTTCATGATTGATCTAGTCAACCTTGCGGGTGCAAGACAACGAAATCAGTAGAATTTCTGTCTTGCGACCAAATTCTACTTGTATTTTAGAATCTAAAATGGGAAAATATAATAGTCTATGGATAGACGCTTTTAAAGGAGGTGAATCGACGTGGAAAACTTCGATAAAGTAAAAGATATCATCGTTGACCGTTTAGGTGTAGATGCTGATAAAGTAACTGAAGATGCATCTTTCAAAGATGATTTAGGCGCTGACTCACTTGATATCGCTGAATTAGTAATGGAATTAGAAGATGAATTTGGTACTGAAATTCCTGATGAAGAAGCTGAAAAAATCAACACTGTTGGTGATGCTGTTAAATTCATCAATAGTCTTGAAAAATAATAAACCTATATCTGAGTCGTCTTTGTGTCGGCTCAGATTTTTTCTTTTGTTTTATTGCAATTTCACGTAAAATTATAGTTAACGCATCATTAATTGAGGAGGTAAGATTTATGACCAATCATAAAAAGACAGAGATGGTTAATCAATTTCGAAAACAATTTGCACAAAAGATGCAAGAGTTAGGTTTTGAATATCAAAATATAGATTTATATCAACAAGCATTTTCACATTCTAGTTTCATCAATGATTTTAATATGGATCGTTTAGCTCATAATGAACGTTTAGAATTTTTAGGTGATGCGGTATTAGAATTGACGGTTTCACGTTATTTATTTGATAAACACCCAGATTTACCAGAGGGTAATTTAACAAAAATGAGAGCGACTATCGTATGTGAGCCTTCACTTGTAATATTTGCAAATAAAATTAAATTAAATGAACTCATCTTGTTAGGAAAAGGTGAAGAAAAAACTGGTGGTAGAACTAGACCTTCCCTTATTTCTGATGCTTTTGAGGCATTTGTTGGTGCCTTATATCTGGATCAAGGGTTAGATACGGTGTGGAAATTCGCCGAAAAAATTATCTTCCCTTATGTAGAAGATGATGAACTAGATGGAGTTGTAGATTTCAAAACACAATTTCAAGAATTTGTTCATACACAAAACAAAGGTGATGTTACTTATCGTTTGATTAAAGAAGAAGGTCCAGCACATCACCGTTTATTCACTTCCGAAGTGATATTAGAAAAGCAAGCTGTTGCTGAAGGTAAGGGTAAAACTAAGAAAGAATCTGAACAAAAAGCAGCTGAACGTGCCTATAAAATGATGAAGAACAAATAATGTTACGACATACAAATACATCCAATAGAGATTAACGTTATGTGATTTGTATAAGTTGAATACTGATGCAATCAACATGAATATGCATCAAACAATAAGTTGATTTCGAAGTAAAAATCAACGTGGATTTGGATAAGGAGAATAGCATGGTTTATTTAAAATCAATAGATGCCGTAGGATTTAAGTCATTTGCAGACCATACTGATGTTCAGTTTGATAAAGGTGTTACAGCAATTGTTGGTCCAAATGGTAGCGGTAAAAGTAATATTACTGATGCGATTAAATGGGTTTTAGGTGAACAATCTGCAAAATCACTTCGTGGTTCTAAGATGGAAGATATTATTTTTTCTGGTGCAGAACATCGCAAACCCCAAAATTATGCAGAAGTTAAATTAAAATTAGATAATCATTCAAAAAAATTACAAATTGATGCTGAAGAAGTTGAAGTCACACGACGTTTATATCGTAGTGGTGAAAGTGAGTATTATTTAAATAATGATCGTGCACGATTAAAAGATATTATTGATTTGTTCTTAGATTCTGGGTTAGGTAAAGAGGCATTTTCGATTATTTCTCAAGGTAGAGTTGATGAAATTTTAAATGCAAAGCCAATAGATCGAAGACAAATTATCGAAGAATCAGCAGGAGTTTTAAAATATAAAAAACGTAAAGCTGAATCCGTTCAAAAATTAGATCATACTGAAGATAATTTAACACGTGTAGAAGATATACTATATGATTTAGAAGGACGCGTTGAACCTTTAAGAGAAGAAGCGGCTATAGCGAAAGAATATAAACAATTATCATCAGAAATGGAGAAAAGTGATGTAATTGTTACTGTCCATGATATTGATCAATATACAAAAGATAACGCTCAACTAGACGAACAACTTAATGATTTAAAAGGGAAACAAGCAAATAAAGAGGCTGAACAAAGCCAAATTAATCAATTATTGCAAAAGCATAAAGGTAAACGTCAAGAGTTAGACCAACAGATTGAACAATTAAACTATAACCTAGTTAAGGCAACTGAAGAATTTGAAAAATATTCTGGTCAACTAAATGTATTGGAAGAACGTAAAAAGAATCAGTCAGAAACTAATGCAAGATTTGAAGAAGAACAAGACAACTTACAGACTCAATTAGAAAATGTTCAACAAGAAAAAGAAGAGGCAATTCATACACTTAATCAATTAAAACAGAAACAAAAAGAATTAAATAAAGAAATACAGACACTTGAATCTAAATTATATGTTTCTGATGAACAACATGATGAAAAATTAGAAGAAATAAAGAACCAATATTATGAGTTGATGTCTAAACAGTCAGACGTGAATAATGATATTCGTTTTTTAGAGCATACTATTAATGAAAATGAAGCTAAAAAATCAAGGCTTGATTCTAGATTAGTTGAAGCTTTTAATCAATTGAAAGAAATACAAAATAACATTTCCAATACTGAAAAAGATTATAATCAAACTCTGAAAGAAATGAAAAAGACTGAACAACAAATCAAAGAAGTAGAGAAACAATTGACTCAATCGAAACAACACCAGTCTGAATTTGAAAATAAATTGTATCAAGCTTATCGTTATAACGAAAAATTAAAATCTCGTATTGATAGTTTAGCAACACAAGAAGAGGATTATACGTATTTCTTTAATGGCGTAAAACATATATTAAAAGCTAAAGGTAAAGAATTAAGTGGTATTCATGGTGCTGTAGCAGAAGTTATTGACGTTCCATCCCATTTAACACAGGCTATCGAAACAGCTTTAGGTGCATCATTACAACACATTATAGTTGAAGATGAGAAAGATGGACGCCAAGCAATACAGTTTTTAAAACAGCGCAGTTTAGGGAGAGCAACATTTCTACCGTTAAATGTAATTCAACCGCGTTATTTAGCTTCAGATATCAAATCAACAGCACAATCTTCAGAAGGATTTGTGAATATTGCTTCAGATGCTGTTAAGGTATCGTCTCAATATAAAAACATTGTCGAGAATTTATTGGGTAATACAATTATAGTTGAAGACTTAAAGCATGCTAATGACTTAGCGAGATCAATTCGCTATCGTACAAGAATTGTTACACTTGATGGAGATGTAGTTAACCCTGGTGGTTCTATGACAGGTGGTGGCGCTCGTAAAACAAAAAGCATCTTGTCTCAAAAAGATGAACTTACAACAATGCGCAAGCAATTAGCAGATTATCAACAACAGACTCAAGAATTTGAAAAACAATTTCAAGCCCATCAATCTCATTCTGAAAAATTAAGTGAACAATATTTTGATATCAGTCAAAGTTATAATACTTTGAAAGAAAAAGCACATGGCTATGAATTAGAACTTGATCGTCTGAAGAAACAAGAAGCACATCTTAAAGATGAACATGAAGAATTTGAATTTGAAAAAAATGATGGTTATCAAAGTGATAAGAGTAAAGAAACACTCGAACAAAAGCAACAACATTTAGCTGAAATTAAAGCAGAATTAAAACAACTTGAAGAAGATATCGAGCGTTATACAAAATTATCCAAAGAAGGTAAAGCATCTACTACACAAACACAACAACAACTGCATCAAAAACAATCAGATTTAGCAGTAGTCAAAGAGCGTATTAAAGCTCAACAACAAGACATCGAACGTTTAGATAAACAATTACAAAGTACAGAACAACAACTTGATACTATTAAAGAAAAAATAGAATTATTTAATTCAGATGAAATGATGGGTGAGCAAACGTTTGATAAAATCCGAACACAAATTAAGGATAAAGAACGTGAAAGAACTGAATTAAATCAGCAACTAGATCAAGTTAAACAACAACGAGTTGACTTAAATCAAATGATTGAAGACAATGATAATAAGCTTCAAGAATGCCACCAAGATTTATTGTCTATCGAAAATCATTACCAAGATATTAAAGCAAATCAATCTAAATTAGATGTATTAATCAATCATGCTATCGATCATCTTAATGATGAATATCAACTTACGGTAGAAAGAGCACGTACACTTTATGACAATGATGAAGAGATCGATTCTTTACGTAAAAAGGTTAAATTAACAAAAATGTCCATTGATGAATTAGGCCCAGTTAATTTAAATGCAATTGAACAATTTGAAGAATTAAATGAACGTTATACTTTCTTAAATGAACAACGAACAGATTTGCGTGAGGCAAAATCTACATTAGAACAAATTATTAATGAAATGGATAAAGAAGTAGAAGGACGATTTAAAGAGACGTTTCACGCTGTTCAAAATCATTTTAGTAATGTGTTTAAACAACTGCTCGGCGGTGGTAAGGCTGAGTTACAACTTACTGAAGATGACTATCTAGCAGCTGGCGTTGATATTATCGTGCAACCCCCCGGCAAAAAATTACAACATTTATCATTATTAAGTGGTGGAGAGCGTGCATTAAGCGCAATAGCTTTATTATTCGCTATTTTAAAAGTAAGGTCAGCCCCATTTGTAATCTTAGATGAGGTCGAAGCGGCATTGGATGAAGCAAATGTCATCAGATATGCTCAATATCTCAATGAGTTATCTGATCAAACGCAATTCATTGTGATTACGCACCGTAAAGGAACGATGGAATTTTCAGATCGTTTGTATGGTGTTACGATGCAAGAATCAGGAGTATCTAAATTAGTAAGTGTTAACCTAAATACAATAGATGAGGTTATGAAGGAGGAAGAAGCATGAGCTTTTTTAAACGCTTAAAAGATAAATTTTCAGGATCGAGTGAAAAAGATATAGAAAAAGAATTATCCAATGAGGAAGAAATTGATGAGTCTTCGAAAAAGACTGACGATTCACAACAAGGGTTACAAAATGAAATTGAAGAAGAAAAACCTAAAAAGAAACCTAAAAAGTTAAGTGAAGCTGACTTTGATGAAGATGGATTAATTTCAATTGAAGATTTTGAAGAAATAGAAGCACAAAAAATCGGAGCGAAATTTAAAGCTGGATTAGAAAAATCTCGTGAAAATTTCCAAGAACAGTTAAATAACTTAATAGCGCGTTATAGAAAAGTTGATGAAGAATTCTTTGAAGCATTAGAAGAAATGTTAATTACAGCTGATGTTGGTTTTAATACGGTAATGCAACTTACTGAAGAATTACGTGTTGAAGCACAACGTCGTAACATTCAAGAGACAGAAGATTTACGAGAAGTTATCGTAGAAAAAATTGTTGAAATTTATCACCAAGAAGATGATAAATCTGAAGTGATGAATTTAGAAGATGGACGTTTAAATGTTATTTTAATGGTTGGTGTTAATGGTGTAGGTAAAACAACAACAATCGGTAAATTAGCATATCGTTATAAAATGGAAGGTAAAAAAGTAATGCTTGCAGCAGGTGATACTTTTAGAGCGGGCGCTATTGAACAATTAAAAGTTTGGGGCGAACGTGTTGGTGTAGAAGTGATTAGCCAAAGTGAAGGTTCAGATCCTGCAGCTGTAATGTATGATGCAATTAATGCTGCTAAACATAAACAAGTAGACATTTTAATATGTGACACAGCAGGACGTTTACAAAATAAATCTAACCTAATGCAAGAACTTGAAAAAGTTAAACGTGTTATTGGTAGAGCCGTTCCAGACGCGCCACATGAAGCATTACTTTGTTTAGATGCCACAACTGGACAAAATGCATTATCACAAGCTCGTACATTTAAAGAGGTAACAGATGTTTCAGGTATCGTATTAACTAAATTAGATGGTACAGCTAAAGGTGGTATTGTGTTAGCTATTAGAAATGAACTTAAAATACCAGTTAAATATGTAGGTTTAGGTGAAAAATTAGACGACTTGCAACCATTTAATCCCGAAAGTTATGTTTATGGTTTATTTGCAGATATGATTGAACAAAATGAAGAAATTCCAGAAGAAAGTAGTGACGTTTCAGCTGATAATCATGAGGAAAATAATAATGAGCCAAAATGATTTAGTTAAAACGTTACGTATGAATTATCTCTTCGACTTTTATCAGTCACTTTTGACTGATAAACAACGAAATTATCTAGAATTATTTTATTTACAAGATTATGCTTTAAGTGAAATTGCTGATACTTTTAAAGTGAGTAGACAGGCAGTTTATGATAATATAAGAAGAACTGGCGATTTAGTTGAAGATTATGAAGCTAAATTAGGATTATACAAAAGGTTTAAACAACGACGAGATATTTATAATCAAATGAAACAATCTCTTGATAAACCAGAATTATTAAAGCAATATATAGATCAATTAGAAGAATTAGAATAACGATGAGGAGGGAATAATTATGGCATTTGAAGGATTGTCGGATCGCTTACAAGCATCAATGCAAAGAATGCGTGGTAAAGGTAAAGTTACCGAAGCGGATATTAAAGCAATGATGCGAGAAGTGCGTCTTGCATTATTAGAAGCCGACGTTAACTTTAAAGTTGTTAAAGATTTCGTCAAAACTGTTTCAGAACGTGCTTTAGGTTCAGATGTAATGCAGTCATTAACACCTGGACAACAAGTCATTAAAATTGTTCAAGATGAATTGACTAATTTAATGGGTGGCGAAAATTCATCTATCAAAATGGCTAATAAACCACCAACTGTTGTCATGATGGTAGGTTTACAAGGTGCAGGTAAAACAACAACTGCTGGTAAATTAGCGCTTTTAATGCGTAAAAAATATAATAAAAAACCAATGTTAGTTGCTGGAGATATTTACAGACCAGCTGCCATTGACCAATTACAAACAGTAGGTAAACAATTGGATGTACCTGTTTATAGTGAAGGTGACCAAGTTAAACCTCAACAAATTGTTCAAAACGCATTGGCACACGCTAAAGAAGAACATTTAGATTTTGTTATTATTGATACGGCAGGTCGTTTACACATCGATGAAGCATTGATGAATGAACTTCAAGAAGTTAAAGAAATAGCGAAACCTAATGAAATTATGTTGGTTGTTGACGCTATGACTGGTCAAGATGCTGTTAATGTAGCTCAATCATTTGATGACCAATTAGATGTAACGGGTGTAACATTAACTAAGTTAGATGGTGACACTCGTGGTGGTGCTGCGCTATCAATTCGTTCCGTTACTCAAAAACCAATTAAATTTGTAGGTATGAGTGAAAAATTAGATGGTTTAGAACTATTCCATCCAGAACGTATGGCATCTCGTATTTTAGGTATGGGTGATGTACTAAGCTTAATTGAGAAAGCACAACAAGATGTTGATGAAACAAAAGCTAAAGATTTAGAGAAAAAAATGCGAGATTCATCATTTACATTGGATGACTTCTTAGAGCAACTTGATCAGGTTAAAAATCTTGGACCATTGGATGACATAATGAAAATGATTCCAGGTATGAATAAGATGAAAGGATTAGATCAACTTAATATGAGCGATAAACAAATCGACCATATTAAAGCGATTATTCAATCAATGACACCTAGTGAAAGAGAAAATCCAGCAATGTTAAATGTATCACGTAAAAAGCGTATCGCTAAAGGTTCAGGACGTTCATTACAAGAAGTGAATCGTTTAATGAAACAATTTAACGACATGAAGAAAATGATGAAACAATTTACTGGTGGCGGTAAAGGTAAAAAAGCAAAACGTAATCAAATGCAAAATATGCTAAAAGGCATGAATTTACCTTTCTAATATTTTATATATTCCAACAGATTTCAGTCTGTTGGAATTTTTTTATGTATTAGGAACGCCTTAGCTGAAGCTAATGCATATAAAGTCATATTTTTTGTGAAACGAAATAGTATGACTAACCTAATCGTATGTACGATTAGGAACCTATTTATGACAATTCATTTCATGAATTTAGAACAGATATGTTTGAAATATATTGATATAAAGGGATAAAATCTTATATTGGCAGTAGTTGTCTGTATAGAAAATGCGCTTTTTAAGCTTTTTTCTATACTAGTCAACCTTGCCGGGGTGGGACGACGTTAAAGTTGTAATTATTTAAAATTTAGTAAGCTGTTTAATACACATGATTTTGTTTATTGATGTCCCTTGTAAATTAAACTTTAACTGTCCCACTCCCATAACCAACACTGATTTTCTTTCAGAAAAAAGTAACGAAGAGGAACGCCTTAGCTAAAGCTAATGCATAATCAAATCTACAATTCATTTCATGAATTTAGATTTGGTAAAGAAAAATGTCTTTACAAAGTTTTATAGACCTGTTATTATTTATTCTTGTAGAAAATAAAAATTGAAATGTTCAAAGGAGAGTTTTATAATGGCAGTTAAAATTCGTTTAACTCGTTTAGGTTCTAAAAGAAACCCATTCTATCGTATCGTAGTTGCAGATGCACGTTCACCACGTGATGGTCGTATCATCGAACAAATCGGTACTTACAACCCAGCACACGTTAATGCTCCAGAAGTGAAAATTGACGAAGAATTAGCATTAAAATGGTTAAAAGACGGTGCTAAACCAACAGATACAGTTCACAATATCTTATCAAGAGAAGGTATTTTGAAAAAATTTGATGACCAAAAACACACTAAATAATTCTAGTCATTATTGACTAATCTATCAATTTAGTTAGGGCGCCATTATTTGGTGCCTTTTTTATTTATATCAATGTCTTACTTATAACAAATCAATAACTAATAACTTTAATCAATGGTAAAGTGATATTATGAAATAAACTTGCAATATAAGGAGGTTAGTATTAATGGAAGTAGAAGTAGGACAAATCGTTAATACTCATGGAATTAAAGGAGAAGTGAAAGTAAAATCTAATTCTGATTTTACAGATACTCGTTTTCAACCAGGAGAAGTGTTAACAGCTAAATTAAATCAAACTGAAAAAGATTTAACTATAACATCATATCGTGTACATAAAGGATTTCATATGTTGAAATTTGAAGGCATTGATAATATCAATGATATCGAATATTTAAAAGGTGCTACGCTTTACCAAGAAAGAGACCATGAAGAAATAGAATTAGAAGAAAATGAATTTTATTATTCTGATATTATAGGTTGTACTGTCTTTGATGATAATGAACAACCTATTGGTAGAATTACAAGTATTTTTGAAACTGGAGCTAACGATGTCTGGGTTGTAAAAGGAGATAAAGAATATTTAATTCCTTATATTGCAGATGTAGTTAAAGAAGTAGATGTTGAAGGTAAAAAAGTGATTATCACGCCAATGGAAGGATTGTTAGATTAATGAAAATTGATTATTTAACACTTTTTCCAGAGATGTTTGATGGCGTGCTTAACCATTCGATACTAAAAAGAGCTCAAGACAAAAATATTATTGAAGTGAATACTATTAATTTTAGAGACTATTCTATCAATAAACACAATCAAGTTGATGATTATCCCTTTGGTGGTGGACAAGGTATGGTCTTAAAGCCTGAGCCAGTGTTTAATGCAATGGAAGACTTAAACAGAACAGATAATACTCGAGTTATTTTAATGTGTCCTCAAGGACGTCCATTTAGCCAAGCAATTGCACAAGAATTAAGTGAAGCAGAGCACATTGTGTTTATCTGTGGCCACTATGAGGGATATGACGAACGTATTAGGGAACATTTAGTCACTGATGAAATATCTATGGGTGATTATGTATTAACAGGTGGGGAATTACCTGCAATGACGATGACAGATGCCATTGTTAGACTCATTCCTGGTGTATTAGGTAATGAACAATCACATCAAGATGATTCATTCTCAGATGGCTTATTGGAATTTCCACAATATACAAGACCACGAGAATTTAAAGGTTTAAAAGTACCAGATGTGTTATTATCAGGTAATCACGCACATATTGATGAGTGGCGTCATGAACAGAAAATTATTCGTACATTAAATAAACGACCAGATTTATTAAAACAATATGATTTGACTGATAAAGATAAAAAAATCATACAAACATATAAAAACCAATTGAAAAACGACTAACGTTGTGCTAACATAATTTAAGTGTGAAAAAGCACTAAAAATCACTATGATCCGCTGCTATACATTTGTCTAGGCAAGAACATAGGTTGAAGGAGAGAATTTATAATGAGTAATCATAAGTTAATCGAAGCAGTAACTAAATCACAATTACGTACAGATTTACCTTCATTCCGTCCTGGTGACACTTTACGTGTACACGTTCGTATCATTGAAGGTTCACGTGAACGTATCCAAGTATTCGAAGGTGTTGTAATCAAACGCCGTGGTGGAGGAATTTCAGAAACTTTCACAGTTCGTAAAATTTCTTCAGGTGTAGGTGTGGAACGTACATTCCCATTACACACTCCAAAAATCGAAAAAATCGAAGTTAAACGTCGCGGTAAAGTACGTCGTGCTAAATTATACTACTTACGTCATTTACGTGGTAAAGCTGCTAGAATCCAAGAAATTCGTTAATCAGCATACTGAAAACGTAGTTACGTATGAAGACTATACTTTAGAAAAGCCATTAAGTTATCTTAATATGATAGCTTAATGGCTTTTTGTATGAATGGGTATATATTCGTTTGTGAATACAAATCCTTTAATGTTATTAAAAATCTATACAGAAAGTGTGAGTCCTATCAACTTAAACATTTGATAAGACTCATACTTTTTTAATTTCTTTTATTTAATTTTTTGGTAAATATTATACTGCCGATGATACCAATAATCGAAATAATGATTAATAAGTAAAAATGAGGTGGTGTATAAGTTAGTTTAATCATTTCTTGTCCTTTTTTAACAGGAATCGCTGTCATGATACCATTTGCTTTTTCAACTTTTTCTGTATGACCATCAATAGATGCTTTCATTCCTTTAGCATAAGGTACAGGCATAACTAAATAACCACTGTCTTTTTTATCTTTTTTAATTGTATAACCATTTCGTTGTTTATCAATATGCACATGCTTTAATTGTTGCGTACTTTGTTTTAATATTTGATAATTTTCGCCATATATACCTTTAACTTTAATACGGTATTTGCCTTTAGATAATTTTATATTTAAATCATCTGATGATTTAATACGCATTGTGACTGGGCTTACGAATCGACGATATTTATAAGTGAGCTCATTACGGTTTTGACTGTAATCATTTACACCTACTGTATGTTTTTTATCTGGTGATAATAATTCAACATCCATTTCAACGTATAAATCTTTATATTGTTTAGAAATGAATTGAGGTAATTGAAGATGAATGCCTCCATTATTTTTAGTAACTTCAATATGATTATTATCAAGTCGTTTAGCATTAACTAACGTACGTTTAGTATGTGATAACAGATTTGGATTTGAACTGAAAGACGTATTCGATTTATCGTCTTTCTGATTAAATACAACACCTTGAAGCATAGCTTGTTCTTGATCTAAAGGAGATTTTAAATCTTTAGCATCATATATTTTATTTGTAATATGTGCAGCTGGATAATGCATCATGTTATGTGAATGAATCCATTGATCACCGCTATCGTTAATTAACGCTTTCTTTTTAAATCCATAAGGCATATTTAAATCGTTAGGATGTCTAAGTCGATCTTCTACTCCCCATAATGCCATTAAGTTTGCACGATTGCCTAGATAACGATAAGTACTATTTTTATCTACTGGCATATTGATTTGCATTGTCTTATCATAATACTTCAAAATGTCTCCATCAAAAATGCTTGAGTATAAAGAAATCCCATTATAGTGATAAATGAATGGTGAATTTAACCCGTAAAAAGACATGTAATCGATTCTAGACAATGGGTTGGACTGTGATTGTTTAATTTGTTGTATTTTATCGTTTAAAGTATGACCTCTATAGCTAGGATCATTGATATCCTTCATCGTTGATTGATAAGGCTCAATTGTCTTCTTAAAAGTAACATGTTCAATCGCTAATTGTTGTAGAAAAATGAGTAATATTAATAAAAGTTGGAGCCACCATTGATTAGCAAGCATAGGTTTTTTAATGATGAAACCTAATACGACAATAAGTATGATTGATACCGGAATCCAATAAATAGTATGACTTGCTTCCAAAAAGTAAATGATTCCATATAAACTAATAGGTATTGCAACTATTAAGTATTTTTTAAGTGATAATTCACTAATATGCTGTATTAATAATGCAACTAATGCGCTAGAAGATAACGTTAATGCATAAACCCAACGTCTTTGGGGCATTGAAAAACCATTAAATGCACTATCAAAGTATTGTGATAATGAGCCAATCAATAATATCCATGTCACTATGGCAAATAATCTAAAATAATAATGACGATATAATTTGAATGAAAATAAAGCAATAATCGTTATAAAAGTAATCGTTATATAAAATCCATCTGCAAAAATATTGAAATTACTGTTTGTAAGATCTGTCAATAAAGTGATTTCAAATTTAGAATTCTGTGCTCTATCATTGTTAAAAAATGAAGAAAGTCCTGTAAACAATCCAAATATACTGCTTAATACACTTAATATTACAGCAATTAGAAGCATATAGAATTTTTGCCATCTAGTCACAATATCTTTTGGATGCGTCATGATTATTCTATAAATAAAATAAAATCCTAATACGATTGCTTGATAATAACTAAAGTAAAAATTCATAAAAAGTGTCAAACCAATGGCAAATATAAAAAGTCCAATTTTCTTTTCTCTAAAGAAACGTTCCATAGAGAGTAAAGAAAGTGGTAATAGAATTAATAAATTACCATAAAAAGACCATGTAAAATTGTAGTAGATAACAACTGTAGAAATACAATACATTATTGTAGCTATGATGACTGAAGTAGGTTTGAATTTTAAATATCTAAAGAAATAAAATGTACAAATAAATGTAAGGACGGTTCTAACATATGCCATTATTAATTGGTTTGCAGGCCAAAAATTGATATCGTGTGGGTGCGCTAAACCTATTTTTTCTAAAATCCCAATGCAACCAAAGTTAATCCACATAAGAGGTGACATTGAATAATAATAGGCAAGTCCTTTTACATAATCTCCACCTAAACCAAAGGATTCATCATAGAATCCTTTGAAAGTAGAGAAATGTTCATATAAATACATTTGAAATGGCATCATTTGTCTGAATCCATCTCCATTACCACTAAACACTGTTCCTTTAGTAATAAAAAGATAAATGAAAGGGAGATAAATGCATAGTGATAAAATAGCACTTGCAATGATAATTAATAATAGAAATGAATAAGGATTGGAAGTGATCTTTTTATACATTATGCTTTCTCTTCTTTCTCTTTATAGATTTTAAATATTTAATAAATATCAAACTTACAATCATACTAATTATTGATATAAAAATCATTGTATTCCATAAAGGTGGTTGATATTTAATGATGATCGTTTTGTCATTTTTATTTACTGGAACTCCTGTCATCATGCCATTAGCTTTATAGACTTCTGTTTTTTCACCATCTACGAAAGCTTTCATACCTTTTCTATAAGGAATATTGATGGTCGCAATACCTTTATTATGCTGATCTAAATTGACTTTCACACCATTTTTAATGTCCTGATAATTCATTTTAAAATTTGCATGTTGCTTTGCTTTTTTGAGCGTATCATAATTTTCACCATTTAGGTTTAATAATTGTAAGTTAAATGTACCTTTAGGAGATAATTGAATCGTGATATCGCCATTTTTATCTGGTTGAGCACGGTATAATTGGGTATCTACACCTGTGCGGTATACAGAATCGTTATATAGACGATTGTTATTATATTGATTTACGTTGACCGTATAATTGCTATCTGGAACACCTCTTTTGATCTTCATCGTTAAGTAAAAATCAGTATATTGAGTTCTTAATTTTTTAGGAATATGAAGTTTAATATGTCCTGTATTTTGAGTAACTTTAATATTATGATGCTTTAATTTAGAAATATTGTCGCTTGAAATTTTCACTCTGTTTAGTAAATTATCTGCTTTTTTATGATAGTTTTGTCCTTTTTTATTTAAAACAACACCATCTAACATGGCATGTTCACGGTCAATTGGTGTTTTTAAAGACTTTTCATTAAAAACGTTATCTGTAACTTTAACTGAAGGCAGATTTAGTGTGTTTTCATAAATTGAATATTGACCTGCTTTTTTAACCTTTTTAAAGTAACTTGGGACATTATCTTGATATTCTTTCAACATGAGATAACGAATTGAGAAAAGACTAGCTATATTTTGTCTACCATTTGTAGATTGATACCTACTTAATGATTCCTCTGCTAAGTTAATTTTTAAATCATCATAATAATCATCTAGAATATTATGATGGAAAATGCTTGAATATAGGCTCAATCCTTTGAAATTTTGATACATAGGTGTATTATCTTGCTCATTAACTCTCCAATCGATACGCTCATCCTCACGTTTAGATGATTTCATTTGATTAACTAGTGATCTTTGTAAATCTGAACTATACATATTTGAATTTAAGTAGAACGTATTAGCTCTATCCTTATGATCTTCAAAATAAATTTGATTTTTAATAAATACAAATGACACCATGATATTTAATAAAGCTATAGCAACAATATATAAATATGATAATTTAATACGGCTTGTTTTATCATTGAGTACTAAAATCAACAATCCTATAAGAGAAACTATAGGTACAAATATCATCCAAGCAACATAAGTATGATAGGCGAAGGCACTTATAAATATGACGCTTTGCGCAATAATATTTGTTAGAAGATAAGATTTAATTTTTACAGTTTTAAAATATTTAACATAAAGTCCTATTAACATAGCTGAATTAAATGCAATGATAAAATGCCATCTTTTTTGTGGGGCAGAGAATCCATTAAATAACTGGTCTATAAACGGTACAAAATTAAATAAAATAAATACAAAAGTTAGAATAGCAAATAAACGATAATAAAAATGTTTATATAATTTAAAGGATAAAATAGCTTGAATCGTAATAAATAAAATGACAATAAGATAATTATCAAAAAATAAATTTGTATTTGCATCTATATGTTCAAAACGAGGCACTTTTCCTGTAAATGGAATACGTCGATTACCTAAATAACCTTGCACACTATGATAGAAAATAAATAAGCTATTCCCTAAAGATAAAATCCCACTGAGGATGAAAATCAAAAATGCCTTTTTACGTGAAACTTTATCATTGTCATGTTTAAACAAGATTCGAATGATAATATATCCTGCACCGATAATGAATAAGTAATAAGCAAAGTAAAAATTATTAATTAATATCAATGTCATTGATGTTATGAATAAACCTATTTTTTTAGTTTTAAAAAATCGTTCAATCGAATATAACAATAATGGCAACCAAATAAACACATCACTGAAAAACGGCCAGTATACTGTAAATCTGAAATACAAAGGTGAAATTACAAATAAAAATGCCATTAACAAGCTAATGATGTGATTTTTTGTTAAGTGCTTTGCATATAAATATGTACAATAAAGCGCTAAACTTGCTTTGAAAATTGAAACGATAAGCGCATTGTTCATCCAAAATAATAATTGTGTAGTATCAATATGTATGAATAGCTTTAATAGCATAATTACTAAAACATTGATAATGAATATAATATTGGTTGAAAAGTAATAACTTAAATCTGTAAAGAAATCTCCACCTATTCCAAAGTCAGATGAATAAAACCAATTACCATGACTCCATTGATTAAATAAGTACATCTGGATAGGTACCATTTGTTCCATACCATCATTAGGGCCAGTAAATAGTATGCCGTCATGATAGAATTTATAAATAACATAACTATGACCAATTAATGATAGAAAGAAGAAAATAAGTGAGTATTTGAGAATTTTTTTCATGACTGACTCCTACTCCATATATTTATCTTGATTATAATTTTTTATGACTATTCCCAAATTGTAGGGGATAGTAATGACGGTGAAAAGTATTTATACTTTAATTTAAACTATTTTACAGAATCTTAAAGTATAGAATCGCTAAAATATTTAAAAACAAGTTATTATAGTTCGCGTGTTAAACTAAACCTAGTTTATGAGAAGATGTTAGAGTATAATTTATACAATGTAAAAGATGAAAAGTATTGATGAAAGGTGATGACAATGACAATACAATGGTATCCTGGCCACATGGCCAAAGCTAAAAGGGAAGTAAGCGAACAATTAAAGAAAGTAGACGTTGTATTTGAACTTGTAGATGCACGTATTCCTTATAGTTCAAGAAACCCAATGATTGATGAAGTAATAAAACAAAAACCAAGAGTAGTTATTTTAAATAAAAAAGACATGACTAACTTAAAGGAATTGGAAAAATGGGAACAATTCTTTGAAAATAAAGGTTACTATCCAGTAGCTGTCGACGCTAAACATGGTAAAAATTTAAAAGATGTTGAAAAAGCAGCAATACAAGCGACGAAAGAAAAGTTCGATCGAGAAAAAGCAAAAGGATTAAGACCTAGAGCAATACGTGCCATGATAGTTGGTATTCCTAATGTAGGTAAGTCAACGCTAATTAATAAACTAGCGAACCGAAGCATTGCTCAAACTGGTAATAAACCTGGAGTTACGAAACAACAACAATGGATTAAAGTAGGAAACTCGTTACAATTATTAGATACACCCGGAATTTTATGGCCAAAATTCGAAGATGAAGAAGTAGGGAAGAAACTAAGTCTAACTGGTGCAATTAAAGATAGCATCGTTCACTTAGATGAAGTAGCTATTTATGGACTTCAATTTATGATTAAAAAAGATTTAGTTGGTTTAAAATCACATTACAATATTGAAGTGGATGAAGATGCAGAAATATTAGAGTGGTTTGATGCAATTGGGCGTCGAAGAGGTTTATTACAAAAGGGTAATGAAGTGGATTATGAAGCGGTTATTGAGTTAATTATTTATGAAATTAGAAATGCTAAAATCGGCACATATTGCTTTGATATATTTAAAGAAATGAAGAGTGACATTGAACATGTCTAAAACGATTAAAGAAATGAAGCAGTTGCTTGAACAAATTGATACGATTGAAGAACTAGAACAACATGAAGCTAATTTGGATAATCGAAAAGGTGTACAGCAAGCAATTGCTAGTCGTAAAAAGCAATTAGAAAAAGAATTACAACTCATAGAACAATATCATGAGATGACTTTCTATGAAAATGAATTGTTAGCAAATAATGCCGACGAAGTTATTTGTGGCATCGATGAAGTGGGAAGAGGTCCACTTGCTGGACCAGTTGTAGCTTGTGCAGTGATTTTGAATAATGACCATAATTATCTAGGCCTTAATGACTCTAAAAAGGTATCTGCTAAAAATAGAGCAAAATTAAACCAACAATTAATAGATGGTGTTACTGAATACGCTTATGGTGTTGCAACAGCAGAAGAAATTGATCAATTCAATATATATAAAGCGACACAAATCGCCATGCAACGCGCAATAGACAATTTAAAATTAAAACCCACACATTTATTAATTGATGCGATGAAATTAGATAACGAAATTAACCAGACGTCTATTATTAAAGGTGATGCTAAAAGTGTATCAATTGCAGCAGCAAGTATTATGGCTAAAGAACATCGAGATAACTATATGAAAGAATTAGCTGAGCAATTTCCAGGATATGGATTTGAAAATAACGTTGGTTATGGTACTAAAGAACACCTTAAGGGTATAGAAGAATATGGCGTTATAAAAGAACACCGAAAAACGTTTGAACCTATTAAATCAATCAAATAATAGTTTGAATTTTAAATTAATTGCAAAAAAAGAGTGGTATCAGTTTACAATAACGCTTTCATTTTTTATAATTGAAAAGGAACTTAACCTAAGAAACAGGAGGATGGAAGATGAATATCCACGAGTATCAAGGTAAAGAAATATTTCGTTCAATGGGCGTAGCCGTTCCAGAAGGACGAGTAGCATTTACTGCTGAAGAAGCGGTGGAAAAAGCGAAAGAATTAGATTCAGATGTATACGTGGTTAAAGCACAAATACACGCTGGGGGTAGAGGTAAAGCAGGCGGTGTAAAAATTGCTAAATCACTATCTGAAGTTGAAACTTACGCTAATGAATTATTAGGTAAACAATTAGTTACACATCAAACAGGACCTGAAGGTAAAGAAGTTAAACGCTTATATATCGAACAAGGTTGCGACATTCAAAAAGAATATTATGTAGGATTTGTAATTGATCGTGCTACTGATAGTGTTACTTTAATGGCATCAGAAGAAGGCGGTACTGAAATTGAAGAAGTAGCTGCTAAAACTCCTGAAAAAATCTTTAAAGAAACAATTGATCCTGTTGTAGGATTATCACCTTATCAAGCACGTAGAATTGCTTTCAATATCAATATTCCTAAAGAATCAATTGGTAAAGCTGCTAAATTTTTAATGTCACTTTACAATGTATTTATTGAAAAAGATTGTTCAATCGTTGAAATTAACCCACTAGTAACAACTGGTGACGGTGAAGTTTTAGCATTAGATGCTAAATTAAACTTCGATGACAATGCTTTATTCAGACATAAAGACATTATGGAATTAAGAGATTTAGAAGAAGAAGATCCAAAAGAAATCGAAGCATCTAAATATGATTTATCATATATTGCATTAGATGGTGATATTGGTTGTATGGTTAATGGTGCAGGACTTGCCATGGCTACTATGGATACAATCAATCATTTTGGTGGAAATCCAGCTAACTTCTTAGACTGTGGTGGTGGCGCTACTAAAGAAAAAGTTACTGAAGCATTCAAAATCATTTTAGGTGACGAAAATGTTAAAGGTATCTTTGTAAATATCTTCGGTGGAATTATGAAATGTGATGTTATCGCTGAAGGTATCGTTGCAGCAGTTAAAGAAGTAGAGTTAACTTTACCACTTGTAGTACGTTTAGAAGGTACTAACGTAGAACGCGGTAAAGAAATCTTAAATGATTCAGGTTTAGCAATTGAGCCAGCATCAACTATGGCTGACGGCGCTCAAAAAATTGTTAAACTTGTTAAAGAATCATAAGGAAAGGATGGGAACACTAAGATGAGTGTATTTATAGATAAAAATACAAAAGTAATGGTACAAGGTATTACAGGGTCTACTGCCCTTTTCCATACGAAACAAATGTTAGATTATGGAACACAAATTGTCGCAGGGGTAACACCTGGTAAAGGTGGACAAGTAGTAGAAGGTGTTCCAGTATTCAATACTGTTGAAGAAGCTAAACAAGAAACTGGAGCAAACGTATCAGTAGTATACGTTCCAGCACCATTTGCTGCAGATTCAATTTTAGAAGCAGCAGATGCTGATTTAGATATGGTGATTTGTATTACTGAACATATTCCTGTTGTAGACATGGTTAAAGTTAAACGTTATTTACAAGGTAGAAAAACACGTTTAGTAGGACCAAACTGTCCAGGAATAATTACAGCGGATGAATGTAAAATTGGTATTATGCCAGGTTACATTCACAAAAAAGGTCACGTAGGTGTTGTATCTCGTTCAGGTACATTAACTTATGAAGCAGTTCACCAATTAACTGAAGAAGGTATTGGTCAAACAACTGCTGTAGGTATTGGCGGCGACCCAGTTAACGGTACTAACTTCATCGATGTTTTAAAAGCTTTCAATGAAGATCCTGAAACTAAAGCTGTAGTAATGATTGGTGAAATCGGTGGTACAGCTGAAGAAGAAGCAGCTCAATGGATTAAAGAAAATATGGATAAACCTGTAGTTGGATTCATTGGTGGTCAAACAGCACCTCCAGGAAAACGTATGGGTCATGCTGGTGCGATTATTTCTGGTGGTAAAGGTACTGCTGAAGAAAAAATTAAAACATTTAACAGCTGTGGTGTACACACTGCAGATACACCTTCAGAAATCGGTACAACTTTAATCGAAGCAGCAAAAGAAGCAGGCATTTACGAAGAATTATTAACTATTAAATAATTTTAATTGATTAACTAGCTTAGGTGCTTTAAAGGCATCTAAGCTTTTTATTTGTGTGTCGTTATTTATATAGAAATATACAGCCACAATATAGCTTGAAAATGAAATGTCACGTTATCATTTTACTTCTTAAAATTGAATTACATTTTCCATTTATATGTTTATGAACTGTAACACAAAAGCAAGTTGTTTCTGTGTATAATTTAATTAAAGGAGCAATGATTTTGAACAAACATTTTTTACTTAAATTATACTGGGCTCAGTTTACTACTTCACAAATACATCAACTCAACCAATATTATCCACAGCTCTTTCATGTTAATGATTATGAACAAGAATCGTTATTACATTGTTGGATTACTCAATACCAGCCACGATTATTGCCTAAGTTCCTTGACTACAAACAATTTCAATATAATGAAATTATGAAAGTTCTTCGACAATTAGATATCAACTATATCACCTATTTTGATAAAGATTATCCCTATTTATTAAAAGAAATATATGATTATCCTTTTGTCTTATTTTATAAGGGTAATAAAGACATTTTAAAAAACGATAAAACTTTAGCTATAGTTGGTGCTAGAAAGTGTACAAACTATACAAGCCAAGCACTTAATTATCTTTTTCCTTCATTTAAAAGGGCTCAACTTACAATTGTATCTGGTCTTGCTGCAGGAGCAGATAGTGAGGCACATCAACAAGCATTGAATGCCTATTTGCCTACAATTGCTGTATTAGGTTATGGACATACACATCATTATCCAAAATCTACTTTTTCACTTAGAAAGAAAATTGAAGAACAAGGTATTGTTATTAGCGAATATCCACCATTTTCTCCAATAGCGAAATATAAATTTCCTGCAAGGAACAGATTGATTAGTGGTTTATCAAAAGGTGTTTTATTAACAGAAGCTAATGAAAGAAGTGGAAGTCGTATTACTATAGATTGTGCACTTGAACAAAATCGAAATGTCTATGTATTACCAGGAAAAATATTTGATACCTCAACAAAAGGGAATTTATTATTGCATCAAGAAGGCGCAACGATTGTTGTGAATGAACATGATATTTTACAAGACTATTCAATTTAAGAATATAGTGTATATTAAGCAATTAGACTGTAATAAAATGGATTAAAATCATTAAAGAAAAAGACAAATAGTTAATTAAAAAATATAACAAAATGCGTCATAAAATATTAAAACATTGACAAAAACAAAATTGACCGTTTATCATTTATCTTTAGTAATTAGATTAGCAAGGGGGAAATCACTTTGGCAGATAATTTAGTCATAGTTGAATCGCCTGCAAAAGCTAAAACCATTGAAAAGTATTTAGGAAAAAGATATAAAGTTATCGCTTCAATGGGACACGTTCGTGATTTACCTAGAAGTCAAATGGGCGTGGACACTGAAGATAACTATGAACCCAAATATATAACAATACGTGGTAAAGGTCCCGTAGTTAAAGAATTAAAGAAACATGCTAAGAAAGCTAAAAAAGTTTTCCTGGCTAGTGACCCTGACCGCGAAGGTGAAGCAATTGCTTGGCATTTATCAAAAATATTAGAATTAGAAGATTCAAAAGAAAACAGAGTAGTATTTAATGAAATAACAAAAGATGCTGTAAAAGATAGTTTCAAACACCCAAGAGGTATTGAGATGGATCTAGTTGATGCGCAACAAGCACGTCGTATACTTGATAGATTAGTTGGTTATAATATTTCTCCTGTATTATGGAAGAAAGTTAAAAAAGGTCTATCTGCAGGACGTGTACAATCTGTAGCATTGAAACTTGTTATTGATAGAGAAAATGAAATTAGAAACTTCAAACCTGAAGAATATTGGACAATAGAAGGAGAATTTAGATATAAAAAATCTAAATTCACAGCTAAATTTCTTCATTATAAAAACAAACCATATAAACTAAATAAAAAAGATGATGTTGAAAAAATCACTGCTGCATTAGATGGTGACGAATTTGAAATCACTAACGTGAATAAGAAAGAAAAAACACGTAATCCAGCTAATCCATTTACAACATCAACATTACAACAAGAGGCAGCACGTAAACTTAATTTTAAAGCCCGTAAAACAATGATGGTTGCACAACAGCTTTATGAAGGTATTGATTTAAAGAAACAAGGTACAGTTGGTCTAATAACATATATGCGTACCGATTCAACTCGTATCTCAGACCAAGCAAAGTCTGAAGCTAAAAATTATATAATCGATAAATACGGAAACGAATATGTTTCTAAAAGAAAAGCAACTGGTAAACAAGGGGATCAAGATGCCCATGAAGCTATTAGACCATCAAGTACTTTAAGAACACCTGATGAAATGAAACCATTCTTAACTCGTGATCAACATCGTTTATATAAATTGATTTGGGAACGTTTTGTTGCAAGTCAAATGGCTCCAGCAATTTTAGATACTATCGCTTTAGATGTAACACAAAATGACATTAAATTTAGAGCTAATGGTCAAACAATTAAGTTTAAAGGTTTCATGACATTATATGTTGAAACTAAAGATGACCAAGATAGTGAAAAAGAAAATAAATTACCTAAATTAGAACAGGGAGATAAAGTAACTGCCACTCAAATTGAACCTGCACAACACTTTACTCAACCACCACCAAGATTTACAGAGGCTAGACTAGTTAAAACATTAGAAGAATTAAAAATTGGTCGACCATCAACTTATGCACCAACAATTGACACAATTCAAAAACGTAATTACGTCAAATTAGATAGTAAACGATTCATGCCAACTGAATTAGGGGAAATTGTTTATGAACAAGTTAAAGAATACTTCCCTGAAATCATTGACGTTGAATTTACTGTAAATATGGAAACACTTCTTGATAAAATCGCTGAAGGCGACACAAATTGGAGAAAAGTAGTTGGAGATTTTTATAATAGTTTTAAACAGGACGTTGAACGTGCCGAAGAAGAAATGGAAAAAATAGAAATCAAAGACGAACCTGCAGGTGAAGATTGTGAAGTATGTGGCTCTCCGATGGTTATCAAAATGGGTCGCTACGGTAAATTTATGGCTTGCTCTAATTTTCCAGATTGTCGTAATACGAAAGCCATCGTTAAAACAATTGGCGTGAAATGCCCAACTTGTAAAGATGGCGATGTTGTAGAACGTAAATCTAAGAAGAACAGAATTTTCTATGGTTGTTCAAATTATCCAGAATGCGAATTTATTTCATGGGATAAACCAATCGGTAGAGACTGTCCAAAATGTAATCATTACTTAGTTGAAAAGAAAAAAGGCAGAAGCAGCCAAGTAACTTGTTCAAATTGTGATTATAAAGAAGAAGTACAAAAATAGATATCTATATAAAAATAGCTACGCATTACATTGCGAGAGCTATTTTTATAGTTTTATTAATAAAATTACTCGTTAGAATTTTATATAAATGAGAATAGCAGGAGGCATTAACATGACACAAACAGTCAATGTAGTTGGTGCAGGTTTAGCTGGTTCTGAAGCTGCCTACCAATTAGCAAAAAGAGGAATTAAAGTAAATTTAATAGAAATGCGTCCAGTTAAGCAGACACCTGCACATCACACTGACAAATTTGCTGAACTTGTATGTTCAAACTCGTTAAGAGGTAATGCACTTACAAATGCTGTAGGTGTTTTAAAAGAAGAAATGCGACGCTTGGATTCACTTATTATTCAAGCAGCAGATAAAGCAAGAGTTCCAGCTGGTGGTGCACTTGCAGTAGATAGACATGATTTTGCAGGTCATATTACAGATACACTTAGAAATCATCCTAATGTGACAGTGCTAAATCAAGAAGTGCACAGTATTCCAGAGGGTTATACAATAATAGCTACTGGGCCACTTACAACTGAAAACTTAGCTAAAGAAATCGTAGACATTACTGGTAAAGACCAACTATATTTCTATGATGCTGCAGCACCTATCATTGAAAAAGATAGTATAGATATGGATAAAGTATATTTAAAATCAAGATATGACAAAGGTGAAGCTGCTTATCTAAATTGTCCAATGACTGAAGAAGAGTTTGATCGTTTTTATAATGCTGTTTTAGAAGCAGAAGTAGCGCCTGTAAATGAATTTGAAAAAGAAAAATATTTTGAAGGTTGTATGCCATTTGAAGTTATGGCAGAACGTGGTCGTAAAACATTGTTATTTGGACCAATGAAGCCTGTTGGATTAGAAGATCCTAAAACAGGAAAAAGACCGTTCGCCGTAGTGCAATTAAGACAAGACGATGCTGCTGGCACACTATACAATATTGTTGGTTTCCAAACACATTTAAAATGGGGCGCACAAAAAGAAGTTATTAAGTTAATTCCTGGTTTAGAAAACGTAGATATCGTTAGATACGGTGTGATGCACAGAAACACATTTATTAACTCGCCAGATGTTTTAAATGAAAAATATGAATTAATTGGACATGACAACATTTACTTTGCTGGTCAAATGACAGGTGTAGAAGGATATGTTGAAAGTGCTGCAAGTGGTTTAGTTTCAGGTATTAACTTGGCACATAAATTATTAAATAAAGGTGAAGTCATTTTCCCAAGAGAAACAATGATTGGTAGTATGGCATATTACATTTCTCATGCTAAGAATGAAAAGAACTTCCAACCGATGAACGCTAATTTTGGATTATTACCATCGTTAGAAAAACGTATTAAAGATAAAAAAGAAAGATATGAAACTCAAGCGAATCGTGCTTTAGAATATCTTGAGAATTATAAAAAAACTTTATAATTTTCAAGTACATGAACTAGGTGGCAAATGCTATCTAGTTTTTTGTTGGTTACTGCTTATAAAGATATAGTGTTACAATTCTCGAAAGATTTTGAATTGAATATCAAATCACTGTAAGCCCTACCATGAATATGCTACAATTCAATATGATGGAGGCGAAATTTATTGAATGATATTCAAAAAGCGTTTCTCTATATGTTAAAAGTTGAACGGAATTTTTCAGATCATACACTTAAGTCTTATCATGACGATATTGTGCAATTTAATCACTTTTTAGATCAAGAGTGTTTAGATTTAAATGATTTTGAATATAAAGATGCAAGAAATTATTTAAGTTTTTTATATTCGAAAAATTTGAAAAGAACTACAGTTTCACGTAAAATTTCTACGTTACGTACTTTTTATGAATATTGGATGACGCAAGATGAGACGGTCGTTAATCCTTTTGTTCAACTTGTTCATCCCAAGAAAGAACAATATCTTCCTCAATTTTTTTATGAAGAAGAGATGGAAGCATTATTTAAAACAGTTGATACTGACAATAAAAAGGGCATGAGAGATAAACTCATACTTGAATTACTATATGCCACGGGAATTCGCGTTTCTGAGTTAGTGAATATAAAAAGAAATGACTTAGATATGAATTTACCTGGTGTCAAAGTATTAGGTAAAGGTAATAAAGAAAGATTTATACCTTTTGGAGAATTTTGTAAACAAAGTATCGAACGGTATTTAGAGGAATTCAAACCTTTAAAAAATGTTGATCATGATTATTTAATCGTTAATATGCAGGGTCAGCCTATTACAGAAAGAGGCGTAAGATATGTACTTAATGATGTGGTCAAACGTACGTCAGGTGTTACAAATATTCATCCGCATAAGTTAAGACACACGTTTGCAACTCATCTACTTAATCAAGGCGCTGATTTAAGAACAGTACAATCTTTATTAGGTCACGTTAATTTATCAACAACTGGTAAATATACGCACGTATCGAATCAACAATTGAGAAAAGTTTATCTCAATGCACACCCTCGAGCAAAAAAAGGAGAATGATTTATGGATAATTCATTACATGCAACAACGATATATGCTGTTAGACATAATGGCGGTGCTGCAATGGCAGGAGATGGACAGGTCACATTAGGCCAACAAGTCATTATGAAACAAACAGCTAGAAAAGTGAGACGTTTATATGATGGTAAAGTGCTTGCAGGCTTTGCAGGTAGTGTTGCCGATGCATTTACACTTTTTGAAAAATTCGAAACTAAATTACAACAATTTAGCGGAAATCTTGAAAGAGCTGCTGTTGAACTTGCGCAAGAATGGCGAGGAGATAAACAACTACGTCAACTTGAGGCAATGCTAATTGTTATGGATAAAGATGCTATTTTAGTTGTAAGTGGTACAGGAGAAGTTATAGCACCTGATGACGATTTAATCGCTATTGGTTCAGGTGGGAATTATGCATTAAGTGCAGGTAGAGCACTTAAGAGACATGCAACACATATGTCTGCTGAAGAAATGGCATATGAAAGTTTGAAGGTTGCATCTGACATTTGTGTATTCACAAATGATAATATTATAGTTGAAACATTATAAATATATTTAATCATTCGAGCAAATTGATTTGTATATAAATTAAATAACACTAATTTCAAGTAATTTATGATATATGGAGGTAAAGCATTCATGGATACAAATGGTATTAAATTAACACCGAAAGATATTGTATCTCGATTAAATGAATATATTGTCGGGCAAGATGACGCAAAAAGAAAAGTGGCCATTGCCCTACGCAATAGATACAGAAGAAGTTTATTAGATGAAGAATCTAAACAAGAAATTGCACCTAAAAATATTTTAATGATTGGACCAACTGGTGTTGGTAAAACTGAAATAGCTCGTAGAATGGCTAAAATTGTTGGTGCGCCATTTATTAAAGTAGAGGCAACTAAATTTACTGAAGTTGGCTATGTAGGACGAGACGTAGAAAGCATGGTAAGAGACTTAGTAGATGTATCCGTTCGTTTAGTCAAAGATGAAAAGAAAGAATTGGTTAAAGATGAAGCAACTCAAAAAGCCAATGACAAACTAGTTAAATTGTTAGTTCCAAGTATGAAGAAAAAAGCTTCTCAAGGAAACAATCCGTTAGAATCACTTTTTGGTGGTGCTATTCCTAATTTTAATCAGAACAATGAAGAAGAGGAAGAACCACCAACAGAAGAGATTAAAACAAAACGTTCTGAAATCAAGCAACAACTTCAAGAAGGTAAGTTAGAAGAAGAAAAAGTACGTATTAAAGTTGAACAAGATCCTGGTGCATTAGGCATGTTAGGAACGAATCAAAATCAACAAATGCAAGATATGATGAATCAACTTATGCCTAAGAAGAAAGTTGAACGTGAAGTACCAGTTAAAACAGCACGTAAAATATTAGCAGATGATTTTGCTGATGAGTTAATTGATCAAGAAACTGCAAACCAAGAAGCATTAGAATTGGCAGAACAAATGGGAATTATCTTTATTGATGAAATTGATAAAGTGGCAACAAATAACCAAAATAGCGGACAAGATGTTTCAAGACAAGGTGTTCAAAGAGATATCTTACCAATCCTTGAAGGTAGCATGATTCAAACTAAATATGGTACTGTAAATACTGAACACATGCTATTTATTGGTGCTGGTGCATTCCATGTTTCTAAGCCTAGTGATTTAATTCCAGAACTTCAAGGTAGATTCCCAATTAGAGTAGAACTTGATAGTCTATCAGTCGAAGACTTCGTAAGAATTCTTAAAGAACCTAAATTATCACTAGTTAAACAATATGAAGCATTACTTGAAACAGAAGAAGTAACTGTTAATTTCTCTGACGAAGCTATTACTCGATTAGCTGAAATCGCATATCAAGTTAACCAAGATACAGATAATATTGGTGCTCGTAGATTACACACAATATTAGAAAAAATGTTAGAGGATTTATCATTTGAGGCACCAAGCATGCCAAATGCTGTAGTTGATATTACACCGCAATATGTAGACGATAAATTAAAATCAATCTCAACAAATAAAGATTTAAGTGCATTTATTCTATAAATATACAAAGAAGGAGAAAAATTATGAGCTTATTATCTAAAACAAGAGAGTTAAACACTTTATTACAGAAACACAAAGGCATCGCAGTAGATTTTAAGGACGTAGCCCAAACAATTAGTAGCGTTACAGTTACAAATGTATTCATCGTGTCGAGAAGAGGTAAAATTTTAGGATCAAGTTTAAACGAATTACTTAAAAGTGATCGTATCATTCACATGCTTGAAGATAGACACATCCCTGCAGAATACACTGATCAATTAATGGACGTAAAAGAAACACAATCAAATATTGATATTGATAATGTTTTAACTGTATTCCCTCCAGAAAATAGAGAAGTATTTATTAATAGTAAAACAACTATTTTCCCTATACTAGGTGGAGGAGAAAGATTAGGTACCTTAGTTTTAGGAAGAGTACAAGACGATTTCAACGAAAACGATTTAGTTTTAGGTGAATATGCAGCTACTGTTATCGGAATGGAAATTTTACGTGAAAAACACAATGAAGTAGAAAAAGAAGCACGCGATAAAGCTTCAATTACTATGGCGATTAATTCATTATCATATTCTGAAAAAGAAGCTATTGAACACATCTTTGATGAATTAGGTGGTAACGAAGGATTACTAATCGCATCTAAAGTAGCTGATAGAGTTGGTATTACTCGTTCAGTAATTGTTAATGCTTTACGTAAACTTGAAAGTGCTGGTGTTATTGAGTCACGTTCACTAGGTATGAAGGGTACATTTATAAAAGTTAAAAAAGAAAAATTCTTAGACGAATTAGAGCGAAATAAATAATAAATCAATTTAGGTTTGGGTAGTGTACTTTTATACCTGAACCTTTTTTATGTTATCTACTCAGTTGTTTTTTGATTGTGATTTTAACATTAATTAAGAGATTAAAAGTTGCTCAATTACATTCAACTAATCAGTAGAAAGCCATTGCATTAAACATCAAATTATGATATATTTATTTTCGGCTATGAAGCCAATACGCACATAATAAATGTAAATATAGAGGGTGCAATATTTAATTATTGTCTTTATATGAGTTTGTTATGGAGGTAATTAACCAATAGGAGGAATTTATAATGGCAGTTATATCAATGAAACAATTGTTAGAAGCTGGTGTTCACTTCGGCCACCAAACACGTCGTTGGAACCCAAAAATGAAAAAATATATCTTCACTGAAAGAAATGGTATTTATATCATTGACTTACAAAAAACAGTGAAAAAAGTTGAAGAAGCATACAACTTTATTAAACAAGTATCTGAAGATGGCGGTAAAGTCTTATTCGTAGGTACTAAAAAACAAGCACAAGAATCAGTTAAAGCTGAAGCAGAACGTGCTGGACAATTCTACGTTAACCAAAGATGGTTAGGTGGAATCTTAACTAACTACAAAACAATCTCAAAACGAATCAAACGTATTTCTGAAATTGAAAAAATGGAAGAAGACGGATTATTCGAAGTATTACCTAAAAAAGAAGTTGTTGAACTTAAAAAAGAATACGACCGTTTAATTAAATTCTTAGGCGGTATTCGTGATATGAAAACTATGCCTCAAGCATTATTCGTAGTTGATCCTCGTAAAGAGCGCAACGCAATTGCTGAAGCACGTAAATTAAATATTCCAATCGTGGGTATTGTTGACACTAACTGTGACCCAGATGAAATTGATTATGTAATCCCAGCAAACGACGATGCTATCCGTGCCGTTAAATTATTAACTGGTAAAATGGCAGACGCTGTTTTAGAAGGTCAACAAGGTGTATCAAACGAAGAAGTAGCTGCAGAACAAAACATCAATTTAGATGATAAAGAAGAATCTGACAAAGCAGAAACAACTGAAGAAAACACTTCTGTTGAATCAAACTAAGTTATAGTTTAAATGGGTGATAAGATACTAATGCTTATCACCTTTTTTTAAAAAATAAAAATAAAGTATAGAGTATTGGAAATTTTACTAACAATAATGGTAGAATTTAGATATATCTATAATAGAATTATATATACTGGAGGAATAATTAATGGCAATTTCAGCTAAACTTGTAAAAGAATTACGTGAAAAAACTGGCGCTGGTATGATGGACTGTAAAAAAGCGCTAACTGAAACTGATGGTGATATGGATAAAGCGATCGACTACTTACGTGAAAAAGGTATTGCTAAAGCAGCTAAAAAAGCTGATCGTATCGCTGCAGAAGGTCTTGTACATGTTGAAATCAATGGTAACGAAGCAGCTATCGTTGAAATCAACTCAGAAACAGACTTCGTTGCTCGTAACGAAGGTTTCCAAAATTTAGTTAAAGAAATTGCTAACCAAGTTCTTGCTACAAAAGCAGAATCAGTTGATGCATTAATGGAAACTAAATTTGAAGACGGTAAAACTGTTGACGAAAAAATGAAAGAAGCTATTTCTACAATTGGAGAAAAATTAAGTATCCGTCGTTTCTCAGTTAGAACTAAAACTGATAACGATGCTTTTGGTGCTTATTTACACATGGGTGGACGTATCGGTGTATTAACAGTTGTTGAAGGTACTACTGACGAAGAAGCAGCTAAAGATGTTGCTATGCATATCGCTGCAATCAACCCTAAATACGTTTCATCTGATCAAGTAAGCGAAGATGAAATTAGCCATGAAAAAGAAGTACTTAAACAACAAGCATTAAACGAAGGTAAACCAGAAAACATCGTTGAAAAAATGGTTGAAGGTCGTTTACGTAAATATTTACAAGAAATTTGTGCTGTTGACCAAAACTTCGTTAAAAACCCAGACGAAACAGTTGAAGCTTTCTTAAAATCTAAAGGTGGTAAACTTGTTGACTTCGTACGTTATGAAGTAGGCGAAGGTATGGAAAAACGTGAAGAAAACTTCGCAGATGAAGTTAAAGGACAAATGAAATAATTAGTCATATTGTTAACAAGAAAGAAGACACCTGAAAGGTTTTCTCAAAGTGAAGTAGATACTTTGCTTTAGAGAAGACATCCGTGTCTTCTTTACTTATATACTTTTACATATTTCTACTATAGAGAGGATAAGAAAATGGCTCAAACTTCAAAATATAAACGTGTAGTCTTAAAACTTAGTGGTGAAGCACTTGCAGGTGACAAAGGTTTTGGTATAAATCCAATGATCATTAAAAGTGTAGCTAAACAAGTTGCTGAAGTAGCAAAAATGGATTGTGAAATTGCTGTCATCGTTGGTGGCGGTAATATTTGGAGAGGTAAAACAGGAAGCGATTTAGGTATGGATCGCGGTACTGCTGACTATATGGGCATGTTAGCTACAGTTATGAACGCTTTAGCTTTACAAGATAGCCTTGAACAATTAGATTGCGATACTCGAGTATTAACTTCAATCGAAATGAAACAAGTTGCAGAACCATATATTCGTCGTCGTGCTATTCGTCACTTAGAGAAGAAACGTGTTGTTATCTTTGCGGCTGGAATTGGAAATCCTTATTTCTCTACGGATACTACAGCAGCTTTACGTGCAGCTGAAGTCGAAGCTGATGTCATTTTAATGGGTAAAAATAATGTTGATGGCGTATATTCAGCTGACCCTAAAGTAGATAAAAATGCAGTTAAATATGAACATTTAACACATATTCAAATGTTACAAGAAGGATTACAAGTTATGGACTCAACAGCATCATCATTCTGTATGGATAATAATATTCCATTAAATGTGTTCTCAATTATGGAAGAAGGCAACATTAAACGTGCTGTTATGGGCGATAAAATTGGTACATTAATTACAAAATAATACGAGGTGTAAAAAATGAGTGACATTATTAAAGATACTAAATCAAGAATGCAAAAATCAATCGATAGTTTATCTAAAGAATTAGCTAATATTAGTGCAGGAAGAGCCAATTCTAATTTATTAAATGGTGTAAATGTAGATTACTATGGTGCACCAACGCCAGTGCAACAATTAGCAAGTATTAATGTTCCTGAAGCAAGATTACTTGTTATTTCACCATATGATAAATCATCTGTTGCTGATATCGAAAAAGCTATAAACGCTGCTAACCTTGGTGTTAATCCAACTAGTGACGGTGAAGTAATTCGTATTTCTGTACCTGCTTTAACTGAAGAACGTCGTAAAGAATTAGTTAAAGAAGTTAAAAAAATCGGTGAAGACGCAAAAGTTTCTATAAGAAACATCCGTCGTGACGTAAACGACCAAATCAAAAAAGATGAAAAAAATGGTGACATTACTGAAGACGATTTAAGAAGTCAAACAGACGATGTTCAAAAAGCTACTGATAATTCAATTAAAGAAATTGATCAATTAGTAGATGATAAAGAAAAAGACATTATGTCAGTGTAATTAAACTTTAATGCGATAGTTTCATCTTGCCAGATACAATACATCTGGAGATGAAATTGAAAGACAAAATGATGCTATTTTCATTCTAGTCTAAACTGTACCAAGTAAGACTTTGGTACAGTTTTTTTATTTGCTTATTCAATGCTATAAATGAGTATGATAAAATGGTAGATGATTGTTTAAACAACCTATACTATATTACAGAGATGATCAGGCTCGGAGGAAAGACCATGTTTAAAAAGCTTAGAAATAATAACAAGAGTGAAAATAATCAATTTAATGATTTAGATTTACATAATATACCTGAACATGTTGCTATTATTATGGATGGAAATGGGCGTTGGGCTAAAAAACGCAGAATGCCTCGCATAAAAGGACATTATGAAGGTATGCAAACAATCAAGAAAGTCACAAGAGAAGCTAGTGATATCGGTATCAAATATCTTACCTTATACGCTTTCTCCACTGAAAATTGGTCTAGACCTGAAAGTGAAGTAAACTATATTATGAATTTACCAGTTAATTTTCTAAAAACATTTTTACCTGAATTAATTGAAAAGAATGTTAAAGTAGAAACAATTGGTTTTCAAACAGGGTTACCGAAATCAACAATCGAAGCTATTGATCATGCCAAAGAAAAGACAAAAAATAACACAGGATTGAAATTAATTTTTGCAATTAATTACGGTGGTCGTGCTGAAATTGTCCAAAGTATGAAGATGATATTTGATGAGTTTCAAGAAAAAGGACTTAATAGTAATGATATTAATGAAACGATGATAGATCAGCATTTAATGACCCAAAATTATCCTGATCCAGAATTATTAATTCGAACTTCTGGCGAACAAAGAATAAGTAACTTTTTAATTTGGCAAGTTTCATACAGTGAATTCATTTTTAATGAAAAATTATGGCCAGACTTTGATGGTGAAGAATTGAAAAATTGTTTAAAAATTTACCAATCTCGCCAAAGACGTTTTGGAGGATTGAGTGAGGAGTAAAGTAGTATGAAAGTAAGAACATTGACAGCAATTATTGCTCTATTAATATTCTTGCCCATCCTATTAAAGGGTGGATTAGTACTAATGCTTTTTGCTAATTTATTAGCATTAATTGCATTAAAAGAACTTTTAAATATGAATATGATTAAATTTGTATCAATTCCAGGGATTATTAGTGCTATTGGATTAATTATCATTATGTTGCCACAAGATGCTGGAAATTGGGTACAAGTCATTCAATTGAAAAGTTTAATTGCTATGAGTTTTATAGTGTTAAGTTATACTGTTTTATCTAAAAATAGATTTAGTTTTATGGATGCGGCATTTTGTTTAATGAGTGTTGCATACGTAGGAATAGGCTTTATGTATTTTTATGAAACACGTTCTGAAGGTTTACATTATATATTATTTGCATTCTTGATTGTTTGGTTAACTGACACTGGTGCTTATTTGTTTGGACGTTTAATGGGAAAACACAAATTATGGCCGGTTATTAGTCCTAATAAAACAATTGAAGGATTTATAGGTGGTATTTTCTGTAGTTTATTAGTACCTCTACTCATGCAATTTTTTGTAGACTTCAACTTAAATGTATGGTTACTATTGCTTGTAACTATTATTTTAAGCATGTTTGGTCAATTAGGTGATTTAGTAGAATCAGGATTTAAAAGACATTTTGGTGTTAAAGATTCAGGAAGAATTTTACCAGGACATGGTGGTATATTAGATAGATTTGATAGCTTTATGTTTGTATTACCATTATTAAACATTCTTTTAATTCAAATTTAATATCATCAATCATTTTCAAATAAATATAATGTTATAATGGGGGAGTTATTGAAATGTATTATCATTTCTTAACTCCTTTTCATAACTCATACATAACTTTTATGGAAAAATTAGAAATTTTGAAAAGCTTATCCAAATTTGTATGCTAAATTTGGTAATCGTAATATAATGTTTTTATTATTGTCTTATTATTAATGGAAGTTATAAATTGAAATATTACTTAAAAAATTGAGGTGTAGCGCGTGAGCTATTTAATTACAATATTAGCGTTCATCATAGTATTTGGTGTACTAGTCACTGTTCATGAATATGGACATATGTTCTTTGCTAAAAGAGCAGGCATTATGTGCCCGGAATTTGCTATTGGTATGGGCCCTAAAATATTTAGTTTTAGAAAAGATGAAACCTTATATACAATTCGAATTTTACCTGTAGGTGGGTACGTTCGTATGGCAGGAGATGGACTTGAAGAACCACCTGTTGAACCTGGTATGAACGTTAAAATTAAATTAAATGAACAAGATGAAATTACACATATCATCTTAGATGATCAACACAAATTTCAACAAATTGAAGCAATTGAAGTAAAACAATGTGATTTTAAAGATAATTTATTTATTGAAGGAATTACTTCATATGATGAAGAACGACATCACTTTAATATTGCTAAGAAAGCATATTTTGTTGAAAATGGTAGTTTAATTCAAATTGCCCCAAGAGATCGTCAATTCACACATAAAAAACCTTTACCTAAATTTTTAACATTATTTGCAGGACCATTATTCAATTTTATTTTAGCAATCGTCTTATTTATTGGGTTAGCTTATTATCAAGGTACACCTACAACAACAGTAGGAGATTTGGCAAAAGGTTTACCAGCTGAAAAAGCAGGCCTAAAAGCTGGAGATAAAATTGTACAAGTCGGCAATCATAAGGTTAAAGACTACAATGATATTAAAAAGGTTTTAGATAAAAATAAATCTGCTAAAACAACTATTAAAGTTGATCGAGATGGCAAGACTAAATCAATTGATTTAGAACCTAAGAAAAGAGAAATCAAACAAACTAAAAATAAATCTGAAACCGTTTATCAAATTGGTTTTATACCAGAGAAAGAACACACCGTATTTAAACCTTTAGTTATGGGTGTTGAACAATTCTTCAAAGCAGGCACTTTAATATTTACAGCTGTTGTCGGAATGATAGCTAGTATTTTCACAGGCGGATTTTCATTTGATATGTTAAATGGTCCTGTTGGTATATACCATAATGTGGATTCAGTGGTGAAATCAGGTATCATTAATTTAATTACTTATACAGCACTATTAAGTGTTAACCTAGGGATTATGAATTTATTACCAATACCTGCATTAGATGGCGGACGTATTTTATTTGTTTTCTACGAAGCAATATTTAGAAAACCTATAAACAAAAAAGCAGAAACGACTATTATTGCAGTCGGTGCTATTTTCGTAATTATTATTATGATCTTAGTTACTTGGAATGACATACAACGATATTTCTTATAAATAGGGAGGCAAAGTTACTATGAAACAATCTAAAGTTTTTATACCAACAATGAGAGAAGTACCTGCAGAAGCAGAAGCTTTAAGTCATAGATTACTATTAAAAGCAGGTTTAATTAAACAAAGTACGAGTGGAATTTATAGTTATCTACCACTAGCAACTCGTGTACTTAATAACATTTCTAAGATTATTCGTGAAGAAATGGAAAGCGTTGATGCAGTAGAAATTTTAATGCCAGCGCTACAACAAGCTGAATTATGGGAAGAATCAGGTCGTTGGGGTGCCTATGGTCCTGAATTAATGCGTTTAAAAGACCGTAATGGACGCGAATTTGCATTAGGACCTACACATGAAGAAGTCGTAACATCACTTGTAAGAGATGAATTAAAATCATATAAGCGATTACCGATAACATTATTCCAAATTCAATCTAAATTCAGAGACGAAAAACGTCCTCGTTTTGGCTTACTACGTGGAAGAGAATTTATTATGAAAGATGCATATTCTTTCCATGCCGATGAAGCTTCATTAGATGAAACATATCAAGACATGTATAACGCATATGATCGCATCTTTAAACGTGTAGGTATCAATGCGCGTCCAGTTGTAGCAGATTCTGGTGCTATTGGTGGTAGTCATACTCACGAATTTATGGCATTAAGTGAAATTGGTGAAGATACTATTGTTTATAGTAACGAGACAGACTATGCTGCGAATATTGAGAAAGCTGAAGTCGTATATCATGCCAATCCTAAAGAATCAAGCGGTAAAGCTATGGAAAAAATAGCTACACCAGGTGTTAAAACATCTCAAGAATTAGCAGACTTTTTAAACAGACCGTTAGATGAGATTGTTAAAACAATGATTTTCAAAGTAGATGGCGAATTTATAATGGTGTTGGTTAGAGGGCATCATGAATTAAATGACGTAAAATTAAAAGCTTATTTTGGTACTGATAATATTGAAATGGCTACGCAAGATGAAATTGTCAATTTATTGGGTGCTAGTCCTGGTTCATTAGGTCCAGTTCACGATAAAGATATAAAAATTTACGCAGATCATTTTGTGAAAGATTTATCTGATTTAGTTGTGGGTGCAAATGAAGATGGATATCACTTCGATAATGTACAATTAGACCGTGATTTTAAAGTAGATGAATTTGGAGACTTTAGATTCATTCTCGAAGGAGAAACATTAGCTGATGGTTCTGCTGCACAATTTGCTGAAGGAATTGAAGTAGGACAAGTATTCAAACTCGGTACTAAATATTCTGAAGCAATGAACGCAACGTTCTTAGATAATCAAGGAAAAGCTCAGCCACTTATTATGGGATGTTACGGAATTGGTGTATCAAGAACGTTAAGTGCAATCGTTGAACAACATAATGATGATAATGGAATTATTTGGCCTAAATCAGTAACACCATTTGATTTACATTTAATCACTATTAATCCTAAAAAAGATGACCAACGCGAACTTGGAGACCAATTTTATAATCAATTAATGAAGCAATATGATGTATTATATGACGATAGACAAGAGCGTGCCGGCGTTAAATTTAATGATTCAGATTTAATTGGATTACCTATTCGAGTTGTTGTGGGTAAACTTGCTTCAGAAGGAATTGTTGAAGTAAAACAACGTTCAACAGGAGAAAGTGAAGAAATTCATATTGATCAATTAGAAGATTACATTAAAGATTTATATTTAACATTAAACTAAATTACGATTAATAAATATTGTATAAGAAATATTTACATTATTTAGTATTCGAGCATTGAGTAGGAGTGTGATAACGAATTCAAATTGAGTTCTTATCCACTCCTTTATTTTCTTTTAAAATTTCAAAATGTAATCAATGAAATATAAGTCATTTAAGCGTATAATATAATATAAATTTGCTTTGAACTTCATAGCATAAATCAGTATAATTTGTAGCGTTGTTATCATATTAATCATGGAAATTTTCGAGAGAATTATATATTTAAGGTGGTTTTCGTATTGGCAATGACAAATCAGGAAAAATTTAAAGTACTTGCTGATCAAATTAAAATTTCTAATCAGCTAGATTCAGAAATCATAGAGCAAGGCGAGTTAACAAGAATTGATGTCTCAAGTAAAAACAGAACATGGGAATTTCATATTACATTGCCGCATTTTTTATCACATGAAGACTACCTACTCTTTAATCATGCAATAGTAGAAGAGTTTAAAGAAATAGCTACTGTAAAATGCTATTTCACAGTAAAAAATACTGATAATCAAGATGAACATGCTATCAAATATTTTGGGCATTGTATTGACCAAACAGCATTGTCACCTAAAGTTAAAGGTCAGTTAAAACAAAAACGTTTGATTATGTCAGGTAACATTTTAAAAGTAATGGTATCTAATGATATCGAGCGTAATCACTTTGATAAAGCATGTAATGGTAGTTTAATAGCAGCATTTAAAAATTGCGGATTTGATATTGATAAAATTGTGTTTGAAACAGATAATACCAATCATGATGATGACTTAGCATCACTAGAAGCACATATTCAAGAAGAAGATGAACAAAGTGCACGAGAAGCTACTGAAAAATTAGAAAAAATGAAAGCAGAAAAAGCTAAACAACAAGATAATAATGAAAGTGATGTAGATAATTGTCAAATTGGTAAACCAATTCAAGTTGAAAATATACGTTCTATAGAGTCTATTATCGAAGAAGAATTTAAAGTGGCTGTAGAAGGTGTTATCTTTGATATCAACTTAAAAGAGTTAAAAAGTGGACGCCACATTGTAGAATTAAAAGTAACAGATTATACCGATTCATTAGTGTTAAAAATGTTTACACGTAAAAATAAAAATGATTTAGATCATTTTAAAGCATTAAGTGTAGGTAAATGGGTACGTGCACAAGGTCGTATCGAAGAAGATACATTTGTCAGAGACCTAGTTATGATGATGTCTGACATAGAAGAAATTAAAAAATCTCCTAAAAAAGATAAAGCTGAAGAAAAAAGAGTTGAATTCCATTTACATACATCAATGAGTCAAATGGATGGTATTCCTAATATTAGCGGATATGTTGACCAAGCCGCTCAATGGGGACATAAAGCTATAGCTGTTACTGACCATAATGTTGTTCAAGCATTTCCAGATGCCCATGCAGCAGCTGAGAAAAATGGTATTAAGATGATATATGGTATGGAAGGTATGTTAGTAGACGATGGCGTTCCAATTGCATATAAACCTACTGATCGAGATTTAAAAGATGCTACCTATGTAGTATTCGACGTTGAGACTACAGGTTTATCAAACCAATACGATAAGATTATTGAATTAGCTGCCGTTAAAGTACACGATGGAGAAATCATTGATAAATTTGAGAGATTCAGTAACCCACATGAAAAACTATCCGAAACAATCATTAACTTGACACATATTACAGATGACATGTTAACAGATGCTCCAGAAATCGAAGAAGTGCTTACAGAATTTAAAGAATGGGTTGGCGACGCAATATTTGTAGCTCACAATGCTTCTTTCGATATGGGATTCATTGACACGGGTTATGAACGATTAGGCTTTGGACCATCAACTAACGGAGTTATTGATACGTTAGAATTATCACGTACAATCAATACAGAATACGGAAAACACGGTTTGAATTTCCTTGCCAAAAAATATGGCGTGGATTTAACACAACATCACAGAGCCATTTATGATACCGAAGCAACTGCTTATATTTTCATTAAAATGGTACAACAAATGAAAGAATTAGGTGTAACTAACCATATTGATATAAATAAAAAGTTAACCAATGAAGATGCTTATAAAAGGGCAAGACCTTCACACGTCACTTTAATCGTACAAAACCAACAAGGATTGAAAAATCTATTTAAAATAGTAAGTGAATCGCTAGTTACTTATTATTACAGAACACCTAGAATCCCTAGATCGTTATTAAATGAATATAGAGAAGGTATACTTGTTGGAACTGCATGCGATGAAGGTGAGTTATTCACTGCAGTAATGCAACGTGATCAATCTGAAGTTGAAAAAATAGCTAAATATTATGACTTTATAGAAGTACAACCTCCTGCATTGTATCAAGATTTAATCGATCGAGAACTTATCAGAGATACTGAAACATTACATGAAATCTATAATCGATTAATAGAAGCGGGTAAAAGTGCGAATATCCCAGTTATTGCGACAGGTAATGCACATTATTTATATGAACATGATGCTATTGCACGTAAAATACTTATTGCTTCACAACCAGGTAATCCGTTAAATCGTTCGACATTACCAGAAGCACATTTTAGAACAACTGATGAAATGTTAGATGAGTTACACTTTTTAGGCGAAGAAAAAGCATATGAACTCGTAGTAACTAATACTAATGCTTTAGCTGACCGAATTGAACGTGTTGTTCCGATTAAAGACAAACTATATACACCGAGAATGGATGGAGCTAACGAGGAAATTCGAGAATTAAGTTATAGCAATGCTAAAAAATTATACGGCGAAGACCTACCTCAAATAGTTATTGATCGTTTAGAGAAAGAATTAGATAGTATTATAGGTAATGGATTCTCAGTTATTTATCTAATTTCACAACGTTTAGTTAAAAAATCATTAAATGATGGTTATTTAGTTGGTTCACGTGGATCAGTTGGATCAAGTTTTGTGGCAACGATGACAGAGATTACTGAGGTTAATCCATTGCCACCTCATTACATTTGTACGCATTGTAAAACGAGTGAGTTCTTTGATGACGGTTCTGTTGGTTCAGGCTTTGATTTACCTGATAAGAAATGTTCACAATGTGGTAATGATTTAATTAAAGAAGGACAAGATATCCCGTTCGAAACATTCTTAGGATTTAAAGGGGACAAAGTACCAGATATTGACTTGAACTTTAGTGGTGAATACCAACCCAATGCACATAACTATACAAAAGTATTGTTTGGTGAAGATAAAGTTTTCCGTGCAGGTACTATCGGTACAGTTGCTGAAAAAACAGCATTCGGTTTCGTTAAAGGTTATTTAAATGATCAAGGTATTCACAAACGTGGCGCAGAAGTTGACCGTTTAGTTAAAGGTTGTACAGGCGTTAAGAGAACTACAGGTCAACACCCTGGTGGTATTATCGTTGTTCCAGATTATATGGATATTTATGATTTTACACCAATACAATATCCAGCCGATGATCAGAGTTCAGCTTGGATGACAACACACTTCGATTTCCATTCAATTCATGATAATGTATTGAAACTCGATATACTTGGACACGATGATCCTACAATGATACGTATGTTACAAGATTTATCTGGCATTGATCCTCATACGATACCTGTTGATGATAAAGAGACGATGAAAATCTTTAGTAGTCCTGAAAGTTTAGGCGTTACTGAAGAAGAAATTTTATGTAAAACAGGTACGTTTGGCGTCCCTGAATTCGGTACTGGATTCGTAAGACAAATGCTCGAAGATACTAAGCCAACTACTTTCTCTGAGTTAGTTCAAATTTCAGGATTATCTCATGGTACAGACGTTTGGTTAGGTAATGCACAAGAATTAATCCGTGCAGGCATTTGTGATCTATCATCAGTAATTGGTTGTCGTGATGATATTATGGTGTATCTAATGTATGCAGGTTTAGAGCCTTCTATGGCCTTCAAAACGATGGAGTTTGTGCGTAAAGGTCGTGGTTTGACTGATGAAATGGTTGAAGCTATGAAAGAAAATGATGTCCCTGATTGGTATTTAGATTCATGTCGTAAGATTAAATACATGTTCCCTAAAGCCCATGCAGCTGCCTATGTATTAATGGCAGTTCGTATTGCGTATTTCAAAGTGCATCATCCACTATATTATTATGCGTCATACTTTACTGTTAGAGCATCTGATTTTGATTTAATTACAATGATTAAAGATAAAGAAAGTATTAAAAATACAGTTAAAGATATGTACTCAAGATATATGGATTTAGGCAAAAAAGAAAAAGACGTGTTAACTGTTCTTGAAATTATGAATGAAATGGCACATCGTGGTTACCGCATGCAGCCTATCAGCCTTGAAAAAAGCCAAGCATTCGATTTCATAATTGAAGATGACAGTTTAATTCCACCGTTTATTGCTGTTCCAGGACTAGGGGAAAACGTTGCTAAGAGAATTGTTGAAGCGCGAGAAGAAGGACCATTTTTATCAAAAGAAGACTTAAATAAAAAAGCAGGTCTATCACAAAAGGTAATTGAATACTTAGATGATTTAGGTTCATTACCAGGCTTACCTGATAAAGCACAATTATCAATTTTCGATATGTAAATTAAAAATAAGAGTTAATTTTAGTAATCAATTTATAGAATAACTATTTCATTTTAATGAACAACCATAGTGATTATGCTGTGATTTGTTTACAAGTGAAACTTATGATATACTTATGTTGCTTAAAAAATTAGTAACTCAGGCAAAAGAGTGGGCATATACCCGCTCTTTTCTATTTGCCTAAAAGGGAGGCCTGTATGAGTAAAATAGCTGAACAAGTAGAACCTATTATTCAACCCGTATTAGATGACCTTAACTTTGAACTAGTTGAAATTGAGTATGTTAAAGAAGGTAAAGATCATTTTTTAAGAATTTCTATAGATAAAGATGGTGGCGTTGATTTAAATGATTGTACGTTAGCATCTGAAAAAATCAGCGAAGCAATGGATGAAAACGATCCTATACCTGAAATGTATTACCTTGATGTTGCTTCTCCAGGTGCTGAAAGACCTATTAAAAATGAAAAAGCACTTAAAGATGCAATTACACATCCTATCTTTGTATCACTTTATGCACCTATTGAAAAAGAAAAAGAATGGTTAGGTATTTTAAAAGATGTCAAAGAGGATATTATACTAATAGAAGTTAAAGAAAAATCTAAAACTAAAACGATAGAAATACCACGCAATAAAATTGCAAAAGCACGTCACGCAGTAATGCTTTAACGTGGTGAGGAGGAAAAATCGTGTCAAGTAATGAATTATTATTAGCTACTGAATATTTAGAAAAGGAAAAGAAAATTCCTAGAGAAGTTTTAATTGATGCAATTGAAGCAGCTTTAATTACAGCATATAAGAAAAACTATGATAGTGCTAGAAACGTGAGAGTAGAGTTAAACATGGATGAAGGTACTTTCAAAGTTATAGCAAGAAAAGAAGTTGTTGAAGAAGTATTCGATGACAGAGAAGAAGTGGATATTAGTACAGCATTAGTTAAAAATCCAGCATATGAAATTGGTGACATTTACGAAGAAGACGTAACACCTCAAGATTTCGGACGCGTAGGTGCTCAAGCTGCAAAACAGGCTGTTATGCAACGCTTAAGAGATGCTGAAAGAGAAATTCTTTATGATGAATTTATCGACAAAGAAGAAGACATTTTAACAGGTGTTATTGATCGTGTTGATCATAGATATGTATACGTAAATTTAGGCCGTATTGAAGCAGTATTATCTGAGGCTGAAAGAAGTCCTAATGAAAGTTACATTCCAAATGAACGAATCAAAGTATTTGTTAATAAAGTTGAACAGACAACTAAAGGACCTCAAATTTATGTTTCAAGAAGCCATCCAGGTTTACTAAAACGTTTATTTGAACAAGAAGTACCTGAAATCTTTGACGGTACAGTTATTGTTAAATCTGTTGCACGTGAAGCTGGCGATCGCTCTAAAATCAGTGTTTATTCTGAAAATCCTGATATTGATGCAGTTGGTGCATGTGTAGGTTCTAAAGGTGCACGTGTAGAAGCGGTTGTTGAAGAACTAGGTGGAGAAAAAATTGATATCGTTCAATGGAATGAAGATCCTAAAGTATTTGTAAGAAATGCGTTAAGTCCATCACAAGTATTAGAAGTCATTGTTGATGAAGAAAATCAATCAACAGTTGTTGTCGTTCCAGATTATCAATTGTCATTAGCTATTGGTAAACGTGGTCAAAATGCACGTTTAGCTGCTAAACTGACTGGATGGAAAATTGATATCAAATCTGAAAGCGATGCACGTGAAGCGGGTATTTATCCTGTTATTGAAACTGAACCTATTGCGGACGAAGTAGTCAATACAGGTGACGAAGATGTTGAATTTGATGATGTGAATTTAGAAGAATCTAATTTAACAACTGCAGAATTAGCTGCTGAGACAGATGAAGAATTAGAAGAAACAGATGACGTTTCTGTTGAAGATAAAGATACAGAAAAATAGGTTGGAGTGATGATGTAACATGAAAAAGAAAAAAATTCCAATGCGTAAATGTATCATATCGAATGAAATGCATCCTAAAAAAGATATGATTAGAGTTGTGATCAATAAAGAAGGCGAAATTTTTGCTGACGCTACTGGTAAGAAACAAGGACGAGGTGCTTATGTTTCAAAAGATGTCCAATTAGTAGAAAACGCACAACAAAAAGAAGTTTTAGAAAAATATTTTAAAGCGTCAAAAGAACAATTAGAACCTGTTTATAAAGAGGTTATTCGTTTAATTTATAGAGAAGAGATTCCAAAATAATGAATGAGAAGATATTTAATTTTTTAGGGCTTGCAATGAGAGCTGGCAAAGTGAAAACGGGTGAATCAGTTATTGTCAATGATATGCAAAAAGGCAATATAAAATTAGTTATATTAGCTAATGATGCTTCTCCTAACACTATGAAATTAATACAAAATAAAACTTCGAGTTATAAAGTGCCATTAAGGGTATTTGGAACTAGAGAAGAGTTAGGGATAGCTATTGGTAAAGGTGAGAGGGTGAACGTAGGTTTAACTGATCAAGGTTTTGCCAAAAAATTGCTATCTATGATAGATGAATATCGTGAGGAGTGATTATATGAGTAAACAAAGAATTTACGAATATGCGAAAGAATTAAATCTAAAGAGTAAAGAGATTATAGATGAATTAAAGAGTATGAACGTTGAAGTGTCAAATCACATGCAAGCTTTAGAAGACGACCAAATTAAAGCTTTAGACAAAAAGTTCAAGCCAGAACAAAGCAAAGAAAACACTAAAAATACTCAAAATAATCACAAAAAATCTGAAAACAAACAACAAAACAATCAGAAACAAAATAATAATAAATCAAATAATCAAAGTGGTCAGAATAAAAACAACAAAGGTAAACAACAAAACAACCAAAATAATCAAAATAACAACAATAATAAGAAAAATAATAAGAATAACAAAAATAATAAAAACAATAAAAAGAACAACCAAAAACAAAACAACCAACAACAAGCAGAACCTAAAGAAATGCCATCAAAAATTACGTACCAAGAAGGTATTACAGTTGGCGAATTAGCTGATAAGTTAAATGTTGAATCTTCAGGTATTGTTAAAAAATTATTCTTATTAGGTATTGTTGCAAATATTAATCAATCATTAGATCAAGAGACATTAGAGTTAATTGCAGATGACTATGGTGTTGAAATCGAAGAAGAAGTTGTTATTGAAGAAGAAGACTTATCAATTTATTTCGATGATGAATCACAAGATCCAGATGCAATTGAGCGTCCAGCAGTAGTAACAATCATGGGACACGTTGACCACGGTAAAACAACATTACTAGACTCAATTCGTCACACTAAAGTAACAGCAGGTGAAGCTGGCGGTATCACTCAACATATTGGTGCTTATCAAATTGAAAATGAAGGTAAAAAAATCACTTTCCTTGATACACCAGGACACGCAGCTTTCACTACTATGCGTGCACGTGGTGCTCAAGTGACAGATATTACAATTTTAGTAGTAGCTGCTGATGATGGTGTTATGCCTCAAACTATTGAAGCAATTAACCATGCGAAAGAAGCCAATGTTCCAACAATTGTAGCAGTTAATAAAATTGACAAACCAACATCAAATCCAGACCGTGTTATGCAAGAATTAACAGAATATGGTTTAATTCCTGAAGACTGGGGTGGCGATACTATCTTTGTACCACTTTCAGCTTTAAGCGGTGATGGTATCGATAATTTATTAGAAATGATTGGTTTAGTAGCAGAAGTACAAGAATTAAAAGCTAACCCAGAAAAACAAGCTGTAGGTACAGTAATTGAAGCAGAATTAGATAAATCACGTGGTCCAGCTGCATCACTATTAGTACAAAACGGTACATTACACCAAGGTGATTCTATCGTAGTTGGTAATACGTATGGACGTATTCGTGCTATGGTAAATGATTTAGGACAACGTATTAAAACTGCTGGTCCATCAACTCCAGTTGAAATTACTGGTATTAACGATGTACCTCAAGCAGGCGATCGCTTTGTAGTATTTAAAGACGAAAAACAAGCTCGTCGTATTGGTGAAGCACGTCATGAAGAAAGTGTTATCCAACAACGTCAAGAAAGTAAAAATGTTACTTTAGATAACTTGTTTGAACAAATGAAACAAGGTGAAATGAAAGACTTAAACGTGATTATTAAAGGTGACGTTCAAGGTTCTGTTGAAGCATTAGCTGCATCATTAATGAAAATTGATGTTGAAGGTGTAAACGTACGTATCATTCACACTGCTGTAGGTGCGATTAATGAATCAGATGTAACATTAGCCAATGCATCAAATGGTATTATCATCGGATTTAACGTTCGTCCTGATTCAGGAGCAAAACGTGCTGCTGAAGCTGATAATGTAGATATGCGTTTACATCGCGTTATCTATAACGTTATCGAAGAAATTGAATCAGCAATGAAAGGTCTACTTGATCCTGAATTTGAAGAACAAGTGATTGGACAAGCAGAAGTACGTCAAACATTTAAAGTATCTAAAGTTGGTACAATTGCAGGTAGTTATGTTACTGACGGTAAGATTACACGTAATGCAGGTGTACGTGTTATCCGTGATGGTATCGTACAATTTGAAGGTGAATTAGATACACTAAAACGTTTTAAAGACGATGCTAAAGAAGTTGCTCAAGGTTATGAATGTGGTATTACAATTGAAAAATACAATGACCTAAAAGAAGGCGACATTATTGAAGCATTCGAAATGGTTGAAATTAAAAGATAATTTATATTAATGATTTATTCGAGGTTGAGACTGGCGACACTTTTTGAAACAACGTTAAGTTTCTAAAAAGAAAATTGCCTTGATCTCACCTCTTATTTTAACTAAAGAAAAATTTAGAAAGGGTGACAAAGATGAGCAATATGAGAGCAGAACGTGTTGGCGAACAAATGAAAAAAGAAATCATGGATATCGTTAACAATAAAGTGAAAGACCCACGTGTTGGTTTTATCACAATTACTGATGTTGAATTAACAAATGATTTATCTCAAGGAAAAGTTTATTTAACAGTTTTAGGCGATAAAAAAGAAGTCGACAACACATTTAAAGCATTAGAAAAAGCTAAAGGCTTTATCAAATCTGAGCTTGGATCACGTATGAGATTACGTATCATTCCAGAATTATCATTTGAATATGATGAATCCATTGAATACGGAAATAAAATCGAACGAATGATTCAAGATTTACACAAACAAGATAAATAAATATAGTATGACAACACTTAGCCTGGGAAACTTTTTTCTCAGGCTAAATACATATAAAATGACTGAATAGATTTTAATTATCTATCAAACAAATCATATTACTAATTAGTAGTGGTATAATAGCCAGGGATATTAATATTGATAATTAAAAAGGTGTGAAACCATGTATAACGGTATATTACCAGTATTTAAAGAAAGAGGCTTAACTAGCCATGATGTAGTATTTAAGTTAAGAAAAATACTTAATACTAAAAAAATAGGTCATACTGGAACATTAGATCCTGAAGTATCAGGCGTATTGCCTATTTGTGTAGGACCGGCTACTCGTGTAAGCGATTATGTTATGGAGATGGGGAAAGCATATGAAGCAACAGTAACCATTGGAAGAAGTACAACTACAGAAGACCAGACAGGAGAAACAGTTGAACATAAATCAATTACTGAAACTGATTTGACTGAACAACAAGTAGATCATGTTATTAAACAATTCGAAGGTACAATTGAACAGATTCCACCTATGTACTCATCCGTTAAAGTTAACGGCAAAAGATTATATGAATATGCACGTAATAATGAAACGGTTGAAAGACCAATAAGACAAGCCACTATAAAAATTATTAAACGTACATCACCATTACGTTTTGATGGGGAAGAATGTCACTTTGATATAGCAGTTAGTTGTGGTAAAGGAACATATATACGAACACTAGCTACTGATATAGGTGCTAAACTAGGGTATCCTGCTCATATGTCATTATTAACTCGTATTGAATCTGGAGGCTTTAATTTAGAACAAAGTTTGTCATTAGAAGATATTAAAAATTTGCATGAGCATGATTCGTTACAAGATAAATTGTTTCCTATAGAATATGGTTTGAAAGGTTTACCACAACAAATGGTTACAGATGATCAAATCAAACAACGCATCCTAAACGGACAAAAATTTTATAAAAAGCAGTTCGAAAACATTAATGATGATCAATTTGTATTTGTAGATAATGCATCACAAAAAGTGTTGGCTATATATATCATACATCCAGATAAACCAGGAGAATTAAAACCTAAAAAAGTATTTAATTAAAGGAGATTTATTATGAAAGTGATAGAAATTACCCATCCAATTCAAGAAAATCAAAGAATAAATGAAAACGTTGCGATGGCGTTTGGTTTCTTTGATGGTATGCATAAAGGGCACGATAAAGTTTTTCAAACTTTAGATGAACAAGCGCAATCACACGGATTGAAAAAAGCAGTTATGACCTTTGATCCGCATCCATCAGTTGTGTTAAATCCAGAACGTAAAAGAACAACTTATTTAACACCACTTTCTGATAAAATTGACATGATTGAAGCACATGGTGTTGATTACTGTATTGTCATCAATTTTTCATCTAGATTTGCTAATGTTACTTCTGAAGAATTTATAGAAGAATATATTATTAAAAATAATGTTAAAGAAGTTATTGCAGGATTTGATTTTACATTTGGAAAATTCGGTAAAGGTAACATGTCAGTGTTAAATGAGGTAGAAGACTTTAACACTACTATAGTTGGTAGACAAGAATTAGGCGAAGAAAAAATATCAACAACTGCTATTAGAGAAGCATTGCAAAATGGAGAACTACAAAAAGCCAATGAAGAATTGGGTTACTTATATAAAATCAAAGGTACTGTAGTTCAAGGTGAAAAACGAGGCCGTACTATTGGTTTTCCAACTGCAAATGTTCATCCTAGCGATGATTACTTATTACCAAAAAAAGGTGTATACGCTGTAAGTATGGAAATCGGAGCAGAACAAAAGCTGTTCCGTGGAGTTGCTAATGTAGGTGTTAAACCAACTTTCCATGACCCAGCTAAAGCCGAAGTAGTTATCGAAGTAAATATTTTCGATTTCGATGAAAATATTTACGGTGAACGTGTAGTTGTTTATTGGCATCATTTCTTAAGACCGGAAATAAAATTTGATGGTATAGATCCATTGGTTGAACAAATGAATGATGATAAAGCGCGTGCAAAATATTTATTATCAGTTGATTTCGGTGATGATGTATCATATAATATATAAAGTTGATTAAAACGAGTTGATTCGTTTTAACCACAACCTTTTTCTTAGTAGGTCGAGACTCCGACGCCTAACTCGGATAAAGGTGTATATACAATAAAGGAGGAAATTGATAATGGCAATTTCACAAGAACGTAAAAATGAATTAATTAAAGAATACCGTACTCACGAAGCAGACACTGGATCTCCAGAAGTTCAAATCGCTGTCTTAACTGCTGAAATCTCAGCTTTAAACGAGCATTTACGTGAGCACAAAAAAGACCACCATTCACGTCGTGGATTATTAAAAATGGTAGGTCGTCGTAGACATTTATTAAACTACTTACGTGGTAAAGATATTCAACGTTACCGTGAATTAATTAAATCATTAGGTATCCGTCGTTAATCTTAATAATAAATTAGGAAAGCACCATTCGATTGGTACTTTCCTTTTTTTATTCTCTAACAAATAAGAACTAATATAAATTGAAAGTAATAAGTGATATGATATAAGTAATAGAATTTAGAGAGGAGATTCATAATGTCTCAAGAGAAGAAAGTTTTTAAAACTGAATGGGCTGGCAGATCATTAACAATTGAAACAGGACAGTTAGCCAAACAAGCTAATGGTGCTGTTTTAGTTCGTTATGGTGATACAGTTGTATTATCAACTGCAACTGCTTCTAAAGAGCCACGTGATGGTGACTTTTTCCCATTAACAGTTAATTATGAAGAAAAAATGTATGCTGCAGGTAAAATTCCTGGAGGATTTAAAAAGAGAGAAGGACGTCCAGGTGATGATGCAACTTTAACTGCACGTTTAATTGATAGACCAATTCGTCCATTATTCCCTAAAGGTTACAAACATGATGTGCAAATTATGAACATTGTACTTAGTGCAGACCCAGATTGCTCACCTGAAATGGCTGCAATGATAGGTTCATCTATGGCATTAAGTGTTTCTGATATTCCATTCCAAGGACCAATCGCTGGTGTAAATGTGGGTTATGTTGACGGAAAATATGTTATCAATCCAACTGTTGCAGAGAAAGAAGTATCACGTTTAGACCTAGAAGTTGCAGGTCATAAAGACGCTGTTAACATGGTTGAAGCGGGTGCTAGCGAAATTACTGAAAGCGAAATGCTTGAGGCAATCTTCTTTGGTCATGATGAAATTAAACGCTTAGTTGCATTTCAACAAGAAATTATTGACCATATTCAACCTGAAAAACAAGAATTTATTCCAATTGAAAGAGATGAAGCACTTGTTGAAAAGGTTAAATCTTTAACAGAAGAAAAAGGTTTAAAAGATACTGTATTAACATTTGATAAACAACAACGTGACATTAATTTAGATGCATTAAAAGAAGACATTGCTGCTGAATTTATCGATGAAGAAGATCCTGATAACGAAACTTTAATTAAAGAAGTTTATGCAATCTTAAATGATTTGGTTAAAGAAGAAGTAAGACGTTTAATCGCAGACGAAAAAATTCGTCCTGATGGTCGTAAACCTGACGAAATTCGTCCATTAGAATCTGAAGTTGGTCTCTTACCAAGAGCACATGGATCAGGTTTATTCACTCGTGGTCAAACACAAGCATTATCTGTATTAACATTAGGTGCTTTAGGAGATTATCAATTAATTGATGGCCTAGGACCAGAAGAAGAAAAACGTTTTATGCATCACTATAATTTCCCTAACTTCTCAGTTGGTGAAACGGGTCCAGTAAGAGCACCAGGACGTCGTGAAATTGGTCACGGTGCATTAGGTGAAAGAGCACTTAAGCACATCATACCTGATACTTCTGATTTCCCTTATACAGTAAGAATCGTAAGTGAAGTATTAGAATCTAATGGTTCATCTTCACAAGCGTCTATTTGTGGTTCAACATTAGCTTTAATGGATGCAGGTGTGCCAATTAAAGCACCAGTTGCCGGTATCGCTATGGGACTTGTTACTCGTGAAGATAGTTATACTATTTTAACGGATATTCAAGGTATGGAAGATGCTTTAGGTGACATGGACTTTAAAGTTGCAGGTACTAAAGAAGGTATTACTGCTATTCAAATGGACATTAAAATTGACGGTTTAACTCGTGAAGTGATTGAAGAAGCTTTAGAACAAGCACGTCAAGGTCGTTTAGCTATTATGGATCATATGTTACAAACTATTGATCAACCTAGAAATGAACTAAGTGCCTATGCACCTAAAGTTGTTACAATGAATATTAACCCATCAAAAATTAGAGATGTCATTGGACCAGGCGGTAAAAAAATCAATGAAATTATTGATGAAACAGGCGTTAAACTTGATATCGAACAAGACGGTCAAATATTTATTGGTGCAGTAGATCAAGAAATGATTAATCGTGCACGTGAAATAATTGAAGAAATTACTCGTGAAGCTGAAGTTGGTCAAGTATACAATGCTAAAGTTAAACGTATTGAAAAATACGGCGCTTTCGTTGAATTATTCCCAGGTAAAGATGCGTTATTACACATCTCACAAATTTCTACTGAACGTATTAATAAAGTAGAAGACGTGTTGAAAATTGGAGACACAATTGAAGTTAAAGTAACTGAAATTGACAAACAAGGTCGTGTCAACGCTTCACATAAAGCTATAAATGAAAAATAATATTGTTTAAATGATTGGAATCTTTATAAAGGGTTCCAATCTGTTTATATTTCGCTAACCTTTTATATTAAAGCAGTGATGACATTGATTAATAGTGTACATCAAGCCCATTTTAACTTATAATAAATGGTGAGTTTATATATGGACGGGGATAAAATATAGGAGGTAACATTTTGAGTTTAATAAAGAAAAAAAATAAAGACATTCGCATCATACCACTTGGTGGTGTAGGAGAAATTGCGAAAAATATGTATATCGTTGAAGTAGACGATGAGATGTTTATACTTGATGCTGGTTTAATGTTTCCAGAAGATGAAATGTTAGGCGTAGATATCGTAATTCCAGACATTCAATATGTCATTGAAAATAAAGAAAAATTAAAAGGCATTTTCCTAACACATGGACATGAACATGCAATGGGTGCCGTAAGTTATATATTAGAACAAGTTGATGCTCCTGTTTACGGGTCTAAATTAACAATTGCCCTTGTTAAAGAGAGTATGAAATCACGTAATATTAATAAAAAAGTTCGTTACTATTCAGTTAACCATGAATCAGTTATGCGTTTTAAAAATGTGAATATTAGTTTCTTTAATACAACACATAGTATCCCCGATAGTTTAGGTATCTGTATTCACACATCTTATGGTTCAATTGTATACACAGGTGAATTCAAATTTGATCAAAGTTTAAGTGGACAATACTCACCAGACTTTAAACGTATGGCTGAAATTGGAGAAGAAGGAGTCTTTGCTTTAATCAGTGACTCTACTGAAGCTGAAAAACCAGGATACAATACACCTGAAAACGTGATTGAACATCACATGTACGATGCATTTGCTAAAGTAAATGGACGTCTTATTGTATCATGCTATGCTTCAAACTTTATAAGAATACAACAAGTATTAAATATTGCGAGCCAATTAAATCGTAAAGTATCTTTCTTAGGACGTTCACTAGAAAGTTCATTTAATATTGCACGTAAAATGGGTTATTTTGATATTCCGAAAGATTTACTTATTCCAATTAGCGAAGTAGAAAATTATCCTAAAAATGAAGTCATTATTATTGCAACAGGTATGCAAGGTGAACCTGTAGAAGCATTAAGTCAAATGGCTCAACAAAAACATAAAATTATGAACATCGAAAAAGGTGATTCAGTATTTTTAGCAATTACAGCATCAGCTAATATGGAAGTTATTATCGCTAATACATTAAATGAATTAGTACGTGCAGGTGCACATATTATTCCTAATAATAAAAAGATTCATGCATCAAGTCATGGATGTATGGAAGAACTAAAAATGATGATTAATATTATGAAACCAGAATACTTTATACCTGTTCAAGGTGAATTTAAAATGCAAATTGCGCATGCTAAATTAGCAGCTGAAGCAGGTGTTGCACCTGAAAAGATTTTCCTTGTTGAAAAAGGTGATGTTATTAATTATGACGGTACAAATATGGTATTAAATGAAAAAGTACCTTCAGGTAATATATTAATCGATGGTATCGGCGTCGGTGATGTAGGTAATATTGTATTAAGAGATCGCCATTTATTAGCTGAAGACGGAATCTTTATTGCAGTAGTTACACTTGATCCTAAAAATCGCAGAATTGCAGCGGGACCTGAAATACAATCAAGAGGTTTTGTTTACGTTAGAGAAAGCGAAGACTTATTAAAAGAAGCTGAAGAAAAAGTACGTGAAATCGTTGAAGCAGGATTACAAGAAAAACGTATTGAATGGTCAGATATTAAACAAAATATGAGAGACAAAATTAGCAAATTACTTTTCGAAAGTACTAAACGTCGTCCAATGATTATTCCAGTCATTTCAGAAATATAATCATTATAAATATAATTTAAAGAGGTTGGGACATACTCACATTGTTTTTAGTCATTTGAAATATATGACTTTGAACTTCAATAGGCTATTGTAAGTATAAGGAATGATTCGAATACATTCTTTATTTTACGAAATGTTTCTATTATGAGTGTAAGTGTCCTTGCCTCTTTCATCTTATTAAAAAAGCCTTAAATTATTGGCACAAAAGTTATTTATTATACATATGAAAGATTATAAAAAGAAGGTGTACCAATTTGCCACAAGCAAAGAAAAAATCGCCGACAAAGAAAAAAACAAATACAACTAGAAAGAAAACAACCACAAAGAAAAAGCAAACTGAGAGTCCATTAAGATATATTATTGCTATCGTTGTGGTTATTTTAATCATTTTAGGTGCTTTTCAATTAGGCATCATAGGACGAATGATTGATAGTTTCTTTAATTATTTTGTAGGAATGAGTCGATATTTAACATATATTTTAATTTTATTAGCAACAGGTTTTATCACATATTCTAAGAAAATACCTAAAACAAGAAGAACAGTAGGTTCAATTACATTACAATTTGCATTACTATTTATAGCTCAGCTATATTATCACTTTAGTAAAGGTATCGTTTCTGAAAGAGAACCAGTATTGTCTTATGTTTATAAATCATATGAACATAATCATTTTCCAAATTTTGGTGGCGGATTGATTGGCTATTATTTACTAGAAATTTGTATTCCGCTCATTTCTATTGTCGGTGTTATCATTATTACGATTTTACTTTTAGCATCAAGCATTATTTTGCTATTAAACTTAAGACATCGTGTTGTATCTAAAAAAATATTAGAAGGTATAAAAACTACTACAGTATCAGCTTCTCAAAATTTAAAAGAAAACCGACAAAATAATAAATCTAAAAAAGAAGAAAAAGCCAAAAATAAAGCAGAAAGAATCGAAAAGCGCCATCGTTCACAAGAAAATGATGTAGTAAAAGACGTTACAGATTTACCAGAAGTACAACAAGACAGTGATATACCTATATATGGTCATAGTGATTCTGAGAAAGAGACAGTACAACCAAAACGTAAAAAACGATTATTTGATCATGAAGCAAATGACAATACACCAAGCAATAAAGAACAACAGACGAATAATGATCGTTCTGAAATAGAACATCAAACTCAATCAACAAATAATGAAAATGATGATAGCCAAAATGAAAATTCTATTTCTGAAGCTGGAGAAGAAATGAATGTTTCTTATGTAGTACCGCCATTATCATTATTAAAGCAACCAGCTCAGAAACAATCAACGTCAAAAGCAGAAGTTAAACGTAAAGGTCAAGTTTTAGAATCTACAATGAAAAACTTCGGTGTTGATGCAAAAGTTACTCAAATTAAAATCGGACCAGCCGTTACACAATATGAAGTTCAACCAGCACAAGGAGTGAAAGTAAATAAAATCGTTAATTTGCATAATGATATTGCTTTAGCTTTAGCTGCAAAGGATGTACGTATTGAAGCACCTATACCAGGACGTTCAGCTGTAGGTATTGAAGTGCCAAATGATAAGATCTCTTTAGTTGCATTGAAAGAAGTATTAGAAGAAAAATTCCCTTCTAATGATAAATTAGAAGTCGGATTGGGTAGAGATATCTCAGGAGATCCAATTACTATTCAATTAAACGAAATGCCCCATTTATTAGTTGCGGGTTCTACCGGAAGTGGTAAGTCTGTTTGCATTAATGGAATAATTACTAGTTTGTTATTAAATGCTAAGCCACATGAAGTTAAACTTATGTTGATTGATCCTAAAATGGTAGAATTAAATGTGTACAATGGTATTCCGCATTTATTAATACCAGTTGTAACTAACCCACATAAAGCGGCACAAGCTTTAGAAAAGATTGTAGCGGAAATGGAAAGACGTTATGATTTATTCCAACATTCTTCTACAAGAAATATAGAAGGATATAATCAATATATTAGAAATCAAAATAAAGAATTAGATGAAAAACAAGCAGAATTACCTTATATTGTTGTAATTGTAGATGAATTAGCTGATTTAATGATGGTTGCTGGTAAAGAAGTAGAAAATGCTATTCAACGTATCACCCAAATGGCACGTGCAGCAGGTATTCATTTAATTGTTGCTACACAAAGACCGTCCGTAGATGTTATTACTGGTATAATTAAAAATAATATTCCATCAAGAATTGCCTTTGCTGTAAGTTCACAAACAGACTCAAGAACGATTATAGGTTCTGGAGGAGCTGAAAAATTACTAGGTAAAGGTGATATGCTATACGTTGGAAATGGTGATTCAACTAAAACAAGAATACAGGGTGCATTCTTAAGTGACCAAGAAGTACAGGATGTAGTCAACTATGTAGTGGAACAACAACAAGCTAATTATGTTAAAGAAATGGAACCTGATGCACCAGTAGATAAGTCAGAAATGAAAAGTGAAGATGCGTTATATGATGAAGCCTACTTATTTGTTATAGAAAAACAAAAAGCAAGTACATCTTTATTACAAAGACAGTTTAGAATTGGGTATAACCGAGCATCAAGACTCATGGATGATCTTGAGAGAAATCAAGTTATAGGTCCTCAAAAGGGAAGTAAACCAAGACAAATTTTAGTTGATATTGATAAAGATGAGGTGTAATTATGTCGGAAATGAATGCTAAATATAGAGTAAAACAATACATTTTAAATAAAATTAAATCTGGAGAGTTAGAGTATGGAAGTAAATTACCAAGTAATTTATCAATTGCTCGTGAACTTCAAATAAAAACAGATGATGTTTATGATGGGATAAATGAACTTATCACTGAACAAGTGATAGTTGATAATTTTGAAGAGGGTACAAGTGTGAAATCACTGTCCCCTTTCTTTTATCCCTTAAATGAATTGATTAGTATAACTGAAATGATTAAAAGTGCTGGTTTTAAATCTGGGACTGAATATTTAAATTTTGATGAACAACCAGCAACCATTTTAGATGCTAAACGTTTAGGAATTGGCGAAAAACAACCAGTTACTATTATAGAAAGATTAAAAACTGCCAATCACCAACCGGTTGTGTATTGTTTAGATAAAATTGCGAAGGACTATTTAACATGTACGGGTTACCAAGAAAGTAATGGTTCAATGTTAAATGCAATTAAAGATGCAACAGGTCATATAGTAACTTATGCAGAAACTGATTTAGAAGCGGTTAATTATGAACCTCATATATCAGAATTACTTAATGCCTCACCACATGAAGGATTAATGTTACTCAAAGTAACACATTATGATGAAGAAAAGAATCCGATTTTATATTCTTTAAATTATATGAAAAGTAGTTTAGTGAAATTTAGAATTACAAAAGAAAAATAATGATAAAGTCATTGGAGGTAAAGTAGTTGCATAAAGAAAAGCAAAATAATAAAAATAGACATATTCATGTGATGCCAACTGAAAAATTTAAAACTACAACGATAACATTTAAATTTATGGCACCACTTGATTATGAAACAATTACTGAACGATCAGTGCTTAGTAAAGTACTAGTAAGAGCTTCTCAAAAGTGGCAAGACGATAAGGCTTTGAATCGTCGATTGTCTGAACTTTATGGCGCTTATGTGAATAGTTTTGTTTCTAAATTTAAAGATAAACATGTTATTACAATTTCCCTTGAAATCGTAAATGAACGCTATCTCAAAGACCAAACCCCATTATTTGAACAAGGGTTAGATTTATTAAATGAATTAATATGGAATCCATTAATACATAATCAACAATTTGACGAAAAATTTGTTAAACAAGAAAAATCACTACTTAGTAAAAAAATAGAAGCTATGATTGATAATAAAGCGCAATATTCATTCTTAAAATTGTTAGAAAATATGTTTGAAAATGAAGCTTATCGATATTTAGCGACAGGTCAAATTGAACAAATATCTAAAGTGACTCCAAATTCCTTATATAATACATATCAATCAATGATTCAAAATGATTATTGTGCTGTTTATGTTGTAGGTAATGTTAATCAACAACAAGTTATTGACCAAATCAATACTAAATTTAATATTGAGCCATTTATTTTTGAGACAACTTCAAATGATAATAAACAATTAGAAAATGCTAGCAACATACCGAATCCAATTGTTGAGACTGATGATGTTGATCAAGCAAAGCTAAATTTAGGATATCGTTTCCCAACGCATTATGGTAAAAATAATTACTATGCTTTTATAGTGTTTAATATTATGTTTGGCGGAGATCCTTCATCTGTACTATTTAACGAGGTACGTGAAAGACAAAGTTTAGCTTATTCTATTCATTCACAAATTGATGGTAAAAATGGTTATCTATTTGTGCTTAGTGGTGTATCAGCAGATAAATATGAAGTTGCTAAACAAACAATTTTAGAAGAGTTCGATAAATTTAAAAAAGGTGAATTTGAAGAAGGTAAAATTGAATTAGCTAAAAAAATCATTACGTCCCAAAGACACGAATCTACAGATAGACCCAAAAGTATTATAGAAATATTACATAATCAGATTCTGTTAGATGAACCACAAACTGACGAAGACTTTTTGAATAACATAAATCAAGTTACTAAGAAAGATATCGTAGATCTTGTAAATGAAGCAGTTTTAGATTCGATTTATGTATTAACGAAAGGGGGAAATGAGTAGTGAAACAACATTACTATGAGGTCATAGATGAAAAAGTTTATGAACATGAATTACAAAATGGCTTACGTTTATTTGTCATTCCTAAACCTGGATTTCAAAAAACATTTGTAACGTATACTACTCAATTTGGCTCACTAGATAGTCGTTTTAAACCTCTTGGCCAGAATGAATTTGTGACAGTCCCTGATGGCGTAGCACATTTTTTAGAACATAAATTGTTTGAAAAAGAAGAGGAAGATTTATTTACTGCTTTTGCTGAAGAAAATGCACAAGCGAATGCATTTACAAGTTTTGATCGTACAAGTTACTTATTTAGTGCTACTGATCACTTAGAAAATAATATTAAACGATTACTGACTATGGTTGAGACGCCTTATTTTACAAAAGAAACTGTAGATAAAGAAAAAGGTATTATTGCAGAAGAAATCAAAATGTATCAAGAACAACCTGGCTATAAATTAATGTTTAATACATTAAGAGCGATGTATACAAATCATCCAATTAGAGTGGATATTGCGGGTAGTGTTGAAAGTATTTATGACATTACTAAAGATGACTTATATTTATGTTATGAAACATTCTACCACCCATCTAATATGGTACTTTTTGTTGTAGGTGACGTAGATCCAGAATATATTGTTGATATTGTAGAGGAACATGAAAATCAGCGAAATAAAACAAATCAACCTGAAATCGAACGTGCTAAAATTGATGAACCTCAATCTGTGAATCAACATTTTGTAACTGAAGAAATGAAACTACAATCCCCTAAATTGATGCTTGGATTTAAAAATCAACCATTAGAAGAATCTCCTGAAAAATATGTACAACGTGATTTAGAAATGACATTTTTCTATGAACTTATTTTTGGAGAAGAGACTGAATTTTATCAAGAATTACTTAATAATGATTTAATTGATGAAACATTTGGATATCAATTTGTTTTAGAACCGACGTATAGTTTTTCTATAATTACAAGTGCCACAACTAATCCAGATCAATTAAAACAATTGCTTTTAAATCAATTGAAACAAAATCAAGGTAATCTCTCAGATATTGAAGCTTTTGAATTACTGAAAAAACAATTTATCGGCGAATTTATTTCGAGTCTTAATTCTCCTGAGTACATTGCGAATCAATACGCAAAGCTATACTTTGAAGGAGTTAGTGTCTTTGATATGTTAGATATTGTTGAAAATATTACGCTTGAAAGTGTCAACGAGACATCACAACTATATTTAAATTTAGATGAAATCGTTGATAGTCGCTTGGAGATTAAACCATAATGAGAGCTCTAGTATTAGGTGGTTCAGGTTCAATAGGAACAGCGATTGTTGAACAATTATTAATTGATGGATATGAAGTCGATCTACAATTTAACACGTCCGATGAGACCCAATTAAAGGCACAGTATCAAAATAAAAAAGTTAATTTAATTCAATGCGATTTATCAGGTAATGTTAATTTAGACCATTTATTTGGGCATATTCAGCAACTTGATTGTATTATTTATGCTGCAGGAAATGCATTATACGGTATGCTTCAAGACATGACTGATGAACAAATTGACATGACTTATCAGATTCACGTCCACCAACTCATCAGAATAAGTCGTTATTTTGTAGATACATTGAGACAAAGTGAAAATGGAAGAATCATTGTTATTTCTTCAATTTGGGGAGAAACTGGTGCGAGTATGGAAACAATTTATGCGACAATGAAAAGTGCTCAGCTAGGGTTCGTAAAATCATTAAGTCAAGAATTATCACAAACATCAGTGACTGTTAATGCAATTACGCCAGGTTTTGTATCAGGTAATATGAGTGACAAATGGTCTGAAGATGAACTCAACCAAATTTTAGATGAACTTCCTCAACACCGTATGATTGCACCTAATGAAATAGCTTATGCTTGTTCATATTTATATCATCCTATGGCTAAAAGTATTACTGGCACCATTCAAAAAGTTAACGGTGGTTGGTATTTGTAATAACTACTTGTAAGCTCCAAATTTTTGCATGAACTTTGTAGTACATGATATTGAATTCGATGTTATAATGTGAGTATTATTAATCAAAGTATAGTCTATTTTATAGTTGTGTTTAAACAAGGGGTGGATTCTCGTGTCAGTGGCTGAGAGAAGAAAAGAATGGTATCTAGAATACGAAATTACAATGAATCGTGCTGGTTTGCTAGGAGACGTTTCGAGTTTATTAGGGATGTTAGGCATTAGTATCGTTACTATTAATGGCGTTGATCAAGGTAAACGTGGATTATTAATTAAAACTGATAAATTAGAAAAATTTCAACGATTCGAACAAATCGTTAAAGAAATTAATGAAATCGATATAACTAAATTACGTGTACCTGAATTGCGAGACAGATTAGCTGTTAGACACGGTCGTTATATCGAACAGGATGCCGATGATAAAAAGACATTTCGTTTTGAACGTGAAGATTTAGGTTTACTTGTTGACTTCTTAGCAGAATTATTCAAAGAAGAAGGACATAAATTAATCGGAATTCGTGGTATGCCACGAGTTGGTAAAACGGAATCAATCGTTGCAGGTAGTGTTTGTGCCCATAAACGATGGTTATTTATCAGCTCAACATTAATTAAACAAACAGTTAGAAGTTCATTAATTAAAGGCGAATATGATTCGAACCATGTTTATATTATAGACGGAGCAGTTACAGCTCGAGAATCTAATACGAAACACCAAGATTTAGTTAGAGAGATAATGACACTTCCTTCAGTGAAAGTAGTGGAGCATCCAGATTTATTTGTTGAATCATGTGACTATAGCATGGATGATTTTGACTATATTATTGAATTACGTGAAAATAAAGATCAGGAAATTCAATATGAAGAAATGAAGAAACAAACAGCTCAAACTAAAAGTAAAAATAATTTAGATTTTGGTGATCCATTTGGTGGAGGATTTGGATTTTTTGAATAGGATTTAAGGAGGCATATTTTTGAAAACGATAGGCGAAGTATTAAAAGGTAGACGTGAAAGATTAGGAATGACTCTTAATGAATTGGAGCAACGAACGCAACTTAAACGTCATACACTAGAACAAATAGAAAACAATGAATTTAATCAATTACCTAATAGTAATTATGCTGAAGGTTTCATTCGAAAGTATGCCAATGTTGTTAATATTGAACCCAACCAACTAATCCAAGCACATCAAGATGAAATACCCCAACATCATATTCAATTAGACGACATGATAACTTCGTTCGCTAATAAAGAAGCGCCTCCTTATCGAAGTAAATCTATGGAACCATTGCAAGTTGCAGCTATTATTGTTTTAGTTACATTAGTAACATTAGCTTTATGGATTTTAGCAGTATTATTATTTTAAAGAAAAATGTATTAAGAAATGAGGTTGAAAAATGAATATACCGAATCAGATTACGGTATTCAGAGTTATACTTATACCAGTGTTTATCTTATTTGCTTTAGTTAATTTTGGTTTTGGGAAAATGTCATTTTTAGGCGGATATGATATAAAAATAGAACTATTTATCGGAGCAATTATTTTCATTATTGCATCATTAAGTGATTTTGCCGATGGATATTTAGCACGTAAATGGCAGTTAGTAACTAATATGGGTAAATTTTTAGATCCTTTAGCTGATAAATTATTAGTTGCTAGTGCATTGATTGTATTAGTTCAATTAGATTTAACTAACTCTGTTGTAGCAATTATAATAATTGCACGAGAATTTGCAGTTACAGGTCTTAGATTACTACAAATTGAACAAGGCTTTGTAAGTGCTGCAGGGCAACTAGGTAAAATTAAAACTGCAGTAACAATGGTTGCTATTATTTGGATTTTATTAGGTGATCCATTAGCAACTTGGATTGGTTTCCCAATTGGACAAGTTTTATTATATATCGGTGTATTCTTTACAATTCTTTCTGGTATTGAATACTTCTACAAAGGCAGAGATGTATTTAAACATTAAATAATTAACGAGTTGAAATGGTATCGTTTCAACTCGTTTTTTTATATTTTACAACAGATTCAGTATCTTGTTTGATGTGGAATCCTCATTCTTAGATTTTACTATTATAAGCGTTTATAATAGTGATATTGCATACATTCGAGAATTAAAGGGGAGTAATGTGTTATGAATATTTCGATTATAGCTGTTGGATCAGAACTACTGTTAGGACAAATTGCAAATACTAATGGACAATATTTGTCTAAATTATTTAATGGTGTTGGAAAAAATGTTGTAGAACATACAGTTATTGGTGACAACCCAGAGCGTTTAGAATATATTATTCGTCAAGGTTTAGAACGTTTTGACATGCTTGTTCTGACAGGCGGCTTAGGACCTACAAAAGATGACTTAACGAAACATACAGTCGCAAAAGTTTTAAACAAAGATTTAGTTACTGATGAAGCCTCATTAGATTATATTAAAAGTTATTTTGAAGACCAAGGTCAAGAAATGACACCTAATAATAAACAGCAAGCATTAGTAATAGAAGATTCAATTGTTCTTCCTAATAGAAATGGAATGGCACCAGGTATGTTAGTTGAAAATGAAGGTAAAAGGGTAGTATTATTACCCGGACCGCCAAAAGAAATGAAACCTATGGCTAAAAATGAATTACTACCATATATTCTTGATGATGATAAAGTTATTTTTTCAGAACAACTTAAATTTGCTGGCATTGGCGAATCTAAAGTAGAAACAATCTTAATGGATTTAATTGATAAGCAAACAAATCCTACTATTGCGCCACTAGCTGGTTCTCATGAAGTATATATCAGATTAACAGCAAATGCTGAAACCCAACAGCAATGTCGAGATTTAATTCAACCAATAAAAGAAGAAGTATTAAATCGCATTGGCGAATATTATTATGGTTCAGACGATACAACATTAGAAGCGGCTGTAATGAATCACATGGATAGTACATTTTCAATTTATGATGGTGTTACCAATGGAGCGTTATATACACGTTTAAAAAATGAAGATACAGAAGATCAATTAAAAGGCGCATTACCAGATTCACCACAATTTGTTGATCATGAACTAGATATAAATGAACAATTATATATGACTGCTAAATATGTAAAAGATTTATTTAAAACAGAGAAGGGTATTACTTTATTGCATAATGAAAAAGATGTTTATTTGGGTATCCTCAATGATGATAAATTAGATATTGAATCATTTAAAATGTCTCAAAATAGAAATTTATTAAGAAGCAGAAGTCAAAATTATGCATTAATAAAATTATTAAAATGGCTAGAACAATAAAATTATATTAGTTTCAGTACTATTTTATAGTACGTTTGTTCGTTTTTGTTTGTGTGTTTTATAAAATAACACGAACAAATATTCGCAAATCGCTTGTAATTTTATTTAAAAGCTTGTATAGTATGAATTAAGATATTAAACAGAAAACATTCCCAATTTAGGAGGTCTCGCTTTGGATAACGAACGTCAAAAAGCTCTAGATACAGTAATAAAAAATATGGAAAAATCATTTGGTAAAGGTGCAGTAATGAAATTAGGCGATAATAAAGGCCGTAGAGTTTCAAGTACATCAAGTGGTTCAGTTACGTTAGATAACGCATTAGGAGTAGGTGGCTATCCTAAAGGAAGAATTATTGAGATATATGGTCCAGAAAGTTCTGGTAAAACAACAGTAGCATTACATGCTATTGCTGAAACACAAAAAAATGGCGGCGTTGCAGCATTTATTGATGCTGAACATGCTTTAGATCCTGTATACGCACAAGCATTAGGTGTGGATATTGATAATTTATATCTTTCACAACCTGACCACGGGGAACAAGGCCTTGAAATTGCAGAAGCTTTTGTTCGTAGTGGTGCAGTAGATATCGTTGTAGTCGATTCAGTAGCTGCATTAACACCTAAAGCTGAAATTGAAGGTGAAATGGGAGACACACACGTTGGTTTACAAGCTAGATTGATGTCACAAGCGTTACGTAAATTATCTGGTGCTATTTCTAAATCTAACACTACAGCAATTTTCATTAACCAGATTCGTGAAAAAGTTGGTGTTATGTTTGGTAACCCAGAAACAACTCCTGGTGGTAGAGCGTTAAAATTCTATAGCTCTGTTCGATTAGAAGTTCGTCGTGCTGAACAATTAAAACAAGGACAAGAAATTGTTGGTAATAGAACTAAGATTAAAGTAGTTAAAAATAAAGTTGCGCCACCATTTAGAGTTGCAGAAGTTGATATCATGTATGGTCAAGGTATCTCTAAAGAAGGAGAACTTATTGATCTTGGTGTTGAAAATGAAATTGTAGATAAATCTGGTGCATGGTATTCATACAATGGAGATAGAATGGGACAAGGTAAAGAAAATGTTAAATCCTACCTTAAAGAAAATCCACAAATTAAAGAAGAAATTGACCAAAAATTACGTCAAAAACTTGGAATTTTTGATGGCGACGTAGAAGAAAAAGAAGAAGAGGCGCCAAAGTCTTTATTTGATGAAGAATAAAATAAATTGGATTTTTCAAAAGCAGTTTCTATAGATATTATATAGAAACTGCTTTTTATTTATAATTAACTGAAAGAAATCAAAATAACATTTTGTAAAATAACAACTCAATTTCTTTATAATACTTATAAGTTAGCATTGATATCTTGACACTTCTGAGTGTAAAACCGTACAATTAGTATGTATGATTCTTATATAATTTCATATAATCATATTGATTTTGATATACAGAGCAAACCCTAGATAAAGGAGGTGTTTATGTGAATTTATTAGGCCTCCTACTCATTTTGCTGGGTATAATTCTAGGCGTTGTTGTAGGGTATGTTGTTGCCCGAAATTTATTGCATCAAAAGCAGGTTCAGGCTAGACAGACAGCCGATGATATTGTCAATCAAGCGCACAAAGAAGCCGACAACACTAAGAAAGAAAAATTGCTTGAGGCAAAAGAAGAAAATCAAATTTTACGAGAACAAACTGAAAATGAACTACGTGAAAGACGTGGTGAATTACAAAGACAAGAAACCCGACTTCTTCAAAAAGAAGAGAACTTAGAGCGTAAATCTGATCTATTAGATAAAAAAGATGAGATTTTAGAGCAAAAAGAATCAAAAATTGAAGAAAGACAACAACAAGTAGACGCAAAAGAGAGTAGTGTTCAAACATTAATAATGAAGCATGAACAAGAATTAGAACGCATCTCCGGTCTCACTCAAGAAGAAGCTGTAAATGAGCAACTTCAACGAGTAGAAGAAGAACTGTCACAAGATATTGCTATACTTGTTAAGGAAAAAGAAAGAGAAGCTAAAGAAAAAGTTGATAAAACAGCAAAAGAATTGCTAGCTACTACAGTACAAAGGTTAGCAGCAGATCATACAACTGAATCAACTGTATCAGTTGTAAACTTGCCAAATGATGAAATGAAAGGTCGAATAATCGGACGTGAAGGACGAAATATTCGTACACTTGAAACACTTACGGGCATCGATTTAATTATCGATGACACTCCAGAAGCTGTCATTTTATCTGGTTTTGACCCTATTAGACGAGAAATCGCTAGAACAGCATTAGTTAACTTAGTTTCTGATGGAAGAATTCATCCTGGTCGTATTGAAGATATGGTCGAAAAAGCTAGAAAAGAAGTAGACGATATTATTAGAGAAGCCGGTGAACAAGCTACATTCGAAATCAATGTTCATAACATGCATCCTGACTTAGTTAAAATACTTGGACGTTTAAATTATCGTACAAGTTATGGACAAAATGTGCTTAAACATTCTATTGAAGTAGCACATTTATCAGGAATGTTAGCAGCAGAACTTGGTGAAGATGTTACGTTAGCGAAACGTGCTGGATTACTTCATGATGTTGGTAAAGCTATCGATCACGAAGTTGAAGGTAGTCACGTTGAAATAGGTGTTGAATTAGCTAAAAAATATGGTGAAAATGAAACAATTATTAATGCTATTCATTCCCATCATGGTGATGTTGAACCAACATCAATTATCTCGATTTTAGTTGCAGCAGCTGACGCATTATCAGCCGCTCGTCCTGGCGCTCGAAAAGAGACATTAGAAAACTACATTCGTCGATTAGAGCGTTTAGAAACACTTTCAGAAAGTTATGATGGTGTTGAAAAAGCATTCGCAATTCAAGCAGGTAGAGAAATTCGTGTAGTAGTTTCACCTGAAGAAATAGATGATTTAAAATCATACCGATTGGCTAGAGATATTAAAACTCAAATTGAGGATGAATTACAATATCCAGGTCATATCAAAGTGACAGTTGTTCGAGAGACTAGAGCAGTAGAATATGCTAAATAAGTTAAACCCCTAATTACTCATTGTGTAGTTAGGGGTTTAGTTATTATCAAAATTTGTGATTATATAAAAAAACTGACGATTGATGTTAAATAAATCAATCGTCAGATATTCGTATAATCATAATGTTGTATTAAAAATTTTACTTCAATTGTAAATCTGTTTTCTTCAATTCTTGAATAATTTCAGCTGTGTCATAGCAATTAGTAGCGATATTAGCGTATCTTTCTGCTAAACGGTATGCATTGATGTATAATTTTAAACTTTCTTTAGCAATATCTTCTGCATCTTCTGATTTAGATGGGTTAGAACTTACTACTAATTCTGCAAACTTTTCAGGATCGATATTAATAGACATTTATTATTTACAACTCCTAAATATTTTATAAACATATACTAACATAATATATATTGATAAAAAAGCAAAGACAGTTAACATTCAGATAAATAATTTTACAAAGAGTACTTTAAATAAAGTGTTCTATCTATTAAACTTAATGATATGAGAGGATGAACAAGGCATGAGAATATTATTTATTGGGGATATTGTAGGTAAGATTGGCAGAAACGCAATAACTACATATTTACCTAAATTAAAACAAGAATATCGTCCTACTGTATCCATTGTAAATGCTGAAAATGCAGCACATGGTAAAGGACTAACTGAAAAGATATATAAGCAATTGCTTCGTGAGGGTGTCGATTTTATGACTATGGGTAACCATACTTATGGTCAACGTGAAATATACGAATTTATTGATGATGCTAAAAGAATGGTTAGACCGGCCAACTTTCCTGATGAAGCACCTGGAGTAGGGATGCGCTTTATTCAAATTAATGAAATAAAATTAGCTATAATTAATTTGCAAGGAAGAGCGTTCATGCAGGATATAGATGACCCTTTTAAAAAAGCTGACGCACTAATTGAAGAAGCTCAAAAAGTAACGCCATATATATTTGTTGATTTTCATGCTGAAACAACATCAGAAAAAAATGCAATGGGATGGTATTTAGATGGTAGAGTAAGTGCAGTAGTGGGTACACATACTCATATTCAAACATCTGATAACCGTATTTTACCAAGTGGAACAGGCTATATTACTGATGTAGGCATGACAGGTTTTTATGATGGTATATTAGGCATCAATAGAGATGAAGTGATAGAGCGCTTTATTACGAGTTTACCACAACGTCATGTTGTACCAGATAATGGACGCAGTGTTCTTTCTGGTGTTATCATTGATTTAGATAAAAATGGTAAAACAACAAATATTGAAAGAATATTAATTAATGACGATAATCCTATGAAATTATAAAGTAAATGTTTGTGACATTATAGTTACAAAAGACTATCGTCCATTAGTATGAAATTATAAACATGCCACTGTTTACATAGTAATACGGTGGTTATTTTTGTTATCATTTAATATGAATTAAAAACCACAGGAGGCTTATGATATGAAATCACAAATATCATGGAAAGTGGGCGGACAACAAGGTGAAGGAATTGAATCAACTGGAGAAATATTTGCTACTGCAATGAATAGAAAAGGCTATTTCTTATATGGTTATAGACACTTTTCTAGTCGTATAAAAGGTGGACATACTAATAATAAAATTAGAGTCTCTACTTCTCCAGTGCATGCTATTAGTGATGATTTAGATATACTTATCGCATTTGACCAAGAAACAATAGAAGTTAATTATCATGAAATGCGCGAAGATAGTATCATTATTGCTGATTCAAAAGCAAAACCAGTAAAACCTGATGATTGTCAGGCACAACTTATAGATTTACCGTTTACTAGTACTGCAAAAGAATTAGGAACTGCATTAATGAAGAACATGGTAGCGATTGGTGCTACATCTGCATTAATGAACCTAGATACATCTACATTTGAAGAATTAATTACAAACATGTTCACTAAAAAAGGTGACAAAGTTGTTGAAATGAATATACAAGCTTTAAATCAAGGTTATCAATTAATGAAAGAATATTTAGAAGATATTCAAGGCGATTTCGAACTTCAAGAAAGTAGTGAAAATCCTCATCTTTATATGATTGGTAATGACGCAATTGGATTAGGTGCAATTTCTGCTGGATCAAGATTTATGTCAGCTTATCCAATTACACCAGCTTCTGAAATTATGGAGTACATGATTGCTAATTTACCAAAAGTTGGCGGAACAGTTGTTCAAACTGAAGATGAAATTGCTGCCGCGACAATGTCTATCGGTGCTAATTATGCAGGTGTTCGTGGATTTACTGCAAGTGCTGGACCAGGATTATCTCTAATGATGGAATCAATTGGCTTATCTGGTATGACTGAAACACCGTTTGTTGTCATAAATACACAACGTGGAGGTCCTTCTACAGGTTTACCAACTAAACAAGAACAATCTGACTTAATGCAAATGATTTATGGTACTCATGGTGATATTCCAAAAATTGTAGTAGCCCCTACAGATGCGGAAGATGCATTTTATTTAACAATGGAAGCATTTAATTTAGCTGAGGAATATCAATGTCCAGTAATTATTTTAAGTGATTTACAATTATCATTAGGTAAACAAACAGTTAAAGAATTAGACTATGATAAAATCAAAATTAAACGTGGAGAATTAATTCAATCTGATATCGAACGTGAAGAAGATGACAAATCATATTTCAGAAGATATGCATTAACAGGAAGTGGCATTTCACCTAGACCAATACCTGGTACTAAAGGTGGTATTCACCATGTTACTGGTGTTGAACATAACGAAGAAGGTAAAACAAGCGAAGCTGCACAAAATCGTCAACAACAAATGGACAAACGTATGCGCAAAACTAAAAATCTTCTTATAGAAAAACCAGTAGACTATACTGAAAATCACGAACAAGCTGATATTTTATATATTGGTTTCATTTCAAGTAAAGGTGCTATCGAAGAAGGTGCACAACGATTAAATGATCAAAATATCGCTGTTAATACACTACAAATCAGACAATTACATCCATTCCCAACTGAAACGATTCAAAGTGCGATTGATAAAGCACAAAAAGTCGTTATTGCAGAACATAACTATCAAGGACAATTAGCAAATATTATTAAAATGAACGTGAATATTCAAAATAAATTAGTAAATCAAACTAAATATGATGGTACACCATTCTTACCACATGAAATAGTTGATAAAGGTATCGAAGTTGCAAAAGAAATAAAGGAGTTGGTCTAATTGGCTACATTTAAAAATTTTAGAAATAATGTTAAGCCAAACTGGTGCCCAGGTTGTGGTGATTTCTCTGTTCAAGCTGCTATACAAAAAGCAGCCGCAAATGTAGGGTTAGAACCAGAAGAAGTTGCACTTATTACAGGCATTGGTTGTTCAGGTAGATTATCAGGCTATATAAATGCCTATGGTGTACATGCCATACATGGTCGTGCTTTACCGTTAGCACAAGGCGTTAAAATGGCTAACAGAGATCTTACAGTTATTGCTTCTGGCGGTGACGGTGACGGTTATGCGATTGGTATGGGTCATACTATTCACGCCTTACGTAGAAATATGAACATGACTTATATCGTTATGGATAACCAAATATATGGTTTAACTAAAGGACAAACTTCACCGTCTTCAGCGGTTGGATTTGTGACTAAATCTACACCTAAAGGTAACATTGAAAAAAATGTAGCACCTTTAGAATTAGCATTATCTTCAGGAGCGACTTTTGTAGCACAAGGTTTTTCAAGTGATATTAAAGGATTAACAAAACTTATCGAAGATGCTATTAATCACGATGGATTTTCATTCGTAAATGTATTCTCACCATGTGTTACTTATAACAAAATTAATACTTATGATTGGTTCAAAGAAAATCTAACAAGTATTGATGACATTGAAAATTATGATACGACGGATAAACAATTAGCTATACAAACAGTTTTAGAACATGAATCTATGTTAAAAGGTATTGTTTATCAAGATACAGAAACACCTTCATATGAATCACAGATTGAAGAAATGGAAGGAACGCCATTAGCTAAGAAAGATATTCATATATCAGAAGACAAGTTTAATGAATTAACTAAACAATTTGTATAGAGAGGATAGCTGTCAATTCCATTAATAGAATGGTATTTGGCAGCTATTTTATTATTAGCTTATAAGCAAACAACATATTAATCTATAGAATTAAATTATAAATTTTCTGTAAATATACATTAAAATACTGTACATTGTGGAATAGATAATAAAGGTCATATAAGGAGAAGGTATATGGACAAATTTATTTCTATGAAAGAATTACAAGAAAATACAATAGAAGATAAAGATTGGCATATTGAAACTGAAGATAATAACAGTGACATTACAATATTAGCTATACACGGTGGAGGTATCGAACCTGCAACTAGTGAGCTTGCTTTTGTGACTGCACAAACCAACGAATATAACTATTTTACCTTTAAGGGAGATAGACGACATGGTAATAATGAGTTACATGTCACATCAATTCACTATGATAATGAAATAGCACAAGACTTAACTCAAAAAAGTCAACGCGCAATCTCATTACATGGTTGTACAGGCCAAGAATCAATCGTTTACATAGGCGGTAAAGATAAACAGTTAATTAAGTTAATAACTTCTGAATTAAAAGATATTGAAGTAGACGTTCAACATGCCCCGCATACGATGTCGGGTAAACAAAAGGAAAATATAGTTAATCAAACTCAAATACAAGCAGGAGTTCAACTTGAAATAACGCATGCATTAAGGAAACATTTTTTTAAAGATGGAAAATTAAATCGTAAAAGCAGAGAAGATCAAGATAATTGGGATGAATTTTTATATACATTTGCAAATGCTTTGGTAAAGGCAGTTGAAGGATTACATGATTAACTTAATAAAAATGTTAAACTAGTATTATAAATAAAGATAAGATGGGAGCTAAATTAAATGGTTGATACATTAATGAGTATTCAAATTATACCTAAAACACCAAATAATGAAGACGTCATTCCTTATGTAGATGAAGCAATTAAGATTATAGATCAATCGGGAATGCACTATCGTGTCGGACCACTTGAAACATCCGTACAAGGAGATATGAATGAATGTCTAATATTAATCCAAAATTTAAACCAACGTATGGTAGAATTAGAATGTCCTAGTATAATTAGTCAAGTTAAGTTTTATCATGTACCAGAAGGTATTGAAATTGAAACATTAACAGGAAAGTATGACGAAGCATAGATTTATGACAATTTTATAATCACTGTGATAATAATCTTACTTTTAGAATTAGATAGACTAAAGTAGAGGCTAAGGCATCAATGTTGTCTTAGCCTTATTCATTGTGAAGTAAATATTGATAAGACGCTTTTTGCACTTTGTGGTTAAATTTAATATAATGTAGAAATGATATATGGGCATATAGAAAGGATTTTTAATAGTGAATGAAGAGCAAAGAAAAGCTGGTTCGATAAATATTTTAGCAGAACGTGATCGTAAAGAAGAAAAGGATTATAGTAAATATTTTGAACAAGTGTATCAACCACCTAGTTTAAAAGAAGCTAAAAAACGTGGTAAACAAGAGATAAAATATAATCGAGACTTTCAAATTGATGAAAAATATCGAGACATGGGTAAAGGACGTTCATTTTTAATTAAAACGTATGGCTGTCAAATGAATGCACATGATACTGAAGTAATGGCGGGGATATTAGAAGCTTTAGGATATAGTGCAACATCAGATATTAACACAGCAGATATTATATTAATTAATACATGTGCGATTCGTGAAAATGCTGAAAATAAAGTATTTAGCGAAATTGGTAATTTAAAACATCTTAAGAAAGAACGACCAGATTGTTTAATAGGTGTATGTGGCTGTATGTCACAAGAAGAATCTGTTGTTAATAAAATTTTAAAATCATACCAAAATGTAGATATGATTTTTGGAACTCATAATATTCATAAACTACCAGAAATATTAGAAGAAGCTTATCTATCTAAAGCAATGGTTGTTGATGTATGGTCTAAAGAAGGAGATGTCATTGAAAATCTTCCTAAAGTTCGTGACGGTCATATTAAAGCATGGGTGAATATTATGTATGGTTGCGATAAATTCTGTACATATTGCATAGTACCTTTTACAAGAGGTAAAGAACGTAGCCGTAGACCAGAAGATATTATTGATGAAGTAAGAGAATTAGCTAGAGAAGGCTATCAAGAAATTACATTGTTAGGACAAAATGTTAATTCTTACGGAAAAGATATCGAGGGACTTGACTATGGATTAGGTGATTTATTAGAGGATATCTCAAAAATTGATATTCCTCGAGTAAGATTCACAACTAGTCATCCTTGGGACTTTACAGATCGCATGATTGAAGTGATTGCTAACGGAGGAAACATTGTACCTCATATTCATTTACCAGTACAATCAGGAAACAATGCTGTGCTAAAAATTATGGGAAGAAAATATACGAGAGAAAGTTATTTAGACTTAGTAAACCGTATTAAAGAAGCAATTCCTCAAATCGCATTAACGACTGATATCATTGTAGGTTATCCAAATGAAACTGAAGAACAGTTTGAAGAAACATTAACTTTATATGATGAAGTTGGATTCGAACATGCATACACATATCTATATTCTCAAAGAGACGGTACGCCTGCAGCTAAAATGAAAGATAATGTACCAACTGATGTAAAAAAAGAGAGACTTCAACGTTTAAACAAAAAAGTTGGAGAATACTCACAAAAAGCAATGAGTCAGTATGAGAACGAAATTGTGACGGTTTTATGTGAAGGATCAAGTAAAAAAGATGATACAGTTTTAGCAGGCTATACTGAAAAAAATAAACTTGTTAACTTTAAAGCACCAAAAGAAATGATTGGTAAATTAGTTGATGTTAAAATAGATGAAGCGAAACAATATTCATTAAATGGTACTTTCGTAGGAGAACATCAAAAAGAATTGGTGATGCAATAATAATGTATAATAAAGAGGACATACTATCGAATGCTGATCAACTTGCCCAAAAGATAAAAAATCTTGAAGTAATTAAAGACTATCAAACAATCGAAACACAAATTCACAATAATAAAACCATTGAAAAGAAAATGAACCGATTGAAAAAGCAACAAAAACAATCAGTAAACTTACAAAACTATGGTAAATCAACAGCATTTAATCAATCAGAGAACCAAATTCATCAGTTGGAAAACGAAATAAATGAATTACCAATAGTTGAAGAATTTCGTACATCTCAATATGAAGCCAATTATCTTCTACAAATGATGATTAAAACAATGGAAAACCGTTTGAATGAACATAATGAAAGTTATCATAACAAATAAATTGGATAAGGAGACAATGCATTGAATATTAGAAAACTTACAATAACAGCGCTATTAATAGCAATAAATGTCATTTTAAGCAGTATCATTGTCATCCCTCTTGGTCCAATCAAGGCAGCGCCTATGCAACATCTAGTAAACGTACTTTGCGCAGTGTTCGTAGGACCATGGTATGGACTTGCACAAGCTTTAATTTCTTCCATTTTACGTGTTACGTTTGGTACTGGAAGTGTATTTGCATTTCCGGGCAGTATGATAGGTGTATTCTTAGCTAGCCTCTTTTACATGTATCGTAAACATATATTTATGGCAGCAGTTGGAGAAGTTCTTGGAACAGGCATCATTGGAAGTTTAATATGTATTCCATTAGCATGGATACTTAATTTACAAAACTTCTTTGTTAAACCATTAATGACTGCATTTATCGTGTCTAGTATTATTGGTGCCGCAATTAGCTACGTGTTATTAATTATATTAAAAAAACGTGGTCTTTTAGATAGATTTCAAAAATAGCAATTAAGTACGTACAATACATAGTGAAACTGAAATGACTCAGTTCAATGTTTGTACGTACTTTTTTAATTATCAAATTAACTTCATAGGCTAGAATATATTCAATATGTTAAAATAGATGAGTTAAAAGAACGTAAAAATTACATAAAATGATTCAATTCATAAAAATAAAAAGACTATAAAATAAGGGTTGTGAAGAACTTTATGTCGAATGTGACACCAATGATGCAACAATATTTAAAAATTAAATCAGAATATGATGACTGTTTATTATTTTTTAGACTCGGAGACTTTTATGAAATGTTCTTCGAAGATGCTAAAGAAGCGTCAAGAGTATTAGAAATCACGCTTACTAAAAGAGATGCCAAAAAAGAAGACCCAATACCGATGTGCGGTGTACCTTATCATTCCGCTGATAGTTACATTGAAACATTAATTAATAATGGCTATAAAGTAGCTATCTGTGAACAAATGGAAGACCCTAAACAGACAAAGGGTATGGTTAAAAGAGAAGTAGTTAGAATAGTAACTCCAGGAACAGTGATGGATCAAGGTGGCGTTGATGAAAAGCAAAACAACTATATTTTAAGTTTTATTAAGCAAGGGCAAGAATATGCATTAAGTTATTGTGACATTTCAACAGGTGAATTAAAAGCTACACATTTTAAAGATGAAGCTACTTTACTAAATGAAATTACAACGATTAATCCTAATGAAATTGTAGTAAATGAAACTTTATCTGAAAACATGCAACGACAAATTAATATGATTACTGAAACGATAACAGTTCGTGAGGAGATATCTAACCAATCATTTTCCGTAAACAATAATGAACATGAAGGTATGTATCAATCTACTCAATTATTATTAGATTACATCCACCATACTCAAAAAAGAGACTTATCACATTTAGAAGAAGTGCAACATTATGCTGCTATTGATTTCATGAAAATGGATTTCTATGCTAAAAGAAACTTAGAATTAACTGAAAGTATAAGATTGAAATCCAAAAAAGGAACACTGTTATGGTTAATGGATGAAACAAAAACACCAATGGGAGCTAGACGTCTTAAACAGTGGATAGACCGACCATTAATTTATAAACAGCAAATTGAAGAGAGATTGAATATAGTTGATGAGTTTATTAACCACTTTATTGAACGTGATACCTTAAGAAATTATTTGAATCAAGTCTACGATATTGAAAGACTTGTAGGTCGAGTGAGTTACGGTAATGTTAATGCACGTGATTTAATACAATTAAAACATTCAATTAGTGAGATTCCTAATATCAAACAATTATTAAGTCAGCTTGAAAGCGACAAGATAACTCAATTTGATGAGTTAGAACCATTAGATGATTTATTAGAAGTGCTTGAAAATAGCTTAGTAGAAGAGCCTCCTATCTCAGTTAAAGATGGCGGATTGTTCAAAACAGGTTTTAATCAACAATTAGATGAGTATTTAGAAGCATCTCGTAATGGTAAATCTTGGCTTGCTGAATTACAAGCAAGAGAAAGAGAACGCACAGGTATTAAATCTCTTAAAATTAGTTTTAACAAAGTGTTTGGTTATTTTATAGAGATTACTCGCGCCAATTTACAAGGATTTGAACCTTCTGAATTTGGATATAATCGTAAACAAACTTTATCTAATGCTGAACGTTTTATTACTGATGAATTAAAAGAAAAAGAAGATATTATTCTAGGCGCAGAAGATAAAGCTATAGAATTAGAATATCAATTATTTGTAAAATTGAGAGAACATATTAAGTCGTATACAGAACGACTTCAAAAGCAGGCAAAAATCATTTCAGAATTAGATTGTTTACAAAGCTTTGCGGAAATTGCTCAAAAATATAATTATGTTAGACCACAATTTAGCGATAACAAAACATTAAAACTTGAAAACTCTAGACATCCAGTTGTAGAACGTGTCATGGATTATAACGATTATGTTCCAAATGATTGTGAATTAGATAATGATACATTCATTTACTTAATTACAGGTCCTAATATGTCAGGGAAATCAACGTATATGAGACAAATCGCTATTATTAGCATTATGGCTCAAATGGGTGCTTATGTTCCTTGTGAATCAGCAGTGCTACCAATTTTTGATCAAATATTTACACGAATTGGTGCTGCAGACGATTTAGTATCAGGTAAAAGTACGTTCATGGTAGAAATGTTAGAAGCGCAAAAAGCATTAACTTATGCTACAGAAGATAGTTTAATTATCTTTGATGAAATAGGTAGGGGGACTTCAACATATGATGGTTTAGCACTCGCACAAGCCATGATAGAATACGTTGCTCAAACGTCTCACGCTAAGACACTATTCTCTACACACTATCATGAACTTACAACTTTAGATCAGTTATTACCTTGTTTGAAAAATGTTCATGTTGCTGCAAATGAATATAAAGGTGAACTTATCTTCTTACACAAAGTAAAAGATGGTGCTGTTGATGACAGTTATGGTATTCAAGTAGCAAAACTTGCTGATCTACCTGATAAAGTGATTCAAAGAGCACAAGTTATATTAGATGAATTCGAACAGAAGTCTGATAATCCAGAACCAATGATTGTACAAAGTGAAGTAAAAGATGATGCTATAGATTCAAACTCAAATAGTGAGACACAAGATGCAGTACAACATACTAATAATCAAGAAAATACGTCTTCATTTGAACAAGCGGCATTTAATTTATTTGATGCAGAAGTACAACAAAGCGAAGTAGAAGCACAAATCAAATCTTTAAATTTATCAAATATGACTCCAATAGAAGCTTTAGTAAAATTAAGCGAATTACAAAATCAATTAAAATAGAGGTGTTGTAAATGGGAAAAATTAAAGAACTACAAACCTCCTTAGCTAACAAAATTGCAGCTGGCGAAGTAGTCGAAAGACCCAGTTCGGTTGTAAAAGAATTATTAGAAAATGCTATTGATGCCAAGTCAACCGAAATTAATATAGAAGTGGAACAATCAGGTATAGCTTCAATACGTGTTGTAGATAATGGAACTGGTATTGAACAAGATGATTTAAGTCTGGTGTTTCACAGACATGCTACTAGTAAATTAGATGCAGATGATGATTTATTCCATATTAGAACATTAGGATTTCGTGGAGAAGCATTAGCGAGTATTTCTTCAGTATCCAAAGTGACTTTACGTACATGTACAGATAATGAAAGTGGTCATGAAATATATGCTGAAAATGGTTTGATTAAAGATCAAAAACCAGCTAAAGCTAAAAAAGGGACAGATATACTTGTTGAGTCATTATTCTATAATACGCCAGCTCGGTTAAAATATATTAAAAGTTTATATACAGAACTAGGCAAAATTACAGATATTGTTAATAGAATGGCAATGAGTCATCCTGATATAAGAATTTCATTAGTTTCTGATGGTAAAACACTTTTAAAAACTAATGGTTCTGGTAAAACAAATGAAGTTATGGCAGAAATATATGGAATGAAAGTAGCAAAAGATTTAGTACATATCACTGGTGATACAAGCGATTATCATCTTGAAGGTTATGTTGCTAGACCTGAGCATTCAAGAAGTAATAAACATTATATTTCTATTTTTATCAATGGTAGATATATCAAAAACTTTGTTTTAAATAAAGCAATTGTTGAAGGTTATCATACATTATTAACAATTGGTCGATACCCTATTTGCTACATCAATATCCAAATGGATCCCATACTAGTAGATGTTAATGTTCATCCTACTAAACTTGAAGTCAGATTATCTAAGGAAGAACAATTATACAAATTAATTGTTGAAAAAATTCAAGAAGCATTTAAAGATAAAATTTTAATACCTAAAAATGATTTAGACCAACATTCTAAGAAAAACAAAGTGTTAAATAGTTTTGAACAACAAAAGTTAGACTTTGAACGTAGACAAAAAGAAGAAGCAAATAATCATAACGGTATGAATGACTCTGAAAATAAATCAGATCATGCCACAAATGAACAACGGTATAACGAAGAAACAAGCCAAAGCCTTTCATCCAATGTACAAGAAAATGATGAAAGTGAATCATTTAATTCCTCTAATAATATTAACCGTGATAATGATGATAATTACTTCGAAAATCAAAAAGAAATTTTAAACGAATTAGATAATAACGATAATACATTTGAATTAGATGATGAAGTTAAAGATAATCAAGACATTAAAGGTGCTATAAGTGCTTCAACGAGACGTCGTGTACCTTATATGGAAGTTGTTGGACAAGTTCATGGAACATATATCATAGCTCAAAATGAAAATGGTATGTTTATGATTGACCAGCATGCTGCACAAGAGCGTATTAAATACGAATATTTTAGAGATAAAATTGGAGAAGTATCAAATGAAGTACAAAACTTATTGATACCAATGACTTTCCATTTTTCTAAGGATGAACAATTGATTATAGACCAATATAAAGAAGAACTAGATAGAGTCGGTGTACATCTTGAACATTTTGGAGGTCATGATTATATTGTTAATAGTTATCCAGTGTGGTTTCCAAAAGCAGAAGCGGAAGAAATTATTAAAGATATGATTGAATTAGTTTTAGAAAATAAAAAAATAGATGTTAAAAAAATGCGTGAAGATGCAGCGATTATGATGTCATGTAAAAAATCAATTAAAGCTAATCATTATTTAAAAAATAACGAAATGGCAGATTTAATTGATCAACTGCGTGAAATGGAAGATCCATTTACTTGTCCGCATGGACGTCCAATTATTATTAACTTTTCAAATTACGAATTAGAAAAATTATTTAAACGTGTCATGTAGAGAGGAGCAATGCTTTGAAAGAAAATATACTCCCAGCAATTAGAAATATGAAAGATTTAGATAACCTCATTAAAACGGAATATAAATCATGTGTATTGTTAGACATGCATATAGGTCATCTAAAAAGCATTTTAGACTTATTAAAAAATAATGGAATTGAATGTTATATCCATATTGATTTAATAAAAGGTCTTAGTCATGATGAATATTCATGTGAATATATTATACAACAATATAAGCCTAAAGGTATCGTATCTACTAAAACGAAAGTCATTAAAAAAGCGAAATCGCTCAATACTTTAACTATCTTTAGAGTATTTATTATTGATAGCCAAGCTTTAAGTAGAAGTATTGAATTAATTCAAAAGGTTCAACCAGATTTTGTCGAAGTACTTCCAGGTATTGCTCATAAAGCAGTAAGATGTATTCAAGAAGAAACCGATACAGCTGTAATTGCTGGTGGATTAATTAGTGATGTTTCTGAAGTAGATGAAGCTATTAAAAATGGCGCTAAATATATTACGACTAGTAATCAAAAATTATGGTAAATAAAAACTTATAAAGAATAAGTAGAGGGATTAATGGTGAAATAATGATCTATTAATCCCTCTATTTTTTATAAATGTTTGGTCAATTTTATTGAATATAAGTTTGATATTTTTGACAAATTTTCAACAAAATCATTGACAACGCTTACAACGTAATTGTAATATATAAACAAGTTATTAAAAGTTAATATTAGAACAGAGAAGGGGAGATTTCTACAGCTTTATCGCTTTGTAGGGGTCTCCCTATCTATTTTGGGAGGAATAATTATATGAATGCTTATTTAGCAGAGTTCTTAGGTACAGCCATCCTCATACTTTTCGGTGGTGGCGTTTGTGCTAACGTTAATTTAAAACGTAGTGCAGGTAATAACGCTGACTGGATTGTTATCGCTACAGGATGGGGACTAGCCGTTGCCATGGGCGCATTCGCAGTTGGTAAATTCTCAGGAGCACATTTGAATCCAGCCGTTACAATTGCGTTAGCTATGGATGGAGGATTTAGTTGGGCGCAAGTGCCTGGATACATCATTTGTCAAATGCTTGGTGGTATTGTAGGTGGTGCACTAGTTTGGTTAATGTATTTACCACATTGGAAAGCAACAGAAGATCAAGCCACTAAGTTAGGTGTATTCTCAACTGCACCTGCAATCAAAAACTATTTTGCTAACTTTATGAGTGAAATCATTGGTACAACTGCATTAACTTTAGGTATATTATTTATTGGTGTTAATAAAATTGCTGATGGATTAAACCCATTAATTGTTGGGGCTTTAATTGTCGCAATTGGTTTAAGTTTAGGCGGAACAACAGGTTATGCTATTAACCCAGCACGTGACTTAGGACCTCGTATCGCTCATGCGATTTTACCAATCGCTGGTAAAGGTGGTTCAAATTGGTCATATGCTATCGTACCTGTACTTGGACCAATCGCTGGTGGTATGTTAGGTGCTGTCATATACGAAGTATTTTACAAACAAACATTTAATGTAAGTTGTGCAGTGGGCATTATTTTAGTTATCATAACATTAGTATTAGGTGTAGTTTTAAATAGAGCGTCTAAAAGCAATGACATCGAATCTATCTATTAAAAGAGAACTTAAGTAGCATCGTTAGAATTAATTTTAGAAAATAAGCATAGAATATAAACATGATTCGTGAATATAAAATATAAATGATTAGTATTAATCATCTTTTATCTATATTTATGACATCAAAAGGAGTCAAATAATTATGGAAAAATACATTTTATCAATAGACCAGGGAACAACTAGTTCAAGAGCGATTTTATTTAATAAAGACGGAGAAATCAAAGGTGTAGCACAACGAGAATTCAAACAACATTTTCCACAATCTGGTTGGGTAGAACATGATGCTAATGAAATTTGGACATCTGTATTATCTGTAATGGCAGAAGTCATGAATGAACAAGATGTAAGAGCTGAGCAAATTGAAGGTATAGGTATTACAAACCAACGTGAAACAACAGTTGTATGGGATAAAAATACTGGCCGTCCAATTTACCATGCTATTGTATGGCAATCTCGTCAAACTCAAAGTATTTGTCATGATTTAAAAGAACAAGGTCATGAAGATTTATTCCGTGATAAAACTGGTCTTTTATTAGATCCGTATTTTGCTGGTACAAAAGTAAAATGGATTTTAGATAATGTTGAGGGTGCAAGAGAAAAAGCTAATAACGGTGATTTACTGTTCGGCACAATTGATTCTTGGTTAGTATGGAAGTTATCAGGTAGAGAAGCGCATATTACTGACTATACTAATGCTAGTCGTACATTAATGTTTAATATCCATGAATTAAAATGGGATAAAGAATTATTAGATATTCTAGAAGTTCCCGAAAACATGTTACCTGAAGTTAAACCTTCTAGTGAGGTATATGCACATACAGTGGATTATCACTTCTTTGGTCAAAATGTACCAATTGCTGGTATCGCAGGTGACCAACAAGCTGCTTTATTCGGTCAAGCATGCTTTGATCGTGGAGATGTGAAAAACACTTATGGTACTGGTGGTTTCATGTTAATGAACACTGGTGAAGAAGCGGTAAAATCTGACAGTGGTTTATTAACTACAATTGCATACGGTCTTGACGGTAAAGTAAATTATGCTTTAGAAGGATCAATCTTTGTTTCCGGTTCAGCAATTCAGTGGTTACGTGATGGATTAAGAATGATTAATTCAGCGCCACAAACTGAAAACTATGCTACACGTGTAGATTCAACTGAAGGTGTATATGTAGTTCCAGCATTCGTTGGTTTAGGAACACCTTATTGGGATTCTGAAGCAAGAGGCGCTATCTTTGGTTTAACACGTGGTACTGAAAAAGAACATTTCATCCGTGCAACATTAGAATCACTTTGTTATCAAACACGCGATGTTATGGAAGCGATGTCTAAAGACTCAGGCATCGAAGTTCAAAACTTACGTGTAGACGGTGGTGCAGTTAAAAATAACTTTATCATGCAATTCCAAGCTGATATTGTTGATACACCAGTTGAACGTCCAGAAATTCAAGAGACAACTGCGTTAGGTGCTGCTTATTTAGCTGGTTTAGCTGTAGGCTTCTGGGAAAGCAAAGATGATATTGCTAACAGATGGAAACTTGAAGAAGAATTCGAACCAAAAATGGAAGAAGAGCAACGCGCGAAACTATATAAAGGTTGGAAAAAAGCTGTAGAAGCTACACAAGTATTTAAACTAGAAGACTAGGAATTAATATATTAATAATTTGTAAGCATAAGATAGACTTGATTTTCTTATTTATGTTATACTTAAAATAAGTTAATAAAGAAATCGAGACATGAGAGATTTATTCGTACAATTAAATGGTAATTGTGGGATAAGTCTCTCTTTTTTTATACTAATTAGGAGGCGTTGAATTATGGGTTTATCAACACTTAAAAGGGATCACATAAAAAGAAATTTAAAAAATGAAGAATATGATGTTGTCATCGTTGGTGGCGGAATTACAGGTGCAGGGATTGCACTTGATGCAAGTAACCGTGGAATGAAAGTAGCATTAGTAGAAATGCAAGACTTTGCACAAGGTACAAGTTCTCGTTCTACTAAATTAGTACATGGTGGGTTACGTTATTTAAAACAACTTCAAGTAGGTGTTGTAGCTGAAACAGGTAAAGAACGTGCCATTGTTTATGAAAATGGTCCACACGTAACAACTCCAGAATGGATGTTATTACCAATGCATAAAGGCGGTACATTCGGTAAATTTACTACTGCTATTGGTTTAACAATGTATGACTTTTTAGCAGGCGTTAAAAAATCAGAACGTAAAAAAATGCTATCTAAACAAGATACGCTTAATAAAGAACCATTAGTTAAACAAGATGGCTTAAAAGGTGGCGGTTATTATGTTGAATACCGCACAGATGATGCAAGATTAACAATCGAAGTTATGAAAAAAGCTGCCGAAAAAGGTGCTGAAATCATTAACTATACTAAATCAGAACATTTCACTTATGACTCAAATAAAAAAGTAAATGGTATTGAAGTCGTTGATATGATTGATAATGAAACTTATCCTATTAAAGCTAAAAAAGTTATTAACGCTTCAGGACCATGGGTTGATGAAGTAAGAAGTGGAGACTATGCAAGAAACAACAAACAATTACGTTTAACTAAAGGTGTTCATGTTGTTATTGATCAATCTAAATTCCCATTACAACAAGCAGTATACTTTGATACTGAAAAAGATGGCAGAATGATCTTTGCTATTCCTAGAGAAGGAAAAGCGTATGTTGGTACAACTGATACATTCTATGATAATGAAAAAGCTACACCATTAACTACTCAAGAAGATAGAGATTATTTAATCGAAGCTATTAATTACATGTTCCCATCAGTTAAAGTTAAAGATGAAGATATCGAATCAACTTGGGCTGGTGTACGTCCATTAATTTTAGAAGAAGGTAAAGATCCTTCAGAAATTTCTCGTAAAGATGAAGTTTGGGAAGGTGAATCTGGATTACTAACTATCGCTGGTGGTAAGTTAACAGGATACCGTCATATGGCATTAGAAATTGTAGATTTATTAGCTAAACGTCTTAAAAAAGAATACGGTTTAACATTCAAACCATGTGCAACTAAAGAATTAAAAATCTCTGGTGGTGACGTAGGCGGAAGTAAAAACTTCGACAATTTCGTTAAACAAAAAGTTGACGCAGCTAAAGGATTTGGCATTGACGAAGACGTTGCTTATCGTTTAGCAAGTAAATATGGTTCTAACGTTGACGATTTATTCAATATTGCTCAAACAGCACAATATCATAACAGTAAATTACCATTAGAAATTTATGTTGAATTAATTTATGGTATTCAACAAGAAATGGTATTTAAACCAACTGACTTCTTAGTACGTCGTTCTGGTAAATTATACTTTAATATTGATGATGTACTTAACTACAAAGATGCAGTTATTGATGTTTTAGCAGATATGCTTCAATATAGCGATGCTCAAAAACAAGCTTATACTGAAGAAGTAAATAAAGCGATTGATGAAGCACAATCAGGTAATAATCAACCTGCAGTTAAAGAATAAATATCATGATGTTGAACTACTAGTATTGAGATATACTCTCAATACTAGTAGTTTTTTTATGCGAAATGTTATACTTTGTAATACAACTTTTTTTAATCAAAATAAACATCTTATAAGTAGATAACTATTTATTATGCATACAATTTGATTACAATGTTATCAAAAGGTATATTGAATATAATATGGTTGTTTAACGTAAATAATATAAATGAACTTTAGAAATTTTGGGGGTATATATGTGAGTCAAAGTCAATTCAATATCACAGTGGAAGATGGAACAATGATTGAAGTGAAAATAGACAAAGCAAATAATGAAACTATAGGCATTGTTCATCTTTTTCATGGTATGGCTGAGCATATGGATCGTTATGATGAATTAGTCAAAGCTTTAAATTTACAAGGCTATGATGTTATCAGACATAATCACAGAGGACATGGTAAAAATATTGATGAAAAAGAAAGAGGTCATTTTGATGATATGTCTCAAGTCGCTGCCGATGCATACGAAATAGTTGAAACGTTATACGATAGTCATTTTGAATTACCATACATTATTTTAGGTCATTCAATGGGCTCAATCATTGCAAGACTATTTGTAAAACAATACCCTCAATTTGCAGATGGTCTTATATTAACTGGTACAGGTATGTTCCCAAAATGGAAAGGCATTCCAACAATGATCCTGTTAAAATTACTTACAATTGTTGCTGGAAAACGTCGTCGTATTAGATGGGTTAATCGATTAATGAACAAATCATTCACCAAAAAAATTGACCAACCTGAGACAGAAAGTGATTGGCTTTCTACAAAAAGAGAAGAAGTTAATAAATTTATTGATGATGAATATTGTGGCTTCAGAGTATCTAATCAACTTATATATCAAACCGTTAAATACATGATGGATACTGCAAATGTAAAATCGTTAAAACAAATGAATCACAATCTGCCTATTCTTTTAATTTCAGGAAAAGACGACCCCTTTGGTGAATATGGTAAGGGAATTAAAAAATTAGGTAAAATTTATAAAAAAGCGGGTATTAAACATATCACCGTACAATTATATAAAAATAAACGGCATGAAATTTTATTTGAAGACGATTATTTGTCAACTTGGCAACATATGTTTGAATGGATTAAAAAACAAATTTTAAAGAAAAATAAAGTGAGTGAGTAGCATGAATAGTACAGATAAACCATTTCTAATCGTCATTGTTGGACCAACAGCATCCGGTAAAACAGAATTAAGTATAGAATTAGCCAAACGATGTAATGGCGAAATCATTAGCGGTGATTCAATGCAAGTATACAGACACATGGATATCGGTACTGCTAAGGTTACTAAAGAAGAAATGGATGGTATTCCACATCACTTAATTGATATATTAAATCCAGATGAATCATTCTCTGCTTATGCATTTAAAGAAAGAGCAGAAGCATGTATTAAAGATATAACTAATAGAGGTAAAACACCAATCGTTGCAGGTGGTACAGGATTATATATTCAGTCTTTACTTTATAACTATCAATTTGAAGACGAAACAGTATCAGAAGAGAAAATGAATGAAGTTAATACTAAATTAAAAGAATTGGAACAATTAAATAATATTGAATTACATGACTATCTAAATACATTTGACCCTGAATCTTCTTCGAATATACATCCAAATAATAGAAAAAGAGTATTGAGAGCGATAGAATATTATTTAAAAACAAAAAAACTTTTAAGTTATCGCAAGAAAGTTCAACAATTCACCGAAAATTATGATACATTATTATTAGGGATTGAAATGTCGCGTGAAACATTATATAAAAAAATAAATAAACGTGTTGATATTATGTTGAGCCACGGATTATTTAAAGAAGTGCAATACTTAGTTGAACAAGGTTATGAGTCAAGTCAAAGTATGCAAGCAATTGGATACAAAGAACTTATACCTGTTATTAAAGGGAACATGGATAAAGAAACAGCCATTGAAAAGTTAAAACAAAATTCGCGAAAATATGCGAAACGTCAATTGACTTGGTTTAAAAATAAAATGAACGTTCACTGGTTAGATAGAGAGAAAATGTCGCTTCAAATGATGTTAGATGAGATTACACCCCAAATAAATAAAAGGAGTACTGAACATGATTGCAAACGAAAACATCCAAGATCAAGCACTAGAGAACTTTAAATCAGAAAAAACAGAAGTTACTGTCTTCTTTCTAAATGGGTTCCAAATGAAAGGAACTATTGAAGATTTCGATGATCAGGTAATTCGTCTGGTTTCTCAAGGAAAACAACATCTGATTTACAAACATGCGATCAGCACTTTCATGATTGATGACGAAAATGAATCAACATCAGAAGAATAAGTAATAATTGAAGTGCATTAAAGCACAACTTTCAATGAACGTAGCAATAGTTACATACTAGTGGGAATGGTAACAGCACAATATTGGATTATTTTTGTTTCTAATATCATTCTCATGCGTGCTTTATCGTATTTGTATTAATTCATGTAAAAAAGCTTCAGTTAAAGCTGGCAGAGCTAACATTTAGCTCACGAAACCAACTTTAATTGAAGCTTTTAAATTTATAATTTTATTTTAGTAATCTGATTAAAGTAATTTTTCAATTTCATTTTCTAATTGTGCTGGTTTTTTCTGTGGAGAGAAACGTTTAACCACATTACCATTACGATCAATTAAAAATTTTGTGAAATTCCATTTAATTTTTTCATTAAACATACCGTGTTGAGCATCTGTTAAGAAACGGAATAATGGATGTTGATTATCACCTTTAACATCGATTTTTTGATGAATAGGGAAAGTAACACCATAATTCAATTTACAATTCTGTGCAGCTTCTTCACCTGAACCAGGTTCTTGCCCACCAAATTGATTACATGGGAATCCTAAAATAATAAATTTTTGATCTTTATATTTTTCATATAGATGTTGTAATCCTTCAAATTGAGGTGTGAAACCACACTCACTTGCAGTATTAACGATTAACATAACATAATCTTTATAATCTTCTAACTTGTATGTTTCACCAGTATTTTTTTCTACTACGAAATCATAAATATTTTCCATAATACCACCCTTTCGAATTACTTACAATTTAACATAATATGGACGAATAGTCTTTATATTGGCACTATGATAAAATACTTAAGAAGAAAATATAAAGGAGATGTATATCATGGCACAGCTATCAACGCATGATACAAAGAAAAAATTGGAAACGGCTGTACTAATCGGTGTACATGCTCAAAATGATAATCAATTTAATTTTGAATCAACAATGGAAGAATTAGAAGCTTTATCAGAAACTTGCCAATTAAATGTAAAAGGTCAAATTACTCAAAATAGAGAACAAGTAGACCATAAATACTATGTTGGAAAAGGGAAAATTGAAGAAATACAAGCTTTCATAGAATTTCATGATATTGATGTCGTAGTAACGAATGATGAATTAACGACAGCTCAATCTAAAACATTAAATGGTAATTTGGGCATTAAGATTATCGATAGAACACAGTTAATACTTGAAATATTTGCACTAAGAGCTAAAAGTAGAGAAGGTAAATTACAAGTTGAACTCGCACAACTTGATTATTTATTACCTAGATTACAAGGACATGGACGTAGCTTATCACGTCTTGGTGGTGGAATTGGAACTAGAGGTCCTGGTGAAACGAAACTTGAGATGGACCGTCGGCATATTCGCACTAGAATGAATGAAATTAAACATCAATTACAAACGGTAGTAGAACATAGAGACCGTTATCGTAGTAAACGTGAACAGAATCAAGTATTTCAAATTGCTTTAGTAGGTTATACCAATGCTGGTAAATCATCATGGTTTAATGTACTAGCTAATGAAACAACTTATGAAAAGAACCAATTGTTCGCCACATTAGATCCTAAAACAAGACAAATTCAAATCAATGAAGGCTTTAACTTAATTATTTCTGATACAGTTGGATTTATACAAAAGTTACCTACTACATTAGTTGCTGCTTTTAAATCAACGTTAGAAGAAGCAAAAGGTGCAGATTTATTATTACATGTGGTAGACGCTAGTCATTCAGAATATCGCTCACAATATGATACGGTTAATCAATTAATTAAACAATTAGATATGGATCAAATTCCACAAGCCGTTATTTTTAATAAAAAAGACCAGTGTGATAGTCAAATGGATTTACCAGTTTCAAACAATCCATATGTATTTGTATCAAGTCGCTACGATAGTGACAAAGATAAAGTTAAAGACTTATTAATTAATCAAATTAAAGATAATTTAACTTACTATGAAGAAACTGTACCAAGTTCGGATGCTGATCGATTATATTTCTTAAAACAACATACATTAGTAAGTGAATTAGAATTTAATGAAAATGATGCGACATATGAAATTAAAGGATATAAAAAAATATAAAGGAAGTTAGCAAGATGACAGACATGACAAGTCTTATTGAAGACGTTGAAAATACATTATCTCCATATTTTAAAGAAATTGAACGTGTTGCTTTAACTAATCAGGAAAAAGTTTTAGACGCGTTTCATGCGGTGAAAGCGACAGAAAGTGACTTATTAGGTACGACTGGTTATGGGTACGATGATTTTGGTAGGGATCATTTAGAAGAAATATATGCCAAAACATTTAAAGCCGAAGATGCTATCGTACGTCCACAAATTATTTCTGGTACTCATGCAATCACATTAGCATTACAAAGTAATTTAAAATATGGTGATGAATTATTATATATCACTGGAAGTCCTTATGATACGTTACTAGAAGTTATAGGCGTGAACGGAAACGGGATTGAAAGTTTAAAAGAACATGGTGTTACATATAATGAAGTTGCATTAAATGAAGGTAAAATTGATATACCAGAGGTTCTGAAATCTATTAATAAACAAACTAAAGTTGTGGCAATACAACGTTCTAAAGGTTATGATCAACGACCATCTATTCCAGTTGATGAAATAAAAGAAGCAATAGAAGCAATTAAACAACAATATCCTGACGTAATTATTTTTGTAGATAATTGTTATGGTGAATTTGTTGAAGAACAAGAACCTATCGAAGTAGGCGCTGATTTAATTGCTGGTTCATTAATTAAAAATCCTGGTGGTGGGCTAGCTAAAATTGGAGGTTATATCGCAGGGAGAAAAGATTTAATAGCGCGTTGCGGTTATAGACTTACTGCCCCAGGTATTGGTAAAGAAGCGGGCGCCTCTTTAAATTCATTACAAGAAATGTATCAAGGTTTCTTCCTAGCACCACACGTTGTAAGTCAAAGTTTAAAAGGTGCTTTATTTACTAGTCTATTATTAGAAAAATTAAATATGACAACATCACCAAAATATAATGTTAAACGTACTGATTTAATACAAACAGTGACATTTGATACAAAAGAACAGATGATATCATTTTGTCAGAGTATACAACATGCGTCACCAATTAATGCACACTTTAGTCCTGAGCCAAGCTATATGCCAGGGTACGAAGATGACGTGATAATGGCAGCAGGTACGTTTGTACAAGGATCTTCAATTGAATTATCTGCTGATGGTCCTATACGAGAACCATATGAAGCTTATGTTCAAGGTGGATTAACATATGAACATGTTAAACTAGCAGTCACACGAGCAGTCAAACAATTAAAAGAACAAGGGCTTGTGTAACATTGAGATAATCTCGGAGTAATTTAAAACTTCGAGATTTTTCTTATTTTATCAGAAAATTTTAAATTTATTTTTCGGAATATAGGGTATTTGGTTAAAAAGAGATACTTTTAGGGTTGGAAAATGCAATAAAATCAGTATTTTGAGAGCATATGTCAGAAAACCTAACATATTTTTGTAATATGAGTTAAACTATGCTAAATTAAGTACAAGTTCAAAAGTGGAGGAGAGGTTATTGATGTCTAATGATTCAATCAGACGAAATATGGCCGTATTCTCCATGAGTGTTGTTAGTCAATTAACGGAATTAAGTCCAAGACAAATTCGTTACTATGAAACACATGAACTAGTTATGCCGGCAAGAACTGAAGGAAATAAGAGATTATTTTCGCTGAATGATTTGGAAAGATTATTAGAAATTAAATCTTTAATTGAAAAAGGATTTAATATTAAAGGTATTAAACAAATTATTCATAATCAACAAAATCACTTAACATCAGACGAACAAGAAACTAGAAAAAGAATGATTGTAGATGCAACTCAAAAACCACATGGCGAAACTTTGCCAATAAATCGAGGAGATTTATCCCGATTTATAAAATAAAATTTGGAGGATTTTAAGTATGCCTAAACGTAGTTTTACAAAAGATGATATTCGTAAGTTTGCTGAAGAAGAGAACGTAAGATATTTAAGATTACAATTCACAGATATATTAGGAACAATTAAAAATGTTGAAGTACCAGTAAGCCAATTAGAGAAAGTATTAGATAACGAAATGATGTTCGATGGATCATCTATCGAAGGTTTCGTACGTATCGAAGAATCTGACATGTACTTACAACCTGACTTAGATACATGGGTAATCTTCCCATGGACAGCTGGTCAAGGTAAAGTTGCACGTTTAATCTGTGACGTATACAAAACAGATGGTACACCATTTGAAGGTGACCCACGTAATAACTTAAAACGTGTATTGAGAGAAATGGAAGATTTAGGTTACACAGATTTCAACTTAGGACCTGAACCAGAATTCTTCTTATTCAAATTAGATGAAAAAGGCGAACCAACATTAGAATTAAATGATGATGGTGGTTACTTCGACTTAGCACCAACAGACTTAGGTGAAAACTGTCGTCGTGATATCGTTCTTGAATTAGAGGACATGGGCTTTGATATCGAAGCAAGTCACCATGAGGTTGCACCTGGACAACATGAAATTGACTTTAAATATGCAGATGCGATAACAGCATGTGATAATATCCAAACATTTAAATTAGTTGTTAAAACAATCGCTCGTAAACATAACTTACATGCGACATTTATGCCAAAACCATTATTCGGTGTAAACGGAAGCGGAATGCACTTTAACGTATCATTATTCAAAGGTAAAGAAAATGCATTCTATGATCCAAATGGCGAAATGGAATTAACAGATACAGCTTACCAATTTACAGCTGGTATTCTTAAAAATGCACGTGGATTCACTGCAGTTTGTAACCCATTAGTAAACTCATACAAACGTTTAGTTCCAGGTTACGAAGCACCATGTTACATTGCATGGAGTGGTAAAAACCGTTCACCATTAGTACGTGTACCATCTTCAAGAGGTTTATCTACTCGTGTTGAAGTACGTTCAGTAGACCCAGCAGCTAACCCATACATGGCATTAGCAGCAATCTTAGAAGCTGGACTAGACGGTATTAAAAACAAATTAGAAGTTCCTAAACCAGTAAACCAAAATATTTACGAAATGAATCGCGAAGAACGTGAAGCTGTAGGTATTGAAGACTTACCTTCAACACTATACACTGCGTTAAAAGCTATGCGTGAAAATCCAACAATCAAAAAAGCTTTAGGTAATCATATCTATAACCAATTCCTTAATTCAAAATCAATTGAATGGGATTACTATAGAACCCAAGTATCTGAATGGGAAAGAGATCAGTACATGAAACAATACTAAAGCGCTAAACAATATTGGGGAATATTGTTATATCAAGGGCTAGAGCATTTTTGCTTTAGCTCTTTTTTAATTAAAACTGGGCAACTAATATAAGAAATTTAACGATAAAATTGATAACTGGGCAACTTTTGGACAACTACAATGTAAAGGATTAATTTTGCTATAACTCAAACAGTTATTTATCTTTAAAATATGGAAATATTTTGAAGTGAAAGGTAGATTTTGGGAAGTATCATTTTTATGCAGTTCTACAAAAGGAAATTAATGTAAGTCATACATTATAAAGAACTTTGAAAAAATTTAATTTATAGTGTGGCTTTTCACATAAGAGTTACTTAATTTTTAAATGAAATATACAAATCATTTTAATAAATAGATAGCGGAGACTTAATTGTGTTATCAGTAAGAGATAAATAAGGAGTATATAAAGAGCGTACAATATAATTTTCATTAAATTAAAAAGTATAATAAAACTTTATTGCTGAATTAGTATGTAGTAAAATTATATTAGTAAGAAATAGAGATGACTTACAACGCTATTGTGTTAGGGGGTGAAAAGCCTTGACCGATATCATAATAAAACTCCTAGAATATCCAGTGTGGGTAGCACTGATTACTCCAGGAGTAATAAAAGAGCTTAGACTATGGCATCTCGGTTACTTGGATCGGAAGCCTAAAATATAAGCTTAATGATTATCGGAGCCATAAGGCTCCTCCTTACACAATTATATTATAATATTTTTCAGAGGTTTTCAATTGTGACAATTCAAATTTATTTATCTTTATGTACTTTATGCTTTCTATTATTGCTTTTTGTTGGCAGAAAGATCCATTTTTATTATCTTGATAAAAAGAATGGAAGTAGATAAAATGGTGTATTAAAAAATAATGTAAATACTAATAAATAGTGAAATATCTGGTTATTAAATTCATAAAATTATTGTTATATTAAAATGGTGTATATTTGATTGAGGAAAGTGAAAGCACTATTTAATGTGTATATATTTGAAATGCCGAATAGAGTTTATAAGTATCAAAAGTATTAGAAAAATTTTTAAAATAAATAGAAAGGGAGACGAATAATAGCGTTTGTATTTAGGTGAAGATTGTGAAAGTAACTGTAAAAGTACGAAAAACTACAAAAAAAGAAAAATTAGATTTCTTAGTTGGATCACTTGTGGTTGTTAGTATCATTCTATTAATTAAATATCTAAACTAAAGATTTAACTAGACGTGTCATCCGATGATGCGTCTTTTTTAATTTCCAAATATTGGCTAGAACGTGCTAAAAACGTTATGGACGCTGAATCTTTAGTCGATGCACAAGCAATCATTGAAATTGAACGTATCATTCTATTGATGTATGCCGAAATTACAAAAGAATTATTAGCCTTTTATGCAAAATATGCTAAAGATACTGGATTAAGTATTCAAGAAGTTAAGAAAATGGCTGATAGCTTTGATGTATTAGCGTTTAGTAACAAAGCGAAACAATTTGTTGAGTGTAAAGACTTTAGTGATGAGGCAAATCAATCGCTCAAACAATACAACTTAACGATGAAAGTTTCTAGAGAAAAACTATTAAAGCAGCAGCTAGATTTGATTGTGAAAGATTCTAGTTTAGATCTTCAAAATAAAATTGAAGATAAGTTAAGTGACGCAGTTAATAGAGAAGTAAAGAGACAAGCACATATTCTAGGTGAACATGTTCAAATTGATGACACTGAAGTGAAAGCAGTCGTGAATAGTAATTTTAAAGGTGTCAAATGGTCAACGAGATTATGGAATGATATGGAACTTGTTCAAAAGGAAGTTGAACGAGTAACAAGTCATGTCGTCATTCGAGGTCGACATCCAAATGAATTTGTTACTGAATTTAAAAAGCAATTCAATACTACTTCTTATAATGCCAGTAGATTGTTAGTCACTGAATCAGCACGGGTACAATCTGAATCACAGAAGATAGCATATCTTAAAGATTTAGGTGAAGAAGGTGAATACGATTATGTAGCTAAATTAGATGGGAAAACATCTAAAGTATGTCACTCATTAAATGGTAAAACATTTAAAGTTAAAGATATGGTTCCTGGTGTGAATGCCCCTCCAATGCATCCATGGTGTAGAAGTACTACTATACCAAAAGTAGGTAACTGGAGAGAGAAATTCTTTAAAGAACGTAAAGGTAAGTATCAAGTAGAAGACAAAGTATCTGAAAGAGAAAAATTACAAGAAAAAGCTAAAAAAGAAATGCTTGAAATGATAAGTAATGGTAAAATAAAAGTAGAACTAAACCCAGAGAAACAAAATAGACATTTGTTAGGTCATAAATTATATGATGAATATAAGTTAAAAAATTTGCGGAACAGGAATTTAATACCAAGTTATATAATTTTAAAAAATGATGAATTAAATGAATTGATACTGCAAAAATTTGGTAGTGGAAAATTAGTAACTAATAGGCAAGGTAAATGGAAAAATAAAGAAATAATTGATTTTGGCAAAATTATAGGGAAAGATTATATTGATGGAAAATTTATAAATACTCAATGTGGCACAGTACATTATTCAAAAACTGGGAGCCACATTATTCCAAATGGAAAGGAAGATAAAAATTGAAATTGTGGACATATATTGGTAAAAAAGTAGTGATAGATTTTACTGATGGACAACGACTTATGGGAAAAGTTACTAATTTTGATGACCACTTAGACAATGAAAGTGGCGAGAATTCTATCCACTTAGCAGTGGGTGATTTATTATATGATATTGATGAATCCGAGATTGAAGATATAAATATAATTTCTGCATAGCACCCTTTCTGCACAAATAAAGAGAAAGTGGTGCTATTTTTATACTCTTTTTTAACCTTCCAATGTGAAGGTTATTTTTTATTGTCCAAAACGTGCTGATGACATTTTAGTATCCAATTAACTTTAGAAATTGTAATTGAATACCACAACTAAAAAAATAACTATTGTAGTTATTATATATTTATAATATAATATTTTTATAAAATTTCAGTATTCAAAGGTGTTTAAATAGTTTTTACATAACTAGATGGAAATATAATAATGAAAGAATTACGTGAAATTTTGGACAACGAAATTAAGATAGATAAAAAAAGAGAAAGAAAAAGAACAATGATTTTCAAAACAAAATTCAAAATGAGCTGATTATATGAAGAAGCCTATATTAAGGTTAGATGGTGAGATGACAAAAGAAGAACTATTTGATTTTTTAAATATAGATATCGAAGAATATTCGGTCGAAAAGAAACAAGAAAACGAAATGAAAGAATTGACTGATGAAGACTCAATTAAAACTATAGATGAATGAGTAATTTTTAAAATTAATAGTAGGTTAATAGGTAATGTTATTAGTTTTGTTGATCAGAGGTGAAAGTGATTGCTAACTTTAAAAATTAAAGAAATAAATGATAAAAGTGTTACATATAAATATTATCCAAATGATGATGAAAATATTAAACCTGGTGTTATTCAAATGGATATAGATAGTCTTCAAATTCTCAATGCCAAAAAATCTGGTATTGAGAATAATACAATAGATAATTATTTCATACATGCAATTGATAGAATACACACGAATACTAATAAGCGATTATTTCCTGATTCTGAACTTGTAGCATGGGGATAAAACACTTATACAGTGATTTAGCTTATTTTTTAATTATTTAAAGGAGTAAAAATTATGGTAGAATTATACAAAGTCAAAGAAAGTGACAATCAAATTGAATATAAATATTTGCCTGAAAATAAAATAAGCAATGGATATGGCCAAGTAATAGTAAATAAAAATAATAATAGAGTTGATAGTTATACTTTGTCGAAATTAGAAATAGATAATGATATTTTGATATATAGAAATCATGTGTATCATGCTATTAAAAAATTTAATATGAATGGTTATTTTCCAGAAAAATATACTGTTGCTTGGTATTAAAATATATATGTGGGTGATATAAATGGTAATACTACAATTAGATGGTAATATACTTATAGAGGATTTAATAGAAGACTTGCAAGAGGATTTGAAAAAATTAAATGAAGAAAATGAATAGTAACAACAATCAGAATTAAGATATGATTTATATTCTTATAAAAATGTAGGTGAGAATATTGCATATAAGAGATGCTTATGGTCATAATGTAAAGGTAATTTTAACAAATGGAGATGAATTAAAAGGTAGAGTAATTGATTATGAAAACCCATTAGAAACAGACACTGGCAATTATGATATGGATCTTAAGACAGATTTGTGTACATACTCTATTGATGAATCCGATATAAAACAAATTGAAATTATAGAAAAGTAAATTTTATTAGGAAGTGGTTATTATGCATTTTGCACAGTTAGATGGTGAAATAACCAATAAATAGTCGCAAGAATTATTGGAAAAAGAATATAAGAAAGCGATAGAATTAGAAAAACAAAAAATCAAAAGATTAGTAGCATCCTTTCAGCATAGATAAAGAGAAAGTGATGCTATTTATATATTCTTTTAACTTTCCAATGTAAAGGTTATTTTTTATTACCCAAAACATACTGATGACAATAAAATACAAAATAGATATCAACTTTCTCAAACATATATACTTACTAAACTTCCTAACCATTAATTCAAATAAAAAAGCATCACCCTATAATAGAATGATGCTCAAAATAAAACTTCCATATAACTACTATATCAACGCTAACAATTGATCTACATTTTCCTCAGTAGTTGCCCAGCTTGTCGCAAATCTCACAACTCGATGCTGATCATCGTATTTTTCCCAAACTGCGAATTTCACTTTTTGCTCTAGTTCAACAATTTTATCATTATTTAATATAAAGAATTGTTGATTTGTAGGTGAATCAAAATATAATTGATAACCTTTTTCTAGGAACCCGGCTTTCATTTTATTTGCCATTTCAATTGCATGACGGCTAATTTTGAAATATAAATCATCAGTAAATAATTCAAGAAATTGTATACCTGTTAATCTACCTTTAGCTAATAGGGCGCCATGATGTTTAATGCGGGTTGTAAATTGTTTTGGTTCATTTTGTTTTGTAAATACTATTGCTTCTCCGCAAAGTGCACCAATTTTTGTACCACCAATATAAAATATATCGCAATACTTAGCTACGTCTTCAATAGTTAAGTCTGATTGATCGCTCATTAATCCATATCCTAATCTTGCGCCATCCATAAATAGAGGGAGATTGTGTTTTTGACATACTTTAGATAAAGATTCTAATTCTGGTTTTGTATATAAAGTACCATACTCGGTTGGATGTGAAATATAGACCATTCCTGGAAATACCATGTGATCACGTTTGAAATCACTATTGAAAGTGTCTAAATAGTCCTCAACACCTTTTGCAGTTATTTTTCCTTCAGACGAAGGTATTGCTAAAACTTTATGCCCACTATATTCGATAGCGCCACCTTCATGTACGGCGACGTGTCCTGTGTCTGCTGAAATTACACCTTCATAACTTTCAAGTACTGAATTAATGACAACTTGATTTGTTTGTGTCCCACCGACAAGAAATCGAACGGTCGCTTTAGGACAATTGATTCTATTTTTAATTTGTTGGATAGCTTGTTCTGTAAAATGATCGAATCCATATCCTGCTGCTTGGACTCTATTTGTTTCTACTAAACGATTTAATACTTTTTCATGTGCACCTTCTAAATAATCATTTTCAAAAGATAGCATTTACTTTCCCTCCAATAAATCAGTGAAATACTTTTTCAAATAAGCGATATTTTTCTTATTACTTACACGAATGAATATATTATATCTTATTTTAAATTTATTTCAAATATATTCCGAACAATATAATTTTAATGCAAATCGTATTGACATGGTTAAACTTCAATATTAATTGAATTATTAATGAAAAAGACTTATCATTTAATCATCAAAGTGAAAAGGGGAATTGAAAATGGAGCAAATTAAATTTAAAACTTTTACAGAAAGTAGCTTAGATAAATTAGAAAATAGTGTGAATCAATATTTACAATCAGATGAAGGTGCAAGTTATAAGTTATTAAATATTACGATTAAAGAGACTGAAGAACACAGATTTCCGAATATTGAAGAAGATTTTAATGCGGTTGTGACTTTAGTTAAAAATGATAAAAATTAAAAGATAAAATGTTGTTAGGAGATTATGTTTATGGAACTAAGGTTTTCTCATGATTTGGGTATGCTATTTACAATATTATTAGTTATAGGTTTTGTAATTAATATTATTTTAGCGTTTATAATTATATTTTTAGAAAGAAATCGTCGTAGTGCTAGTTCAACTTGGGCATGGCTATTTGTATTATTTGTATTACCATTAATTGGTTTTATTCTATATTTATTCTTCGGACGCACAGTGTCTAAAAGAAAATTAGATAAAAATAACGGTAATGAATTAGATGCATTTAATGAACTTATAGATAAACAAATCAAAGAATTTGATGAAAAAACTTATGATACCGACAATCAATTAGTAAAGAAACATCATGATTTAGTTCGAATGTTATTAATGAACCAAGATGGTTTTATTACTGAAAATAACCATCTAGATTTATTTACTGATGGACATGAATTTTATGATCAAATGCTTGAAGATATTCGCAATGCGAAAGATTACATACATTTAGAATATTTTGGATTTGAGTTAGATGGTTTAGGAAAACGTATCATCAAAGCCTTGGAAGAAAAACTTAAAGAAGGATTAGAAGTTAAGTTACTATATGACGATGTTGGATCTAAAAAGATTAGTAGAGCTAACTTTAAACATTTCAATGAGCTAGGTGGAGAAGTGGAAGCATTCTTTGCCTCTAAATTACCTATCATTAACTTTAGAATGAATAACCGTAATCACCGTAAAATTGTTGTTATCGATGGCCAAGTTGGTTATATTGGTGGGTTTAATGTAGGTGATGACTATTTAGGTTTAGGTAAATTAGGTTACTGGAGAGATACTCATTTTAGAATTAAAGGGAATGCTGTAGATGGATTGCAAACACGATTTATGATGGATTGGAATTCTCAAGCACATAGACCTCAATTTGAATATAATGATAAGTATTTTCCGAAGAAACAAGTACAAGATGGACATGTACCAATGCAAATTGTGGCAAGTAGTCCAGCGGAAGATTGGCATCAAATTGAATTTGGTTATACTAAAATGATTATGAGTGCTAAGAAATCTATTTATATTCAAACACCTTATTTTATACCAGATAATTCTTATATTAATGCCATCAAAATGGCTGCAGCTACTGGTATCGAAGTACATATGATGATTCCTAGTAAGCCTGACCATCCATTCGTATACTGGGCTACATTTGCTAATGCAGCACAGTTATTAGAAAGTGGAGTACATATCTACACTTACGAAAATGGATTCTTACATTCTAAAGTATGTTTAATTGATGATGAAGTTGTTTCTGTAGGGTCTGCTAATATGGACTATAGAAGTTTCGAACTTAACTTTGAAGTTAATGCATTTGTTTATGATGAAAAAATGGCTAAAAAGATCAAGCATGCATATAAAGAAGACATTAAAAAGTCAAATGAACTTACACTAGAAGGATATAAAAATCGTTCTCTAAAAATTAAGATTAAAGAAGATTTGGCGAAATTAATTTCACCAATATTATAACCTTAGAATCTGTCACATAAAGTGGCAGATTTTTTATTTTACGATATTAATATTATGTTAAGTATAATATAAGAGTTTTAAGAGTAAAGGATGGATTTAGATGGTTCATTTTTCTTATCTACGTGTGTAGATAGCAATTTTAATATTTCAATGGCTCTGTAAGTAGGTGTTTCTATACTTAAAGTATGTTCAAAGGTGTGGTTTTGAGCAGTTTTAACGCGATAGGTTACTTGGTGGCTATCAATGATACAATCAATAATTTCCATTTTTCCTCCTTTTAAAGTCTTAAGAATTGGAATTAAGCGGTTTATTAATGTATATATACCACTAAAATTTAAAATTATTCACTAATTCTTTATTTAAATATTAAATTTGTACAGTTAAATAAATTAAAAACAGACAATTGAATTAAACATCAATTGTCTGCTTTAAAATACGTGTGTTATAAGGTTCTTTCATTACTATTAGGTTATCTTTTTCTTTTGTTCATAAAATTAGTTATTAAATAAACAATAAACCCTACAAAGATACCTAAAAAGATTGAAACTACTGCAGATACAATAGTTGGAAATTTAAATGCAACTTGCATCACAATACCTACAATCACTGCTACAATAACAGCTATAAGTGTAACTCTATTTTCACTAGACATACGGGTTATTCACTCCTAACATACAGTATTATATCACGGTAATCATTAATTAAAAATTCATAATTAATATTGACGCTATGTTTATTTTTCATTATGATTAGTCAGGATAAAAAAGTAAGAATGGGTGACATCAATGAAATCAAAAAAATCTCTATCAACACTCGCGTTGGTAATTATAGCTATCTTTGTATTATTGTTTCAATATATTAATCATTCAGGACCATTTAGTGGTAATCAATCTGAAGTTTCTAGTACGGATTTAAAAGGAAAAGAAAAAGTTCATGTAGAAAGAGTCGTTGACGGAGATACCTTTGTCGCCAAACAAGGTAATAAAAGTATTAAAGTGAGATTAATCGGTGTAGATACACCTGAAACTGTCAAACCTAATACGCCAGTTCAACCTTATGGAAAAGAAGCGTCTAATTATAGTAAGAAAACATTATCTGATAAAGATGTATATCTAGAATATGATAAAGAAAAGAATGATAGATACGGTAGAACCTTAGCATACGTATGGTTAGATAAAGACCATATGTTTAACAAGGAGTTAGTTGATAAAGGATTAGCAAGAGAGAAATACTTTGCACCGAATGGTAAGTATAGAGATATGTTTATTAAAGCTCAAAATGAAGCTAAGAAAAAGAAAGTTAATCTTTGGAGTTAAATAGATAAAATAATAAATAAAAGACCAGTTCAAAATGATTAAATGTTTTGAACTGGTCTTTTGGTATGTCCACTTTAATTGAATTGTTCGGTAATTTGATTCACTTGATCTTCGGTCAATGGATGTTTTGATAAATGAACTGCATCTTTGATTACTTTTTCTAAAGAAGATTTTGTTGATACAGTGTCTACGTATTTATCGCTTTCTCCAGAACCTTCGATAATATTTACTGATCCATCGTTAAAGTAGATGACACCAATACTTTGAATCTTAAAGTTAAATTGTCCTTCAATTTGGTCTTTAAGCGCTTTAGCGTTATTAGCAGCTTGTTGATATGGATCATAATCATAAAATTCAAAAATAACACGGTTATCTTGAAGGGTTTCGATAAATGTATATACGCCTTCACGAGTTGTATTAAATTGTTCATGATATTGTTCACTAATGTAATGACCTACTATTTTGTCTCTATCTAAAGGTTGTTGATCCTTATCGATATGTTTATCTGGAACATCGAAATGATAGAACGTTTTTTGGTTCCAATGTTTAACATCGACATTGATTAAACCAACGTCTGTTACAATAATGAAATCGAAAGATCTCACATATTCAAATAAAGGATGTTTTGTTGCCAAATTACTTGTAGTAATGATGTTATAGAATTTTAGTTGATCATCCTCGATAAATTTGTCCAAAATACCTCTTAAATCACGTTTAGCATTTTTTAAAGCGTGAGGACTAATGTCTTTGTTAGTACTAAGCATTTGATTTTTTAAAGAAAGATTTTCTTCACTTAAAGCTGAATTTTTTGCAACGATTTGATTTTTAGCGTATTCTTCTGTTTCAACTCTACTTTTTAAATACTGTTGATTCAAGAAAAATACAATAATCAAAACAATGATGATAATTATTAGAATTATCGATAATGTTGACATAATTTTCACCCGAATCTCTTTAATTTTTAAATAAAAAATACAAATGAATGATTACGATAAATATATTTAATTTTAAAGTAACGCAAACATAAATATTATCGTAATTACACACTTGATAACACAATATAAATTATAAACTTCCGGTTAATGATGTTCAATCTATAGCAGGTGAAATTAAGAATATTGTATGAACTTTTAATCTAAAACTTCCTATAATTTAATATGATGGGTGTAATATTTTACGACACTCAATTAAAACTGTGGATATAATAAAATTTTATAGCATTAAATATAGATTTTACTAATTGTTCACAAATAACCAATTGAAAAATTTTAAGTATATAGGTATAATCAATCTTATGAAAGCGTTTACTAAGAAGGTGGTGTGCTTATACATGGAAGAACATTTAAACACTAAAACATTAGTTGAAGAATTAATTCAAACTTCATCTCAATCATTCAAATTTCATGGTGTAGTTGCCATGCAATTGTTTTTAAGTGATGATTTTGAACTACCTTCAAAAGTAGATATTTGTGTAGAACGTAAAAAATTAATAGAAATTGTAAAAGCAATTCCTAAGACATTCACAGTTTGTTTATATAATAAAGCAGGGGAATGTTTTAAAAATCGTAACATAGCTTTAAAGGATATTACCCATGTAAATGTATATGATGACCAACAACATATCATGGAAATTTTTGTTTATGATGTTGTAAATGATGAATGGGTATTTAGATTAGATAATAAAATTCGTTTACCAAAGGATAATATATATTTCCACTCATTAAATAATGGTGTGGATTATATTAAACCCGAAATTGTTCTAATGTATGATTTATTAGACAATCAAAATTACCATCAATTTTCAAACTATAAACGAGTGATTGATTCATTAAGTTATTACCAATTCTTTATTCTCAAACTTGTAGTAGGCGAGAAAAGGATAAAAGAGGCAATTATTAATAATAAAAAGATATTAGAATCATAAAAAGCAACTTTCTATTTGGAATCTTATCCATTCCATAATAGAAAGTTGCTTTATTTTTAGCTATTCTTTAATACACACGCCATGGTAACAGAATTCATAAGTTGATCTAACCGCTTTTTCTGCATCTTCCACTTTAATTCCAAACATCATAGATATTTCTGAAGCACCTTGGTTTATCATTTTTAAATTAATATTAGATTCAGCTAGAGCATGTGTAATCTTGCTAGCTGTACCTACAACTCTGTTCATACCCTCTCCAACAATCATAAGGATAGCTAGATCATGGTCGATACTTAATTCATCGACATCACAATGTTTTTGAATATCGTTTAATACCCGACTTTCAATATTTTTAATTTGATTGGAACGCATAACTATACTGATATTATCAATTCCAGAAGGCATATGATCGAATGAAATATTGTAATCTTCAAATACACCTAGAACCTTTCTAGTAAAACCTACTTGTCTATTCATTAAATATTTTTTGATATTGATTACTGTAAAGTCCTTATCACAACTAATACCACTAATGACATTTTTAGAATTAATTTCTCGGTCATGTAATATATATGTCCCTTTATCTTCTGGTCGATTAGTATTTTTTATAACTACAGGAATACGATCTTTATGTAATGGTTGAAGCGCTTCATCATGAAATACACTGAAACCAGCATAAGATAACTCACGCATTTCTCTATAAGTAATTTCTTCAATAATTTCAGGATCTTTGATGATATTTGGGTTAGCTTTATAAATACCAGAAACATCAGTAAAGTTCTCATAAAGTGAGGCTCTAACACCACGTGCAATAATAGCGCCGGTTATGTCTGAACCACCTCTTGGGAAAGTAACTATAAAATTATGTTTTGAAACGCCAAAGAAGCCAGGAATAATTAATTTTTCCTTATAGTCATTTAATTTATAAATCTGTTCATATGAAGAATCCAATATTTGAGCTTGTTTTGGTAAATCTGTTACCCAAATACCTGCTTCTTTAGGTGAAATATACCTTGTTGGGATACCTTGACTATTATTATATGTGGCAATGAGTTGAGCGTTAAAGTCTTCACCACATGACACAATCGCATCGTATAGTCGAGAGGGTTTATCTTTAAGTTCATGAATATAATGTTCAAGAGTATGATCGATTGTATCGAGAATATCACGATCCATATCGAGCTCATCAACGATATCAGCGTATCTTTGAATAATTTCTTGTTTTTTATGTTGATAATCAATGTTATTTATCGCTTTTTCATACAAGCGAATTAATAAATCTGTCGTTTTAATATCGTTTTTTGATCTTTTACCTGGTGCAGAAACGATAATAATTTTTCTTTCTGGATCTTCATTAACTATCTTTAATACTTTTTTAATTTGTTTGGCGTTGGAAACAGAACTGCCTCCAAATTTAGCTACTTTCATAAATAAAACAACCTTTCTAAAAAATCAGAAAATTTCATTCAGTTTTTGTCTAGAGAATGGTAATATAAAATTATATTTCTATTATTGCGAACTTTACAAAAATTAAGAATAATTCTATACTATACCATCATATAGTATTTTTCAACGATACATTTGTTTTTCTCAAGTGAACAAGGAGGTACAGCTAAATGAAAGAATTAAATATAGCATTACTTGGTTTAGGTACGGTCGGATCAGGTGTTGTTAAAATTATCGAAGAGAATAGGCAACAAATTAAGGATACACTTAATAAAGATATTGTTATCAAACATATACTTGTTAGGGATAAGTCAAAAAAGCGACCGCTAAATATTAGCCAATATCACTTAACTGACGATGTTAATGAAATTTTAGAAGATGATTCTATTGATATTGTCGTTGAAGTAATGGGTGGTATCGAACCAACAGTTGATTGGCTTCGTACTGCATTGAAAAATAAGAAGCATGTTATTACGGCAAATAAAGATTTATTGGCTGTACATTTAAAATTGTTGGAAGATTTAGCCGAAACTAATGGCGTTGCATTAAAATTCGAAGCAAGTGTAGCAGGTGGAATTCCGATTGTGAATGCAATCAATAATGGATTAAATGCTAATAACATTTCAAAATTTATGGGTATTCTGAATGGAACATCAAACTTTATTCTTTCAAAAATGACTCAAGACCAAACATCATTTGAAGATGCTCTTGAAGAAGCAAAGCGTCTCGGTTTTGCAGAAGCGGATCCTACTGATGACGTTGATGGTATTGATGCCGCTAGAAAAGTTGTTATTACATCTTATTTATCATTTAATCAGGTAATTAAGTTAAATGAGGTTAAATTAAAAGGTATTAGAGAAACAACATTATCTGATATTAATGCAACTAAATCTTTAGGATATAAAATCAAATTAATTGGTAAAGGTACATATAGTAATGGAAAGGTTAATGCATCAGTCGAACCGACGTTAATCGATGAAAATCATCAACTTGCTGCAGTTGAAAATGAATATAATGCAATATACGTTATCGGTGATGCTGTAGGGGACACAATGTTTTATGGTAAAGGTGCAGGAAGTTTAGCTACAGGTAGCGCAGTTGTTAGTGATTTACTAAATGTAGCATTATTCTTTGAGTCGAATTTACATACACTACCGCCTCATTTTGAATTGAAAACAGAAGAAACTAGAGAAATGATGGATAATGATAAAGCAGTGTTAAAACAAGAAAAACTTAACTTCTATGTTGTTCTTAAAGCACAACACAATTCTGAAGAAAAGTTAGAAAATGAACTCAAAGCACATTTACCGTTCCATAAATCATTGAAAATAACTAAAAGAGACGGAGATACATTTGCAACGGTTATTATAGGGTTAGATCAATCACCAGAACAACTATTAAATGACGCAGGATTTGAAGTAAGTAAAATTTATCCTGTAGAAGGGGTTTAATTTTTATGAAAAGATGGCAAGGATTAGTTAAAGAATTCGATACGTATTTACCGGTAAATGAAAACACACCTCATTTAACATTGAACGAAGGAAACACACCTTTAATTTATTGTGAAAACATGTCTGAAATGTTAGGTATAGAATTATATGTAAAATATGAAGGTGCAAATCCTACTGGTTCTTTTAAAGATAGAGGAATGGTAATGGCTGTAACTAAAGCCAAAGAACAAGGTAAAAAAATCGTGATTTGTGCTTCAACAGGTAATACATCTGCATCTGCAGCGGCTTATGCAGCAAGAGCTGGTTTAAAAGCAATTGTTGTAATTCCAGAAGGTAAAATTGCTTTAGGGAAATTATCTCAAGCTGTTATGTATGGTGCAGAAATTGTTTCTATAGAAGGCAACTTTGATGAAGCCTTAGAAATTGTTAAAGAAATCGCTAAAAATGGAGATATTGAACTAGTTAATTCTGTGAATCCATTCAGAATTGAAGGTCAAAAAACAGGTGCCTTTGAATTAGTAGAACAATTAGACGGTCAAGCACCAGATATTTTAGCCATTCCAGTAGGTAATGCAGGAAATATTACAGCTTATTGGAAAGGTTTCAAAGAATATCATGAAAAAAAGGGCAGTCAACTTCCACAATTATTTGGTTTCCAAGCTGAAGGTGCATCACCAATTGTTCAGAATAAAGTGATTAAAAATCCAGAAACAGTAGCGACTGCCATTCGTATCGGTAACCCTGCTAGTTGGGATAAAGCAACAAATGCATTACAAGAATCTCAAGGTTTAATTGACAGCGTTACAGATGAAGAGATATTAGAGGCATATCAAATGATGACTTCTAAAGAAGGTGTGTTTAGTGAACCAGCAAGTAATGCATCTATAGCTGGACTTATTAAACTTCACCGTGCAGGACGTTTGCCTAAAGGTAAAAAAGTAGTCGCTGTTCTAACTGGAAATGGATTAAAAGATCCTGATACTGCCATTTCTTTATTAGATAATCCTATTCAACCACTTCCAAACGATAAAGAAAGTATCATTAAATATATTAAAGGGGCACTTTAAAATGGAAGCAATATTAAAGTTGAAAATTCCCGCTTCAACAGCAAATTTAGGCGTTGGTTTTGACTCAATTGGTATGGCTTTAGATAAGTATCTGTATATGGATATAAAAGAGATTCAAGGTGATCAATGGGAATTTAACTACTTTAATGAAGAATTAGAGACTTTACCTAAAGATAATTCAAATTACATCTATAAAGTTGCACAATTAGTTGCTAAAAAATATCAAGTTGAATTGCCAGCTTTAAATATTGATATGAGAAGTGATATACCTTTAGCAAGAGGTTTAGGTTCTTCAGCTTCAGCATTAGTAGGTGCGCTATATATTGCTAATCATTTTGGTAATATTCAACTATCACAATATGAATTACTTCAATTAGCGACTGAAATAGAAGGTCATCCTGATAATGTTGCGCCTACAATTTATGGAGGTTTAATATCTGGTTATTACAACTCAGAATCAAAAGTAACGGATGTTGCTCGAATAGATGTACCTAAGGTAGATGTTATATTAACGATTCCTCCTTATGAACTTAAAACTGAAGAATCACGTAAGGCATTACCAGATACATTTTCCCATGCTAATGCTGTCAAAAATAGCGCGATAAGTAATACAATGATTTGTGCATTGATACAACATAAATATGAATTAGCTGGAAAAATGATGGAACAAGATGGTTTTCATGAACCATATAGACAGCATTTAATTCCAGAATTTGAAAAGATTAGAAATATTTCTAAAGCACACCATGCATATGCAACCGTAATAAGTGGAGCTGGACCGACTGTACTAACTTTGAGCCCTAGGGAACATAGTGGTGAAATAGTAAGAACGTTAAAGAATGAAATGTCGCATTGTATTTCAGAATTAGTAACGATAAATGAGGTTGGTGTAATTGAAGAAGTAGTGTACCAATAAGCTCGTTTTGATGTAAAATATAGATAAGTCATTGAAAGGAGATTCGGAATAATATGAGCAAATATAAAGTAGTTGTTATGGATATGGATGACACACTAATGAATAGTGAGAATAAGGTATCTCCAGAAACACAATCTTATCTTATCGACATTCAAGACAAAGGTTACAAAGTTGTATTAGCTTCCGGACGACCAACAGAAGGTATGATTCCCGTTGCGAGAACTTTAAAATTAAATGAACATGAAAGTTATATTATTAGTTATAATGGCGGTAAAACAATTAACATGATTTCTGAAAAGGTAGAAGTAAGTAAAACCGTTTCGAAAGAGAACTTCGATGAAATTGTCGATTACTGTAGAGAAAAAGGGTTTTTAGTATTAACTTATGATGATGGACATATTATTTATGATGGTGAACATGAATATATGAATATTGAATCTGAACTTACTGGACTGCCTATGAAACGTGTTGATGATATTAAATCATATATTACACATGGTGTACCAAAAGTAATGGGTGTTGATTATGTTGGTAATATTACTGAAGCACGTATTGATTTAAATGGTTATTTCAATGAAGAAATTGACGTTACGACTAGTAAACCATTCTTCTTAGAATTTATGGCAAGAGACGTTTCAAAAGGAAACGCAATTACTGCTTTATGTGAAAAATTAGATATACCACTTGAGGAAGTTATCGCATTTGGCGACAGTCTAAATGACCAATCTATGTTAGATGTTGTAGGATATGCTGTTGCAATGGGTAATGCAAGTGACGAGTTAAAAGAAAAAGCGGATGAAGTCACATTAGATAATGATTCGAATGGTATACCACATACTCTAAAAAAACTACTATAATGTAAATAAATAGACTTAGGTATTTTTAAGGATAATTAAATAGCGTTAAATAATGAATGCTATAAACCTAATCCAAGTAAAGATACCTAAGTCTATTTTTGTCTATTGAATTTATTTAGCTGTGTGAGTCCAATCTTTTTTTCCTCTATAGCGCTTAACATGTGCATAAACTTGATCTGCTGCATAGTCAAGGTTAGTATATACAGTTATAGTAAAAGCTGATTGGTTATCTTGAAATTTTTCCTCTAAATATACTTCTTTAAGATGTGTGAATAAGTTACTCATTTGGTCATGATTTAAACTTGGGTATTCTCTTAATGTATTTTTTACTAATTGACCATTCTTTTCCTCTAAAGCTTGTACAACAATTACAAAACGTTCATCATTTTTAATCACATCATCGAACAAATTTGTTTGACCAATCATTTTAACCACCTCTAAGCCTTATTTCTTAATTTTATTATACATGATTACGAGCGCTCAGAAAATAAAGATTAACTAGGAATTAATTGTAATTTATTGATTATTGTATAGAAAATTTAAATAAAAATACCTTCCAATTAAAAACCTATAAATCGGCTTGAATTGAAAGGTATAAAATATTTAAACTATAGATATATTAACTATTCATTTTTAAAGATATGAGAACTTAAATCCATATTTTCAAGTTTTACAAATTTAGTTTTCTTAATGAGTTTATGGACAATGAAAATAATTGCCAAAATAATGAGTGGTGTAAAGTTTCGAATAACACTTACCCAATCTCCTGAAACAATACTTCCAAATGAACTACCAAATAATAAAAATAGTAAAGTTGCTATAACTATAATTGGGCCAAATGGATAAAATGGAGCTTTATAAGGTAACAACTCATTAATGTTTTTACCTTGCTTTTTAATTGCACTGCGTACTCTAATTTGTGCCCAGATACTTGATCCCCAAACGACGATGACCATTGAGCCAATAATATTTAATAAATTGAATACCGCATTCGAATTAAAATTAGCATATATAACTACTGCTACAACTAAAATATAAGTAGTTAAAATGGCTCTAATTGGTAATTTCGTTGTTTTATTTAATGTTTTAAAGAATTGAGGTGCTTGTTTATCTACACTTAACGAATAAAGCATTCGACTTGTAGTATAAATACCTGAATTTGCTGCTGATAGTAGTGACGTTAGTATTACAGCATTAATAACTGAAGCTGCAAAGGCGATACCAATTTTATCAAATACAATCGTAAATGGACTTTGTGTTACAGATTGGCTTTCGTTTAATAGCAATGGATCAGTATATGGGATTATAGCGGCAATAACTGCTATAGATAATACATAGAATAATAAAATTCTCCAAAATACTTGCTTAATTGCTTTAGGCATGGATTTACTAGGATCACTAGATTCTCCAGCAGTAACTGCGACCACTTCAGTCCCACCAACAGAAAAGCCAGCAACTAATAAAACACTTAAAATACCAGAAATACCACCAACAAAAGGTGCTTGTCCTTTAGTATAATTTTCAAAGCCATATGTATGGCCACCTAAAATACCAAAAATCATTAATAATCCCAATATAATAAATACAATAATAGTAACTACTTTGATGAGAGATAACCAAAATTCAGTTTCACCAAAAGCTTTTACTGAAAAGATATTTAAAAGTAAGAGTAGCGTTATAAAAATTAGGCTCCAAGTTAATGGGCTAAAGAAATTGAAAACATCCCAAAATTTTAAAACATTAGAAGCTACAATAACATCTACACTAGTTACGAGTGTCCACATTCCCCAGTATAACCATCCCATGGTAAAACCTAGTGACGGATCAATAAATCTAGATGAATAAGAACTAAAAGAACCAGATACCGGGTAGAAGGTAGCTAATTCTCCAATTGATGACATTAAGAAATAAAGCATAATCCCAATTAATAAGTAGGCTAGTATAGCACCACCAGGTCCTGCTTCAGAAATGACACTACCAGTAGCGACGAATAATCCTGTTCCAATGGCGCCACCGATAGCAATCATGGTTATGTGTCTGGAGGTTAAACCTCTTTTCATATTATTATCTTCCATATACTGTCTCCCATCTATTTTAAATATATCCATCATTTTAAGTCTTTTGAACCTAGTATTCAATACTAATTAGCACTTTAAAGTGAAAAAACAACAAATTTTCTGATAATTCTAAATAAAATGAGTAGTTTTAGTTTCTTTTTTTGAGGGAATACTTTATAATAGATATTAAATTATAATTATTCTAATTTATGTGGAGGGGATATACACATGTCCAAACAAGATGGAAAATTAACAGGTTTATTTGGAGCACCTGTATCAGATAGAGAAAATAGCATGACAGCTGGCCCACGTGGACCATTAATGATGCAAGATATATACTTTTTAGAACAAATGTCTCACTTTGATCGTGAAGTTATTCCAGAAAGACGTATGCATGCAAAAGGATCAGGCGCATTTGGTACTTTTACTGTAACGAATGATATTACTAAATACACAAGTGCTAAAATCTTCTCAGAAGTAGGTAAACAAACTGAAATGTTCGCAAGATTTTCTACAGTTTCAGGAGAAAGAGGCGCAGCAGATGCTGAACGTGATATTCGTGGATTTGCTTTAAAATTCTACACTGAAGAAGGTAACTGGGATCTAGTAGGGAACAATACACCTGTATTCTTCTTTAGAGATCCTAAATTATTTGTAAGTTTAAACAGAGCAGTTAAAAGAGATCCTAGAACAAATATGAGAAGTGCACAAAATAACTGGGACTTTTGGACAGGATTACCTGAATCATTACATCAAGTTACAATTTTAATGTCTGATAGAGGTATTCCAAAAGATTTACGTCATATGCATGGTTTCGGTTCTCATACTTATTCAATGTATAACGATAAAGGCGAACGTGTATGGGTTAAATATCACTTCAGAAGTCAACAAGGTATTGAAAACTTATCTGATGATGAAGCGGCTAACATAATTGCTACAGATCGTGATTCATCTCAACGTGATTTATTTAATGCCATTGAAAATGGAGACTATCCAAAATGGAAAATGTATATCCAAGTGATGACTGAAGAACAAGCTAAAAATCATAAAGATAATCCATTCGATTTAACTAAAGTTTGGTACCACGGCGATTATCCTTTAATCGAAGTTGGAGAATTTGAACTTAACCGTAATCCTAATAACTATTTCCAAGATGTAGAACAAGCTGCATTTGCGCCAACTAACATTGTACCTGGTTTAGACTTCTCACCAGATAAAATGTTACAAGGACGTTTATTCTCTTATGGAGATGCTCAACGCTATAGATTAGGCGTAAACCATTGGCAAATTCCTGTTAACCAACCTAAAGGTGTAGGCATTGAAAACTTATGTCCATTTAGTCGTGACGGTCAGATGCGTATTTTAGACGATAACCAAGGTGGAGGACCTCACTATTATCCAAATAATCAAGGCGTATATGATTCTCAACCAGAATTCAAAAAACCAGCTTTCCCTGTAGATGGTGATGGTTACGAATATAATCAAAGACAAGATGATGATAATTACTTCGAACAACCTGGTAAATTATTTAGATTACAATCTGATGAAGCGAAAGAACGTATTTTTACAAATACAGCGAACGCTATGGATGGTGTTACTGAAGATGTAAAACGTCGTCATATCCGTCATTGTTATAAAGCTGATCCTGATTATGGTAAAGGTGTAGCGAAAGCATTAGGTATTGATATTAATACAGTTGATTTAGAAGGCGAACAAGACGAAACTTACGAAAATTTTAATAAATAAAATTGAAGATTGCGCACATAACAAATTTATGATAAAATTTTAAATCGTAAGTATTCCTAATTAGAAAGGGTGTTTAACGTGCGCGTAAATATCACATTAGCATGCACAGAGTGTGGCGATCGTAACTATATCACTACAAAAAATAAAAGAAATAATCCTGAGCGTATTGAAATGAAAAAATACTGCCCTAGATTAAATAAATATACGTTACATCGTGAAACTAAATAAATCTTATCTTTCAAATACGACAATTTGAAATGGCTTAAGAGACCTTTTTCATTGGGAAAAGGTCTCTTTTTTTTCTACAAGAAAATGTCATTTTAAAAAATAAATATGTTTGTTATAGAACTTTTAGATTTGCAAATTGAGAAAATCGTGCTAATATATAAAACGTAATTATTACGATTTATAAAAAGAGAGGTAATGGAAATGGCTAAAAAATCTAAGATTGCAAAAGAACAAAAAAGACAAGAACTTGTAGATAAATATTTTGAATTAAGAAAAGAATTGAAAGCTAAAGGTGATTATGAAGCATTAAAAAAATTACCACGTGATTCATCACCAACACGTTTAACTCGCAAATGTAAAGTGACAGGAAGACCAAGAGGCGTATTACGTAAATTTGAAATGTCACGAATTGCTTTTAGAGAACACGCACATAAAGGTCAAATACCAGGTGTTAAAAAATCTAGTTGGTAAAACTAGTCCTAAAGTCCATTTACAAGAACAATAAAACAATGTACAGTTAATAAGGATAATGAATTTCTGAATAAAACAACTGATAAAACTATGATTATTCGGATTTTAGCTATTTATCCTAATATTATTGTTTTTAAAAAGGGGCTATTTAATTAATATGAAAATATTTGATTATGAAGACATACAACTAATACCAAACAAATGTATTGTTGAAAGTAGATCAGAATGCGATACATCGATAAAATTTGGTCCTCGTACCTTTAAACTTCCAGTAGTACCAGCTAATATGCAAACAGTAATGAATGAAGAATTAGCTCAATGGTTTGCTGAAAATGATTATTTTTATATCATGCACCGTTTTAATGAAGCAGCTAGAATTCCGTTTATCAATAAAATGCAACAAAATAATCTATTTGCATCCATATCAGTTGGCGTAAAGAAATCAGAATTTGACTTTATTGAGCAGTTATCAAATGAAAATTTAACACCCGAGTATATTACTATTGATATCGCTCATGGTCATTCAGACTCAGTAATTAATATGATTAAACATATCAAAACAAAACTACCTAATTCTTTTGTTATAGCAGGAAACGTAGGAACACCTGAAGGCGTAAGAGAATTAGAAAATGCTGGTGCTGATGCTACAAAAGTTGGTATCGGTCCGGGACGTGTATGTATTACAAAAATAAAAACTGGATTTGGTACAGGTGGTTGGCAATTATCTGCACTTAATTTATGTAGTAAAGCAGCTAGAAAACCTATCATAGCAGATGGCGGATTACGTACACACGGTGATATCGCTAAGTCTATTCGATTTGGTGCTTCTATGGTAATGATAGGATCACTATTTGCAGCACATGAAGAATCTCCTGGAGAAACTGTTGAATTAGAAGGTAAGCGATATAAAGAATATTTTGGTAGTGCGTCAGAATTCCAAAAAGGTGAACATAAAAATGTTGAAGGTAAAAAAATGTTTGTTGAACATAAAGGTTCATTAAAAGACACTTTAAAAGAGATGCAACAAGATTTACAAAGTTCTATTTCTTATGCAGGTGGCAAAGATTTGAAATCTCTTCGAACAGTGGATTATGTCATTGTTAGAAATTCAATTTTTAATGGGGATAGAGATTAATATCATACGGTAGGTGGCTAAAATTAAAAGATTTCTAGTATTTTTTATATTCTTCTTGTGTCTCGTTATTTTCTTACCATTAAATGAGTTCAAATTTACAGAGCATTTACAACAAGAAGTTAGAGAGCAAGTTGATCAATGGGCATATGGTAATTCGAATGAAGAAGACTTAAGCTTAGATGTTCCTGACAAACAAGAATTTGCGATTAATAATATTCAAATGAATATGACAAAAAAAGACGTTGAGGATAAATTAGGTAAAGAAAAACGCATAACTTCCAATGAATACGGTACACATTGGTATACGTATTATGATAATGATTATAATCAATTCATAATGATTAGTTATATTAAAAATCGTGTCAATGGCATGTATACGAATCAAAATTTAATATCTTCACAGTCTAAAATTAAATATGCTACACCTAAAAAGGCAGTTCGAGATCGTTTAGGTAAACCTATAGAAGAAATAAGTAAAGGTAACAAACGTTTTGAAGTTAAAAATGACGAGTACGATATTTTCCATAAAAATCACATTTACACAACAGTATTTTACGATAAACATGAAAAAAATGGCGTAACAGCTTTATATCAAGTGAGTGAAGCTATGGAAAATAGATTACAAGAACAATATGGTGCACCTTCCAAATCATTAGAAAAGAGTTTTGAATTACAAAATTTTGACATCGTAAATGCTGAACGTAAACAACATCAATTACCAACTTTAAAATATTCAGCTTCAGTTTCTAATACTGCTAGAAAGCATAGTCAAGATATGGCGGACAATAACTACTTTGATCATACAGATTTAAAAGGGAAATCACCTTTTGATCGTTTGAAAGATGATCATCATGATTTTAGTTATGCTGGTGAAAATTTAGCGTATGGACAACAAAGTAGTATATTTGCACATGAAGGATTAATGAATTCATTAGGTCATCGAAAAAATATTTTAAATGATAGCTTTTCTACTTTAGGCGTAGGTGTTGATTTTAATGATCGTCGACAACCGTATTGGACAGAAAATTATACTGGTTAATCGTTTAGAGTTAATCATCTTTGGGTAATAATTAGTTGTAAGGAAGTAGATAGAATGTCAACTAAATCAAAACAACAACCTGATATCTTAGATAAAGTAAAAGAAGTTTTAAAAAAGAATCAAAATAAAAAGGATTAGGCAATCGCCTAATCCTTTTATTATTTATAGGGGGTTATGAGCATAAAATATGATTACATTTCTCTATATAAACCGATAACTTTACCAACTACTATGACATTGTCTAAATAAATTGGATCCATTGTGCTATTTTCAGGTTGCAATCTATAACGATTTTTTTCTTTGTAGAATCGTTTAACTGTAGCCTCATCATCTTCTGTCATAGCAACAATAATATCTCCATTTTCAGCAATTGTTTGACTACGAACAATTACTTTATCTCCATCTAGAATACCTGCTTCAATCATACTATCACCTACAACATTTAATATGAAAATATCACTGTTATGTGTAGATGTTAAATGTTCGGGTAGTGGGAAATACTCTTCAATATTTTCGACTGCTGTAATTGGAATTCCGGCCGTTACTTTACCTATAACAGGAACGTGAATCGTTTCTTCCATATTAATATTGTCGCCTAATTGTTCGCTAACAATTTCAATTGCTCTTGGTTTAGTAGGGTCTCGTCTAATGTAACCTTTTTCTTCTAATCTTGATAAATGACCATGAACAGTCGAACTCGAAGCTAATCCTACAGCCTCTCCGATTTCTCGAACACTCGGTGGATACCCTTTTGATTGAACAATATGTTTAATGTAATCATATATTTCACTTTGTCTTTTCGTTAACTCTCTCATATATAGGCACTCCCTAATTTTATTTGATTATATTATAGCATCTACATAAACAAAAAACAAACGTTTGTTCGTTAAAGTGTTGACATGGAACATCTGTTCTGTTAAATTAATAATACAAACAAACGTTCTAGGAGTGAGATGCAATGTTAACAAAACAAACAAAAACATTTTTAACTTATATATCAGTATTTTTAATATCTTGTCTTATTTTTCTAGTATTTTTCTTAAGTGTTAACCAAAATGAGCATTCAGAACAAACGTACGAAATGACAGACCATGAAATACATCAAAACGTTAATCATAATACTAATCAATCTTTAAATAAACAAGATGATAGCGAACAAAATTCAGGATCAGTGTTCGCATCAATTAACTAATATCATATTTAATAGTTTATGTGAGCGTAACGATTTGGTTACGCTCCTTTTTTTGTTATATTTTACAAAAGGTATATACACAGAGTAAATCCATTTTACTTATTGAAATAATTTGTAGTAGGTTATTTTCTAACAAATTATCAATTTAAACGATTAACAAACGAAAGTAGGAGCTAAAATGTCTAATAATTTAAATATTGATAGAATTAATGAATTAGCTAAAAAGAAAAAAGAAAAAGGTTTGACCAATGAAGAAGCAAAAGAACAATCTAAATTAAGAAAACAGTATCTTGATTCATTTAGAAAAGGGTTCAAACAACAACTTGAAAGTACTAAGGTCATTGATCCTGAGGGAAATGATGTTACTCCTGAGAAATTAAAACAAATTCAACGACAAAATAAAGAAAAATAGAATGCTAATTACTGAATTTTAAATATAGATTAATATGGAAAATTAAAAATTTTTCAGATTTTTCTTTATGAATTTATATTAAAATAAGTTATAATTGGCATTAAGTATTATTATTAGAAGGGAAGAATATATAATGTTCAATAAAGAAGATCAATTAGCAATCGATACAATTCGTGCATTAAGTATCGATACAATAGAAAAGGCCAATTCAGGTCACCCAGGTTTACCAATGGGAGCAGCACCAATGGCTTACACACTATGGACAAGACACCTAAATTTCAACCCACAATCTAAAGACTATTTCAATAGAGACAGATTTGTATTATCTGCAGGTCATGGTTCTGCTTTATTATATAGTTTATTACACGTTTCTGGTAGTTTAGAAATGGATGAACTAAAACAATTTAGACAATGGGATTCTAAAACTCCAGGTCACCCTGAATTCAGACACACTGATGGTGTAGAAGTGACAACAGGACCTCTTGGTCAAGGATTTGCAATGTCAGTCGGAATGGCTTTAGCTGAAAGTCATTTAGCTGGTAAATTTAACAAAGATAACTATAATGTTGTAGATCATTATACTTATGTTCTAGCTTCTGATGGGGATTTAATGGAAGGTATTTCTCATGAGGCTGCATCATTTGCAGGTCATAATCAATTAGATAAATTAATCGTATTATATGATTCAAATGATATTTCATTAGATGGAGATTTAGATAAAGCATTCTCTGAAAATACTAAATCTCGTTTCGAATCATATGGTTGGAACTACATTTTTGTTAAAGATGGTAATGATTTAGAAGAAATTGATAATGCAATTAATAAAGCTAAATCTCAACAAGGTCCAACAATCATTGAAGTTAAAACTGTAATTGGTTATGGCGCGCCTAATAAATCAGGTACAAATGGCGTTCATGGTGCTCCTCTAGGCGACGAAGAACGTAAATTAACTTTAGAAGCTTATGGATTAGACCCTGAAAAGAGATTTAATGTACCACAAGAAGTTTACGACATTTTCAATTCAACAATGTTAAAACGTGCTAATGAAAATGAAGAAAATTGGAAAAATAAAGTTGAAGAGTATAGTAAAGCTTATCCTGAATTAGCGGAAGAATTTAAATTAGCTGTAAGTGGTAAATTACCTCAAGATTACAGAGAAGCTTTACCTAAATTTGATTCAGATCATAATGCAGCTTCACGTGCAGATTCTGGTGAAGTTATTCAAGCGTTAAGTAAACATGTACCTTCATTCTTTGGTGGTTCAGCTGACTTAGCTGGTTCAAATAAATCAAATGTTAAAGAAGCTAAAGATTATGATAAAAATAATCGTGACGGTAAAAACATTTGGTTTGGTGTTCGTGAATTTGGAATGGGCGCTGCTGTTAATGGTATGGCTGCACATGGAGGTTTACATCCATATGGTGCAACATTCTTCGTATTCAGTGACTACCTAAAACCAGCTTTACGTTTATCTGCAATTATGGGATTAAATTCAACATTTGTATTTACACATGATTCCATCGCAGTTGGTGAAGATGGTCCAACACACGAACCAATTGAACAATTAGTTGGATTACGTGCAATTCCAAATATGAATGTGATTCGTCCTGCTGATGGTAATGAAACTAGAGTTGCTTGGGAAGTTGCTTTAGAATCAGAAGGCACGCCAACATCATTAGTACTTACACGTCAAAATTTACCTACTTTAGATGTTTCTGAAGAAACTGTCGAAGAAGGTGTACGTAAAGGTGCATATATTGTATATGAATCTAAAGAAACTCCTGAATATCTATTATTAGCAACTGGTTCTGAAGTAAGCTTAGCAGTAGAGGCTGCAAAAGACTTAGATGCTCAAGGTAAAGGTGTTAGAGTTGTTTCTATGCCAAACTGGTTCGCTTTCGAACAACAATCTGAAGAATATAAAGAGTCTGTTATTCCTTCAAATATTACTAAACGTGTTGCTATTGAAATGGCTTCACCACTTGGTTGGCATAAATACGTTGGAACACAAGGTAAAGTTATTGGTATCGATGGCTTCGGTGCAAGTGCTCCTGGCGATTTAGTAGTTGAAAAATATGGATTTACTAAAGAAAATGTTTTAAACCAAATTCGTGAATTTTAGTTAATCAATAATTTAAACTCAAATAAACTGCTAGTTAAGCTTATGCGAAACTAGCAGTTTTTAAATGTTAACTTTAATATTCAAAAGTACATTTAATATATATTGAAAATTTGTTATTATTTTTGATGTGCGTTATTTTAAGATACAAATTTGTCTTGAAATAAATATTTGAATCTAGTAAAATTCATTAGGATAAAGAAAGTGGGTGAAACAATGGCAATTTGGTTAGCAATTATTTTAATTATAATAGCATTAATCGCAGGTTTAGCTGGTGGTTTCTTCTTAGCAAGAAAATATATGATGGATTATTTGAAAAAAAACCCACCTATTAATGAAGAAATGCTACGTATGATGATGATGCAAATGGGTCAAAAACCTTCTCAAAAGAAAATCAATCAAATGATGACTATGATGAACAAAAATATGGACCAAGGCATGAAAGGTCAAAAGAAATAAGATAAATATTAGTGGGGATTAAGTCAATGTTAACGTTGATTTAATCCCTTTTTTATGGAGAAAGAGAAAACAATTTAATTTATAAAATAGCTAGAATTTATTAATTTAAAAACTATGAAAATGACTTGATTTAATGATATACTAACACGTGATTAAAAAGAGTATTAAAGTTTAGAATATATGAGAAGGTGTAAGCGTGGCATATTTAGTATTTTCTATAGTAGTTGCATTCTTTATGGGTGCAATTGTTATTGTGATTCGAATGAAAGCACAAAAATTCCCAGTTAATGAAAAGAAAATTATATTGCCTCCATTTTTTATGGCAACAGGTGCTCTAATGTATGTAGTACCATATTTTAGATTGACTGGTACCGAGATTTTAGAGTCACTTATTTTAGGTGTACTTTTCTCAACAGTGTTAATTTGGACATCTAGATTTGAAGTTAAAGGTAGCGAAATTTATATGAAACGATCAAAAGCGTTTCCGATTATCTTAATTTCTCTATTAGTTATCCGTACTGTTCTAAAAATCTTTATTAGTAACGAAATCGATCCAGGTGAGATAGCGGGTATGTTTTTCTTATTAGCATTTTGTATGATAGTACCATGGAGATTAGCAATGTATTATCAGTATAAAAAAGTAAAAAAATCAATTGTTCATTAAATATATTATAGCCACTTATCTTTAGAGATGAGTGGTTTTTTACTTGATATATAGATTAAAAAATTATAAAATAGTTACGAACAAACGTTCTATTTGGAGGTAAAAAATGAAAATAATTCATACAGCAGATTGGCATTTAGGGCGAATTTTGAATGGTAAGCAATTGTTAGAGGACCAAAGGTATGTATTAGAACAGTTTATAAAGAAAATGAAAGATGAAGAACCTGATGTCATCGTTATTGCAGGAGATTTATATGATACTACTTATCCAGGTAAAGAAACGATAAAACTATTTGAAGAAACAATTTCACAACTTAATATTGAAATGAAAATACCAGTAGTTATGATAAGTGGAAACCATGATGGAAAAGAATGTTTGAATTACGGGGCAAATTGGTTTGAACATAGTAACTTATATATTAGAACAAAATTAGAAAGTATGATTGAGCCTATAAATATTAAGGGAGTTAATTTTTATACATTACCATTTGCGACAGTAACAGAAGTGCAACACTTTTTTAAAGATGAAACAATTCAAACACATCAACAAGCACTTGATAAATGTGTAATGTATATGTCAGAAACGCTAGATAAGAGTAGCATTAATGTTTTAATTGGTCATTTAACTGTCCAAGGTGGCAAAACATCAGATTCTGAAAGACCATTAACTATTGGAACTGTAGAGACAGTGGAAAAAAGATCGTTTGATATATTTGATTTTGTACTATTAGGTCACTTGCATCATCCATTTAGTATTAATGAAGATAGGATTAAGTATAGTGGTTCACTTTTACAATACTCATTTTCTGAAGTTGGACAACCTAAAGGTTATCGTGTTGTTAAATTTAATAATAAAGAAAATATAAATGATTATTTCGTTCCAATAGAACCAACGAGAAAGTTAGAAATAGTAGTTGGAGATTACGAAGATGTTATTCAAGAAAAGGTAGATATTACTAATAAAAATAATTACATACATTTTAAATTGAAAAATATGTCTCATATATCAGATCCAATTATCAATTTGAAACAAATTTATCCCAATACACTGGCATTAACTAATGAGACATTTGAATATTATGATGCGATCGAACAAATTGAAATAAAACAGGAAAGTGACATTTCGATTATAAATAAATTTTATGAAAACATAACCAATGAGCAACTAAGTGATATTCAAGAAAAGAAAATTAATCAAATTATTAATAATTTGATGAGAAAGGAAGATTAATTAAATTGAAACCTACTAAGTTAACTTTAACTAATTTTGGACCTTTCTTAAATGAGACAATAGATTTTCATAAAATAGATCAAAATCAATTATTTTTGATAAGTGGTAAGACCGGTTCTGGTAAAACTATGATATTTGATGCCATAGTATATGCGTTATATGGGGAAGCTTCAACTAAAAATAGAAAAGAAAGTGATTTAAGAAGTCATTTTGCTGATGGTAATTCAGCCATGCAAGTTACTTTTGAATTTGAACTAAATAACAAAATCTTTAAAATAGTTCGAACTGGACCTTATATTAAAGAAGGAAATACAACTAAAACACCAGCAAAGCTAAATGTTTTTGAATACAATGATAATGAATTTGATTTACGTGAAAGTATGGTGAGTGCTGGAAATCAATTTATTATTGATTTAATTGGCGTTAACGCTGAACAATTTAGACAATTATTTATATTACCACAAGGTGAATTTAAAAAATTCTTATTATCTAATAGTAAAGAAAAGCAAGGTATATTAAGAACTCTTTTTAATAGTGAAAGATTTGAACAAATTGAAAAAGCTTTGAGTGAAGATGTTAAAAATGAAAAAAAACAAATTGAAGATAGATATAAGAATATTGAAAGATTATGGAATGATATCAACACCTTTGACAGTGAAAGCCTTGAAGAATTAAAAACGATTAATGTTCAGCAAACTGAAAAGTTAATAAACGCATTGCCAAAATTCAATGAATTCGGTAAAAAATTGGCTCAAAGTAAATATGAAAATAAAAATATTTTAGAGAACAAGATTTCGAAGATTGAACATAATTTGAATGAAAATAAAGAGCTGGAATCAAATTTAAAAGAATTAGAGAAAAACAAAAATCAATTTAATCAATTAAAAGAACAAGAAGAAAGCATCAATAAACAAAAGGAAAAGCTAAATAAAATCAACGAAATTAAACCTTTATCACAATTGCTTGATAGAAAAAATGAAACAAACAAAAAATTAAAGCAAATAGAAAATTCTGTTGAATCATCTAAACAATCAATTAAGCAGTTAAATCAAGAACATGAGGACTATCAAAACCAATTAAAAAAATTAACTGAAAGTGAAGCATCAATAAACAAAGAAAAAGCATTTTTAGAAAAAACATATACTTTCTTTGTTAATTTATCTAAATATGATTCAAGTTATAAAGATAAGGAAAAACTTTCATCTAAATTGGAAAAATTAAAAGAAAAGAAAGAGCAAGTCGAAAAAGAATTTTATCAATTAAAAGATTCTATTGATTCGAAAGACGTTGATTACGAAGTAGTTGAACAATTATCTCAAGATATTTTCAAACTAGAAAAAAATATTCAAACAACTGAAAAGCAATTGGAAGAAGTAAAAAACAAAGAAAATCTAAATTCCAGAATTAGTGAAATTAAAGTTTCTAATGAGAAAACGGATAAAGAAATTGAAAAATTAACAAAAGAAATAGCTGATATCAATCAAAATGAAATTAATTTAAACAATAAAGAAACGTTAGTTGAACAATTACAGCAAGTTGTATCAATAGGGGATACTTGCCCGGTTTGTGGTAATGAAATTACTTCTTTAGATCAACATATTGACTTCGAAAGCATTAATGAAAAGCAAAGATTATTAAAGTCGTTACAAGAAGAATTAAATGAGCATAAAATAAACAAAGCTAAATTTGAAAATTCAATTAATCACCTTACTGAACAATTAAAAAATATTAATGTAGATGAAAAATCAATCCTTAATATAGATGAACTTAATACTAAACATAGAGAAAAAGAGAAAGAAAAAGTAAGACACCAAAAAGAAAATGACCGTATCTTATCAATAAATAAAAAAATTGAACAAAAAAAGCAAGAAATATATGAAATAGAAAATGATATGAAAGATACAAATGCAAAAATTGAACAATGTGAAATTAGAATTAATGATTTTGAAACGACATCTCAATTTACTAACATTAAAGAGTTTAAATTGTACTATGAACAATTAAAAAATAATGTTACTGAATATGAACAACTAACCGAGAAGTATAAACATGCCATGAGTGATATTTCTCAAAAACTAAGTATTGAAGAAAACAATGTTAAGCATCATACCACTTCATTAAATGAAAGCCAAGATGAACTTAAACGAACTCAAAAAGAAATTGAAAATGAAATGAATAGATTAAGTTTATCTTCAATAGAACAAATCCAAAGCATTATAGAAATCGTTAATGAAAAGGAATCAATCGAGAAAGAAATTAATGATTTTAATAAACAATTGCATATGTATGAAGTAGAAATAAATAGGCTAACGAAGCTAGTTTCAGATAGAAATTTGGAAGATATCGATAAAATACAAGAAAATCTATCAAAGACAAAAGAACAATTGAATCAATTAAATAATGAGATAGCAACGCTAGAGTATCAAATCAAATTAAATGAACAAAAAGGAAATGAAGTTGAATCTAATATAAATTACTTGAATAAAGAGTTAAAAGAACAACAAGATATCTTTAATCTGTCTGAAATTTTGTCAGGTAAAAATAGTCAAAAGTTAACCTTAGAAAATTACGTTCTTGTATATTATTTAGAAAAAATAATCGCTCAAGCTAATATTCGTCTTGCAACTATGAGCGGTCAAAGATATCAGTTACAAAGAAGAGCAGCTTTATCACAAGGGTTTAGTGGTCTTGAAATTGACGTATTTGATTTTTACTCAAATAAATCTAGACATATAAGTTCGTTATCAGGAGGGGAAACGTTCCAAGCGTCATTAGCTTTAGCATTAGGTTTAAGTGAGATTGTACAACAAGAATCTGGAGGAATTTCATTACAATCTATATTTATTGATGAAGGATTCGGTACTTTAGATCAAGAAACACTTGAAACAGCACTAGATACATTAGTTAATTTGAAATCTACAGGTAGAATGGTAGGAATCATATCTCATGTAAGTGAATTGAAACAACGAATACCACTCATTTTAGAAGTGACATCTAATCAATACCAAAGCACAACACAATTTAAATGGAATTAATAATCATAAAGTTATAAAAAAACGATTTATCAACTTCTATAAATTAGGTTGATAAATCGTTTTAATTAATAATTATTAATTTTTTTCTCGTAATAAATCTCTGATTTCTGTTAAAAGAACAGTGTTTGCTTCTAATTCTTCTTCTGGTTCTTCTTTTCTCATTAATGTATTTGCGATTTTCACAAAGATAAATAATGCAAAAGCTATGATTATAAAATCAATTATTGATTGTATGAATAAACCATATTTAATTCCCCAGAAAGCCCAGTCTTCTGCGAAATTGACAGAACCAAATATTTTACCAATTAATGGCATAATAATGTATTGAACTAATGCAGTGATAATTTTATTAAATGCAGCGCCCATAACTACGGCTACAGCTAAATCTAATACATTGCCTTTTAATGCAAACTCTTTAAACTCTTTAAGTATATAAAAAAATCTTTTCATAACAATATATTCGTCATTATACATCATATAATTAATTTAGAAAATAGTAATTTTAATCAAATTTGATTCTAATATGGAGCTTTGTTATCCTATAGTAGTGTTTTAGTAAAGTTAATTGTTTTAAGATAAAAAAATAATAATTTAATTTTACTAGTTTGAAAATTTAATAATAAGAAGGGAGTAATTAATTATGAATTCTTCTTCTGAAGAAAAAAATGGTAAGAAGATTTCTCCGGTGTTTATCTACAGTGCCATTGTCGCAGCAATTGTTGTGTTAATTGGTGCCATTTTCCCATCTCAATTTGACACGGTTACTAATGAAGTCAAAATGTGGATTACTGATAAACTAGGTTGGTATTACCTAATATTAACTACAGTTATTGTTTTCTTCTGTATTTTCCTAATCTTTAGCCCTATAGGGAAACTTAAGTTAGGTAAACCAAATGATAAACCAGAATTTAATACAATTTCTTGGTTTGCAATGTTATTCAGTGCAGGAATGGGTATTGGTTTAGTTTTCTATGGTGCAGCTGAACCTATGTCACACTTTGCTTCACCACCTGATGCTGATCCAAAGACTACTGAAGCATATACAGAAGCGTTACGTTCTACATTCTTCCATTGGGGATTCCACGCATGGGCAGTATATGGTGTAGTAGCATTAGCACTTGCATATTCTCAATTCCGTAAAGGTGAACCTGGTTTACTTTCAAGAACGCTAAGACCACTTTTAGGAGATAAAGTAGAAGGACCTATTGGAACATTTATTGATGTTTTATCTGTATTTGCTACTTTAGTAGGTGTAGCTGTATCACTAGGTATGGGTGCATTACAAATTAATGGTGGTTTAAGTTACTTATTCGGAATTCCAAATACAACTTGGGTTCAAGCAATTATTATCGTTGTTGTAACGATATTATTTATCGCTAGTGCTTGGTCAGGTTTAAGTAAAGGTATTCAGTATTTAAGTAATTTAAATATTGGTTTAGGTGCCATATTAATGATTATTACATTAATCATTGGACCAACTGTATTAATCCTTAATATGATGACAAGTTCAACAGGTAGCTTGTTAAATACATTCTTATTCAATAGCTTTGACACTGCAGCATTAAATGGTCAAAAACGTGAATGGATGTCAACATGGACATTATACTATTGGGGCTGGTGGTTAAGTTGGAGCCCATTCGTTGGTGTATTTATTGCCAGAGTTTCAAAAGGACGCTCAATCAGAGAATTTATTTCAGGTGTACTATTAGTACCAGCAATTGTAAGTTTCATCTGGTTTAGTGTATTCGGTGTTCTTGGTATTGAAACAGGTAAAAAACATCCAAAATTATTTGATATGACTCCAGAAACACAATTATTTGGTGTATTCCACCACGTTCCGTTAGGTATAGTGTTATCATTCATAGCACTTATTTTAATTGCTTCATTCTTTATCACATCAGCTGACTCTGCAACATTCGTTTTAGGTATGCAGACAACATTTGGTTCATTAAATCCAAACAGTGCAGTTAAAGTAACTTGGGGAATTGCTCAAGCACTTATTGCATTCGTTCTATTATTAGCTGGTGGCGGAGATGGAACAAAAGCACTCAACGCGATTCAGAGTGCCGCCATTATTAGTGCGTTCCCATTCTCCTTTGTCGTCATACTGATGATGATAAGCTTTTACAAAGATGCCAACAAAGAACGTAAATTCTTAGGCTTAACATTAACGCCTAATAAACACAGATTAGAAGAGTACGTTAAATATCAACAAGAAGATTATGAATCTGATATTTTAGAAAAACGTGAATCAAGAAGAAACCGTGAAAGAGAAGAATAATTCAATAATTAATTCTTTTAGAAATGAGTGAAGATACTACCGGCTCTATATAGGGCTGGTAGTATTTTTTTATCTATAAAAATGAAAACTAATACTTGCGATTGATAACCATTCTCAATTAATAAAATTTACTTATTGCACTAACGTCTTATGATAAGTTTTGCTTATACTACCTGATTAAAAATGCGAAATGAAAATCGACGTCTTTCTACTCTTATATAGTTGTTTTCGAAAACATATAATAATACAATTTAAATAAGGCATATAAAATATAAAGATTTTCAAGGGGGATATCAAATGGCTTCTAATTTTAAAGAAACAGCAAAGAAACAATTTGATTTAAATGGCCAATCATACACATACTATGATTTGAAATCATTAGAAGAACAAGGTTTAACTAAAATTTCTAAATTACCTTATTCAATTCGTGTATTATTAGAATCTGTATTACGTCAGGAAGATGATTTTGTAATCACTGACGATCACATTAAAAAGTTAGCAGAATTCGGTAAAAAAGATAATGAAGGTGAAGTACCTTTCAAACCATCTCGTGTTATTTTACAAGACTTCACTGGTGTACCAGCAGTAGTTGACTTAGCGTCTTTACGTAAAGCAATGAATGATGTTGGTGGAGATATTAACAAAATCAACCCAGAAGTACCAGTAGATTTAGTTATTGACCACTCTGTACAAGTAGATAGCTACGCTAACCCAGACGCATTAGAACGTAATATGAAATTAGAATTCGAAAGAAACTATGAACGTTATCAATTCTTAAACTGGGCAACTAAAGCATTTGACAATTATAATGCTGTACCACCTGCAACTGGTATCGTTCACCAAGTAAACTTAGAATATTTAGCAAATGTTGTTCATGTTCGTGACGTTGAAGGTGAACAAACTGCTTTCCCTGATACATTAGTTGGTACTGACTCTCATACAACAATGATTAATGGTATTGGTGTATTAGGTTGGGGTGTCGGCGGTATTGAAGCCGAAGCAGGTATGTTAGGACAACCTTCTTACTTCCCAATTCCAGAAGTAATTGGTGTTAGATTAAGTAATGAATTACCTCAAGGTTCTACTGCAACTGATTTAGCTTTACGTGTAACTGAAGAGTTACGTAAACGTGGTGTAGTAGGTAAATTCGTAGAGTTCTTTGGTCCTGGTGTAACAAACTTACCATTAGCTGACCGTGCTACAATCGCTAACATGGCTCCAGAATACGGTGCAACTTGTGGTTTCTTCCCAGTTGACGAAGAATCACTTAAATACATGAAATTAACTGGCCGTAAAGCTGATCATATTGAACTTGTTAAAGAATATTTACAACAAAATAATATGTTCTTCCAAGTTGAAAATGAAGATCCAGAATATACTGAAGTTATTGACTTAGACCTATCTACAGTACAAGCATCATTATCTGGTCCAAAACGTCCACAAGATTTAATTTTCTTAAGTGACATGAAAACTGAATTTGAAAAATCAGTTACAGCACCAGCTGGTAACCAAGGTCATGGCCTAGATGAAAGTGAGTTTGATAAACAAGCTAATATCAGTTTCAATGATGGCAGAACAGCTACTATGAAAACTGGTGATATAGCAATTGCAGCTATCACTTCATGTACAAACACTTCAAACCCTTACGTTATGTTAGGTGCAGGTCTTGTAGCTAAAAAAGCTATCGAAAAAGGCTTAAAAGTACCTGAATACGTTAAAACATCATTAGCTCCAGGTTCTAAAGTTGTTACAGGTTATTTAAGAGATTCTGGATTACAAGAATATCTTGATGATTTAGGTTTCAACTTAGTTGGTTATGGTTGTACAACATGTATCGGTAACTCTGGTCCATTATTACCAGAAATCGAAAAAGCTGTTGCTGACGAAGATTTATTAGTAACATCTGTACTTTCAGGTAACCGTAACTTTGAAGGTCGTATCCATCCATTAGTTAAAGCTAACTACTTAGCTTCACCTCAATTGGTTGTTGCTTATGCATTAGCTGGAACTGTAGATATTGACTTAGAAAATGAAGCTATTGGTAAAGGTAAAGATGGCGAAGATGTTTACCTTAAAGATATCTGGCCAAGTATTAAAGAAGTTGCTGACACAGTTGATAGTGTAGTAACACCAGAATTATTCTTAGAAGAATATGCAAATGTTTATGAAAATAATGAAATGTGGAATGAAATCGATGTAACAGATGCACCACTATATGATTTCGATCCAAATTCAACATATATTCAAAATCCATCATTCTTCCAAGGATTATCTAAAGAACCAGGAACAATTGAACCATTAAAAGACTTACGTATTATGGGTAAATTTGGAGATTCAGTAACAACTGACCATATTTCTCCAGCAGGTGCAATCGGTAAAGATACACCAGCAGGTAAGTATTTAATTGACCACAATGTTCCAATTAGAGAATTCAACTCTTACGGTTCTAGACGTGGTAACCACGAAGTAATGGTACGTGGTACATTCGCTAATATCCGTATTAAAAACCAATTAGCTCCAGGTACTGAAGGTGGCTTTACAACTTATTGGCCTACAGACGAAGTTATGCCTATTTATGATGCTGCTATGAAATATAAAGAAAATGGCACTGGCTTAGCTGTATTAGCTGGTAACGACTATGGTATGGGATCTTCACGTGACTGGGCTGCTAAAGGTACAAACTTATTAGGAGTTAAAACAGTCATCGCTCAAAGTTATGAACGTATTCACCGTTCAAACTTAGTTATGATGGGTGTACTTCCATTACAATTTAAACAAGGTGAATCAGCTGATTCTCTTGGTTTAGAAGGTAAAGAAGAAATCTCAGTAGATATCGATGAAAATGTAAAACCTCATGATTTAGTTACAGTTCATGCTAAAAAAGAAAACGGAGAAGTTGTTGATTTCGAAGCAATGGTTCGTTTTGACTCATTAGTTGAATTAGACTACTATCGTCATGGTGGTATCTTACAAATGGTATTAAGAAATAAATTAGCTCAATAATAAAAATCAACTGTGCTAACGTTTAGGTTAGCACAGTTTTTTTATGCTAAAATACATATGTAATGTATAAGTTAAGGAAGGATTGGAATTCAATGATTTATAGTTTGACTGAAATTGAACCAAGATATCAAGAAACAGATAAAATGGGTGTGATTTATCACGGTAATTACGCAACATGGTTTGAAGTTGCCCGTACAGATTATATTGGGAAATTAGGATTTAATTATGCTGATATGGAAAAGCAAGGAATCATTTCTCCAGTTACCGACTTAAATATTAAATATAAAAAATCTATTTTTTATCCTGAAAAAGTAACGATTAAGACATGGGTAGAAAAGTACTCAAGGTTACGTTCAATATATCGTTATGAATTATTTAACGAACAAGGTGAACTAGCTACAACAGGTTACACTGAATTGATTTGTATGAAAGCTGATACATTTAAACCTATTAGATTGGATCGTTATTTTGCTGATTGGCACGAAGTATATAGTAAAGTTGAAGCTTTAAATAAAGAAGGTATAGATGAAGAAGTAACAAATGGTATCGATCATTTGTAATTAAATTAGCATCAGAAAATGAAAATAGCCTAACATTGCTCACTTTAGTGGCATTGTTAGGCTGTTTTTAAATTACTTTTTACTGTAAGAAATTTCATCTTCATGATCAACTGCATCTACTACAATATGATCATCTTCAAAATACCATAAATCTTTCTCAGCGATGACTAAAGTGAGTCCGTCAAATTCTTCTTCATATGGCACTTCTACATCGGCTTTATTTTCAACATTAAATGCAGGGCTAAACCCTTGTTTTAATTGGAATTCTCCACCATAACGTACAAAAAAGTGTAATACTTTGTCATCTTGAGGTAAGTCAAACTCATCTTTAAACCACTGAACTGCTGGTTGGGTAAGCTCGATTTTCATAAATAGTTCCTCCATATTAATTATCCATATTTTTTAGGGGTTAAATTGTGAATTTTATTGATAGTAGAATTATAGCATAGCTTAATATCCTAATATAATTATTTTAACTTAATGAGTTATAAGCCACTATCAAAGACTAAAGGTATATCAAACTATATAAAACTCACTAATAACATCATCATAAATCAAAACATTTAACAAAATAAAAAGCACTAAGTGTGATATAAATTTCATATATCATACTAAATGCTTTGTATTGATTATTAAGTTTTAGATTTTTTATTTACATCCACGTTATCTTAGGTTCTTCACCTTTAAAGATTCTAACAATATTTGTTTTATGACGTATGATTAATATAATGGCAACGATTGCGCCTACTGCTAGTAATATATAGTCCTGAATAATGAGCGAACCAATAACACAACAAATAGCTGCTATGATGCTTGATAAGGACACATATTTAAATAATTTTAATACAGCGAAGAAAATAACTGCTAAAATTAATAAAAGAATAGGATTAACGCCTAAAACTACCCCAGCACTTGTTGCAACAGCTTTACCACCTTTGAATCCTAAATAAATTGGATATACATGACCCACAATAGCAAATAATCCTACGATCAGGCCATGGGTAAAGAATGTACTTATAGGTCCATCTGCATGTACAGGTAACCATATAGGGAAGAAAACAGTTATGAATCCTTTAAAGATATCTAAGAATGTAACTACAAAACCTGCTGGTCTTCCTAATACTCTGAAACTGTTTGTTGCTCCAGTGTTGCCACTACCAAATTGTCTTATATCCTTTTTAAAGAATAACTTTCCAATAACTAAACCACTTGGAAAAGCTCCTATAAGATAACTTAGTATTAACATGACGACAATCATCATAAAATACACATCCTTTAATAACTTAGCACTATTTTACCATATCCATCTCATATTAGAACAATAAAAATTACATTTTGAATATGAATAATCAGTAAAATAAACTGTTTTATCAAGATGACACTTGCAATTTATTCTGATTTATATAAGAATAACTATTGTATAGTTTTAAAAACGAACGTACGTTTGTAGGAGGGCGAAATCATTGGCAATGAATAAACAAAATCATTATTCAGATGATTCTATTCAAGTTTTAGAAGGTCTTGAAGCAGTTAGAAAAAGACCGGGGATGTATATAGGATCAACTGATAAACGTGGATTGCATCATCTAGTATATGAAGTTGTCGATAACTCCGTCGATGAAGTATTAAATGGTTATGGGGATGAAATAACAGTTATCCTTAACCAAGATGATAGTATTTCTATAGAAGATAACGGTCGTGGAATGCCTACTGGTATCCATGCATCAGGAAAACCAACTGTGCAAGTTATTTTTACGATTTTACATGCTGGAGGTAAGTTCGGCCAAGGTGGCTATAAAACATCTGGTGGATTACATGGTGTTGGTGCCTCAGTAGTAAATGCACTTAGTGAATGGTTAGAAGTTGAGATTCATAGAGACGGAAATATTTATAAACAAAGATTTAAAGATGGCGGTGTGCCAGCAACAGGTTTACTAAAAGAAGGAAAGACAAAGAAAACAGGTACTAAGGTTACATTTAAACCAGATCCTGAAATTTTCAAAGCAACAACATCATTTAATTTTGACGTTCTAAGTGAGCGATTACAAGAATCTGCTTTTCTATTAAAGAACTTAAAGATTAAATTAATCGATTTACGTCGTGGTAAAGAAAGAGAAGAATTTTACCACTATGAAGAAGGGATCAAAGAATTTGTAAGTTATGTCAATGAAGGTAAAGAAGTACTTCATGATGTTACGACTTTTACGGGAACATCTAACAGTATAGAAGTAGATGTTGCATTTCAATATAATGACCAATATTCAGAAAGTATATTAAGTTTTGTAAATAATGTACGTACTAAAGATGGTGGTACACATGAAGTTGGTTTTAAAACAGCGATGACACGTGTGTTCAATGATTACGCTAGACGCATTAATGAATTAAAAGAAAAAGATAAAAACTTAGACGGTAATGACATACGTGAAGGATTAACAGCTATAGTATCTGTAAGAATTCCTGAAGAGTTACTACAGTTTGAAGGTCAAACTAAATCTAAATTAGGAACGTCAGAAGCTAGAAGTGCTGTAGATTCAGTTGTATCCGAGAAATTACCATTTTACCTTGAAGAAAAAGGTCAATTATCTAAGTCACTTGTTAAAAAAGCAATTAAAGCACAACAGGCTAGAGAAGCAGCACGTAAAGCACGAGAAGATGCACGTTCTGGTAAAAAGAATAAACGAAAAGATACACTTTTATCTGGTAAATTAACACCTGCTCAAAGTAAAAACACAGAAAAAAATGAACTTTATCTTGTTGAGGGTGATTCAGCAGGTGGTTCAGCTAAACTTGGACGTGATCGTAAGTTCCAAGCGATTCTGCCATTACGAGGTAAAGTTATTAATACTGAAAAGGCTCGTTTAGAAGACATTTTCAAAAACGAAGAAATTAATACGATTATTCATACTATAGGTGCAGGTGTCGGTAATGAATTTAAAATTGAAGACAGTAATTATAGTCGAATTATTATTATGACCGATGCTGATACAGATGGTGCACATATTCAAGTACTGTTACTAACTTTCTTCTTTAAATATATGAAACCATTAGTACAAGCAGGTCGAGTATTTATCGCATTACCACCACTTTACAAATTAGAAAAAGGTAAAGGTAAATCTAAAAAAGTGGAATATGCTTGGACAGATGATGAATTAGATAAATTACAAAAGCAACTTGGTAAAGGTTTCACATTACAAAGATATAAAGGTTTAGGTGAAATGAATCCTGAACAATTATGGGAAACAACTATGAATCCTGATACTCGTACTTTAATACGTGTTCAAGTTGAAGATGAAGTGCGTTCTTCAAAACGTGTTACAACGTTAATGGGTGATAAAGTAGCACCACGTAGAGAATGGATTGAAAGTCATGTTGAGTTTGGTATGCAGGAAGATTCAAGCATTTTAGATAATACAGAAGTTCAGATATTAGAAAGTGAAAACTATGAGGAGGATGAAACGATTTGAGTGAGATAATTCAAGATCTATCACTTGAAGATGTAATTGGAGACCGTTTTGGAAGATATAGTAAATATATTATCCAGGAACGTGCTTTGCCTGACGTTCGAGACGGACTAAAACCAGTACAGCGTCGTATTTTATATGCGATGTATTCAAGTGGTAATACATTCGATAAAAATTTCCGTAAAAGTGCCAAAACTGTCGGGGATGTCATCGGACAGTATCATCCTCATGGTGATTCTTCAGTATATGATGCCATGGTTCGTTTAAGCCAAGACTGGAAATTAAGACATGTTTTAATAGAAATGCATGGTAATAACGGTAGTATCGATAATGACCCTCCTGCAGCAATGCGTTATACAGAAGCAAAATTAAGTCAATTATCTGAAGAACTATTAAGAGATATTAATAAAGAAACAGTTTCTTTTATACCAAACTATGATGATACAACACTTGAACCTATGGTATTACCTGCAAGATTTCCTAATTTATTAATTAACGGTTCTACAGGTATTTCAGCAGGTTATGCTACTGATATTCCACCACATAATTTAGGTGAAGTGATTCAAGCAACATTAAAATATATTGATAATCCTGATATTACAGTGAGTCAATTGATGAAATACATGAAGGGTCCAGACTTCCCAACTGGTGGTATTATTCAAGGTATTGATGGTATTAAAAAAGCATACGAAACTGGTAAAGGTAAAGTTGTTGTACGTTCCAAAGTAGATGAAGAAACATTACGTAATGGACGTAAAGAACTTATCGTGACTGAAATACCATATGAGGTGAATAAAAGTAATCTCGTTAAACGTATTGATGAATTACGTGCTGATAAAAAAGTTGATGGTATTGTTGAAGTTAGAGATGAGACTGATAGAACTGGTTTACGTATTGCAATAGAACTTAAAAAAGACGTGAATAGTGAAGCAATTAAAAATTTCCTATTCAAAAATTCGGACCTTCAAATATCTTATAACTTTAATATGGTTGCAATCAGTGATGGTAGACCTAAATTAATGGGTATTAAACAAATCATTGATAGTTATATTAACCATCAAATTGAAGTTGTGGCTAACAGAACTAAGTTTGATTTAGAACATGCTGAAAAACGTATGCATATCGTTGAAGGTTTAATGAAAGCTTTATCTATTTTAGATGAAGTGATTGCCTTAATTCGTAATTCTAAAAATAAAAAAGATGCTAAAGATAACTTAGTTGCTGAATATGACTTTACTGAAGCTCAGGCAGAAGCCATCGTTATGTTACAACTTTATCGTTTAACTAACACAGATATCGTTGCTTTAGAACAAGAGCACGATGAGTTATCTAATTTAATTAAAGATTTACGTCATATTTTAGATGATCACGATGCATTATTGAATGTTATCAAAAATGAATTAACAGAAATTAGAAAGAATTTTAAAACTGATCGTTTATCAACAATTGAAGCGGAAATTTCTGAAATTAAAATTGATAAAGAAGTGATGGTGCCTAGTGAAGATGTAGTATTAAGTTTAACTAGACATGGTTATATTAAACGTACATCTACACGTAGCTTTAATGCTAGCGGCGTTTCTGAAGTCGGTTTGAAAGATGGCGATAGTTTATTAAAATACCTTGATGTAAATACACAAGATACAGCGCTTGTATTTACGAATAAAGGTAGATACTTGTTTATTCCAGTTCATAAACTAGCTGATATCCGATGGAAAGAATTAGGTCAACACGTATCTCAAATTGTTTCTATTGATGAAGATGAACAAGTTATTGACGTATTTAATGAAAAAGACTTCAAAGAACAACAAGCATTCTATATTATGGCTACTCGTAACGGTATGATTAAGAAAAGTACTGTACCGTTGTTTAAAACAACACGATATAATAAACCATTAATTGCCATGAAAGTAAAAGATCAAGATGAGGTAATTAATGTATTACGTGTTGAAGAAGATCAACTTATTACTGTTATTACACATAAAGGAATGTCATTAACATACTCTACAAACGAATTATCTGATACAGGCTTACGTGCGGCTGGTGTGAAATCTATTAATTTAAAAGATGAAGACTACGTTATTATGACGCAAACAATCACTAATAAAGAATCTATCCTTATGGCTACACAACGTGGTGCTGTTAAACATATTGGATTTAAAGTATTACAAGAAGCGAAACGAGCACAACGAGGTATTACCTTACTTAAAGAATTGAAAAAAGCACCACATCGTATCGTGGCAGCAGATGTTGTTCGTTCTGACAATACAACATATACTTTATATTCAGCTAAAGACCAAGAAACTAATGATATCGCTTCAGTTCATAAATCAGAACAATATACTAATGGTTCATTTATAGTAGATGTAGATGATTTCGGAGAAGTTGAAGGAATGTACTTACAATAAAAGTATATGCAACACATGCATAAGATGATAAAATAAAATATAATAATCACAATTAAATCATTCAAGAGGTTTATATTCTCAATTGAACTGTCTATTTTAGTATTTGTTATTTGATACATTGCTTAATTAGACTTTCATATGCCAATATGAATCTCTTGATATTTTTAAGATATGAATTTTATTTATAGATGAGAGGGATTTATTTGAAAGATTTTGATAGTTTAATTCCTGGTTGGTTTAAAGATTTTGTACAAGTAGGTAACGACTTAATTTGGTCTCAGTATCTAATTGGATTGTTACTTACAGCAGGATTCTTTTTCACTATCAGTTCTAAGTTTGTACAACTACGAATGTTACCAGAAATGTTTAGAGCGTTGGTCGAGAAACCAGAAACATTAGAAAGTGGTAAAAAAGGTATTTCACCGTTCCAAGCATTTGCGATTAGTGCAGGTTCAAGAGTAGGTACTGGAAATATTGCCGGTGTTGCTACAGCAATTGTACTTGGTGGTCCTGGTGCGGTATTTTGGATGTGGATTATTGCATTTATAGGTGCGGCAAGTGCTTTTATGGAAGCTACTTTAGCTCAGGTTTATAAAGTTCATGATAAAGATGGTGGTTTCCGTGGTGGACCAGCTTATTACATAACTAAAGGTTTAAACCAAAAATGGCTTGGTATTGTGTTTGCGATATTAATTACAGTTACCTTCGCATTTGTATTTAATACAGTGCAATCTAATACGATTGCGGAATCATTAAATACTCAATATCATATTAGTCCAGTGATTACAGGAATAGTATTAGCAGTTGTAACAGCCATTATTATTTTTGGTGGGGTTAGAAGTATTGCTACTTTATCATCATTAATTGTTCCAATTATGGCTATCATATATATTGGTATGGTTTTAGTTATCTTGTTATTAAACTTAGACCAAATTGTTCCAATGATTGGTACAATTATTAAAAGTGCTTTTGGTTTTGAACAAGTAACTGGTGGTGCAGTTGGTGCTGCTATTTTACAAGGGATTAAACGTGGTTTATTCTCAAACGAAGCAGGTATGGGTTCAGCACCTAACGCAGCTGCAACAGCAGCAGTCCCTCATCCAGTAAAACAAGGTTTAATTCAATCATTAGGTGTTTTCTTTGATACAATGCTAGTATGTACAGCTACAGCAATAATGATTTTATTATATTCAGGTTTAAAATTTGGAGAAAACGCTCCTCAAGGTGTTGCAGTTACTCAATCAGCTTTAAATGAACATTTAGGTTCAGCTGGTGGTATTTTCTTAACAGTGGCAATAACATTATTCGCATTTTCTTCAGTTGTAGGTAACTACTATTATGGACAATCTAACATTGAGTATTTATCTAATAACAAAACAATTATTTTCATCTTTAGATGTTTAGTAGTTGTGCTTGTATTTATTGGTGCGGTTGCTAAAACTGAAACAGTTTGGAGTACAGCCGATTTATTCATGGGCTTAATGGCCATAGTGAATATTGTCTCCATTATTGGACTTTCCAATATTGCATTTGCAGTAATGAAAGATTACCAAGTACAACGTAAAGCAGGTAAAAAGCCTGTATTCAAACCAGAGAATCTTGAAATTAATTTATTTGGTATTGAATCTTGGGGAATTAATGCAAACAAATCAAATAAAGATTTAAAATAAATGATTAGCTTGAGTGTCGTAAGGATACTCAAGCTTTTTAATTTGAAATTTATAATTATATCTATTATTTATTATAAAGAGGTAGAAAATTGTTTAATATACTAAAAATTAATTTTACTCATGAAAGTATTTAATAAGTTATTTTCTTTTCATTTATATCATTAAGCCTTATAATTTTAATAATGGAGTAAGAAAGGTGATAATGATGGGGAAGTATAAAATTAGTAAAATTCTCAATAATAACGTTATCATATGCACGAATAAAAACCAGGAAGTTGTTTTAATTGGAAAAGGTATAGGTTTTAATAAAAAGCAAGGCTATACGTTAGATGAATCAGCTTCCATTGAAAAAGTTTATAAACTTGATCTAGATAAGCATAAAGAACACTATAAGACATTAGTTGAGATGGCTGATGACCATGTTCTACAAGCAGTGATTGAAGCTGTTAATTTAATTACAAATACGACTCTAGATGTTAATGATGAAAATCTAGTTGTTGCGCTAACAGATCATATTATTTTTGCGTATAAACGTTTAAAACAAAATCAAATAATTAGCAACCCTTTTGCCATGGAAACAAAATACTTATATCGAGATGCTTATCAAATAGCTGAAAAAGTAATTGATAGACTAAATGAACAGTTAGATGTTGATTTTCCAGAAGATGAAATTGGTTTTATCGCATTACATATTGCTTCGAACTCTGAAGAATTATCTATGAGAGAAATGGCGTTAATTAATCAATTAATCAATAAAAGTATCACTATTATTGAAACGGATTTACAACATCAAGTTGATCAATCCTCAATACAATATCAACGTTTTATTAGACATGTACAATTTCTCATTCGTCGTTTAAGAAATAATGAAACATTACATGCTCAAAATGATTTTGTTGATATGGTTAAAAATCAATATCCTAGTTGCTATTCTACAGCTTTTAAAATATTAAAAATGATTCAGATGGAATTTGATATTACTGTTAATGATGTTGAAATCATTTATTTAACATTACATATCCATCATTTTGAAGCCCAAATGAAGTTGGATTAAAAGTACTTATGCGCTCTCATAAGTACTTTTAATTTTTATATAGACTAGTTTTTAATATTCCTTAGTTTTGTAAAATTATGTTATGATTAGTGTTAGAAATTTTTAGTAACTCATTTTTATGATTTTTATAAAGCGAGGTAACATGAAAGTATGGTGATGTCGAATGTCGAATGAAATGAAATCTTCCGAAAAGAAGACATCTAGAAAGTTTAAAACGATTTTCAGTATGTCTGAAACAAGATTCATGAAATTTTTAGGCGGCAATGATTTAATTTATGCTTTGTTAGCACTTGTGCTTTTAGGGATAGTTATATTTATCTTTGATAAAGTATCATACGTGTTTCAACCATTTATTATAGTATTCAATACTATTGCTGCACCAATTATAGTTTCATTGATTATATTTTATTTATTTAACCCTCTTGTTAATTTGATGGAACGTTATCGAATTCCAAGATTAGTAGGGGTTTTGATTATTTATGTTGCGATTGTAGGCATAATCGTGTTGATTGTTAATTTATTAATTCCTCTAATTAGTTCACAATTAGGAAGTTTCATTAATAACTCTCCTCAATATTTTAAAAAGTTAACTAATACAATTAATAAAGTAACAAGTAATTCAATTTTTGCTGGTTATTATGATCAAATTAATGATCAATTGAACTCATTAACTAAAAAGATACCATCTATGCTTTCAGATTATTTTGATGGCTTTGGTTCAAAATTAGCATCATTCGTTGAAGCAGTAGCTAATGTTGGAGTAGTTATTGTGACTACACCATTTGTTTTATTCTTTATGTTAAAAGATGGTCATAAGTTCAAAGATTTCACTACTAATATTATGCCACCTAAATTTAGAAAAGATTTTCATGATTTACTTGAAAAAATGAGTGTTCAAGTAGGTTCTTACATACAAGGACAAATCATTGTGTCATTCTGTATAGGTGTTTTACTATTTATTGGTTATTCTATTATTGGATTGAAATATAGTTTAATATTAGCTTGTATAGCTGCTGTAACAAGTGTGGTACCTTATTTAGGACCTACAATAGCGATTTCACCAGCTATCATTATTGCTTTAATTACGTCTCCAATAATGTTACTCAAATTAGCGATTGTATGGACTTTAGTTCAATTCTTTGAAGGACACTTCATTTCTCCAAATATCATGGGTAAAACATTACAAATTCACCCGCTAACAATTATCTTTATCTTACTAAGTGCAGGTAATTTGTTAGGTATAGTCGGGGTTATATTAGGTATTCCTGGTTATGCAGTGTTGAAAGTTTTAGTTTCTCATATGTTCTTATTATTCAAGCGTAGATATAATAGATATTATGGAGAAGATGCAGGAAATTATAAGTTAAATAAAGAACAAGAATAATCTATCTTTGTACAAGGATATCTTTAGAAATTATTTCAAGTAGCTTTTATGCCATCAATTTGTGGCATATGGATACTTAATTTCTAAGATATCCTTTTTTGTTTTTAAAGAAGTACAATCCTTTTATCTACAAAAGATTTGCACCTTACATTGAGTATGACAATAATGTTATGCATAATTGACTTTATTTATATTCTATTTATCTTATTCTTATGATATATTTTTCTAGATAGAAGAATTAAATAGAATTGAAGTGAAAAAATGACCCAGGAAAAGAAAAGTAAATTATTATCTATATTAAAATTTGTGTTTGCTGCTGCACTATTTACGTTTGTAGTTTTCACGTTATATCGAGAATTATCTTCCATTAATTTCAAAAATACTTTAATGCAATTTGGTAAAATCAATCGTTTATGGATTGTATTATTGTTTATTAGCGGGGGAGCGTCTTTATTAATTTTATCTTTATATGATGTCATTCTTGTTAAATCACTTAAGTTAAAAATTCCTTTAATAAAAGTATTAAGAGTGAGTTATATTATTAATGCTTTAAATGCCATTGTAGGCTTTGGTGGGTTTATCGGAGCAGGTTTAAGAGCATTTATTTATAAAAATTATACCCAAAATAATAAGAAACTCGTTCACTATATATCTATCATACTCATTTCGATGTTAACAGGTTTGAGCTTGTTATCGATTTTAGTTGTTCTTCATGTGTTTAACGCATCTGATATGTTAGATAAAATATCATGGGTACGTTGGGTTTTATATATTGTTGCTTTATTTTTACCAGTATTTATTATTTATACGATTGTGAAACCTGCGGATACAAATAACCGATATATGGGCGTATATTGTACGTTAGTTTCTTGTGTTGAATGGTTAGCTGCTGCAGTTGTTTTATATTTTTCTGCATTAATTGTAGGTATTGATATTTCCTTTATGAATTTTATTGGTATTTTCATTATTGCAGCATTGTCTGGATTAGTTAGTTTTATTCCAGGAGGCTTTGGTGCATTTGATTTAGTAGTACTACTCGGTCTTAAATCACTTGGTATAAATGAGGAAAACATTTTATTAGCTTTATTACTATATCGTTTTGCTTATTATTTCGTACCTGTAGCCATTGCATTAGTATTATCTACATTTGAATTTGGTAATACAGCTAGAAAATATATCGAAGAATCTAAATATTTTGTTCCTGCAAAAGATGTTACGTCATTTTTAATGTCATATCAAAAGGATATTTTATCTAAAATTCCATCTTTTTCATTAGCGATTTTAGTATTTTTAGCAAGTGTTATTTTCTTTATTAATAATTTAACAATCATATATGACGGATTATATGACGATAATCATTTGGCTTACTATTTAACATTATCTATTCATACAAGTGCTTGTTTATTATTAATGTTAAATGTAAAAGGAATATTTAAGCAAAGTCGACGTGCAATTATTTTTGCGATTATTTCGATTTTATTAATTTTTGCAGCAACAGTTTATACGTATGCGTCATTCATACTTTTAACATGGCTTTTGGTTATGTTAGTACTCTTGTTTATTGCTTATCGTCAATCAAAAGTGCTTAAGAGACCATTAAGATTAAAAAATGCCTTCTTATTTATATTAATAAGTATCATCGTACTTTATATTAATCATGTTATTATCTCTAGCACGTTATATGCACTCGATGTTTATAATATTGAAGTAGATACGACAGTGCTTAGATATTATTTCTGGATAACGATAGCTCTAATTACTATTATTGTTGCACTTATTGCATGGCTATTTGATTATCGATTTATTAAATCAAGTCAAAATAAAAATTTAGCTGTTTGTGAACAAATTATTCAACAATATGGTGGTAATTATTTAACGCATCTTATTTATAGTGGAGATAAAAATTATTTTATTCATGAAAACGAATCAGCCTTTTTGATGTATCGATATAAATCTAATGCTTTAGTAGTATTAGGTGATCCAATTGGGGATACTGCATCGTTCGAATCTTTATTAGAAGCATTTTATGAATACGCTGAATATTATGGCTATGATATTATTTTTTATCAAGTAAGTGATAGATTCATGCCACTTTATCATAATTTTGGTAATCAATTCTTTAAACTTGGGGAAGAAGCAATTATTGATTTAACTACATTTACTACTTCTGGTAAAAAGCGTCGTGGTTTTAGAGCAACTTTAAATAAATTTGAAGATTTAAATATCAAATTTGAAATAATTGAGCCGCCATTTTCACAAGATATGTTCGAAACATTAAAAAATGTGAGTGATCAATGGTTAGAAGGTAGAAGTGAAATGCATTTTTCAGTAGGTCAATTTAGTGAAGATTATTTATCTAAAGCGCCGATTGGTATTATGCGAAATGAAGAAGGAAAAATTATAGCGTTCTGTACTCTAATGCCAACATATTTTAATGATGCTATTTCGGTTGATTTAATTCGTTGGTTGCCGGAATTAGATTTACCATTAATGGATGGATTGTATTTACACATGCTATCGTGGAGTAAAGAAAAAGGATATCAATCATTTAACTTAGGTATGGCGACGCTATCTAATGTAGGACAACTACATTATTCATATCTTAGAGAACGATTAGCTGGAAGAGTATTTGAACATTTTAATGGATTATATCGTTTCCAAGGTTTAAGACGTTATAAAGAAAAGTATGGTCCACAATGGGAGCCAAGATTTTTAGTTTATAGAAAAGATGCCTCGTTATGGCAATCTATGATTAAAGTAATGAGAGTTATACGTCACAAATAATATAATAAAAGCGATTGATGAAAATAAATGATTTCATCAATCGCTATTTTTGTATGTTTATACAACTTTCTCTGAATTAACAGTTAGTCTTTTTTATAATTTTTACGATCTTGTTCTTCTTTAGCATATCTTTCAGGTTGTTTCTTATAAAAATCTTGATGATATGCTTCTGCTTCATAAAACGTCGTTGCAGGTAAAATTTTAGTAGCAATCGCTTTATCAGCGTTGATTGTATTTTGCATTGCCTTGATATAGTCTTCGGCTAGTTTCTTTTGATGTTCATTGGAATAGAAAATCGCCGTTTGATATTGAGAACCTCTATCTTGAAATTGTCCTTCATCATCTAAAGGATCAATTACAGAAAAAAAGATTTCTAATAATTTATTGTATGAGAATAATGCGACATCATATTCTACTTTTACAGTTTCATAGTGTCCAGTAGTGCCACTTTTAACCTGCTCGTATGTAGGATTAGCAATGTCTCCACCCATATATCCTGATGTAACTTTTTCTATTCCATCAAATGTATCAAAAGGTTTCGTCATACACCAAAAGCACCCACCCGCAAAATATGCAGTATTTATATTCATTTATGACACCCTTTCATTGGACCTTAGTACCATTTATTAAAAAAAACCTTGCTTTTTGAATACTTTTTCTATAACGTTAATACATATTAATTATAGATGATAGTATTATAATTTTAAAGGTATAAGGTAGGTAAATATGAGAGACGAGAAGGATAACAGAGAAGAAACTGAGTATAAACGACAAGCAGGTACATCAACTACACCTTCTAGGCGACGAAAGAAAAAAAGAGTGCGCAAATTACCTTTTATTATTTTATTAATTTTAATTATCTTCATCATTATTATTGCTTATATTGTTCATGGATATAATAGTGGTGTGAAGTATGCTGAAAAGCATGCTAAAGACATTAAAGTACATCAATTTAACGGTCCAGTGAAAAACGACGGTAAAATTTCTGTATTGGTTTTAGGCGCAGATAAAGCTCAGGGTGGTAAATCACGTACAGACTCCATTATGGTTGTACAATATGATTACATTCATAAAAAAATGAAAATGATGTCAGTCATGCGTGATATATATGCAGACATACCTGGATATGATAAATATAAAATTAATGCTGCTTATTCTCTTGGTGGTCCAGAATTACTAAGAAAAACATTAAATAAAAATTTAGGAATTAATCCTGAATATTACGCAGTGGTTGATTTTACTGGTTTTGAAAAAATGATAGATGAATTAGAACCTAATGGTGTTCCTATAGATGTAGAAAAAGATATGTCTGAAAATATTGGAGTATCATTGAAAAAAGGTCATCATCGTTTAAATGGTAAAGAGTTACTTGGTTACGCAAGATTTCGTCATGATGCAGAAGGCGATTTCGGACGTGTACGTCGTCAGCAACAGGTGATGCAAACACTTAAATCTGAATTAGTGAATTTTGGTACAGTTGCTAAGCTACCTAAAGTAGCTGGTATTCTTCGAGGATATGTGAATACAGATATGCCTGATTCAGCTATGTTCCAAACTGGAATAAGCTTTGGTATTCGAGGAGACAAAAATGTTGATTCATTAACTGTTCCTATTAAAAATTCTTATCAAGATATTACTACTAATAACGATGGTAGTGCATTGCAAATTGATAAAGCAAAAAACAAAAAAGCAATTCAAGACTTTTTTGATGACAAAAATGATAAAAAATAATACGAATAAAGCCACGCACAAGTTGTTAAGTGCGTGGCTTTATTTTATTTATCAACTTATTGATCTGATTTTCTAACTCCTGCAACACCATAATGATTTTTCTTCATTTCTTCAATGACTACATGGATAGCCTCTCTATTAGCACCTGTTGTTCTTTCTACCGCTGATGTTACTTCTGTAACTAAGTCTTTAAGTTGTTCATCTGAACGACCTTCTAATAATTTAACGTTTACGATTGGCATATGTCATTCCTCCAATGATATTTATTACACTCTTAGTATAGCATGAATAGTTAATAAAAAAACATTTTCCTTTTAGAACATTTGTTCGTTATATACTTGAATAAGAACATTTGTTCGTATATAATGAAAATGTATTAGGGAGGGGTAATGATGTATGACTATCATTTATTAGAAGATAGAGATGTACTATGTATTGATCAAAAGAGCTTTTTCGCAAGTGTGTCATGTATAGAAAAGGGATTGGATCCCTTAACAACAAAATTAGCAGTAGTTGCTGATACTAAAAGACAAGGCTCAGTCGTATTAGCTGCGACACCTAAACTTAAAGAATTAGGTGTTAAAACGGGATCAAGGTTATTTGAAATACCACATCGCAACGATATATATATTATTAATCCAAGTATGCGAAAGTACCTTAATGTTTCAGTAACTATATCTAAGATTGCTTTACGTTATGTGCCACCAGAAGATTTACATCAGTATAGTATTGACGAATTTTTTATGGATGTGACTGATAGTTATCATAGATTTAATTCAACTGTTGAAGCATTTTGCGAAAGGTTACAGAAAGAAATTCATGAAGAAACAGGTATTAGATGTACTATTGGTATAGGTTCCAATATGTTACTAAGTAAGGTAGCAATGGATATTGAAGCCAAGCATACAAAAAACGGTATTGCTGAATGGCGTTATCAGCATGTACCTGAAAAGTTATGGCCAATTCAACCATTAAGAGAATTTTGGGGAATAAATAGAAAGACAGAAGCTAAATTAAATAAAAGAGGAATTTTTACTATAGGTGATTTAGCTCAATATCCGTATCAATATTTAAAAAGGGATTTTGGGATATTAGGTGTGGATATGCATCTTCATGCTAATGGTATTGATCAAAGTAAAATGAGAGAAAAATATAAAGTCAATAATCCATCAATATGTAAAAGTCAGATATTGATGAGAGATTATGAATTTGAAGAAGCCAAAGTTGTTATGCAAGAGTTAATTGAGGATGTAGCAAGTAGGGTTCGAGCAAGAAAACAATTGGCACGTACCATACACTTCTCATTTGGTTATAGTGATGAAGGTGGCGTACATAAGCAATATACCTTGGAAGAAGGAACTAATTTAGAAAAAGATATTTTCAAAGTAGTTAACTATTTTGCGAACAAATTGTGTGATAAACAAGCATTATACCGGACATTAAGTGTGTCACTAACTCAATTTATAAATGAAAATGAAAGACAAATGAACTTGTTTATTGACGAATATGAACGGAAACGAGACGAAAAATTAGCAAAAACGATTGACCATTTACATTTGAAATATGGAAAAGGTATTGTTTCCAAGGCAACATCGTATACAGAAGCTGGTACGAAACATGGACGACTAGGACTTATGGCAGGTCATAAAATGTAATAAAACGCTAATAGAAATATTATTTTTAAAACGTAATAAGCATATTTTAACCTGAGACGTATTAATTAAAGTCTCAGGTTAAAATCATTGAATCATAAATATTATTCAATATAAGTATCAAATTGACTTAGTGCTTGAATAGCACTTTCCCGATCTTCAGGAGTTTTAAAACTAATTTGTAAGGCACCATAAATATCTTCACGGACTTCTAAAATTTTAAGGTTGCTTATAGAAATATTATGTAAACTTAGAATGTGAGTAACTTTGCTAATCATACCCGGTTTATCCGGAATATCAACAAATAGATCATACGCCGTAGATAGCGCACCTCGTTGTTTAGCGGGTAGTTGATCTCTGTAGTCTTTAGCATTAGCAAAAAATTGATAAATATCTTCAGATTTTGAAGATGAAATCATTGTCATAACAGAACTAATTTGATTTTGTAAATCTTCTAAAATATCTAGAATGAAAGTTTTATTATTTAATGTGATATCTTTCCACATCTCTGCATTACTACTAGCAATTCGAGTTATGTCACGGAATCCTCCTGCAGCTAATTGTTGTACTAAATGATGTTTTTCTACGTGGTCGGCACTTAAGTGAACTAGACTGGACGCAACTATATGTGGTACGTGACTAACAATACCAGTAACAAAATCATGCTCATTAGCGTCAGTGAATATAAATTTAGCTAACGTTGATTTTAATAGTTCTTGGATTTTCTCAGCAGCTTTCTTATTTGCCTTTTGATTAAAGACAAGTAAATAATAGGCATTTTCGAAAAGATGTTTTTTTGCATTTAATACGCCAGATTTATGACTACCAGCCATTGGATGACCACCAACTAGATGGATATCATGTTCTAACAACTCATTTTCAAAAGATTGAATTGTTGATTTAGTACTACCAGTATCTGTAACAATTAAATGGGGTTTAGTATTTAATTTGGTTAAATGTTTAAGATAGTAGACGGTTTGTTCAACAGGCGTAGCATAGATAATCATATCGGCATTTTCAACAGCTTGGGTATAATGAATAGCTTTTTTATCGATAATACCAATTGATAAGGCTTTATCTAACTGTGATTCGTCTGCATCGAAAGCTGTAATAGTAATGTCTGAATGATAATATTTTAAATTACTTGCTAAACTCCCACCAATCAAACCAAGTCCTACGAATAATATGTTTTTCATGAATGACCACCTATTTCGAAATTTTCAGAATACTAATATTGTAAAAGACGAGAGCAACGGAATCAATAGAAATATATATTAGAATATATTAGTTAAATAGTCTAAACTGAAACTAAACATATTATGCAGGAAAGGGTAAATAAGATGAGTAATATTTTACAAACTATAAAGACATTAACAGAAATTAATAGTCCATCAGGCAATGCTGAAAAAGCAATAAATTTTGTAAAGGATATAGCAGAAGATTTAGGTTATCAAACCGAACTCACTAACAAAGGTGCTTTGATTATAACAGTAGATGGAGACAATCAAAGTCAACAGCGATGTATTACAGCTCATGTTGATACATTAGGTGCAATGGTTAAAGAAATAAAAGAAAATGGAAGATTAGCTATAGATTTAATTGGAGGATTTCATTTTAATGCTATAGAAGGTGAGTATTGTGAAATCCAAACAGAATCTGGTGATGTCTATACAGGAACGATATGTTTACACGAAACGAGTGTACACGTATATAAAGATAATCATGAAATACCGAGAGATTTAGAACATATGGAAATAAGAATAGATGAAAAGACAAATTCAGTTCAAGAAACTAAAGATTTAGGTATTGAAGTAGGGGACTTTGTTAGCTTTGATCCTAGAACACAAATTACAACATCTGGTTTCATTAAGTCACGCCATCTTGATGATAAAGCAAGTGTAGCAATGATTATTGAGTTATTGAAAAAAATTAAGCAAGATAATATTAATTTACCTCATACTACACAGTTTTATATTTCTAATAATGAAGAAATTGGCTATGGTGCAAATGCGTCACTTTCAAATAACATTGTGGATTTTATTGCGTTAGATATGGGCGCTTTAGGTGATGGACAATCATCTGATGAATATACAGTTTCAATATGTGCAAAAGATAGCTCAGGCCCATACCATAAAGGATTGAGATCTCAATTAGTACAATTATGCAAATTAAATGCCATACCATATAAAGTAGATATTTATCCTTATTATACTTCTGATGCTACAACAGCACTGAAAGCAGGAGCTGATATTCGCCACGGGTTATTTGGAGCTGGAATAGAATCTTCACATGCATTAGAAAGAACACATATTGAATCTATTGAAGCAACACAGAATCTTTTGTATGCGTATTGTATGTCGCAAATTTCAAAATAAATTTTGATTTTACGTTGACAAATATTAGAGTGGAATGTATTATACTAAATAATTAGAATTGTTAAACAATTCGGAAGATAAAGTAGCGAATGTGATTTGTAGCAAATAGAAAGCTAATGGTTAATGTAAATTAGCACAACATATTCAGTGAATTGGGCTTTCGAATATAAAATTAAATAGTATAAAAGTGAGCAATAATAATTTGTTAACTAAGGTGGCACCACGGTAACGCGTCCTTATTGATTTTACGCGTTTCGTGGTGCTTTTTTCATTGGTGCAAAATGTAGTAGTTTGTAGCAAGGTAGTGACAGAAAGTTAGTGTGTGATGAGAACTAACACCTCTATAAATGAAATTGGGTTTTGCAAATAAAGACAAATAATTAAATAAAGAAAATGAGTGAACGTTTAATATTCTGAATGTTAAGAATATTGCGTTAATTAAGGTGGTACCACGCGTCAGCGTCCTTTTATAGGAGGCTGATTTTTATTTGCATAAAAATCATTCTTCAGAAATAAGCAATCTAATAAAACAAACTAAAAGATAAACATGAGTAAGAAAGCAATATTAATCATAAAGGAGTATTCAAAAGTGGAAATATATTATGAAAAGCTACAAGCCAATATAACACCAGAAACTTTAGCTCAACTCAAAAACCGAAAAATCATTTTAGAAAGTTCGAGTCAGAATAAACTTAAGGGAAGGTATTCCATTGTTGTATTTGATAGTTATGGACAAATCACGCTAGATAACAATCAAGTTCATATTAGTACTCAACACAAAAACGAATAAACCATATCAATATTTAAAACAATTTGTTAATCAGTACTATGAAGATATAGAAGATAAAAGTTTACAAGAATTACCTTTTATCTCAGGTTTTATTGGAACATGCAGTTTTGATTTAGTAAGACATGAATTTCCTATATTACAAAACATAAATTTAGATGATCATCCACAACATGATGTTAATTTTCACATGATAGAAGACGTTTATATATTTGATCATTACAAAGAAGAATTATATGTCATTAGTACAAATCTATTCTCTCAAGTAGCTCGAGAAAAATTAATTACACGTGTAAAGGAAAGAATCAATCAACTCAAAACGATTCAAGTATATCAACCAAGTATTCAATTTAAACCTAAGGACAAACAAATAGAAACCAACATAAGTGAACAACATTTCATGGAAATTGTCAGTGATTTTAAAAAGAAAATAACTGAAGGGGACATGTTTCAAGTGGTACCTTCAAGGATTTATCGCTATAAACATCATTTTGAAAATCAACGTCAATCATTATCATTTCAGTTATATCAAAATTTAAAAAGACAAAATCCAAGTCCATACATGTATTACATCAATATGAGTGAACCAATTATTGTAGGTAGTTCGCCTGAAAGTTTTGTAAAAGTGCATGATGGTTTAGTTGAAACCAACCCAATTGCTGGAACTATCAAAAGAGGACGGACACTAGAAGAAGATGAAGCTAATGCACATCAGCTCATTAATGACGAAAAAGAACGCAGCGAACATAGTATGTTAGTAGACTTAGGTAGAAATGATATTCACAGGATATGCCGAAATGGAACGTCTCATATTAAGAAATTGATGGAAATAGAGAAATATGAACACGTAATGCATATAGTAAACGAAGTCACAGGGCAAATTAAAAAAGATATTTCACCAATGTCTGTGATAGCAAGTTTATTACCAACCGGAACAGTTTCTGGTGCACCAAAACTAAGAGCAATACAAAGAATTTATGAAGTTATGCCCAACAAACGTGGTGTATACAGTGGTGGCATTGGTTATATCAATTGTAATCACAACTTAGACTTTGCACTTGCAATACGAACAATGATGATTGATGACACATATATCAATGTAGAAGCAGGTTGTGGCGTTGTTTATGATTCTGAACCACAGAAGGAATTAGAAGAAACTAAATTAAAAGCTAAAAGTTTATTGGAGGTGTCACCATGATATTAATTGTCGATAATTATGACTCATTTACTTATAACTTAGTTGATATCGTCACGCAGTATATGCCAAACGAAGATGATGTCACTGTATTATATCCAGATGATGAAAAGGTAATGAAACAAGATGTAGATGGTGTCATTATTTCACCTGGACCAGGCCATCCATTGGATAATAAATGGTTAGTTAATATTATTGAACGTTATAAAGATAAACCCATACTTGGCGTTTGTTTAGGAGCACAAGCACTCACGTGTTATTACGACGGAAAAGTAATAAAAGGTGAAACTGTAATGCATGGAAAAGTAGATGAAATAAAGCAAAATGGTACCTCCATACTATATAGAGACTTACCTCTAAACTTTAATGTCATGCGATACCACTCATTAGTTAGTGACGCAAAACATTTTCCTAAGTCACTAATTATAACTGGAACAACAAATGATTGTATCCAGTCATTTGAACACGAAAATCAATTGCATTTTGGAATTCAATATCATCCAGAATCTTTTGCAACAGAACACGGAGAAGATATTATTAAAAACTTTATTAATTTAGCAGTAAAGGGTGATTAGATGGAAATTTTACAACAACTAGAAAAGCAACAACACTTAAATGAAGAAGATATGAAATCATTTATAAATTTAATGATTAATCCAGAAGTTGAAAATCAAGTTAAATATAAGGCATTAAAAACATATACTGATAAAGAAATGCAGCAAACGGAGTTAACATTTTTAGCTAAAAGTTTAATTAAAACAATGTATAAAGAACAACCTTATTATGAAGGCGCAATGTGTGTATGTGGTACGGGAGGGGACAAGTCAGGAAGTTTTAATATTTCGACGACCGCTTCATTTATAGTTGCTAGTGCAGGAGCTTTAATTGTGAAGCACGGAAACAAGAGTATCACTTCTAATTCTGGAAGCACAGATTTACTCAATCAATTAAATATAAATACTACAAAAGTTAACGATGTGATTAACACATTACAACAATATAACTTAGCATTTGTCAGCGCTACAGAATCCTATCCAATTATGAAATATATTCAACCTATTAGAAAAATGATGTCAAAGCCAACTATTTTCAATCTAGTGGGACCGTTAATTAATCCATTTAAATTAACATACCAAGTAATGGGTATTTATGATCCCAATCAATTAGGTAATGTTGCACAAACAGTAAAAGACTTGGGTCGTAAGAAAGCAATTGTACTTCACGGGGCAGGAGGTATGGATGAAGCAAGTTTATCAGGAGAAAACTTAATTTATGAAGTAACCACAGGTAAAGATATAGAAACATATACTATTAATGCAAAAGACTTCGGATTACGCAATGCTTCTAACAATACTTTAAAAGGCGGCACACCTGAGGAAAATAAAGCAATTACAGTAAATATATTGAATGGACAAGATCATACAAGTAAACGAGATGTTGTTGTGTTGAATGCAGGTATAGCTTTATATGTTGCAGAAAAAGTTAATGATATCCAGACAGGTATCAATCTTGCTCAATACTTAATAGATAGTGGCTTAGCAATGAAACAATATTTAAGAATGGTGGGAAATTAAATGACAATTTTAGATGAAATTGTAAGTTATAAAAAGAAATTATTATCGTCTCATTATTATCAAGAAAAATTAATATCACTCAAATCATACAACAATGATCACACGCCACACCTAAAGAAAAAAACATTAAAAGAAAGTTTAGCTAATGATAACCAACTTTCTATCATTGCAGAAATAAAATCTAAAAGTCCTTCTGTAAATCAATTACCAGAACGAGATTTATCACAGCAAATTAAAGACTATGAAAAGTATGGGGCAAATGCAATATCAATTCTAACTGATGAACAATATTTTGGTGGAAGCTTTGAAAGGTTACAAAAGTTAGCACCACAAACAACATTACCCATTTTATGTAAGGATTTTATCATTGATGAAATTCAAATAGATGTAGCAAAAACTGCAGGGGCGTCGATTATTTTGCTTATTGTTAATATATTGTCTGACGAACAACTTCAACGATTATACCAATATGCGACACAACTCAATTTAGAAGTGTTAGTAGAAGTTCATGACAAAGATGAACTTAATAGAGCGTATCAAATACAGCCAGAAATAATAGGAATTAATAATAGAGACTTAAAGCAATTTGTAACTGATGTTAATCATACAAATGACATTTTAGCAGAAAGGAAAGATGGATTTTATTATATTTCTGAGAGTGGCATTCATAATAAGTCTGATATAGAACAAATTATTAACTCAGGTATCGATGGATTACTTATTGGAGAAGCTTTAATGAAATGTGATGATTTAAGTCAATTTCTACCAACACTTAAGTTAAACAAGGTGAAATCATGTATTTAAAATTTTGTGGATTCAGATATGAAGACGATGTGAAAAAGGCAATTGAATGTAATATCGATGCGATAGGATTTATTCATTTTTCCAAAAGTCGACGTCATCTAGAAATTAATGAAATCAAGCATTTGTCAGCGCTTGTTCCTGAGAAAATACAACGTGTAGTTGTTGTAGTGAATCCAGATAAGCAGCAAATCCAACAAATAGTTACGCTTACTAATATTGATACAATCCAATTTCATGGTAATGAAAACATTGAACTTATCAAATGGGTTAAACACCAATATCCAAATATTAAAATTTTTAAAGCGTTACCCGCTACTCAAGACCTCAATAGTCAACTTGATTTATATAAACCGTATGTTGATTTATTTATTATAGATACACCATCTATTGAATATGGTGGTACAGGTCAAACTTTTGATTGGAATTTAATAAAACATATTGAAGATACACCATTTTTAATAGCAGGTGGTCTCAATGATGAACATATTAAGACGATTCAACATATGCCTTTAAAACATTTAGGTTATGATATCGCCTCTGGTATTGAAACAAATGAACGAAAAGATAAACGCAAAATGAAAACAATCTTTAATATAGTGAAAGGGGAATGAGTTATGATTAAACAAATACAAACGGAAGCAGATGAATTAGGGTTCTTTGGAGAATATGGTGGACAATATGTACCGGAGACATTAATGCCAGCAATCATAGAACTAAAACAAGCATACCAAAAAGCTAAAAATGATCAAAAATTTCAAGATGAACTTCAATATTATTTAAAAGAATATGTGGGTAGAGAAACACCCTTAACTTATGCCAAAGCATATACAGAGCAATTAGGTGGAGCAAAAATTTATTTAAAAAGAGAAGACCTTAACCACACTGGTGCGCATAAAATTAATAATGCACTTGGACAAGCACTGTTAGCAAAACGTATGGGTAAACGTAAACTAGTAGCTGAAACAGGTGCTGGACAACATGGTGTGGCTAGTGCAACAGTTGCTGCATTATTCGATATGGAACTCATTGTCTTTATGGGAAAAGAAGATATTCAAAGACAACAATTAAATGTCTTTAGAATGGAATTGTTAGGCGCTAAAGTTGTTTCGGTTGAAGAAGGTCAAGGCACTTTATCAGATGCAGTAAACAAAGCATTGCAATATTGGGTTAGTCATGTTGAAGATACACATTATCTTTTAGGATCTGCATTAGGGCCAGATCCATTTCCAACAATAGTTAGAGATTTACAAAGCGTAATAGGAAAAGAAATTAAATCTCAAATATTGAACAAAGAAAATCGATTACCGGATGCAATCGTTGCTTGTATTGGTGGTGGCTCTAATGCTATCGGCACATTTTATCCATTTATTCAAGATGAAGTGAAACTATATGGTGTTGAAGCAGCAGGTAAAGGCAAAAATACTGATAAACATGCACTTGCAATTGGTAAAGGGAATCCTGGAGTTTTACATGGTGCCAAAATGTATTTAATTCAAGATAAGCATGGACAAGTGCAATTAGCACATTCCATTTCAGCTGGTTTAGATTATCCAGGTATTGGTCCTGAGCATTCTTATTATAACGACATTGGACGTGTAACTTATACCGAAGCTAGTGATGAACAGGCTATGGAAGCTTTAATACGTTTCACTAAAGCTGAAGGAATTATTCCAGCCATTGAAAGTGCGCATGCATTAAGTTATGTAGAAAGACTAGCTCCAACTATGAATAAAGATGACATCATTGTTGTAACACTTTCTGGTCGTGGTGATAAAGATATGAATACGATACGTCAATACACACAACAAAGAGGTGACACAAATGAGTAAACTATTTATTCCATATATTATGGGCAATTCTAAAATGATAGAACATATGAAAGTGTTGAGTCAGTGTGGCGCAGATATTATTGAAGTTGGTGTACCATTTTCAGATCCAGTGGCAGATGGACCGACAATAATGGAAGCTGGTGGAAAAGCTATAGAAGAAGGTATTACAATTGAATACATTTTCGAGCAACTAGAATTACATCAATTAGAAATTAAAAGTCAGTATGTGTTAATGACTTACTATAATATTATTTGTAATTACGGTGAAAAAGCATTTTTTGAAGCTTGTCAACGAGCAGGTGTTTATGGAGTGATTATACCTGATTTACCGTTTGAACTTGCTCAAAAATTAAAACAACAAACATATGAAAGTAATGTGAAAATAATTCCTTTAATTGCTATGACAACGTCTGAAGAACGAATGAAACTAATAGCTGAAAAAGCTGAAGGTTTTATTTACACTGTTACAATGAATGCAACTACTGGAAAAAATGGTGAATTCCATCCAGAGTTAAAATCCAAACTTAATTTAATTAAACGAACTGCTCAAGTTCCGGTTGTCGCTGGTTTTGGAATTAGAAATGTGCAACATGTTAAAGATATTTCACAAATAGCAGATGGTGTAGTTATAGGTAGTGAAATAGTAAGACGCTTCGCTAATGATTCAACTGAAGAGAATATTAAATATTTCAATTCGATACGACATGCACTAAATCAATAATTTAAATGGATTTTAATTCATAGCATGATAAATCAGAAAAATGTAATTATAAAGGATATATGTAATTTAATACACGTATTATGATAGAACTTAATCAAATTGCATAAATTTTACAATGTTTTAAGGGAAGTCATTGGCAATAGGTTTGTAAATGCATTAAAATAATAGATGATAATACATTAATAGTATGGGTTTATATATTTAACTCATACTATTATTTATTACAATTAGTCAAAATAAGTTGAAAAAGGTTATGAAAGGCATTCTTAATATTATTAAAACAATTAATTTTTAAGGTGTACCAGTAATAACTTATATGGACACCATAAATAGCAATATTTATATTGCACATATTTAAGTATTATTAGATATTATATACATAGAAAGTAACATCATTTGAACATAGTATAATTTGAACTTAAATCGAATTCTTAACAGAGATAAAAATAGAGATAAAAACAATAGGAGTTATGATAATGAAGTTTACAAACTTAACAGCGAAGGAATTTGGCGATTTTACAGACCAAATGCCTTACACCCATTTCACACAAATGATAGGTAACTATGAATTGAAACTTGCTGAAGGTACAGAGTCACATTTAGTTGGTATTAAGAATAATGACAATGAAGTCATTGCAGCATGTTTACTAACAGCAGTACCAGTGTTGAAATTCTTCAAGTATTTCTATACTAATAGAGGTCCAGTCATTGATTATGATAATAAAGAATTAGTTCATTACTTTTTTAATGAATTAACTAAATATGTTAAAAAACATAACTGTCTTTATTTAAGAGTAGATCCGTATGTACCGTATCAATATTTAAATCATGATGGGGAAGTCCTTGGAAATGCCGGCCATGATTGGATATTTGATAAAATGAAATCACTAGGGTTTAAACATGAAGGTTTTCATAAAGGCTTTCATCCAGTATTACAAGTTAGATATCATTCAGTATTAGACTTAAAAGACAAGACTGCTAAAGATGTTTTAGACGGAATGGATAATTTACGTAAACGTAATACTAAAAAGGTACAAAAAAATGGTGTGAAAGTTAAATTCTTATCCGAAGAAGAATTACCAATATTTAGATCATTTATGGAAGATACATCAGAAACTAAAGAATTCCAAGATAGAGACGATAATTATTATTATGATCGTTTTAAACATTTCAAAGATCGAGTTTTAGTGCCATTAGCATATATTAATTTTGATGAATATATTGAAGAGTTAAATAATGAAAAAGAGACACTAAACAAAGATTTAAATAAAGCCATCAAAGATATTGAAAAGCGCCCAGATAATAAAAAATCACATAATAAAAAGGCTAACTTAGAGCAACAAATAGCTGCTAATCAACAGAAATTAGATGAAGCACAACGACTTCAAGCAGAACATGGTAATGAATTACCAATTTCTGCAGGTTACTTCTTTATTAATCCTTTCGAGGTTGTTTACTATGCAGGCGGTACGTCAAACAAATATCGACACTTCGCAGGTAGTTATGCTGTACAATGGACAATGATTAATTATGCACTAGAACATGGCATCAACCGTTATAATTTCTATGGAATCAGTGGGGACTTCACAGAAGATGCAGAAGATGCTGGTGTAATCAAATTTAAAAAAGGCTATAATGCTGATGTCATTGAATATGTAGGAGATTTTCTTAAACCAATAAATAAACCTATGTACACTGTTTATACTACATTAAAGAAATTACTTAAAAAATAAACATAAATAATAAATTTTTATTAGGAAGGGAATTATCTAAATATGAAATTTACAGAGTTGACAGTTAAAGAATTTGAGAACTTTGTACAAAATCCATCTTTAGAAAGTCATTATTTTCAAGTAAAAGAAAATATTGCTACTCGTGAAACAGATGGTTTTCAGGTTGTATTATTAGGTATAAAAGATGAAAGTAATAAGGTCATTGCAGCAAGTCTATTTTCTAAAATTTCAACAATGGGTAGTTACGTTTATTATTCAAACCGCGGCCCTGTTATGGATTATTCTGACTTAGGACTAGTTGACTTTTATTTGAGAGAGTTAGAAAAATACTTACAACAACATCAATGTTTATATGTCAAAATGGACCCATATTGGATTTATCAAATTTATGATAAAGATATTAAACCTCTAGATAATCATGAAAAAAATGATGCACTCGTTAATTTATTTAAATCACATGGCTATGAGCATCATGGATTTACAACAACATATGATAATTTCAGTCAAGTAAGATGGATGGGTGTATTAAATTTAGAGGGGAAAACACCTGCATCATTGAAAAAAGAATTTGATAGTCAACGTAAAAGAAATATTAATAAAGCGATAAACTACGGAGTTAAAGTAAGATTTTTAAGTAGGGACGAATTTGATCTCTTCTTAGAACTTTATCGTGAAACTGAAGAAAGAACTGGTTTTGCTTCTAAAACGGATCAATACTTTTATAATTTTATAGACCATTATGGAGATAAAGTATTAGTTCTTTTAGCATATATTGATTTAGATGAATATATTGAATCATTACAGCATTCACTAAATGATAAAGAAAGCCGCCGCGATCAAATGATGGCTAACGAAAATAAAAGTGATAAGCAACTTAAGAAAATTAGTGAGTTAGACAAACAAATTGAGCATGACAAAAAAGAAATGCTTCAAGCGAGTGAAATTCGTCAAACTGATGGTTCAATATTGAATCTTGCTTCAGGTGTATACTTTGCTAATGCTTATGAAGTTAACTACTTCTCAGGTGGTTCATCAGAAAAATTCAATCAATACATGGGTCCATACATGATGCATTGGTTCATGATTAATTATTGCTTCGATAATGGCTATGATCGTTACAATTTTTATGGCTTATCTGGTGATTTTACTGAAAATAGTGAGGACTACGGTGTTTATCGCTTTAAACGAGGCTTTAATGTTCAAATTGAAGAGTTAATAGGAGATTTTTATAAGCCAATTAACAAAGTGAAATATTGGTTATTCACTACATTAGATCGTATTCGTAGAAAAGTGAAAAAGTAAGTTAAATAAAATAATTTATTGTATTTAAGAGGTTGGGACATGTGTCTCAATCTCTTTTTTTATTTATCTACTTTGTTCAAAAGTTAAAATCTACAAATAAATATTATAAAAATTCTAATTTTTATAATCATATTGCACCCTACTAAAATAATCATAGCATAATAGAATCGCTTAACAACAATAGTTATAGCGAAATTTTTAATAAATTATTTATAAGTGGAATATATCTAAAATTAGCAAAAATAAAACAAACTACGTACATGAATGTTTAAAACTATTATTTAAGTTGAAAATGTGTATAAATAGATTAGTGTTAATAATCGTGTACCGAAGTTTAGAGTTATATGATTTTATATGTTAAATTTCATTAATAATATATGTGTAAAAAGAATTCATATAGATGATTAATTGTTAATATCAATAGATATGTCAGTCATGCGATATGACATAACCTGAAGTTGTAGCATTTATTGGTATCTCACATAATAGTCTTAGTTTCTGTGAGATTATAACAGTTAGCATTTAATAGAAATTATTTGATGGTCTGTATCAAAGTAATAATTTATCTTATATTGAGATTAACAAGCTAATGGATATTATTAACTATAGACTTATAAAAATCAATACAGGATAAATTAAGGTTTAATAGTTATAAGTCATACAAAAACAAAACTACTTAAAAATATAACGAATTGTAAAATATAAAATACGGTAATGAAATTTAGAATTTAAGAATAATCCAAGGAGACTAAGTTATTTTTTGATTTTAGTTTACATAATATATATTATAGGAAGTTATAGATATTCGATACAGGGGACACTATTTTCTGTTTATTACAAAAGAATTTCGTTTTTTAACGCTAACTTACACTATGCTATAATAAGTTCATCTTTTTAGTTTAGGAGTTTTGTTTTATGAATTTTGTTTTTGATATTGATGGTACGATTTCATTTGATGGTCTACATGTAGATCAACGTATTATCGATCGTATATTTAAACTACATGCTAACGGTCATCAAGTTATATTTGCATCAGCACGTCCAATTAGAGATTTATTACCAGTTATTCCAGAATTTGAAGATTTTACACTTATTGGTGGCAATGGCTCAATTATTTCTCAAAATGGTCGTATTGAAGTTATTAAATCAATCCAACTCGATGATTTGCAATTAATTAAAGATATTGTAAATGCATACCAACTAAAATACATATTTGATGATAAATACAACTATTCAACGAATTTAGATGCTACAAATGAACTATTTCAACGAATTGACCCTAATAATACTGCAAATGCTTTAGATATGAATGATATTTCTCAACCAATTAAAGCCATTATATTAGAAATTCGTAAAGATGATTTTGAAGAAATTGCTACGATTTTAGCTGAAAAATCTAAATCTGTTGAACTTATACATCATCTTAATGAACGATATATTGATATTACAGCTCAAGATATTGATAAACATACTACTATCCAAGAACTCATTGGTAATGCCACTGAATATATAGCTTTTGGTAACGATCATAACGATATTCAGATGCTAGAACATGCTACACAAGGCTACTTTGTCACTAATGAACATATGGAGCATACAACATTCATCAATAATGCTAATATTACATTAATTGAAAATACTAATGAAGCCGTATGTGAAGTAATAGATAAATGGTTGTAAAATAAGTAAAATTTCTATTGATAATGATTCTCATTTTCAATTATAATATTGATAAGGAGGATGATTATGAAAAATACATGTAAATTATTATTTATTTTAATGATAGGATTAACTTTAGTAGCTTGTAGTCAAGGTTCTCATAAATCAAAGGAACAAAATAAAGACACAGTTACTATAAAGAATACATATGAATTTAAAGATAAAAACAATACCCACTCTAAAGGAGATAAGAAAACTGAGACAGTCAAGGTACCTAAAAATGCTAAAAATGTCGCAGTTATGGACTACGGTGCTTTAGATATTATGCAACAAATGGGTCTTCAAAGTCATATTAAAGCAATTGCTAAAGGTCAAGGTAATAGCTTTTTACCCCACTCTTTATCTGAATTTAAAGATAAAAAATACATTAATTTAGGAAATCCTGGGCGCCCTAATTATGATAACTTAGCTAAAGCAAAACCAGACTTAATACTTGCTTCTTTCAGACAAGCACATACGAAAACTGTTGATGAAATGAAGAAGGCTGCACCTAATGCTAAAATTTTATTTGTAAGCCCAGATAACGATAACTATATTTCTTCAATTGAAAATACGACAAATCAACTTGGTAAAATATTTGATAAAAAGCAAAAAGCCAAATCTTTAAATAAACAATTGAAAGATAAAGTTAAAGAAACACAACGTGTAATTACTAAAGACAAAGTATTATTATTGTTGGTTGATGATAAAGGTATGAAAGCATTTGCTAATACTGGTCGTTTTGGTGGCTTTTTAAATAAAGATCTAGGTATTCAACATGCTGATGACAATATGAAAGCAAATTCAGCGGGAAATCAAGTGAGTTATGAATACTTAAATAAAATTAATCCTGATAAAATATTCGTAATTAACCGTACTAAAGATGGTAATGACAAAACTATACCTAAAGAATTAAATAATAAAGTCATTAAGAATGTTAAAGCAATTAAAAATGATGAAGTATATCAATTTGAATCAAATGCATGGTACTTTGGTGAAGGTGGACATCAACTTACAATTGATCAACTTGACCATATACAAGATGCCTTTAAAAATAAAAAGTAACATTCAATAAAACAATAAAAAAGTGAGTGAGGTTGGCAATGTAATGCCTTCCCCACTCACTTTTTAACTTATTTATTCAAATGCTTGAACAAGTTGTTTAGTATAAGGATGTCGGTCCTCATTAAATAACAATCCAGTTTCAAAATCATCAACAATTTCGCCATTTTGTAATACAATCATACGTTGACACATCCGCTGAATGACAGACAAATCGTGTGAAATCATAATTAAAGTTTGTATATGTTTTTGATAATTTTCTTTTAAAATATCTAACATGTGTTGTTCTGCGATAACATCTAAATTGGATGTAATTTCATCGCAAATTAATATTTGTGGTTTTGCGAGTAACGTACGCATCAAGTTAAAACGTTGTAGCTGACCACCACTTAATTCACTAGGATATTTTGTTAGTAAAGATAATGGTAAATTAAATGATTGTGTTGTATCGTTGATGATTTTATCAATATCATTATCATTATACTTTTTATAGTAGATCAAAGGTTCAGACAATGACTGTTGGATAGTCATATTAGGATTAAAACTTTCTGAAGCATGTTGAAATACAGGTAGTATGTCTTGAGTATCTGACTTAATAAATCCCTCTGATGGGCTGTGTTCATTCATTAATAATGAGGCAAGTGTACTCTTCCCTGACCCACTTTCCCCAACAATACCAACGATTTCATTATCTTGTATTGTTAAATTAATATGTTTCAACACAGGTAGATTTTTATGGTAATTGAAAGAAACATTGTCTAATTTAATCATGTTCATCCCTCTTTAAATGACTTCTAGAATGTAATAATTGTTGAGAATAAGGATTGATATGGTGACTTTGAAAATAGTTAAGGTCGCCATAATCTATGATTTGTCCAAATTTCATAACATTAATGTAATCTGCATATTTTAAAACATGACTCATGTTATGAGTAACGATTAAAAGCGTTTGATGATGATCATTAACAATATGTTGTAATAAATCCATAATTTGTTGTCCATTTACGACGTCCAAAGAAGCAACAGGTTCATCAGCAATAATGAGTTTTGGGTCAAGCATAAGTACGCTAGCGATATATACACGTTCTAACTGCCCTCCTGATAATTGAAAGCTATAACGTTGTAATATAAATTCACCTTCTAAGTTCACCCATCCTAATGCTTTATTTACTTTAGAAATAGCCTCTTGTTTTGTTACATCGTAATGAGTGCGATAAATAGCAACAAGTTGTTTACCTAGTTTAGAGTGGTCATTGAAACTTTGTGTATAATTTTGAGAAATATACCCGATATCTTTACCTAATTGGTATTGAATAGTGCCATGAGAGTGATCATTAAAATGAAAATGATCACAATTAACTCGAAAATGCGACGGTAGTTGATTTAATATAAAACGCATCAATAGCGTTTTTCCTGCCCCACTTTCACCAATGATGGCATTTACTTGTTTATCATATATAGTAAAATCGACATTTGTTATTAGTTGGTTTCTATGTTCGTCTTCAATTGAGAGATTTTTAATGTCTATAGTATTCAATTATCGATTTCCCCTTTCTAATAAACGATCACGTAAAGCATCACCGGTTAAATTAAATATTAAGATTGTAATAGTAATAGTCGTTGCAGGTGCAATCATCATAATAGGATGAGAAGTTATAAAATCACGTCCTGCTTGCAACATCGCGCCCCATTCTGGTGAAGGTGGTTGAGCACCAAGACCTAAAAATGATAACGAACTAATATATAAAATAATTTTCCCAAAGTCTACAATGACTAATACTAATATTGATGGTAATACTTTAGGCAATAAATGTTTAAAAAGAATCTTCGATGTAGGTACTTTGAAAAGTTGTGCCATACGTATATAAGATTGATGCATCTCGCTGTTAACTATTCCTCTTGTGACTCTTGTATAATTCATCCATTTTATAACTGTAATAGCTATAACTAAATTCCAAATACTTGGATGAAAGAAACTTGCTAAAGCAATCATAATAACAAATTCTGGAATACTTAATCCGATATCGATTGCACGCATAATAATATTGTCTGTCCAACCTTTTTTATAACCTGCTAATAAACCAAGTGGAACGCCAATAATGACTGTAATGATAAGTGTTAATACTGTTACCAACAAAGTTGAACGTGCACCAACAACTAAACGTGTAAATAAATCTCTTCCGTAATCATCAGTTCCTAAAAAGTGTTTTCCACTCATTGGCTCAAATGTTTGAGATAAATTAACTTTTATAGCAGTTTCATCATTTACAAAAAATTGCATCAGAATAATGATTAAAATATAAATGAAAAATACATAAAATATCCAGTTTTTCTTGTTGAATTTAATTTTCATGAGGTGTCGCCTCCTTTTGTTCATATCCTTGAGACGATTTCTTTGTATTATGGTGTGAAGCCAAACGTTGTTTTGGGTCTAACATTACACTTAATAAATCAGCTAAGGTATTAATAATAATGACTAAAGTGCCGATAAATAAAACAACGCCTTGGATAACGGGATAATCTCTAGAACGAATACTATCGACTAAAAAAGCACCTAAACCAGGTATTTCAAATAGATTTTCAATAACCACCGTACCTCCGACTAAACTACCTACTGATAACCCAATCAATGGAATGGTTGGTAAAAGTGCAGGTTTTAATAAATCATGAAATAGAATATAGTGTTCAGACATACCTCGTAATCGAGAAACTTGTACGATCGGACTTTGATATAAATCCAACAAATTAGATCTAATTAATCTAATGAGGTATGCGCACATACCAATACTCATTGTTAAAATTGGAAGTATATATGAAACAAATTGACCATCACTAGCTGGTGGTAAGATGTTTAATTTCAAATCAAATATATATAATAAAAGTATACCTATAAAAAATGCAGGTAAACTGACCAATAATGAAGTACCTATTCTTATTATTTTATCAATTGGGCGATGATAATGGATTGCTGCTAAGATACCTAATAGTAATGAAATAATAATAGAAACAACAAGTGTACCTAAAGTTATAATTAAAGTTTGGGTTGCATAGTTAGTGATTTCTTGAGTAACTGGCTCATTTGTTTGATAACTAACACCTAAATCCAAATGTAAAATTTGATTGATCCAATGCCACCATTGAATAAATATGGAATCATTTAGTCCAAGTTTGTCCTCTGTTGCTTTAATTTGTGTATTTGAAACTTGTGCAGTATCTAAGTGTAAAATCTTATCAACTGGATTACCCGGTGATAATTTCATCAATAAAAAAGTAATCGTTGATAAAACTAACAGCACAACAATCATTTGTATGCACTTTGCAGTGATTATTTTAAAAATATTCATTGATATCTCTCCATAAAAATGATGATATTAAATTAATAACGCCAAAGTTTATAGACGCTAATATTTATATTGTAAAAATGTTTAGTTACATCAAAATTAAAAACCCAACTCTGTTAGTTATATTCAGAATCGGGTTATGAAAATTATATTTAACGACGACGATATTTATCGAAATCATCATTATAGTCATGTTCAAATTGTTCATATCTACGCATATCTTTTTCGAGTCGTTTTTTCTTTCTTTCACGTCTCCAATTACGAGTGAAATACCATAATAAGAAACTAATAATTAAACTGATTATTGCCATAAAAGCAGCAAATCCTAATAACGGTTGATATGTAATATCTTGAAAGTTAGGGATTAAGAATGCCAACACACCTAAAACCACAAATGAAATTACTGCCGCAATAAACCATCTATGTAATACTAAAGTGCAAAACACTGTTAGTATGATGACCGCTAATATAGTAATCCATAGGAAATTGGGCATATCAAAAATTGTCATATACGAATTCTCCTTATTTAAAATAACACTATTTTTATTATACTATTTTCTAACTAACAACTAAACCTACTATAGTAGTATATCTCATTAATAACACTTTTAATTAAAGTTTGATTTTCCTATCTGAATCAACTGCGTAAGAAAAATAACTAATGTATAATATGACGTATATTAACAAACAGGGAGTGAAACATATTGTCTCAAGGCTTACCTAATAGAAAAGATGTATCAAGTTCAGAAATCTGGGATTTAAAAGACTTATTCCAAAATGATGATGCCTTTTACGAAACGTTAGAAGAAATAATGGCTTCAACTATAGATTTTAATAAACGATTTGCTGGTCAACTAACAAACTATCAAATTGCTGAAAAAGCATTACATGAGTATGAGACTCTATTAATACAATTAGATCGTCTAGGAAACTATTCAGAATTACGTCTAAGTGTAGATACTAGTGATGAAAAAGCACAACAATTAAATGCGAAATTAAATATTTCATATGGTAAAATCGCAAGTCAGCTATCATTTTTAGAATCGGAAATATTAGATTTAGATGATGATGAATTACAACACTTACTAGCTGAAACACAATATCCACACTATATTCAGCAACTCATTCAGCGTAAACCATATCAACTAGATCCTAAAGTAGAACAAACTTTAGCTAGTTTATCCCCTACTATTAATCAACCTTATGATTTATATGGTACGACAAAAATGCTAGATATCGCATTTGAATCGTTTGAACATGAAAATGTAGATTATCCAATGGATTACGCAACATTTGAAAATGAATATGAAGATCATGCTGATGCAGAATTCAGAAAGAAAAGTTTCAAATCATTTAGTGATGCTATTAAACGATATCAACATACAACTGCAGCAACTTATAATATGCAAGTTCAACAAGAAAAAATTGAAGCAGATTTAAGAGGCTATGATTCTGTTATTGATTATCTGTTACAAGAACAAGAAGTGACACGAGACATGTTTGATAGACAAATTGATGTAATTATGAGTGATTTAGCACCAGTAATGCAAAAATATGCCAAATTATTACAACGTGTTCATGGTTTAGATAAAATGCGATTTGAAGATTTGAAAATTTCAATAGATCCTACTTATGAACCAGATATTTCAATAGAAGAATCTAAAAAATATATTTATGGTGCATTAAATGTGTTGGGTGATGATTATACTTCAATGCTTGAATCTGCTTATCAGAATCGTTGGATAGATTTTGCTCAAAATAAAGGTAAAGATACTGGCGCTTTTTGTGCTAGTCCATATTTTACACATTCATATGTCTTTATTTCTTGGACGGGTAAAATGGCTGAAACATTTGTATTAGCACATGAATTAGGACACGCTGGACATTTTACATTAGCACAAACACATCAAAATTTCTTAGAATCTGAAGCGTCTATGTATTTTGTAGAGGCCCCGTCTACTATGAATGAAATGTTGATGGCCAATTATTTATTTAACCATAGTGATGACCCGCGTTTTAAACGTTGGGTGATTGGCTCAATTTTATCACGTACTTATTATCATAATATGGTGACACACTTACTTGAAGCGGCATATCAACGGGGAGTTTATAAAAAAGTAGATAATGGAGAATCTCTAACTGCTCCAGTACTAAATGATATTATGTTAAATGTTTACCAAACATTTTTCGGTGACGCAGTTGAAATGACTGATGGTGCCGAGTTAACTTGGATGAGACAACCACATTATTATATGGGATTATATTCATATACTTATTCTGCAGGTTTAACAATAGGTACGGTTGTTTCTCAAAAAATTAAAAATGAAGGTCAACCAGCAGTCGATGCTTGGTTAAATACGTTAAAATCAGGTGGCAGTTTATCTCCTGTTGAATTAGCTAAACAAGCAGGTGTAGATATTACAACTGAAGCGCCATTAAAAGATACTATTCGCTATATTTCTGAATTAGTAGATGAAGCAATTGCATTAACTGATGAGATTGAAGGTCAATCAAAATAAATATAAAAATATCCCCTCAAATGAAAGAATCACCATTCATTTGAGGGGATATTATATGTTTATTTGTTAATTTGGATTATATAGGTAGATTAATGTGATGTTTCATAACGGTTACCAGTTAAGAAGTAATATACACTTTCAGCAATATTACTAATATGGTCCCCTACACGTTCTAAGTTTCTAGCGGCTAAATGAGCTTGTCCAGCAACGAAAGGATCATTATCAATTAAGTAAGTAGTATTAACGATATTGATATATAAGTCATCAATATCTTGATCGCGTTCGATAATTTCTTTAATCAAAGTAATATCTTCATTTTTAACAGCTGTATTTAAATCTTCAAGCATTAACATAGCAAGTTTACCCATTGTTTTTAATCTAGTTAATACATAATGGTCAGTTATTTTGACTCGAAGTCTAATATGAGCGATATTAGCTGCATTGTCTCCCATTCGCTCTAAATCTGTAGAAATTTTTAATGCTGACATCATCATTCTCAAATCTGTAGCTATTGGTTGCTGTTTTGTAATCAACATAATCACTTTTTCATTAATTTCATGATCTAGATGATTGATTTCTTTATCTTTTTGAATAGTTTCTCTGGCAAATGTTCTCTTCTCTTCACTTAACGACACTAAGGCATTCTCAATATTAAAATAAACACGAAGACCTAGTCGGCGTAAATCTTTGATTAAGCCTTCTAGTTGATCTTCGTATTTTTGTCTAATAACTGCCATCTATTATCCGAATCGTCCTGAAATATAATCTTCAGTTTGCTTATCTGCAGGATTTGAGAAAATTTTGTCAGTGTCGTCATATTCATTAATATAACCATTTAAGAAGAAAGCAGTTTTATCAGAAACACGCGCTGCTTGTTGCATGTTATGTGTAACCATAATAATTGAATAATTTTCTTTTAATTCTTGAACTAATTCTTCTATTTTTAAAGTAGAGATTGGGTCTAATGCTGATGTAGGTTCGTCCATTAAAATAACATCAGGTTCAATCGCTAAACATCTAGCGATACAAACACGTTGTTGTTGACCACCTGATAAACCATACGCATTCATGTGTAATCTGTCTTTTAATTCATCCCAAATAGCAGCACCACGTAGTGATTTTTCAACAATTTCGTCTAAAACTTTTTTGTTTTTAATACCATGAGTTTTTGGCCCGTAAGTAATATTGTCATAAATTGATTTTGGGAATGGATTTGGTTGTTGGAATACCATACCTACATTAGTTCTTAATTTCTCTTTTGAATATTTAGCATCAAATATGTTTTGATCGCGGTATAAAATTTTACCAGCTGTTTTTACAGAAGGTACAAGTTCTACCATACGGTTTAATGCTTTAATATAAGTTGATTTACCACAACCTGATGGTCCAATAATAGCAGTGACGTTATTTTCAAGAATATCTAAATTGATATTTTGAAGTGCATGGTTATCGCCATACCATAAATCTAAATTTTGAGTAGAATATACTACTTTTCTTTCGCTATCTGAAATTGAATCTTTTTTATCATCTGTAGTTACAATTGTAGCAACGCTTTGCCCTGAATTGCTTTTTAGTTCATTTAATTTCTTGTTTTCTTCGACTTGTTTGTTACCCATAGTATAAAACTCCTTCTAAATAATTAAGTTGAAATAAGTCTACTTAATAATCAATATCCATTTCCCAATGTTAAGATTTCGTTTCTCTTTAAAATTTCTTGCTAAATTTATTACGGAAGAATATTGCTAAACCGTTCATTAATAATAAGATAACTAATAATACGATAATGCCTGCTGACGCAACATTTTGGAATTCTTCTTGAGGCATTTTAGCCCAGTTATAAATTTGTATTGGCAATGCTTGGAATTGATCCATGATGCCGCTTGGTAAACGTAATAGAATTGTTGGAATACCAATCAAAATTAAAGGCGCTGTTTCGCCTAATGCACGAGATAAAGCTAAGATAAATCCAGTTAAAATACCTGGTAATGCAGCCGGTAAAACGACTTTGTAAATCGTTTGCCATTTATTTGCACCTAAACCATATGACGCTTCTCGTACTGAATTGGGTACCGCGCGAATAGCTTCTTGTGATGCTACGATAATGACAGGTAAGATTAATAAAGACATTGTTAATGCACCAGCTAAAATTGATTTGCCAAGAGATAATGACTCGATTCCCATACCACGTACGAATAATGTAAGTCCTAATAAACCGAATACTACTGAAGGTACCCCGGCTAAGTTAGAAATACAAACTTTCACAAAGTCTGTAAATGGATTTTTACGAGCATATTCTTCAAGATAAATTGCTGTACCGACACCTAAAATAATTGAAATTGGAATGATAGTAATCATTAACCATAATGTTCCCACTAAAGCACCTTTAACACCGGCCATAGATGGTGTAGATGAAGAAAAGTTAGTGAAGAATGAAGGTGTTAAATGACCAGCACCTTTGATTAATGTATCTATTAATAATGCTGCTAATACGATTAATCCTATTAATGTACAAGCTAAGAATATACCTTTAAATACTTTATTCTTCGTCATACGACTAGAAATATTTTTTTCGACTTTATTTTGATCGACTAATGTTTTGTTATGATTTGCTACGTTAGTAGTTGTTGTAGACATTTTAATACTCCTCTCTGAAACGTTTAGAAATCCATTGTGATAGTAAGTTCATAGCTAATGTGAAAATAAATAGCGTGAATCCTACCGCATAGATACTGTAGTAAACGTCTGATCCGAAAGTAGCATCTCCTGTAGCAACTTGAACAATATAACCAGTCATTGTTTGGATTGACCCAGTTAGGTTTAATGAAGCTGTAGGTGTACTACCAGCTGCTAGAGATACGATCATTGTTTCTCCAATTGCTCTTGAAATAGCTAAGACAATTGATGCTAAAATACCTGAAGCTGCTGCAGGTAAAACAACTTTTATAGCAACTTCTAATTTTGTAGCACCTAACCCTAATGCACCTTCACGAATTTTGTTTGGAACTGATGCCATTGCATCTTCACTCATACTTGTAATAAGTGGGATAATCATTACCCCTACTACTAATCCAGGACTAATTGAGTTAAAACTACCTAAGTCAGGAAATATAGATCTTAAAATCGGTGTAACAAATGTTAATGCGAAGAAACCGAACACGATAGTTGGTATACCTGCTAACACCTCAAGTACTGGTTTAATAATGCGTCTAGCTCTATCTGAAGCATATTCACTTAAATAAATAGCTGCGCCTAATCCAATTGGAACTGCGAATAAAGCTGCAATAATTGTGATTTTAAGTGTTCCAATGATTAATGCCCAAATACCATATGAAGGTTTAGCTGAGAACGGGTTCCAATCTGTAGAAAATAAAAATTCTGTGATTGATACACGTGTAAAGAAAGTGATTGTTTCAGTTAGTAATGTAAATAAAATCCCTAAAGTTACTAAAATTGAAATTGCTGAAATGATAGCTAAAATGATTGGCACTATTTTATCGCTCATGCCACCCTTTTTGGCATTGTTTTTAGCAATCATTTCTCTAATGTTTGTATTTGAAACCATATGAAAACCTCTCTTCTTAAATCTCCCAATTATAAAAAAAGAGTGGGAATATTTCAGGTTGATAAGAGTAAAGACTCATGATATTTATGTGCTAACCTGAAAAGAAAATCATACAAAGTGGCTGAATTAACCCACTTTGTATTGATTTTCGTTGTATTCCCAAACTCTATTGTTAATTATTTATCTTCTTTTTTATCAGAGTCTTTGCTGTTTTTCTTAATGTAATCTTTTAATTCTTTAAGTTCATCTTTGTAATCTTTCTTAGGAAGTGCTACATAACCAGCATCTTCTGCAGATTTACCTTCATCTTTAAGTGTGAATTTCATGAATTCCTGGAAAGCTTTGTTTTCTTTTAATGATTTTTCTTTAGCGTAGATGAATAATGGTCTACTTAAAGCATAAGAGTTATCTTGGATTGTTTTCTTAGTTGGTTTAGTATCTTTGCCCTTATCATCTTTGACTTTAACTTCTTTTAATTTGTCTTTATTTTGTTGATAGAAGTTATAACCAAAGTAACCAATACCTTGTTCGTTCTTTTGAACTGATTGTACGATGACGTTAGTGTCAGCATTTTTCTCAGCTTTAATATCGCCTTTATCCATTACTTCTTCAGTAAAGAAGTCGAATGTACCATGTGATTGGTCTGGAGAGAACGCTTTGATTTTTTTATCAGGCCATTTAGAGTTAACGTCTTTCCAAGTTTTAGCTTTTCCAGAGTAAATATCTTTAAGTTGGTCTTTAGATAATGATTTTACGAAGTCATTATCTTTGTTTACTGTTACTGTTACACCATCTTGAGCAATTTTATATTCTTTGTATTTAATACCTTTGTCTTCTAATTTTTTCTTTTCTTCATCTTTAATAGGTCTTGAAGCATTTGAGAAATCTGTTTCTCCTGAAATGAATTTCTCGAATCCGCCACCTGTTCCTGAAGTACCAGAAGATACTGTAGCGTCAGGATAATCTTTAGCGAATTTTTCGTTTAATTTTTCAATGATAGGACCGACTGTTGAAGATCCGTCACCTTTTACTTCACCACTTACATCTTTACCTTCGCCTGAACCGCCGTTACCGCCGCCACATGCGCCTAAAAGTACTGAAGCTCCTAATACAGTCTTACCGACTAATTGCCACTTTTTCATTGAAACATCCTCCTAATATAAATAACCCAAATGTTATATGTATTTCTTACAGTTCTAATATTAACGAATCATTGTTAATTAAAAACTATGTTAATGTAAATGTTTTGTTAAGTTTAGATTTAGTTATGTTAAGTTATTAGAAATTCTTATATATATCAGCTTTTTAGACTTTAATCGTATTGAGATTATTCAAAGATTTAGGAGAAATTCAGTAGAAGAGGAAATATTAAAGTAAGTATTGTTAACATAAAAATAGCGTTGATTGAAATATGAGTTTCAATCAACGCTATACATAGTTGTTATTAAATTAATTTTACCTTTTTAATAGAAGAAACAAGATTTTGCATTAATTATCTTGGTTGTTTTCAGTGCGAGACCAACCTTTTTTAGTTAAACTAATTTTACCTGTTTCAATATTGATGATTTTTTGTTTATATAAATGTCCGATAGCACGTTTAAATGAACCTTTACTCATGTTAAACACTTCTTTAATGGCTTCTGGACTTGATTTATCCCAAAATGGTAATTCACCGTCGTATTCAACTAATAAATCAAAAATGACTTGTCCATCATCGTCTAGTCGTTCATGTGCTAATGGCAAGAATGAACCATTTAGCTCACCTTGTTCATTATGGCCAATGATACGTACTTTAACTAACTCACCTAGTCTAGGTTCAGCTTTACGTTCTGATTCATGTACGAAGACTTTGTAGCCTTCCGTACTTAATAAGAAACTACCTACACGTAAGACACGATAAGGTCTAGCTTCTAACATTTCATTTTGCTTACTATCATCATGAACTGGCGTGTACATATTATCTACAATACCTTCACTTGCTAAACGAGCAAACATTTGATTTTCTCTATCGATTCTTAGAGTAACAAGTAGTTTGTCACCAGCTTCTGGCCATAGTGTTTTAACTTTTGGTAAATCTTCCCATGGTATCAATACTTCTCTTGGTAAACCTACATCAACACGTGCACCATCACGGTCTACTTTTAATACTTTTGCAAAATCGTATTTATCTTTAGTGATATCAGGCATATTTTGTGTTGCAAATAATTCTCCTGATCTATTTGGATAGATAAAGAAACTATATTCTTCACCTACTTGTAATTCATCTTCTTCATTTACTTCTGATTGATTCAGTTTAACTTGTTCTCCGTTTGGTCCTTTTAACATATAAGTCGAACCTTGTAAGCCGGTAACTTCAAGAAATTCAATTGAACCTACGATATCTTTTTCTAGTGCCATTATATTCTCCTTCGAGTCATTTATTCTTTTATAGTATAACATGAGCGGAGTAATCTATCATTACAAGTTGTAGGTGGTCGAAAGTATCTTAATAATATGATATAATTCTTCCGTTAGAATAACGATATAAAAAGGAGCAAATGCATGTTACAAGTAACTGATGTAAGTTTACGTTTTGGCGATCGTAAACTATTTGAAGATGTAAATATTAAATTTACTGATGGTAATTGCTATGGATTAATTGGAGCGAATGGTGCAGGTAAATCTACTTTCTTAAAAATATTATCTGGTGAGTTAGATTCACAAACTGGTCATGTATCACTAGGTAAAGATGAAAGATTAGCAATTTTAAAACAGGACCACTTTGCATATGAAGACGAACGTGTACTTGATGTAGTTATTAAAGGTCACGAACGTTTATATGAAGTAATGAAAGAAAAAGATGAAATTTATATGAAACCAGATTTCAGTGATGAAGATGGAATTCGTGCTGCTGAACTTGAAGGCGAATTTGCTGAGATGAATGGTTGGAACACAGAAGCAGATGCTGCAAACTTACTATCTGGTTTAGGTATTGACGCATCTTTACAAGACAAAAAGATGTCTGAACTTGAAAATAATCAAAAAGTAAAAGTATTATTAGCGCAAAGTTTATTTGGCGATCCAGATGTACTATTACTAGATGAGCCTACCAATGGTTTAGATATTCCAGCTATTAGTTGGTTAGAAGATTTCTTAATTAATTTTGAAAATACAGTCATCGTAGTATCACATGACCGTCACTTCTTAAATAATGTATGTACACATATTGCAGATTTAGACTTTGGTAAAATTAAAGTTTATGTTGGTAACTATGATTTCTGGTATCAATCAAGTCAATTAGCTCAAAAAATGGCACAAGAACAAAATAAGAAAAAAGAAGAAAAAATTAAAGAACTTCAAGATTTCGTGGCACGTTTCTCTGCAAATGCTTCTAAATCCAAACAAGCAACAAGTCGTAAAAAACAATTAGAAAAAATTGAATTAGATGATATTCAACCATCATCTAGACGTTATCCATATGTGAAATTCACTCCAGAAAGAGAAATTGGTAATGACTTGTTAAGTGTTCAAAATCTTTCTAAAACAATTGACGGTGAAAAAGTATTAGATAATATTTCATTTACGATGAACCCTAACGATAAAGCTATTTTAATTGGAGATAGTGAAATTGCTAAAACTACCCTACTTAAAATTTTAGCTGGTGAAATGGAACCAGACGAAGGTTCATATAAATGGGGTGTTACAACTTCATTAAGTTACTTCCCTAAAGATAACTCTGAATACTTTGATGGTGTAAACATGAATCTTGTTGATTGGTTACGTCAATATGCACCAGAAGATGAACAGACTGAAACGTTCTTACGTGGTTTCTTAGGGCGTATGTTGTTTAGTGGTGAAGAAGTTAAGAAAAAAGCAAGCGTGTTATCAGGTGGAGAGAAAGTACGTTGTATGTTAAGTAAAATGATGCTTTCAAGTGCGAATGTATTATTATTAGATGAACCAACTAACCATTTAGACTTAGAAAGTATTACTGCAGTCAATGATGGATTAAAATCATTTAAAGGTTCACTTATTTTTACGTCATATGACTTTGAATTCATTAACACTATTGCTAACCGTGTGATTGATTTAAATCCACAGGGTTCTGTTTCAAAAGAAATTCCTTATGAAGAGTACTTACAAGAAATTGGAGTATTACAATAGAATAAATGATTATTTTTCCTTAAGTGAATGTTGATGTCACTTAAGGGTTTTTTTATGGGATTTTAGTCCCCTATTTTATTAAGATCTTAAACAAACGATTGCACAAACGATACTAAGCATTAAAATGCTATAAGGTTTTAAGGAATACAAAAGTTTTAATCAAACTTTTGCATAAAAGCCACTAATCTTTGCTAAAAGAAAGTGGCTTTAAAATTTTCTGTTTATTTGAAAAAATCGCAATTATCGGTTTACAGTCACATGTCAGATATGTATAATAAAAACATATCAATTGAATAAGATTTTGATGAGGCGCATTAAACATGAGTAAATATTAGATTACTGTCTGCTAACAGCTAATATTGAAAGGGGGCAATGCCGAAACGAATGATAATAGCAGATATCATTTGTTGGACTTTTTGGTTAAGAGCTAAGAGTTTGTCATTATTTGATAATAATGGAGTGCATCACTTGTACATAAATGTAGAACAAGTCGCATTCCAGACTTGTTCTTTTTTTATTGAATAGGTGGGCCTCCCTACTAACTGAGGAGGACAAATTTTGAATAGAAGTGTTTTGAAATTTGGCGGATCTTCCGTCAGCGATTTTACAAAGATTAAAAATATAGCAAACATGTTAAAAGATCGAGTTGAACAAGATGAACAACTGATTGTTGTAGTGAGTGCTATGGGTAAAACTACAGATCAATTGATGGAAAATGTATCATCCTTAACGTCAACTCCAAAAGAGCAAGAACTTGCCCTACTTTTAACAACTGGAGAGCAACAAACAGTTTCGTATTTGTCTATGGTGCTAAACGATATTGGTGTTAGTGCTAAAGCTATGACTGGATACCAAGCTGGAATTAAAACAATTGGACATCACTTAAAAAGTAAAATTGCTGAAATTAACCCTTCAACCTTCACTGATGCATTTGAGCAACATAATGTACTTGTGATTGCTGGTTTTCAAGGAATTAATGAGAACCATGAATTAACTACATTAGGTCGAGGTGGCTCTGATACTACAGCAGTGGCATTAGCAGCTAGCAATAACATACCTTGCGAAATCTATACAGATGTAGATGGTGTATATGCCACAGATCCTCGAATTTTAAGTCATGCTAAACGTTTAGAGTATGTATCTTATGAAGAGATGATGGAAATGAGTGCACTTGGTGCTGGCGTGCTTGAGACGCGCAGTGTTGAATTGGCTAAAAATTACAATATTCCACTATATTTAGGAAGAACTTTATCAAATGTGAAAGGAACATGGATTATGTCTAGAAGTGATTTATTAGAGAAAAAAGCAGTAACTGGGGTCGCATTAGATAAACACATGATGCATGTTACAATCACATATCCCCTACCAGATAATCGTTTATTAACACAATTATTCACTGAATTAGAAGAAGGCTCAGTTAACGTGGATATGATTTCCCAAATCGTTAACCATGAAGGATTACAATTATCATTTAGTATTAAAGACACAGATGTACATCAAATCTCACAAATTTTAGAACAGTTAGCAGTTAATTTTGAAGCTCTTGATTATAAAATTAACGAAGCTTATGTCAAAATTTCTTTAATTGGTTCTGGTATGAGAGATATGTCAGGTGTTGCATCTAAAGCATTTATAACTTTAATTAATGCTAAAATCCCCTTCTACCAAACAACCACATCAGAAATTAGTATTTCTTATGTCATTGATGCTGAAAATGGTGAAAAAGCTGTCGAAGAACTATACGGTGCTTTTGATATATAATTGATTTAACTTAATTTTTCACAATATTAATAATATTGAAAACGGAGTGACTTACACATGACAAAATTAGCAGTAGTTGGCGCAACAGGATTAGTAGGAACAAAAATGTTAGAAACATTAGATAGAAAAGCAATTCCCTTTGACGAATTAGTGTTATTTTCTTCAGCACGTTCTGCTGGTCAAAATATAGATTTTCAAGGACAAACATATACAGTACAAGAATTAACTGAAGAAGCAGCAAGTGAACATTTTGACTATGTATTAATGAGTGCAGGTGGTGGTACAAGTGAACATTTCGCCCCACTGTTTGAACAAGCTGGTGCTATAGTGATTGATAATTCTAGTCAATGGCGTATGGCAGAAGATGTAGATTTAGTAGTTCCAGAAGTTAATGAACCTAAGTTCACTAGAGGAATCATTGCAAATCCAAACTGTTCTACAATTCAATCAGTTGTACCTTTAAAAGTATTACAAGAAGCATTTGGTTTAAAACGTGTTGCTTATACAACATATCAAGCGGTTTCAGGATCTGGTATTAAGGGTAAGAGAGATTTATCTGAGGGCGCCAATGGTAAAGAACCTGTAGCTTATCCTCACCCTATTTATAATAATGTGTTACCACACATTGATGTATTTTTAGAAAATGGTTATACAAAAGAAGAGCAAAAAATGATTGATGAAACACGTAAGATTTTAAATGATAAAGATTTAAAAGTAACTGCTACATGTGTTCGTGTACCTGTTCAAGATAGTCATAGCGTGGAAATGGATGTCACATTCGATCAAGATACAACTGTAGAAGAAATTCAAGCTCTATTTGACAAAGATGATCGAGTAGTTCTTGTAGATAATCCAGCTAATAATGAATATCCACTTGCAATACATTCTACTGGTAAAGACGAAGTGTTTGTAGGTCGTATTCGTAGAGACGATTCTTTAGACAATACATTCCATGTATGGTGTACATCAGATAATTTATTGAAAGGTGCAGCATTAAACGCAGTTCAAGTTTTAGAACAAGTTTTAAAATTGAAAGGAGTTCTTTAATATGGCACACATGTTTAAAGGCGTAGGTGTAGCATTAACTACACCATTCGTAAATAACGAGGTAGATTATGATGCTTTAAGAAGTCACGTTTCATTTTTATTAGAAAATAATGCTCAAGCAATTATTGTAAATGGTACTACGGCTGAAAGCCCTACTTTAAATGACGATGAAAAGGAACATGTATTAGAAACTGTAGTAAATTTAGTGAATAAACAAGTACCTGTAATTGCAGGTACTGGCACAAATAATACTGAAAAATCAATTCAAGCATCTGTTCGAGCTAGACAATTAGGCGCTGATGCAGTCATGTTAATTACACCTTATTATAATAAAACGAATCAACGCGGTTTAGTACAACATTTTGAAACAATTGCAAATGCGGTTGAATTACCAGTTGTATTATATAATGTGCCTTCTCGTACAAATATGACGATTGAACCAGAGACAGTTGAAACGTTAAGTAAAAATCAATATATTGTTGCACTTAAAGATGCTACAAATGATTTTGATTACTTTGAAGAAGTTAAAAAACGAGTTAATCAAGACGAATTTGCAATTTATAGTGGTAACGATGACAATGTAGTTGATTTCTATGAACGTGGTGGTAATGGCGTTATATCAGTAATTGCTAATGTTATTCCAAAAGAATTCCAACATTTATATGATGCTAAACAAAACGGGGACGATATCACTAAAGCGTTCGAGCCAATTGGACAATTGTTAGATGCTCTATCTGTAGATGTTAATCCTATACCAATCAAAGCATTAACTGCTCATGAAGGCTTTGGAAGCTATGAACTACGCTTACCTCTTCTACCATTAGAAGAAAATGATCGTAAAAAATTAGTACAAGCTTATGAAACATTTAAAGCAGGTGAAAAATAATGAAAATTCTTTTAATTGGTTATGGGGCTATGAACCAACGAGTTGCTAGATTAGCTGAAGAAAAAGGCCATGAAATTGTAGGCGTTATCGAACACACACCGAAAGATTCAACACCTTATCAACAATACGAACACATTGCTGACGCAAAAGATGCCGATGTTGCGATAGATTTTTCTAATCCTAATTTATTATTCCCATTATTAGAAGAATCGTTCAAATTACCATTAGTTATCGCAACTACTGGTGAAAAAGAAAAATTAGTTGAAAAACTAGAAGATTTAGGGAAAAACATGCCAGTATTTTTCAGTGCGAATATGAGTTATGGCATACACGCGCTTACCAAAATTCTAGAAGCGGCTGTTCCCCTATTACAAGATTTTGATATTGAACTTACCGAGGCGCATCACAATAAAAAAGTCGATGCCCCTAGTGGTACGTTAGTTAAACTATATGATGTCATTGAAGGATTACGTGAAAAAACAACGCCTGTATATGATCGTCATGATAAATCAGAAAAACGAACACCTGATGAAATAGGTATTCATGCAGTTCGTGGAGGTACAATTGTCGGAGAACATGATGTATTATTCGCTGGTACTGATGAAACAATTACTATTTCACATAAAGCACAATCAAAAGATATCTTTGCCAATGGAGCAATTGGCGCTGCTGAAAAATTAATTCACAAAGACAAAGGTTTTTATACTTTCGATAATTTATAATTCAACTGAAGGAGCGAAATTATGGTACAACATTTATCAGCCCAAGAAATAATTCAATATATTAGTGATGCAAAAAAATCAACACCATTAAAAGTTTATGTTAACGGTAATTTTGACAATGTAACTTTCCCTGAATCGTTTAAAGTATTTGGTTCAGATAATTCTAAAGTGATTTTTGTAGAAGCAGACGAATGGAAACCATTCTATGAACAACATCAAGGTCAATTTGAAGATGTTGAGATTGAAATGGACCGTCGTAATTCTGCGATTCCCTTAAAAGATTTAACTAATACGAATGCTAGAATTGAACCCGGTGCCTTTATTCGTGAACAAGCGATTATTGAAGATGGTGCTGTCGTAATGATGGGCGCTACGATTAATATCGGTGCAGTTGTTGGCGAACGTACTATGGTAGATATGAATGCAACTTTAGGGGGGCGTGCTACTACAGGTAAAAATGTACATGTTGGTGCAGGTGCAGTATTAGCAGGTGTTATTGAACCACCTAGCGCATCACCAGTTGTCATCGAAGATAATGTTTTAATCGGAGCAAATGCAGTTATTTTAGAAGGTGTACGTGTCGGTGAAGGTGCAATTGTTGCAGCTGGCGCTATTGTGACACAAGATGTTCCTGCAGGTGCAGTTGTTGCAGGTACACCTGCTAAAGTGATTAAACAGACTTCTGAAGTTGAAGATTCTAAACGTGAGATTGTGTCTGCATTAAGAAAATTAAACGATTAATATATCGTAAATGAAAGTAAGTTGAAACGAAGACGTGGTTGAGCAGTTTAAAGAAGTAGATTTCAAACTTCTTGAGAACAGATAGCTCCCCACCCTTTCGTTTCGACTTTTTATTATCATTAAATATGATAACGTCATTAGGGAATTTTTAGAGAAAGGAATGATTTTGATGAATGAATTAGAATTTGTAACTACTCATAGAAGACATTTACATCAACATCCTGAATTAAGTTTACATGAATACGAAACAACTGAATATATCACTCAATTTTTAAATGAACTAGGTGTAACATATGAACGCCCACTAGAAACAGGTGCTATCGCCTATTTAAAAGGTAATAGTAATCATACGATTGCATATAGAGCAGATATTGATGCTTTACCGATTTTTGAAGAAAATGATGTAGACTATCGAAGTCAAAATGATAATGTGATGCATGCTTGTGGACACGATGGACATACAACTGCCCTGATGTTGTTTGTACAACGTTGTAAAGCAATGGCTGATCAAGGTACCCTTCCTCATAATGTTGTGTTTATTTTCCAACCTGCTGAAGAAACAGGTGGCGGTGCACATCGTCTTATTAATGCCAAAGCCTTTGATCAATATCCTATTGAAGCAGTATTTGGTATCCATGTAAATCCATTCTCAGATGAAGGCACAGTAGTAATCAGAGATGAAGAAATTACTGCTAGTGCGACTGAATATCGCTTTTATTTAAAAGGTTTATCTAGCCATGTTGCAGATAAAGAACAAGGCTATTCTTGTGGTGAAGCATTACATCACGTGTTAACGCAAGTTGGTCAAATTCAACAATATCATTTAAATGGTTTAAAACGTAATATCGTACATATGGGACATTTTGAAGCTGGTGAAGCGATTAATACAGTACCAAGTCATGGTTATCTAGAAGGAACTATTCGTACATATGATGCTGATGATTTAACTATTGTTAAAAATCAAATGCAAAAAATAGCTGACAGTGTCAAATTGTTATTTAACGTAGATTGTGAAGTGAAATTTGAAGAAGGATACCCTGCTACGATTAATAATCCTAAATTACGTAAACCTGTAGAACAAGCACTTAAAGATGCTCATTTAGAAGTGATTGAAAAGCCTACTCCATTTTTATTTGGCGAAGATTTTAGTTTTTATGGTCAATTATTAGCACCAGCATATTTTGTTTTTGTAGGTACACGAAATACAGATAAAGGCTATGTAACAGGATTACATACATCTCATTTAAATTTTGATGAAAAGGTATTAATTGATGTAGCCAATTATTATGAACATTTATTACTAAATTACAAAGAGGTGTAACTATTGACAGCAATTTGGTCAGTCGATTCAGAAGCATTTTTGGATAATGCAAAGAAAGTTAAAAATCAACAACCTATTATGGCTGTTGTTAAAAATAATGCCTATCATTATGGTTTAGAATTTGCAGTAAAGCAGTTTTTAAGTGCAGGTATTGATACATTTAGTACGACTTCTTTAAAAGAAGCTGTAAGAGTACGTGAATTAGCTCCAAATGCAACGGTATTTCTTATGAATGCAGTATATGATTTTGATACAGTGCGTGATAATCAAATTCATATGACGTTACCTTCTTTGAAATATTATTATGAGCATAAAGAAGATTTGCATGATATTCATATACATTTAGAATTTGAAAATTTGCTACATCGTTCCGGTTTTAAAACATTAACTGAAATTCAAGAAGTGTTACATGATCACCAACAAAATTCAAATCAAGATAAAATGATTATTTCAGGATTATGGACTCATTTTGGTTATGCTGATGAATTCGGTGTACCTGAATATGACCGTGAACGTGCTGCATGGTTAGAAGTATTAAATACTTTATTAAATGAAGGCTATCAGTTTGATTTCATTCACGCTCAAAATAGTGCAAGTTATTATCGTGAAGGTCAAGTCGTACTTCCCCACCATACGCACGCAAGAGTTGGTATTGCATTATATGGTTCTCGCCCATATAGTGGTTTAGGTGAAGAAGTGATTCAGCAATCATTAACTGTAAAAGCAAATGTCATACAAGTGCGTGATGTTCAGCAAGGAGACTATTGTGGCTACAGTTGGGCATTTGAAACACAGAATGATAATACGAAACTTGCGGTAGTAGATGTTGGTTATGGTGATGGTATTTTAAGAACGAGAGCACAACATGAAGCACTTATTAATGGAAAGCGCTACCCTATTCGTGCTTTAATGATGAGTCATATGTTCGTGGAAGTTGATGATAACGTACATGCACAAGATCAAGTTGTATTATATAATGAAAATATGCGCATAGACGAATACACATTTAAGGGTGTGGGAGCAAATTCTGAACAACTTAGCGCAATGAATCACGATTCTCTTATAAAGGAGTATAGATAAATATGACAGTAGAATATAACGAATACGGCGAATTAACATTAGGAGGTACAAGTCTTAAAACTGTGGCTCAAAGCTTTGGTACCCCTACCATTGTTTATGATGAAGATCAAATTCGTAATCAAATGCGTCGTTATCATCAAGCATTTCAACAAAGCGGGTTAAAATATAATATTTCATATGCTTCTAAAGCATTTACATGTATACAAATGGTTAAATTGGTTCAAGAAGAAGATTTACATTTAGATGTGGTTTCTGAAGGAGAATTATATACAGCACTTGAAGCAGGCTTTGACCCAAGTCGTATTCACTTCCATGGTAATAATAAAACAAAGCATGAAATCCGATATGCTTTAGAAAATAACATTGGCTATTTTGTTATAGATTCTTTAGAAGAAATTGATTTAATTGATCGCTATGCAAATGATACAGTACAAGTCGTATTAAGAGTCAATCCTGGTGTAGAAGCACATACACATGAATTTATCCAAACAGGTCAAGAAGATAGTAAATTTGGCCTTTCAATCCGTTATGGATTAGTTAATGAAGCGGTAGATAAAATTAAACAAACAAAACATCTTCATTTAAAAGGGTTTCACTTCCATATTGGTTCACAAATTGAAGGCACTGAAGCAATGATTGAAACAGCTAAAATTGTGTTGAACTGGTTAAATGACAACAATATTGATGTTGAACTGCTTAACCTTGGTGGTGGTTTTGGTATTAAGTATGTTGAAGGCGACGTTAGCTTCCCTATTGAAACTGGCATTGCTGAAATTACAGATGCTATTAAAGAAGAGGTTAACAAGTTAAATATGGATACACCTGAAATCGGCATTGAGCCAGGACGTTCAATCGTTGGTGAAGCTGGTATAACATTATATGAAGTAGGCACAACGAAAGTCATTCCAGGAGTTAATAAATATGTATCTATAGATGGCGGTATGAGTGATCATATTAGAACATCATTATATGATGCCGAGTATCAAGCGTTACTTGTTAATCGTCATGAAGAAGCGGATGATACTATGACAATTGCAGGTAAATTGTGCGAATCGGGAGATATTATTATTAAAAATGCTAAGCTTCCAAGTTCAGTACAACGTGGAGATTACTTAGCGATATTATCCACTGGTGCTTATCACTATTCTATGGCTTCAAATTATAACCAAATGCAAAAGCCATCAGTGTTCTTTATTAAAGATGGCAAAGCACGTGAAGTCATTAAACGTCAATCATTAAGACAACTGATTATTAATGATACAAAATAGAAAAAATTAAGGTTCAATATAAGACAACCAATTAATGATTATCTTGTATTGAACCTTTAATTTTGTATTAATACTGTAATTTTTTAAATAATGTACGAGCGATGACGTAAAAAATAATAATGTAGAGGAATGTTAGCCCTATCATCATACCTAACTGAAAATTAAAATCTTGAACATGTTCTAGTTTTATAAAAGAAACTGGTAGAACTTTAAATTTAGGTAGCATTTCTACGATTTTAGTTAATATGTATCCAATTACCATAATCATAATTGTATAAGCTGAATTAAATTTAATTGATGATAAAATTCCTAAAAATAACAAAATAATAATCGTACTGAAAATACCTACTAATGATAATATAAAGCTTTTATTCACTAATGTATCATTTAAGAATAATGAGTGTGAAGAATAGTCGTGTTTATTAACAAAGAATAGATATACGATAATGCTAGAAATGATTAATATTATTCGTGAGATAATAACTAATAATAAAATAGATAAAAATTTATAGTTAAATATCTTATCCCTATTTTGATCTTTAAATAAGATTAAGCGGCCTGATTTAATATCATCATTAAAATTTTGACCAATCATCATACCTATTAATACAATGGGTAATAAAAATTTAAGTTCTGTATCAGAAATAGCAATCAGTAATTCTGCAAACGAGACACTATTTTTTTCAGTTGATGATAATGAAACAAAATCACTATGTGTTAGTTCTGCTATAAAAATAAGTAATGGATATAAACTGATTAATAATAAGACCCAAAATGACTTTAACTTTACTGTAAATTTAAAAATTTCGTTTAACATTGTTTAATCCCCTAACTATTTAAATAATGATATATAATCTGCTTCAATATTTTTGATGTTGAGTAAAGTATTATCATTACCTATGTAATTTTGAATTAATTTCAGATTATCTTCTTGGTCAATAATTTCTATAGTATTGCCATCTATATGCGTAATAAAATCAAATTGTTGTTTGATTGATTGCATATCTTTTATTGGATTTGTATATGTAAGTAATTGTCGATTTTCAAATTGTGTAGATTTTAATTCTTTGATTTCACCATTGTTAAGGAACAAATAACGATTACATATTTGTTTTAATTCATTAATCTGATGACTAGAAATTAAAAATATAGATTGATATTTTGCAGCATATTGTTGTAAAAGTTGAATTAATTGATCAATACCTACTGGATCTAAACCAACAAACGGTTCATCTAGAACTGCTATTTTAGGTTCTGTAATTAAGCACATTGCTAAACATAGTCTTTGCTTCATACCAAATGAATAGTCTTTAACCTTCTTTTTATTGTCTTCTAAAGCAACAAAAGTTAAAATATCACTTATTTTATCGAGATATTGATTTTGATTGTTTACTTTTAAATAAAATTCTAAATTTTGACGCGCGCTATAATTAGGAAAATATACTTGATTAATCATAAAACCAAAGTCAGTAAGTATATTTTCATTTATATGTATATCTTGGTTATTGTATGAAATAGTCCCTTCAGAAGGTCGTTGCATTTTAGCAATTAATTTCATTAGAGTGGTTTTACCCGCACCATTTTTACCAATTAAACCAATAATATCGCCATTATTCATATCAAAATTAATATTATTTAAGATAGTTGTAGAACCATAAGTTTTTTTAATATTCTGTAATTTTAGCATTTAAAACCCCTCCTTTTTTTGATAAGTATTATTAAAAATAAAACGGAAGTCATAAATAAAAATATAAAAATTAATTGAGGTATAGCTATCATATTCTCATCAATAGAAATTTCAAATTGATCATTCGTTTTTTTAGAATTTAAAATATAAGAATCATAATTAGGTAAATTCATTATATAAAGACTGTATAAGATATAACATAATAAATTAAACAGACTATTTGTAATCACAAATTGATAGTGTTTGTTACAGTAAAAAATAAAAACACCCGTAATAATAGTAGGAATTAAAAGCGTTAATATTGATGCAAGGTAAACATTAATATTGAATTGAAAATAACACATTATCCCGTAAAATATTGAAATTAAAATAAAAGTAGAAAAATAATATTTCATTAATTCACCCCAAATAAGTTAATAGTAAATTATAAATCCAATGTGTAATTATACTAAAACTTAAATTTATATTATAACGAATAAAATATAATATTATACTGCTTGGAAACCTATTAATCAAATTAATTAAAAAAGGTTCATTTAGATGTAATAAAAAACCAAATAAAATTGAACCAATTATCGATATAAGTACTATATTAAATTCCTTACTAAGTATTTTGTATATTATATGTCTAAATAAATATTCCTCTCCAATAGCTACACATAGGAAATAAAATGTTATTAAATAGTCTTTAGTAATAAATGACATAAAAATAAAACATAAAAATATTAACAGACATTTGTTCACATTAATAGATAAACCTTCAACACTATTTAACTTAAAAAGTTTAATAAAAAGAATTGGTATTATTATAAAACTTATTATAAATGATAGTAGTGTACATAGTTGAAGTACAAATTCATTTTTTATTAATATAGAAAAAATGCCTATGGAAATACTTAATGAAGCAGAGGAAAATATTACTAATAAAATAGAGAATAAGATGATTTTTATCTTATTCTCTAAAGTAGGTGTATTAATTACCATTTAACACGTCTGCCTCTATAGCCAATATGAAAGCGTCCAATTGATACATGTAATAATTTGAATAAACTTTCCATTTTAATCCCTCCCTTTAGTTGTTATAATTATTGTATAATATTTATATAAAATTGTCTACATTATTATTCTTTAATATACTTCTATTCCTCAAATAAAAAACGGTTAGTGACCCTATGATCACTAACCGCTAATTTTATATAAAAACTCCAATAAAAAACACCTTACATCTTGGTAAGGTGTTAGTTAATAAAGTCAATTTTTACAATCTATTTATTATAGTTTTACAACGTTCGCAGCTTGTGGTCCGCGGTCGCCTTCAACTACTTCAAATTCAACTGATTGACCTTCTTCTAATGATTTGTAACCATCTTGGTTAATTGCTGAGAAATGTACGAATACGTCGTTTTCTCCTTCAACTTCGATGAAGCCGAATCCTTTTTCAGCGTTAAACCATTTAACTGTACCTTGTTTCATAATCTGAAACCTCCAAGACTAAAATTCATTCAATATGCGTTATTCGCATATTACAAAAAATACATGGTCTAATTAGTCATAACGATAATAGCAAATACTTTTTGCAATATGGAATAAAACTATTGCTTAATTAATATTATAGTTTAAAAATAGCAAAATTGCAATACAATTATAGGAAATTATCATTTAAACTATTTTTGGAAGATTATAATATACTTCATTATTTTTTAAAACAATAAAACTATAAAATATTTGTAAATCTTCATCACAATCTTCGCAGAAATTTAAATCACAATTATTGTAAAATGCGTACATATTATATTTTCCCATTACACAGTTATCATAATAGGCTTGGCAAGCTTTAATTAAATCTTGATATTCTTCTAACATCTCATCATATGATGAAAACTCAGATTGCTTTACGATTTTTTCTGGCCAATCTTCAAATAACCACCAACCCTCGTAGTCAGCTCTAATTTTTGCAACTGTCCACATATGTATCCCCTTCTTTGTATAATTCTATATGCTAATTTTAACTTGTTGTATAACAAAATCAAGTTTGAAGACTCATACTTTTGGCCGATACGTAGTGTAGTTATTATTAGTTTTTTTAACGTTTTATCCTTATAATGATATTAAGAGGTGATTATGGTGGAACGCAAACATATACAAGTATTCGGAACAGTTCAAGGTGTCGGTTTTAGATTTTATACACAGAAAATAGCAAATCAACATGATATTAAAGGAACAGTACAAAATGTTGATGATTATGTAGATATATATGCACAAGGAGATACAGAAAGTTTAGATCAATTTATTAATAGTGTTGTTTCAGGTGCTTCTCCTGCCTCAAATGTAACCAATTATGATATTGAAACACTTGATGTTGATGAATCATTGAAAGATTTTAAAACGATTTAAACTAATTTAAAAAGGAAGATGGCAGTTGAGATATAATATTTCAAGAATATTTGGAATGATGGTAGGTATTCCTGTAGCGATTATTGCTTGGATGATTAGTATCTTTGGATTAGATCTGTCATTTATCATAGATGCTGTTATTGGTTTGGGTGGGTTTATAGTGTCATACTTCCCTACCCAACGGCTAACATCACGGAAGTATTTAAATGAAATAGGTTTAACTAGAAGAGAATATAGATATGTTAGAGGTCAATTGAATCAAGCGCAGGCTAAAATTCGAATGATTTTAAAATCATTTATTAATATTCGATCTATTAAAGACTTCAGACAAGTAAATGATATCTATAGAATATCTCGCTCTATTTATATGAGTGTGAAACAACGTCCAGGTATGTTTTTTAAAGTAGAAGGATTTTTCTATTCACATATAGATAATGCTTTGAATTTAGTGGATTCGTATACTAGATTAACGAAAATGCCTAAGAAATCACATGAAGAAAAGCAAAAGTTAGAACAAACGCGTATTACTCTTGATGAGGTTAAACGCACATTAGTAGCAGACTTAAAGCAATTAAATGAAGAAGATTATGAACGATTAGATGTCGAAATGGAATTAAACAAATTAGAGCAACAACGTAGACAAAAATAATATAGAAAGGAGCATTAATGGCTATGTCAAATGAACTAGAACGTGAGGCCTCACATCCTCTTGATCAGTATATTAATAATCAAACTGGGCAATCAAATACAGTTGTCGAAGATTTTGAACATCAATTTACTGAGAAAGACCAACAAAAAATCAATCAAATTAGCGAGCAAATTAAACCACTAGATCATGATGGCTTATTATCATTTGGTACTAATTTACAACAAAATATGTCTCAATTCTCTCATCAAATGTTAGATGATGTTCAATCCAAAGACATGGGACCTGTCGGTGACTCATTAAATCAATTGATGAGTAAATTAAAATCAGTTAATCCAAATGATTTAGACCCAAGCAAACAATCTAAATTAAAACGTATCTTTAGAAGAACTCAAGCCTCAATTAATGAAATATTTTCCAAAATGCAATCTGTTAGTTCTCAAATTGATCGTATAACAATTCAGTTGGAAAAGCATAAAGGTAATTTAACAAAAGATATCGATTTATTAGATGGATTATATGACCAAAACAAACAATATTTTGATGAAGTAACGGTATATATTGCAGCTGCTCAACGTAAAAAACAAGAGATACGACAAACAACGATTCCCAATTTACAACATAAAGCAGAACAATCAGGTAATCAAATGGATATACAAGCAGTTGCAGATATGGAACAATTTGTAGATAGATTAGAAAAAAGAATTTATGATTTACAACTTTCAAGACAAATTGCAATACAAACTGCCCCACAAATCCGTATGATTCAAAATGTTAATCAGGCCTTAGCTGAAAAAATTCAAAGTTCGATTTTAACAAGTATTCCACTTTGGAAAAATCAAATGGCTATTGCCCTAACGCTCATGCGACAAAGAAATGCAGTATCTGCACAACGCGCAGTCACAGATACTACGAACGATCTACTAACTCAAAATGCAGCGATGTTAAAACAAAATGCTATTGAAACAGCCACAGAAAATGAACGTGGTGTTGTAGATATTGAAACATTAAAACAAACTCAAAGTGATATTATTGATACAATCGAGCAAACATTGCAAATTCAGCATGATGGTCGACAAAAACGACAAGCTGCCGAAAAAGAACTATCAGGCTTAGAAAATGATTTAAAACAACATCTATTATCAATGAGAAAAGAATAGCACAAAGCATGATAAATAAAGAAGCCAGTAAAATGAGTTTTAAAATGACTCATTTTACTGGCTATTTTTCTATGATTTATTCTTTTTGATACACGATAGGTTGTTGTTTAATAAATGCACCGATAATATATGCAATAATTGTTGTAATAACAGCAATTGGGAACCATTCTAATGAATAATCTTTTAACCAAAGATAATCCATAAAGTTAAGTTTTAACCACCCTTGTGTGTGAATTACACTTAAAATCGATACGATTGCAACTACTATTACAGTAATTTGTTGTGTAATTGGCTTTGTTGGAATAAATCTAGCTAATAATATTAATAAAACTACTGTAATCGCTACTGGATAGATAACACTAAGAACGGGTTGTGACATTGTAATCACTGCATTTAAACCTTGATTAGCAATAATGAAGCTAACAATTGTAAAGAACACAACATATGTCTTATAAGATATTTTAGGAATAATTCGATGGAAATATTCACTAACAGCTACAATTAATCCACATGCCGTTGTTAAGCAAGCTAATGCAACAATAATACCTAATAAATACTTACCAAATGTTCCGAAACCTGTTGATGCCATAGTAGTTAATAAATATGTACCTACATTTTGGTCTTTCGCGGCTAATGCTTTTAATTTTGCATCTGAGACATCGATATGATTTCCGATAAATCCAAGTGATATATAAATAAAAACTAATGCTACAGCTGCTATTAATCCAGCAATTAACGTTTGTTTGAAAATTTTATTTGCGTGATTAACACCAGTGGCTTTTATCGCATTAACTACAATCATAGAAAATGCTATTGCAGCAATAGCATCCATAGTTAAGTAACCTTGTGTAAAGCCTTGTGAAAAACTACCGATATTATTGTTAAACAGTTCTGTTTTCCCATGACTTGAAGAATGACTACTAAAATCAATAAACCCTTTAATAATCATAGCTAATATAGTAATTAATAATAAAGGTGTTAATAATGAACCTATACGATCAACCATTTTATTAGGATTGATACATAAATATAATACGATAATGAAATATATTAACGTAAAAATAAATAATGTTAGATTACCATGTGAATGTGCAATTGGAGTTATTGTCATCTCAAATGATGTTGATGCCGTACGAGGTATGGCAAACAAAGGTCCAATAGTTAAGTAAATAACAATTAAAAAAATAATTGAAAATATAGGTGAAATTTTATTAAATGCGCCAATATAACCTTGTTTATCAAGTGCACCAACCACGACGCCAAGTAAAGGCAATCCTATCCCAGTTAATGCAAAAGCGAGAATCGCCGGCCAGAAAAAGTGTCCACTATCTAAACCTAAATTCGTTGGGAAGATTAAATTACCTGCACCAAAGAACATAGCAAATAGCATGAACCCTACAATCCATGTATTCTTATTCATAATGCTGCTCCTTTATAATTAAATATGCAACATTAAATATTCTAGCATAAATATAATTTGTAAGTCTATATAATTTCAGAAAATTTAAACACTTACTTCATTTAAATTTCATAATTAGACAAATTTTTAAAAAGATTTAAGTAAGAGTTTTTTCAATAATGGAGATAATAAACTAGGAAGATTTTCTACACCTTCAACAAATATAGAATACTGACCATAGATATTATGAATCGTTTGTTCTATATCTTCTGTTATTGGCTCCTGACTTAAAAATACATTAAAGACTTCAATACCGTATTTTCTTGCATTTTCCACTGCTTCATAAGTATCTATAATACCATCTTGACTGTAATTATATGCAGAAGGTTCCCCATCTGAAAAGACAATTAAAAATCGTTGGTTATGACTGCGTCGAATCAGTCTATCGCTAGCAACGCGTATGGCTACACCATCACGATTATCATCTTGTGGTTCTAGTGCCATAATACGAGGACCATCTTTTTTCATTGTAGAATAGTCATAATGAATGATTTCATCAAAAATATTGGGTTGCTTAGAATCATCAGAGTCGAAAGCATCCTCATTAAATGCAAGTATCTCATGTTTAACATTTAATTCTCGTAATGTTTCATGGAAAAGTACAACGCCTTTTATCGTTTCATCCATTTTGTCATGCATGCTTGCAGAAGCATCAATTAATAAAGTGAACGTTGCATCAAACGATTGACTTAAGTCCTGTTTTTTATAAAATAATTTGTATTGATCATCTATAAACCAATTAATTAAGTCTTTTTGTAGTCGACCTTTAGTTAAATTATGACGTTCATCTTGATGTTCTCTTTCGATTGTCTTTTTAATAATTTTAATTAAATCTTTAATTTCAAATTGAACATCATGTTTAACGTCTTCATATAATTGAAGATATTCAGGTAAAATATCAGGGACTTTCCACTCAATTTCGACATTTTGATTGATACCTTCTAATGCGAATGCACTATTTTGTCCAATAAACCCGCCTTCTTCACGGTCTAATGTATTTTGTGATCCTTTCCCTTTTTTGGTCATCATGTCTGTCATATCATCAGACGAGTCGCCTTCTCTAGCAGTATCATTATCTGCCATAACATCACTATTTTCACCTTCATGAAGTTCCATTTCTAAATAAGCGCCACCTTCAGATTGACTGTCTGCAGATTTAGTTTCAGCTTCTGCCGTAACTGCATCAGTATCTTCTTGTGTTTGATCATGACCATCAGTATTTGCTGCATCTGTACGTTTCAAATCTTCGAATGTTTCAGCTTGAATATCTTCGTATAAATTTTTAGGAATATAATAATATTCGTTTAACATATCTTCTTTCAATAAATCGTCAACTTGATATAATATACGTTCTGCTAAATACATATTGTCTTCTGAAGATTCGTTTTGGAAAAAATTAGGTAAATATTGATACATATTTACTAATACATCATCGAATTTAGGGTGAATTGATGGAATATCAAAGAAGTTTTGATTTATAAAAGCATGTTCTAAATATAAAAATAATAAGTCTGTATAAAGTGTTTTTGTTTTGTATACATTAATTTGTGATTCAGTAAATGTGAGTCTAGTTTTCAATCGTAAATCAATATATTTTGCTGTGCTTGGTCGCATAGTTTTGATTTCATTAAAAATGCGCATATCTTCCAATAATTTGAATAATTGTTGGAAAAATTTAGGATGATTAAATTCATCGTTATGAAGTACTTCGTTAGTAATATCTACATCCATCATATAATATCCATAAGCAGCTAACATAACATCCGTTTTTAGACCTGCTTCTTCAACAGGCTTTGAGCGGTGTGACCAAAACCAACTGGTAATTAGTGTATTGTTAAATGGATTATAAAAAGGGAATTTTTGAATTTTGACTTGCGTTTGTTCATTTTTTAAAAGTAAACGAGCTAAGTCTTGCAACATCATAACCTGTTTAGCATCTAATTGTTCATCATTAAATTTTATGAAACGGTCGCTCATAATAATCCCTCTCTAAAAGTTTAGTTCTATTGCGTTAATAATTGCTTGTTGTTCTCTTTCGTCTTCTAGTTTATCAATGATGGTACGTTTGATAGCACGTTCAATTGGCATTACTGTTATTAAATCACTTAAATCAATGAGGGCACGAATACTGGCTGCTTCTTCAGAAATTTGACCCTGTTTTGACATCGTGCGTAGATCTTCATTGAACTTAATAATTTGTTTGATGATGGCATCATCTTGTAAACGACTTTGCTCTTTAATAACGTTGCTAAGAATGTCTCCATCAATATAATCAACTTGGATAACTACGAAACGGTTTTTAAGTGCTTCGTTCATCGGTAATGTACCGACATAGCCTTCATTAATTGCTGCAATAACGTTGAATCCAGGTTTAGCTTGAATCACTTCACCTGTAAATGGATTCGTAATTCGACGACGATAGTCTAATACACCATTAAGAATTGGTAATGTTTCGGGTTTAGCCATGTTAATTTCATCAATATATAGAATATGGCCTTCTTTCATTGCTTTGATTACTGGTCCATCTATAAATACTATTTCTTGATGACCTTGTTCGTTAGTTTTAATTGTTTTAAAGCCTAATAAACTTTCAGCATCTAAATCAACTGAACAGTTAACTTGATACATTGGTGTATCTACAACTTCACTTAATGTTTCGGCAAGTTTAGTTTTACCAGAACCTGTAGGCCCTTTTAATAATATATTTTTATTTAAATCAAATAGTGCTTTCGCATCGTTAAATACGGAAATATCTGAGTTTTTATATTGTGATTGTGCCATTATTTGCATGCTCCTTTTTAATATGAAAAAGACTAAGACATGTGGGTTGTACTTTCCAATTGTCTTAGTCTTGTTGACTATTGTTTTATCTACTTTTAGTAAAGTTAACTTAAGATTTTTATGAAATTAAACTTCTTTAAAGTATGTTTTATAATAGCCACCAACTAAACCAGAATTATCAATGATTTGATAATATTCTTCTGTTTCATTTATTACATCATATTGCTTACCAACAGTTAACATATCAGATACAGTGAATTTTTTAGCATCTGTATTTGTAACCTCAACTTTTTTAATAGGTGTGCGTTCTTTCCATGTTTCATGTAACATTTATTGTTCCCTACCTTTATGAATATTTAAGTTATTTATCTAGTGTGTATATAAATGAAATACCACTATTTTCAGTGATTCTTAATGATTCGGAATCATCTTGTTGTAATGTCTGATATGGAATGCCAATATCTTCTAAAGTTTGTTTCGCATTTTCAAAATCAGATTTACTATTTGTTGAAAATTCAACCTGTTCTATCATTTCATTATCTTGATTAGTAATGTCACTCTCTGCTTCATACAAATGAAGCTCACCTCCAAGTCCACCTTCACCAATTTTAAATACTTGAATGGCCTGAGTAGCTTCTTCAGAAGGAAGATATTCAGCAAATATATGTAAACCAAATACTTTATTAAGAATTGAAGCTGTAATAGATAATTCATTAACTTTAAGAATAACAGGACCTAAGCCTTGAATTTGATGTAATGGGTTCACAGTACTATCAAATGATGGCATACCTAAAGGGACACCTGTATTATGTTCGTTAGAATAGATATCAAACAATTGTTGGTTATGATCCTCAAAGTTAAAGTGCATATTACCATTGAGTTCAGTAATTGAGCTAAAAGATATTTGATGTTGATTTAATATATCTTGATATTCATCCAAACCAGAATCTGACGGTGTTCTTAAACCTACACTATCTATATGTGAGTTTTGATAGTCATTGTTTGGAACTTCAACAAAGTGTATACGTGTTCCTGGATTTAAATCAGCATCGCCAAATCTTAATGCGTTGTCGCCTTTCTCAGATGAATTTAAACCTAATATATTTTCGAATAATTCTTTCGTTTTAGATAAGTCACTTGTACCTAACGTGACGCTTCTAATTCCGCTCATCTACTGACACCCCTAATCATTTATCTTTACTCTATTATTATAACGTATTTTAACCGTGATTTATATGATGAACTCTAAGAGAAAATGACTTGAAACGTATATAAATTTCAAAATTCTCACCATGTGTAAAGTGGTTTGTAATTAATTTTTCATATTTGAACAAAAATTCATTTTGGTATTATCGAGAAAGTATATTAAAATGTAAATATAGAGATTAGTGAAGGAGGCATATCATATGTCCAGTATGTGGATTATATTTGCAATTACTGTATTAATTGCTGTTTATTCAGGTATACAAGTTTTTACAAATTTACAAAATAAACAAAAACCAAGTTTTAAATATTTTCTAATTGCTTTTGTTGTGTTTCTTATTTTAGCAATTATTGAAGTCTTCATGCTTTATTAAAATATAATTATAAAACGTCCTAATCTTTGAATGATGTTAATAGCGACATAGTAAGCTATGCTTTTAACAGTTAAATTCAAACAGTATTAGGACGTTTTTTTATTTACTTATTGAATTAATACAAATTTCCATACGATTTATTAAATATCGTTGATACCTTTTTCAGGATTCATTTTCATTTTATTAGTAAGTTGTTTTAAAAGCCAACCTCCAATTGCACCATAAATAGATACTTAAGGGTTAGATAAAATTGTCCAATCAATTGTCATATACATACCTCAATTATATTATTAGTTTTTATATTAAAAATTATGTATTTATATAAAGTATTTATGACGAGACTCCTGAGGGAGCAGCGCCAGTCGAAGACCAAGTGAGACGGCACCCTAGGAAAGCGAAGTCATATAATACGAAGTATTGGATATAAAAATAGCAGTAAGGTGATTTCATTTTATAAGTCACCTTACTGCTATTTTGTTTCAAACTAATTTTAAGATATAAATCTTAAAATTAAGATTCTAATAATAAATCTTCAGGATTTTCAATTAATTCTTTAATTGTTTTTAGGAATCCTACTGCTTCTTTACCATCGATGATTCTGTGGTCATAACTTAAAGCAATGTACATCATTGGACGATTTTCAATTGTATCTTTATCGATTGCAATTGGACGTGTAATGATTGAGTGCATACCTAAAATTGCAGCTTGGCTACCATTAATAATTGGTGTACTCATCATTGAACCGAAGATACCACCATTAGTAATAGTAAATGAACCGTTAACCATATCGTCTAAGCCTAATTTTTTGTCGCGTGCTTTAACAGCTAAGTTTGCGATTTCTTCTTCGATTTCAGCGAAGTTTTTCTTATCACAATCTCTTACGAATGGTACTAGTAATCCATCTTCAGTAGAAACGGCAATACCAATATCATAGTATTGTTTAGTAATCATGTCTTCGCCATCAATTTCAGCGTTAACTTCAGGATATTTTTTAAGTGCAGCTACTGCAGCTTTAGTGAAGAATGACATGAAACCTAATTTAGTACCATCGTGATCTTTAATGAATTGTTCTTTCTTACGTTTACGTAAATCCATAACGTTAGTCATATCAACTTCATTGAAAGTTGTTAACATTGCTGTGTTATTAGATACTTCTAATAATTTTTTAGCAGCTGTTTTCTTTCTACGTGACATTTTTTCACGAATAACTGGTTTAGATGGTTTGTCGCTTGATTTTTTAGCTTCATTACCAGAAGGTTTGTTATCACTTTGTGATGATTGTTGTTGGTTTTGATTGTTATTAATATCTTCTTTTCTTACAACGTCGTTTGATTTTCCAGCCACTTCGTTTAAGTCAACGCCATTTGCACGTGCATGACGACGCGCTGAAGGTGTTGCTTTAACAAATTGGTTATTAGATGAATCATCTTGTGATTGATCAGATGATTGATTATTATCATTTGATTGTTGAGTTGTTTCTTTAGCTTGTTGATCGTCTTTATTAGTTTCATCATTATTTTGTGGAGTTTGATTGTCTGATGAACCACTTGAAGCATTACCACTTCCTTCACCAACAACTGCGATAGCTTGACCTACTTCAACTGTGTCGCCTTCGTTAGCAAGTTGTTCTGATAATACACCTGCTTCTTCTGATACAACTTCTACGTTAACTTTATCTGTTTCTAATTCAAGAATAGCTTCACCTTTATCTACGCTATCTCCAACATTTTTTAACCATTCTGCAATGGTACCTTCTGTAATTGATTCTGCTAATTCTGGAACTTTAACCTCTGGCATTTTATTTTTCCCCCTATTTATTTAGTAATGCTACTTTCAATAATATTATTTTGAACAAGTTTGTGGATTTCACCGTCACCTTCAGCTGGTGCTGCCCTTTGGATTCTTCCATGATAACTTAAATTATATTTATCGCCAACAAGTGATTTAAGGTATGGATAAACGAATAACCATGCACCTTGGTTTTTAGGTTCTTCTTGTACCCAAGACACTGTCTCAAGGTTTGGTAATTCATCGAAAATAGCTTTAATTTCATCTTCTGGGAATGGATATAATCTTTCGACAGCTACAAGTAATACAGACTCATCTGGATTTTTAGCTAAATATTCTTTTAAGTCTATAAATACTTTACCTGACGCTAAAATAACTTTTTTCACTTTATTTGCATCATATTCTTCAGCAAGAACTGGTTGGAAACCACCAGATGTAAACTCATTAATTGGTTTAGCCACTGTTTTATTACGTAATAAACTTTTAGGTGACATTACAATCAATGGTCTCATTTCTTCAGAATCTAAACTTGCTGCTTGTGCACGTAATAAATGGAAGTAGTTACTTGCACTTGATAAATTAACTACAGTACTGTTATTTTCAGCTGCAAGTTGTAAAAATCTTTCAAGACGTGCTGATGAATGTTCTGGACCTTGTCCTTCATAAGAATGTGGTAAGAACAATGTTAAACCTGAACGTTCGCCCCATTTTGCACGTGCGCTTGATAAGAAGTTATCAAACATCATTTGAGCCATGTTTGAGAAGTCCCCGTATTGTGCTTCCCAAATATTAAAGCTACCTTTATTTTCAATATTATAACCATATTCGAAACCTACAACTGCTGCTTCTGATAATGGTGAATTATGAATGTCGAATGTCGCTTTTTGGTCAGGTACATGATGTAACGGAGTATATGTGTCCCCATTTTCTTCATCGTGTAGTACCGCATGACGGTGACTGAATGTACCTCTTTCACTATCTTGACCAGTTAATCGAATTGACGTTCCATCTTGTAAAATTGTAGCAAAAGCAAGTTGTTCAGCTTGAGCCCAATCAACTAAGCCATCTTCTTTTTCAAATGGTTCTCTACGTTTTTCAAGAACTTTATTTAGTTTTTTCAGAACGTTGAAACCTTCAGGATAAGTTAACATTGCATCATTGATTTCTTTTAAGTGATCGAATGAGAATTCTTTATCATCACTTTGCAATGGTTGTTGTAATGCCTCAGGTTTTTCCATATCTGGATTATCCATTTTATCTGATTTGTCGATTTTGTCATGCGCTGCACGCATTTCTTTTTGAACGTTATCAATGATTTGATTCATTTCGTCTTCACTGATAATGCCTTCTTCGACTAATTTCTTACCATAAACAAGTTCTACAGAATCATGCTTGCGGATATTGTGATATGGTAATGGATTTGTGATAGATGGTTCATCCATTTCATTATGTCCATAACGTCTGTAACCAACTAAATCAATTACGACATCTTTGTGGAATTCTTTACGGAATTCCATTGCAATATCAATCGCTTCGATTGTTGCTTCTACGTCATCAGCATTAACATGTAAAATTGGCACGTCATAGCCTTTTGCAACGTCAGTAGAATATGTTGTTGAGCGACCATCTGTTGGTTCAGTAGTGAAACCAATTCTATTATTTGTAACGATGTGCAATGAACCACCTGTAGAATAACCTTCAAGATCTCCTAAGTTCATTGTTTCAAAGTTAATACCTTGACCTGGATATGCAGCATCACCATGAATAATAATTGGCATCGCTCTATGGAAGTCAGTTTGTGGTGCACCGGCTTGTTGAGTATTATCTTGGGCAGCACGCGTACGACCTTCAACAACGGGTGCTACAATTTCCAAATGACTTGGATTATTTGCTAGAGCAATTCGTTGTTCAATACCGTATGAGTCAGTTGTTTTAATACCGCCTAAGTGATATTTAACATCGCCTGTCCAACCAGCTGTTAGTTCTAAACTACCGTCTTCTGGTAAGAACTTCATTGGATCAGTATGCATGAATTCTGAAATCATCATTTCATAAGGTTTTTCTAAAACGTGAGTCAATACATTTAATCGACCACGGTGTGCCATACCAATTTGAATATTAGTAATACCTTCTTCACCAGCACGAGTGATTGTTTGTTGTAACATTGGAACTAACGTATCAACACCTTCGATTGAAAAACGTTTAGCACCTACAAAGTTTTTGTGTAGATATTTTTCGAATCCTTCTACATGAGCTAATTTGTTAAATAATTCTGTTTTTTGTTGATTATTTAATGTAGCTTTGTAAGGTGTTTCGATACGGCGTTTTAACCATACACGCTCTTTATTATTATTAATATGCGTGTATTCAAACGCAATTGGTCCTTTGTATCTTTTTTCCATACGAACAATGGCTTCATAAGCATTATCGTAAATATCAGTAAAATGTTCTGATACGATTCCAGCTGAAATGTTTTCCAAAGTGGCTTGGTCTAAATCGAAATCTTCTATTTCTAATTTAGGAATATGTTTACGCTCTGGAGGATTGACTGGATAAATATCTGCTTTTAAATGTCCGTATTGTCTAATATTATCGATTAATCTCATGACACGTTTAATTGTGCTGTCACCAGATTGTGAACCACCGCCATTTGCGGCTGGTTTAGCCTCGATATGAGCTTCCCCTGTTTGAATTGTACTAAATAGGACTTGTAAATCTTCGGGTACTGATGAAGGATCTTGTAGATAATCATCATATAAATCTAGCATTAACCCTAGATTTGCGCCGAAGTTTACAGGTGCCTCTGTAACTTCTCTCTTGTCCTTTGTCATATTACACCCTCCACAAAAATGTTGAAACGCTTACAACACAATAATAGCATTATTTCAAATTTTGTTAAAGTGGATTTACCTATTATTGTAAAAAAACAGAACCAAGATAATTTTGGTTCTGAATTAATTGAAATATATGAATTGATTGGGTGAACGGTTGCTTAATATACATTTTGAATTTAAATAGTTAAATATAAAAATCAATGATATAAAGTCAACGTTTAATGATTTGTTTTTAGAAGATAATTCTAAAGGTTGTAAATTGATTGACTTCACTTTCGACTTGAATGAATCCACCATTTAATTGAACAATTTTATCAGCAATTGATAAGCCTAAGCCATTACCACCTTGACTACGTGCACGTGATTTATCAACACGGTAGAAACGGTCGAATATAAATTCTAAATCTTGTTTAGGAATACCAAGACCATGGTCAGTGATTTCAATACTCGTTTGTTTATTTTTTAATTGAGTGCGTATTTGGATATATTTATTTTCATTATCATATTTCATCGCATTATCAATAAAAATTAAAATGAGTTGCTCAAATTGATGTCGATTCATTTGAAGTTTAATCGGTTTCTCATCTAAATCGATATCGAAAGTATAATCAGGATGTAATTGTTTTAAAGATTTAACTCTAGATAATATTTCAGAATTAATATCTACAAGTTCTTCTTGAGATTGTCCGCTATTTACATTATCTTTTGTTAATAAAAGTAATTCTTCTACAAGTTTAGTAATACGATTCATTTCTTCAAGTGAAATATTAAGAGATTCTTCTAATACTGCAGGATCTTTTTTCCCCCATCTTTGAATCAAGTTTAAATGACCTTGGATAATTTGTAGTGGCGTTCTAAGTTCATGAGACGCATCTTCCACAAATTGACGTTGCTGATTAAAAGATTCTTCAATATGAAACATCATTTCATTAAATGTGCATATTAGATTATCTGTTTCTTCGTAATTGGTAGTTAGTTCTAGTTTGTTTTGGAAGCCATCACGTCGAATTTGATTCATCTTATTAGACATTGTGACAATTGGTTTTGTAATTTGAGATGAGAAAATGTAACTCACCATAGCTGTGACAAATGTCGCAATTAAACCAAATGCTATTGCAACAATATATAAAGATTGAACAAGATGTTCATAACTTTCTAATGAATGAACCAATATACTATAACCATCGAACTTTTTGGAATGAATGCGTTCGGTGATGACTAAGTAGTCAACGCCTTTATAATTAACGACTTTTACACGTTCTGGATGTGATAGTCCTACATTTGAAGGTATTGTAGGTAAATTTTCACTAGTTGTTTGAAGTAATTTTTTACCTTTATCATCAAATATAGACACTTCTTGAAAATTCTCTAGTGACGCGTTTAAGTCTAGTGCAGATATATCTTCTGGTGGCTTAGAGTGTAATAAATTGATAATGTCATTGGAACTTTTCTCTGCTTCATCTAATTCACTATTATGTAGTGCTTCTTTCAGAAAAAAGATGATGATTAAACAAAATAGAACAATTGTGACAAACGTAATTAAAGTTGTAATTAACATCCATTTGTATTTGAGTTTTCGTTGTTTCATCATCGTATCACGTACCCAACACCGCGAACGGTTTCAATCACTTTATCTTTACCAAAAGGTTTGAGTTTATTTCTTAAATACCTGATATAAACATCTACTACATTGGTTTCAACTTCAGAATTATAACCCCAAACATGATCTAATATTTGTTCACGTTGTAATACGTGATTTCTATTTTCTGCCAGGATATAAAATAAATCATATTCAGTTTTAGTTAAGTCGAGTTGTGTACCATCAACTGTTACTTCGAATGCTTCTTTATCTAAAACAATACCATTAATATTAATAGTATCCTTTTGAGGTTGGCGTCGCAGAATTGCTCTAATACGAGCAAGTAATTCTTCAATATCAAATGGTTTAACAATATAATCATCGGCGCCATAATCCAGTCCAGCGACTTTATCATAAGTATCACTTTTAGCTGTAATAATAATTATAGGTATGGTTTGTTCTTGACGAATTTGTCTACATATCTCAAGTCCATTAATGTTTGGTAACATCAAATCTAAGATAATAAGATCATATGTTTTATTTAGTGCTTTTTCGAGACCAGTGGCACCATCATTTTCAATATCAACTTGATAATTTTCATGTGTTAATTCAAGTTCGATAAACCGAGCTAAATTTTGTTCATCTTCTACTAATAAAATATTTGTCATTTTTGCACCTCTTAATATGACTATATATGTTTGAAATAAATATTTTGTATGTTATAAATATGTATCATAAATTAATAAATATGTAAAAGTTAATGTGATTATTTTTGTTTATGTCAAAGTGGCCTCATTTCAATGTCTTTTGTTATTAAGTAAAATATAAAAGTATTGTTTATACATCCTACTTTAAAACGTAATAATCTTAGGTAAATTGAAAGAGTTCAACGCATTATTATGTATTGTCATAACGAGTTATGTTGTTAACTAAATTTTATCATACTTTCAATGGTGTTATTATCAGTATTGAGAACTATTTTTGTAGGGATATTTAACCAAAAATGCTTTGGTTGAGGGATTTCTTAATCCTTTTAATAATAAATCATAAAATTTTCAGTATTCTAATTGACAACGATTCTCAGTCGTGTATAATAATAATTGAAAATGATTATCAATACCAAAAAGAACTTTCCCCCCACATATATTTCGTTCTTATGTATTGGTCATTTTCATAATCCCCTTTTATATGCCCGTAAAAGACTAACGTTGGAGACGACGTTCAAATAAAGTAGTAAACCTTTAGACACTTGAGGTTTACTACTTTTTTTACTCCCTCTTACGAATTGATTCGTTAGAGGGAGTTATGCATGAGGAAAGCTCATGCGAACCGAGAAACCTTACGAATTGATTCGTTAGAGGGAGTTATGCATGAGGAAACTCATGCGAACTGAGAAAACTTACGAATTGATTCATTAGAGGGAGTTATGCATGAGAAAAGCTCATGCGAACCGAAGACCCTACGAATTTATTCGTTAGAGGGAGTTATGCATGAGTAAGGCTCATGCGAACCTAGAAACCTTACGAATTTATTCGTTAGAGGGAGTTATGCATGAGGAAAGCTCATGCGAACCGAAGAGTTATTAGAATTCAATCGTTAGAGAATTCTGTAAAAGTTGATTATAATTGATAATGTATTTCAATTAATTGATACGATAAATCTATTGGAGGGATTTTTAAATGTTTATTGCACAAGTTACTTTTTCTACATCAGATGAATCTGCAAAAGAAGTTTTATTAAAAAAAGCCGAAAATGCGAAATCTGATTTTGAAGGATTCGAAGGTTTAATTGATGCTGAAGTATGGAAAAATGAAACAAAATCAAAAATAGAATATTCTATTGTATCAAAATGGGATGAGAAAAAATCATTCCAAAATTGGGTGTCCAGACCAAGTCATGTTGAAGAACATAAAAAAATGAGAAAAGAAGAAAAAGAGCAACAAGACAGTCTCAAAAATAAAATAGAAAAAACTCTAAAACAGTATGAACTTTTTGATTAAAATCTATAGTGAATGATATTAAAAAAAAAGCATTAAGATGACTTTGATTTCAATCATCTTAATGCTCTATTCTTTATGATATTAATATATTACATTGAAAAGTTAGCTAATGTAGTTATCCATTCCTGATGTCCATTAATCATAGGATAAGTGTTGTCACTAGCCATGTCTTTCGCTGGTTTACCAATTTGTGATTCTTGAGTTAAAATTCTTAGTCTGTTATGGGATAATTTTTCAATAAGCCAAGCATGATAAACATCTAAGAATTCATCACCTGTTGCATTATTCCAGCCATGCCATGCGATTCTTGCAATATTATCTTCAACCATACATTCTTCAACTTCAGCTTCTATATCAAAACCGAATGTTTTAAATTTAAAACGTGTATTTTGTTTTAAAACTGGAGAATCTTGATTATACATATAAATATCGCTACTATTTGAATAGTAATTTTCCCATTTAGAAGTGTTTAATAAACTCTCTATAACATTATCAAATGATAAATCTTTAACGATGATTTCATTTGAAGCAAAATTATCTGTTGTACCTGGTAACCATTTTTCTGGCCATTTAATTTCATTTAACATTTAAGTCATTCCTTCCCAATTGATTTTAATTAATAGTAGCATTACATATTTAACTTGAGAAGAACGCACTTTAATGTAAGATAGTATCCAAAAGGTAAGTATGGATTAATAGATACTAACTATCTGTTGGCTTAACAATATAATCTCCCATAAACTCCTCTCCCCAATTACACATTTCATTTAAAATATGTTCCAATGTTTTTCCGTAGTCTGTCATATAATATTCTGTTTTAGGAGGTACTTCTGGGTAAATGACCTTTTCAATGAACCCTTCTTTTTGTAGTTCTTTAAGCTGTTGACTTAACATTTTTGGAGAAGCTTGAGGTAGTAATCGTTGGATTTCATTAAAACGTAAAGTATTATTTAGGAGGTACCACAATATAATAGGTTTATATTTTCCACCAATTAAACTAATTACTGCTTCTACTGGACAGTTATATGTTTTATGTGTCATCTTTTCGCTCCTTTCTTAGTTATATACATATATAGAAAAATGAGAGGAATATATCTAATGTTAATTTAGATATATGCCCCTCTAAGTAAAATAGTATCTCTTCAAATTTAAGTGCTTTATAATTTATTGTTTAAGATCAATGTTGATAAAACAATACTAAAGGCTCCGCCTATAATACCAGCGATAATGTCTGTTGGATAATGTACGCCTAAGTATACACGAGATGTTGACACCATTAATATTAGTGAGGCTGCTAAGCCAATAAGTACGCCTTTAGATAAACCTGAATCAGTTCTATTAAGAATATAAATGATACTACCAAAATAAGAAGTAGATCCCATTGCATGACCGCTTGGGAAACTAAAACCAGTAATATCGATTAAACGTAATAACGTTGGTCTTTCTCTATCAAAGATGTTTTTTAATACAGGGTTTAAAATACTAGATAAACTCATCACAATTACAAAAAAGAGTGTTTCTATTCTTAAACGTTTTAACATTAAATAAGCGATTAGTATTAAAGATAAACATACCATTGCCCAAACTTCACCGAGTTTTGTTGCACCTAACATAATAGATGTAGTGATGAAGCTTTCTGAGGCATAAATGAACTCATATACTTCATTATCAATCCACTTACCTAATCGAGATTCGTGAAAGAATGCAATGATACCGAATATCAAAGTAAAAATGATAAGTAATGAAATTCGTTTTAATCGACTCATTGCAATATTCCCCCTATTGATTCAAAGCATCTTTGATAATTTTATCGTATATATCTTCTTTAGTGTAACTTTCTTTGTAAGTTTGCATTTGTTTAATGATGTCATCACGGTTAGATTCGATATGGTTAAGTTCTTGTATCAATCTTACTTGTGTAAGTTCATCTTCAGGAATAGCTCGACCATAACCTTTAGTTTCGAAGTTTTTCGCATTATCTATTTGATCACCACGGGATTGATCTAAACCTAAAGGAATTAATAACATTGGTATTCTTAATGTTAAAAATTCATATATTGCATTTGAACCTGCACGACTGACAACAGTATCAGTAATAGCTAATAAATCAGTTAAATCATCTTTAACAAATTCAAACTGTATATATCCCTCTTTATTTATTGAATTATCTACTAATCCTTTACCTGTAAGATGAATAACTTGATATAGTTGTAATAAAGCTTCTAAATTTTCTCTTATAGCGTCATTTAATTTTTTACTTCCTAAACTACCACCCATAACAAGTAACACTTTTTTGTCTTGTTTAAAATCAGTTAATTGGTAACCACGTTGTTTATCACCTTGTTTTAAATCTTCACGTACTGTTGCGCCAACAAAGTCTGCTTTGTCTTTAGGTAAGTAATTTAATGTATCTTCAAATGTTGTATAGATTTTTTTAGCAAATTTCAATGCAATTTTATTGGCTAAACCTGGTGTTAAATCTGACTCATGAATGATTGTAGGAATTTTTAAAGAACGAGCTGCAATCACTACTGGTACAGAAACAAACCCACCTTTAGAAAATAATAAATCTGGCTTTTGTTTTTTTAGAATTTTGCGAGCATCTAAAACACCTTTTAAAACTTTAAAGATGTCTTTAGCATTATCAAATGATAAATAGCGTCGTAATTTACCACTAGAAATTGGATAATATGGAATATTTGGTAATTGAGATTCAATCATTTCCCTTTCTATTCCAGATTTTGATCCAATATAAAAAGCTTCATCGCCTTTGTCTGTTGCAGTTGGAATCAGACTTAAGTTAACTGAAACGTGTCCAACTGTTCCTCCACCTGTAAATGCGATTTTAGTCATAAATATAACCTCTATTCTTATATGTTTTTATAATATGCGTAAAATGGTGCACCGCGATCGAAAGGATGATAATCAATTTCGGCTTCGCCCACTTTTGTAAAGCCAAATTTTTCGAATAATCCTTGAGCTGGTTTATTAAGTGCAAATGTATCAGTCAAAATGACATGAACACCGTGCTCTTCTGTCATATCTACTGCAAATTGGAATAATTCAGTAGCAGCACCTTTATAAGACTGAGAACCAGCTAAACGGTGTATCACATATGCCCCTTTACGATCAATAGGCCATTCTAGTTCATCATACCATTCTGATTGATTTTGGTCGATGACAATAAAACCATAAATTTCATTATCAACATCTAATACATAAAGTGTTTCAGATTCGATATCTTCTTCAAAATGTTCAGTGACAGGGTATTTGTCATCCCACTGATTATTGTTGAATTTCTCCATAATTTCTTTTGCTTCTTCTACTAAATTCTCAATACTTGAAAGATCATTTTTTGTTGCTAATCTAATCATAATCTAAAACACCTCTTTGTATTTATAGTTATAGGTTAAAAAGCTTTCATCATTTAATTCACATATTTTCATCTTTTTAAACTTATTTCAACTTCTTGATTAATTTATCTAAAACTGTGTCATTTTTATTAGATTTTTCGACTAATTTTAGAGTGAATTTATCATTTGTTTCTTTATCAAATTCACCTGTTACTTTTAAATTGTTGTCTTCTTGGAATTTCTTAATAGCCGATTCTAAGCTTGAATCAAATGTTTTAGATTCGTTATCAACTTTGAATCCTAATGCAGTTAACCCAATTTTCATTGTTTTAACATGCTTGCTTTCATCACCGATTTTATATGTTTTCTTATTAGGTATGACATTTAGAGATTGATATTTTGGAGTTTCTATTTTTACATCTGGTTGAATACCTTTACCATGAATATAATGGCCATCAGGTGTTAACCATTTCATTTCTGTATATTTCAATAGTGAACCATCATCAAATTCACGTGTTGTTTGAACAATACCTTTACCAAATGATTTAGAACCATAGACTTTAGCTTTGTGATAATCTTTGAGTGCGCCAGTGAATACTTCTGATGCACTTGCTGAACCTTCATTAATTAGGATTGAAACTTTCATGTCTTTAGCTTCTTTTAATGGGTCATTTTCTGTTTTAAGTTGTTGTTTGTCATCACCTTTTTGAAGTTGGACAACGGTTTTGTCTTTATCTATGAAAATATTTGCCATTTTCACAGCCTCATCTAATAACCCACCTGGATTGTTACGTAAATCTAAAACAATATCTCGTACACCTTGTTTGTGTGCTTTCTTGACAGCATTTTTAAGTTCGCCAGAAGTATTGTTTTGGAATTTATTAATTGTGATTACGCCAACATTATCTTTCTTCTCATATTCAACACTTTTAACATGAATAGTATCACGTTTAATTGAAATATCTTTTTCTACTGAGCCTCGTTTAATCGTTAAGACTACTTTTGTTCCTTTTTTACCTCTAACCATTTTGACGACTTCATCTAGTGGCTTATTCTTTATTGATTTATGATTAACTTTTGTAACAACATCTTTCGGTTTGATCCCTGCTTTTTCCGCTGGGGAGCCTTTCATAGGGCTAGTAATACTAATTTGATCGTTTTTCTTTTGCATTTCAGCGCCTATACCGACAAAATCACCGGACACACCTTCATTGAATGATTTCGTTTGTTCTTTAGTCATATATTCTGAATAAGGATCTTTTAATTCTTTAACCATACCGTCTATAGCTGCTTGTGATAGTTTGTCAGATTTTTGTTTTTTATAATAATCTTTATTTAAAGTTTTATACACATATTCAATCTTATGTAAATTTGCACGTTGTTCCTTATTTAAACCACTCATTTGATGACTAATTAGTATTGTTGTTGCAACGGTAATAGCCGCAGTTATAACGATAATACCAATTAGTAATGTAATCAGTTGCCATAATTTAAGATTAATTTGTTTTTTTGGTTTATCTTTCTTCTTATTTTGTATTGAATTTTGTTGCTCATCTGTCGTTTGATCGTCTTTATTATTAGTCACATAATCACTCCTTTTAAAAATGGCGACAATTCAATTTGATGTCTTTGAGTGAAACATCTTTATGATAACTTTATCTTTATTTTAAATTCAATTTAATACATTTAATCATTTGCTTTCAAAATGATACTTACAGTATGTATGGATTATTCTTCAAAATCAACTGAAATATAACATGATAAAGTTAAAAAGAATTTAAAATAAGCCTGTAACAAAATTCTATTGTCACAGGCGATAAATACATAATTATTAAAATTTAAGCCATTCAGTATATTCTTCATATAAATCATCGAAGACTGACATAGATAGAGTAAAATCACCATGAGTTTCGATATATTCAGATAGTTCGTTGAAATCATTCTCATGGCGTGGGAATGCTAAATCTTCAAATATTTGTTCAGCCAATTTCCCTTTATCATCTTTTCTACCTCTAACTGTCATAGCGAACTGATAAAATGAATAATTTTTCATTAGTTCATTGTCACATCAATGACTTTTGTTTCACCTTTAACTGCTGCTTGAACATCATCAAAATGAATTGATGCTGCTTGATCAGAATTAGTAATAATTACAGGAGAAATAACTGATTTTGCATTATTTTTAATGTATTCAACATCGAATTTGATAATTGGATCTCCAACTTTAACATTGTCACCACTATCTACTAATACTTCAAAACCTTCACCGTCTAATTGAACAGTATCTAATCCGATATGAACTAATAATTCAAGTCCATTTTCAGCTTTTAGACCAATAGCATGTTTTGTAGGGAAAACATTATCTACTGTACCTTCGATTGGTGATACCACAGTACCCTCTGTTGGGTTAATACCAAATCCTTCGCCCATCATTTTCTGAGCAAATACTGGGTCTGGAATGTCTTCGATTTTAACGTATTCACCTGATAATGGTGAATAAACTTGAATATTTTTATCTACTTCTTTACTTTTACCGAATAATTTTTTAAACATTTTGTTCCACTCCTATTTCTCAAAGTGTTGTATTAAGTCACCGTAACCTAATTCTTCTAATTTGTCATATGGTATAAATTGAATTGATGCTGAATTGATACAATATCTTAAACCGCCTTTATCTTTAGGGCCATCGTTAAATACATGTCCTAAATGACTATTTGCATCTTCAGAACGTACTTCGGTTCTAACCATACCAAACGTTTTATCTACTAGCTCGATAATTTCTTCATCGTCGATTGCTTTCGAAAAGCTAGGCCAACCACAATCAGATTCGAATTTCTCTTCTGAAGTGAATAATGGTTTGCCAGACAATTTATCGACATATATACCTTTTTCAAAATGATTCCAATATTCATTTTGAAATGGAGGTTCTGTCCCATTTTCTTGTGTAACAAGATACTCCATATCATTTAGTTCATCTTTATTCTTCTTAATCATGTTGAGACCCCCAATGTGATTCTATAAATGCTTTTCTGCCTGAACCTCGTTGATATTGTTCGTAATGTTCAGGATTTTTCTTATAGTAATCTTGATGATAGTCTTCTGCAAGATAGAAGTTTTTATATGGTTTAACTGGAGTAATAACAGGTTTCTTAAAAATACCTTGTTCATCAATTTGTTGTTTCTTCAGTATTGCAGCTTTACGTTGTTCTTCGTCATGGTAAAAAATGATAGGTTGATAACTTTCACCACGGTCGAAAAACTGACCCCCATCGTCTGTAGGATCAAATGTTTTGAAGTAAACATCTAAAATATTTTCAAATGAAGTTATTTCAGGATCATAGGTAATTTGCACAGCTTCTACATGACCAGTTTGATTAGTACATACTTGCTCATAAGTAGGATTTTCTACATGGCCACCACTATATCCAGAAACAACTGATTTAATACCAGGATATGATGTGAATGGTTTTACCATACACCAAAAACAACCTCCAGCTAACGTTGCATAAGCCATTTGATTGCCTCCTTCCTATTTTGTTAATAATTTACGATATTATATTAAAGAAATAAAGATAAACGCTCAAAAGTTTATAAATATCTATATATTGGATTAGTTTTCGCGAACAACAACCAATCCAATAGCGCCTTTACCTGTATGTGTTGAAATGACAGGTGTTGTAACATTTACATCATAATTATGGAAATTAAAAGCTTCTGTAAATGTATTTTTAACTTTATCTACAAAATCCATGGCATTTGCGTGAGTAATACCTACTGATTTAAGTTTATGATTTTCAATGAATTCAGAAATTTCTTTTTTTAAATAATTGATACTAGTGTTTTGTGTTCGAGCGTTGTGAACGAGTTCCAATTTACCATCATTGAGCGTACCTATAGGTTTGATTTTCATGATATTACCTATAAGTCCTTTAGTTTTACTTATACGTCCACCTTTAATTAATTGATTTAATTGGCCAATTACTACAAATAACTTAGTGTTGTCTTGCAACTTTTTAACACTATCAACAATATCAGATGTTGACGTACCTTCTTCGATAAGTTCAACGATATGTTTAATTTGATAAGCTAGACCGTTAGAAATAGATTTGGAATCAATTACAGTGACATTAGCATCTACCATTTGACTAGCTTGGTAAGCTGTATTATACATACCGCTTAAACCAGAAGATAAATGTATGCTAATAATTTCTACATCATCTTTCCCAAGTTTTTCATAAACGTTAATTATTTCACCGATAGAAGCCTGACTTGTTTTAACATCAGCATCTTGTTCTAAATAGTCAATATATTCCGAAGATGTAATGTCAACTTGGTCAACATAAGATTTACCATTAATTGTAAGATTTAATGGGATGACATGGATTGCGTTTTCTTTTAAATAACTTTGAGGTAAATCTGAAGTAGAATCTGTAACGATAACTTGCTTAACCATAAATAGTCCCCCTATGATTTTTTCCTTATTAAATGTAAAAATGTATGTGGAATAGTATTTTTTTCGTCTAGTTCGCCTTCAACTGAGGACTCAACTTCCCAATCTTCAAAAGTATAACGAGGAAAGAAAGTATCTCCTTGAAACTTACCATTAACCACAGTTATATACATATCGTCTACTTTATCAATCATTTCTTCAAACAAAGTTTGGCCACCGAATATAAACACATGACCTGTTAAATCTTTTATTTCTTCAAAAGAGTGAATAACGTCCACACCTTCAGGATGAAATGACTTATTATTAGTCAAAACAACGTTACGTCTATTAGGTAAAGGTTTGCCTATAGATTCATATGTTTTTCTTCCCATAACTAATGTATGACCTGTAGATAATTGTTTAACATGTTTAAGATCATTAGGAAGATGCCATGGTAATTGATTTTGATAACCTATGACTCTTTGTTGATCATGTGCGACTAAAATAGATAATGTCATTTCATTGTCCTCCTTGATATGTGGGCATTAGTGTATCGATTTCATAAATTAAATGTAACATAAATTGAATACAATTCGTTACTATTAGGTAGTATTTAAGGAAGTTTTCTAAAGATAAATTTGAAAATTTGTAAAATACTTATCAATATTAAGATTAATTTAAAAATTATACTGCAATTGGTGCCTTGATAGCTGGATGAGACTCATAGTTAATTAATTCTATGTCTTCATAGTCGATATCAAAAATAGATTTATCTGAGTTAATTTTGATTTGAGGTGGATTGAAACTATCACGAGAAAGTTGTTCTTGTACAGCATCCATATGATTTGAATAAATATGTGCATCACCAAAAGTATGGACAAATTCCCCAACCTCTAAACCGCATTCTTTAGCTATTAAATGAGTAAGTAAGGCATAGCTTGCAATATTAAATGGAACACCTAAAAAGATATCTGCACTACGTTGATATAATTGACAACTTAATTTTCCATCTTGTACATAGAATTGGAACATCGTATGACACGGAGGTAATGCCATTGTATCGATTTCAGTTGGGTTCCAAGCTGAAACGATATGACGGCGTGAATTAGGATTTTGTTTAATTTGCTCGATAACAGTTTTAAGTTGATCAAAATGGTTGCCATCTTTATCTTCCCAATCTCTCCATTGTTTACCGTATACATTTCCTAAATCACCATATTTTTGTGCGAACGTATCATCAGTTAAAATTTTCTCTTTGAATTTCTTCATTTCAACTTTATATAATTCGTTAAAATCACTATCTTGTAATGAACGATGGCCAAAATTTGTCATATCTGGACCATGATAATCATTAGAATTAACATAATTTTCAAAAGCCCATTCATTCCAAATATTATTATTGTATTTTAATAAATATTGGATATTTGTATCCCCTTTGATAAACCATAATAATTCTGTAGCTACAAGTTTAAACGAAACTTTCTTAGTCGTTAATAAAGGAAAGCCTTTGGATAAATCAAATCTTAGTTGATGACCAAATTTTGAAATTGTGCCTGTATGTGTACGATCATCTCGTTGATTTCCAATGTCTAAGATTTCTTCACAAAGACCGTGATATGCTGCGTCGAATGAATTGAACATGGTTGTATACATCCTTTCTATATTTTATGTAATGAAGTGGAATCCTATTATCTTTCAATAGTCACATTAATATTATTATACTTGTAATTAGACGCATAAAAAAGTATGAAACAAGATATTTGATAAAATTAATGAAGGGTCAATTTTTCTTATTAATAAAAAAGCGATACAGGACACTCAAATTAATATGAGCCTCCCGTATCACTCTAATCAGCATTATTTTGTTTCACAATAATCGTCGAATGCATCTTTTAAATCCATTGCGATATCGTTAATATCTCTACCTTCGATATGTTCTCTAGGCATGAAATGAACGAGATTTTGTCCTTTAAATAATGCGAATGAAGGACTTGAAGGTACTTGTTGAATATATTCACGCATTGTTTCAGTAGCTTCTTTATCTTGTCCTGCAAAGACAGTTACTTTATGAGTTGGTTTAGCTTCATTTTGTTCAGCAACTGCTACTGCTGCTGGGCGTGCTAAACCTGCTGCACAACCACAAGTAGAATTAATAACAACAAATGTTGTATCGTCTTCATTTACATTATTCATATATTGATTTACTGATTCACTAGATTCTAAACTTTCAAACTGATGATCTGTAAGTTCAGAACGCATTTGTTGTGCAAGTTCTTTCATATATTGATCATAGGCATTCATAATTTTATGCTCCTTTTAGTAATTATTAGGATTTATTTCTATTAGCGATTTGTTTCCAAACTGATCCTAGGGCTTCATCCCCATTTTCTATTCTAGAAATGGCCATTTCAATTTGTAATTTAACTTCATACGCTGGATCATTAGCATGTGCTTTTAAGCTATCTAGCTGTTGCTCGTTTCCTTCATCAAAAATAAACATAGCAGCTCTCCAACGAACGATTTTTTGAGGGTCATCTAGTGCTTTTTCCATTTCTGGAAGTGCTTCTTTATAACCTAAGTCACTTAAACAATCCCCTGCAGTTCGTCGTACGGCAGGACTCTTATCGTGTAACCCTTTATAAATATAAGGTAAAATGTCTTTATCCTCAACCATACCTAGTAAAACTACAGCCTCACGACGAAGCGGAATCTTTTCCTCATTTAATGCATAATCTAATAAAGGAATATCGTCAAAAGTCGGCGTTGGAAATGCTTTAAGCATACGTAATTTTTCTTTCCAATCAGAAGCTTGTTGAAATTCAGCTAATGTTACATGTTTATAATGACTTTCGGGGATAACAATATCTGTTTCTAGTGCTTCGTTAACTAATTGTTCTATTCTTGACGCTGGGTATAACGCTAATATTTCTTCATAAACGTCATCCATGACTTCATCTATGTCGCCATATCGTATGCCTAAATTTTCCCATTTTCTTAGAAAAACGACATTATCATTATCTTTTTGAGCTTTTAGCATATTGTCTACATAAAACTCTGGCAATTGTTTACGTTTTTCATCTTGCTGAGTTGATAATTTAATTTGATATGGTATACCCTTAAACATTAATGCTTCTGCCTTAATCTCGCCATAATGTTCATCTGGTTGATACTCTTGATTCTCATTTTTTTCATTATTTAGAGTAGATGTAATTAATGGCAAAACATTCTCCCAATCGGCTTTAGGTTGTTTATCTATAGCTAGAAAATCCATAACATGGAAAATAGACTTAACACCTTCAAGATTTAATAAATCATTAATAAATTGAGGTTGTTGTTCGTTTACCTCAGTATAAGTATTTGATTTATTATCTTGCCTCTTTTCAGATAGAACAATTTTCATAGTATTAGGACTCGGTGTAGGTTCTACACGTAAAATTTCCATAAATGTGTCCCTCCATGAAATTTAATTTAATTATTGGTTGAATTTATCTTCAATTTGAGGAATAAGTGTATTCCAATCAGCTTGATCCTCTTTATCTACAGAGATGAAATCCATAACGTAAAAAATAGATTTCACACCGTCGATGTCGAATAATGCATTGATGAATTCAGGTTGCCCTTCTTGAGCTTCTGTATAAGTATTTGATTTCATATCTTCACGTGATTCATTTAAAGTGATTTTCATAGTGTTGTGGTTTGGTGTTTCTGAAATTGAAACAATTTCCATATTAACTACCTCCTATTGAAGTTCGTTTCCAATTTGTTTGATTTGTTTACCAATTGAACATTCATTGATACAAAAATGATGTGCCTGCGTCTTATTTTCAGTCTTTCTTATATGCGACTTTAATGGACATTGATGACAATACGTAGTCAATAATTGATCAATTCGATTTATAGCTTGTTGTTCGGAATAAGTAAGTATATTCTCAACTCCCTTTAGCTATAGCGTTTATTATGTCGCAAATAAAGAGATACATTTAGTTTTTAATACTACCTCAATCATTCACATGTAAACATTATAGCATTTATTATGGATGGATTAACAATAATCAATTTGCTATTAAGAACCACAAATTTAATTAACGTTACGTATTGCATTAGTAACATTTTTCAAGTAAAATGGTTAAGTTATTTTAGCGGTTTCTAAACACCCGCATTAACAAAATTTAGGAGGAAAAGTATATGTATAATGAAATTTTTGGAATAGCTACGTTTTTAGTAACGTTTATTTTAATGGTAGTGATGTATCGATTGTTTGGTAAACATGGTTTAATAGCTTGGGTAGCAATTGGTACAATTATTGCTAATATTCAAGTCATCAAAACTGTAGAAATATTTGGTATTTCAGCTACTTTAGGTAATGTCATGTTTGCGTCTATTTATTTGGCTACTGATATATTGAATGATATTTATGGAAGAAAGGTAGCTAAACGCGCAGTGTGGTTAGGATTTTCTTCAACATTAGTTATGATTATTGTCATGCAAATGTCATTACATTTCATCCCTGCTCCAGAAGACACAGCTCAAAGCGCATTTCATGCCATTTTTGATGTCGTACCACGAATTGCATTAGGTTCAATCGTTGCATATATTATCGGACAACATATAGATGTGTTTATCTTCTCACTAATTAAAAAAATATTTAGTTCTGATAAAACATTTATTATAAGAGCATATGGTAGTACTGTAATTAGTTCTATCATTGATACTGCCCTTTTCGTATCTATCGCATTTATCGGAAGTTTACCTGGTATGGCAGTATTTGAAATATTCATAACAACATATGTATTAAAACTTGTATCTACTATTTTCAATGTGCCATTTGGCTATATTGCGAAATCATTTTATCGTAAAGGTAAAATTAGTAAATTGGATGAAGGTTATTAATATATAGTGGCCACACGCTTTACTTAATTTATAATTGAGTTGAAGCGTGTTTTTTATTTATATAAATCCATAATTTGATGTTTTTAATTGAAGTATTTTTAAATTACTGTTCTTTTGATTAAAATAGATATTATGATTTAGATTGTAAGGAATTTTGATATAAGCAGGTGTGAAAATGGCAAAAATTAATTTTGACGCAGCGACAAAAGGTAATCCTGGAATGAGTACTTGTGCTATCGTCATTAAAGAAGATGATCAACATCATATTTTCACTCATGAATTAGGTGAAATGGATAATCATAGTGCTGAATGGGCAGCGTGCATTCATGCATTGGAACATGCAAGAGAACTAAAAGTAAGTAATGCCCTTCTATACACAGATTCGAAGTTGATAGCGGATAGTGTTGATGCGGGATATATTAAAAATGCTAAATTTAAACCCTATTTTGAACAATTAGAATTATTGGAAAGAGATTTTGAGTTATTGTTTGTAAAATGGGTTCCTAGAGAACAAAATAAAGAAGCTAACCAACATGCACAACAGGCTTTATTTAAATTGTTAAAGCGTAAATAGTAAAAAGAGGAGCACCGATTGATGAATATTCAATCGGTGCTCCTTCTATTTGAAGAATTAGGATAAATTTATTGAGTTTTATTTTTTACGTTTTGAAGATTTTTTATTATTCTTTTTCTTCTTTTTTGAGTTTGTGACTTTTTTGTTATTAGATGTTGATTTACCTTTTGCTTTATTTTCATTATCTTTACGATTTTGTTTCTTTTTAGCAATTAATATAGGTGCATCTTTATCATTACCTTTAAGCTTTTTCTCTTTTGATGAATTTGAAGATTGTTTGTTAGTTTCTGTTTCATCTTTTTTCTGTTTAGCTAATAACAATGGTTCATGGTCATTATCACTCAATAAATGTTTTTTTTCATCTTTAATAGTATCTTTATGATTCAACATTTCATCTTCTTCTTCTTTTCTACGGCGTTTTGCCATTACAAACCAGAAACTAGCTAATAATCCAGAAATACCTACAAATCCTAGTGTCTTTTTAAGTACATTAGCAATTGAATCTGTCACACTATGTGTATTTTGATGATTGTTATTTTTATCTTTGTTTTGTTTAGATTTATCGCTAGGTATGCTGCCATTTAATTTTTCTTTAGTTCCATTTCCGAAGATAGTAGTAGCATTAGTTTGATTAGCTCTAACTACTCTAGTTAAATCGAAAGGTCTATTTAAAGTATTGTTGAATTGATTTCTGTTTCTGCCAATATTTGTATTGATTTGAACAGCTAAGATACGATTAATACCATCTCTCAATGCATCATCCACTTCTTGTGGTGTGTGAGCATTTTTGATTCTTCTAATCGTGTCATTAACTATGCTATTAATTCTATTTAAAGCATCTTGTTTTTGACTTGCAGTACCAAATCTACTGTTTCTTATGTCATTAGCTTTTTGTGTTGATATTTTATTGATATTTTTAATAGCATCGTCTTTACGTTTCACTAAATCTTTAATTGGATTTACAGAAATAATCTGAGATATAAACTTATGTTGTTGTTTAGTTATATCTTCAAGTGATTTTGAATTATCAATATCTTTAAGCGCTTGATCTTTTAGACGATTCACTTCGTCTTTAGCAGCAGCTTTTTGTTCTGGCGTTAAGTCAGGGTTATTATCAATTTCTTTGAGTTTGTTGTTGGCTGCTTCTTCGATAGCTTGTTTCGCTTTGTCTTTTGCTTGATCAATCGTGAATTGATTTGGATCAAATTTGCTGATAGTATCTTGCGCATTAGATTTCGCTTCCTCAATGCCAGTTAAGTCTTTCGCATTATCGATATCTTTAAGTGCTTGTTCTTTTAGACGATTGACTTCGTCTTTAGCAGCAGCTTTTTGTTCTGGCGTTAAGTCAGGGTTATTATCAATTTCTTTGAGTTTGTTGTTAGCTGCTTCTTCAATAGCTTGTTTCGCTTTGTCTTTTGCTTGATCAATCGTGAATTGATTTGGATCAAATTTGCTGATAGTATCTCGTGCTTGAGATTTCGCTTCATCAATACCGTTTAAGTCTTTCGCGTTGTCAATATCTTTCAATGCTTGTTCTTTTAGACGATTGACTTCGTCTTTAGCGGCAGCTTTTTGTTCTGGCGTTAAGTCAGGATTATTATCAATTTCTTTGATTTTAGCTGCAGCAGCATCTTTGATTTCGTTTTTAGCATCAACTTTAGCTGTGACATAGTTAGAAATATTATTAACAGCATCTTCTAGTTTTTGCTTAATTCGATCAATATCTTCTTTAGTCGTTGCATTATCAATATCATTATTACTTTGTTGTTTTAACTGATTCAATTGATTAATTAACTGTTGTTTTTCTGTATCCGTTAAATCAGGGTTATTTGTAATCTTAGTAATAAGGTCATTGATTTTTTGTTCAATATCATTTTTAGCATCGATTTTAGCTTTAGGTATTTCATTTGCATGAATCTCATCGATTGCTTTGTTGCCTGATTGTTGAACTTTATTGACTTGATCGTTACTAGTCGCATTATTAATATCATTAATAATTTGGTTAGCAATTTCTTTGGCTTTATTAATAGCGTCAGTCTTATCTTGCTCAGTAGCGTTTGATGCATTAATTTCTTTCAATTTATCTGCTAAAGCTTTATTAACTTCTTGGATGGCATCATTTTTAGCTTCTTGTAATCTCTCTTCACCATTTAATTGGTTAATTGCTTCTTTAATTGATTCTATCATTCCACGAACATCGTTAACATCTGTACCTTTATTGTTGTTTCCATCTAGCATTTGTTGTGCATTTGATTTAACTTCATTCAAATTATCTTTTGCACTTTGATCGGCGTTTTGGAAGTTGATGCTATTTTCACTGTTTGGAATAGTATTTTCAACGAGATCTCTAAGTTCAGCCATTGCATCATTTAAATCTATTTGATTATTGATAATGTCATTTATAGTATCTAAATCATTAGCTTTCTTGATTGCTTCATGTGCTGCCACTTTTTGTGGTTGGTTAAGTTGATCTAAACTATCTATAAATTTATCAGCTTTTGATTTAGCATTTGTAACTTTAAGGTCACCATTTAATGCATTTTCTGCATCTATGATAGCTTGTTTTAATGCTTCCACTTCAGTATTTGTTAATGCATTTCCACTATCTTTATTTAATACATTTTGTGCGTTAGTGATAGCTTTATTGAATTGGGCTTTTAAATCATCATCGGCATTTATAAAGTTTGAGCTAGATTTTATTGGTAGTTCATTATTTTGAACGTATTGTTTTAAAGCATTCATCGCTTGGTCTACTGCTGTTGCTTTATTAATAGCTCGAGTCACTTTATTTAATGTATCAGCATTATCGATTTGTAATGTAGCTAATTGCTTTTGAGCGTTATTAATGTTAGTTAATTGGTCTAATGTTTCTAACGCTTTAGTTTTCGCATCACTAAGTCTTTGATCACCATTTAGTGCATCTTTTGTAGTTGAAATAGCCTCAATTAATTGTTGAATTTGATCTTTAGGTAAGTTTTGACCATTTGCTTTATCAACTGCATCTTTAGCGTTAGTAATTGCTTGGTCGAAGTCTCGTTTTAATTGAGCTTCAGCATTAATGTAATTACCGCTATTTTTAGTTGATGCTTCATTATTAGTGATAGTTTGTTGAAGCTGATTCATGACTGTATTTAATGATGTAGCTTCATCAACAATTTGTTGAATTTCATTTAAGTCATTTGATTGATTAACTCTTTCAACTAAAGATTGATGTTGTGAATCATTAATAGCATTGAGTTGATCGATAGCTTGGTTAGCTTGAGTTTTCGCTTCAGCTACTCTTTCATCACCGTTTAATGCTTGTTTAGTTTGTTGTATGTCCTGATAAGCTTGTTCAACTTGTTGTTGCGATGCATTTTCTGTAAGTAATTGTTGAGCATGTGTTATTGCTTGTTGATATGCTTGTTGTTTATCGTTATCTGCTTGGCTGTAATCAACTGAATTTTCAACATTAGTATGATCATTAACTGCATCTTGTAATTGTTGCATTGCTGTATTTAATTGAGTTGCTTGTTCAACTATTTGAGCAATTGGTTGAAGTTGAGTAGCATTATCAATATTTTGTTTAATAGCAGTTTGTTGTTCGTTATTAAGATGTGTTAATTGATCGATGTCTGTTTTAGCTTGTGCTTTAGCATCTGCAACACGTTGATCACCATTTAAATCATTTGCAGTTTGTTGAAGTTGTGTTAAAGCTTGTTCAACTTCAGTTTGATTAGCATTTGTACCTTGTGCTGGGTTAACGATATTTTCAGCATTACTTATTGCTTGATTTAATGCATCTTGTTTATCTATTGAAGCTTCAGTGTAATTAGGCTCAGCTTTATCAGTATTAATTTGATTCAATTGATCTTTTAATGATTTCATCGCTTGATCAAGTTGAGTTGCTGTTTGAACCAATTGTGCTACTTCTGTTCTTGTTGTAGCACCAGCAATTGCATCTTTAGCAGCTTGTTGTTGCGCATGATTTAAATGATCTAAACTATCAACAGTAGTTATTGCTTGCTGTTGGTCTTGTTCAAGTTTTTGATCACCATGAAGATTGTCTTTAGCATTGATAACCTCTTGGATTTTTTGTTCAATTTGGTTTGTATCCATTGTTGGATTTGAAGTTTGATTGATTAAATCTTTGGCATTAGTTACTGCTTCAGTATATGCATCTTTTTGTGCAGGATCTTCATTAATAAATTTACTACTTGCTTCAACTTGTGCTTGGTCATTAATGCTTGCTTTTAAATTGCCCATTGCTGTATTAAGGTCAGCAGCATTTACTAAGATTTGATTAATGTCATCTCTAGTTGTTGCTTGATTGATTTGTGTTTCAAGCGTTTGGCGTTGTGGTTGGTTAAGATCAGATGAGTTATTTAAGCTCTCTAAAGCTCGTTGTTTCGCTTGCTCAAGTTTTTGGTCACCATGTAAATTATCTTTGGCATTATTCACTGCTTGAGTTAGTTGGTCAACTTGAGTGATATCTAATGTAGGATTAGACGTTTGGTCAATCAAGTCTTGAGCATGTTGTACTGCTTGTGTATATGCGTCTTTTTGTGCAGGATCTTCATTAATAAATTTGCTACTCGCTTCAGTTTGAGCTTGGTCTTTAATACTTACTTTTAGATTTTCCATTGCTAAATCAAGTGCTTGAGCATGATTGATAATTTGTGCAACTTCATCTCTAGTTGATGCACCATTAATTTGATTTTGTAGCGTATCACGTTGAGCAGTATTAAGATTATTTAATTGATTTAGAGTTTCATTAGCATGTTGTTTATCATTAGCTAATTTTTGATCACCGTGTAAATCATCTTTAGCATTATTTACTGCTTGAGTTGCATGTTCAATCGCAGACTTATCTAGTATTGGATTTGAATCATTATTTATAATGTCTAAAGCATGGTTAACTGCATCAGTATAAGCACCTTTTTGAGTAGGATCTTCGTTAATAAATTTACTGCTCGCTTCAACTTGTGCATGATCTTGAATACTATCTTTTAAAGCTTGCATTGCATTATTAAGTGCTTGTGCTTCTTCAAGTTTTTGTGCAACTTCATCACGAGTGGAAGCGTTGTTGATAGCATTTTCTATAGCTTGCTGTTGAGCAGGTGTTAAATGATCAAATTGATTTAATGATGTACCTGCATTTTGTTTATCTTCTTCTAATCTTTGAACTCCGTCTAATGCTTGTTTCGTATTATCGACAGCTTGAGTTGCTTGAGATACATCACCTTTATTAATTGTTGGGTTATTAGTTCCAGCAATGATATTTTCAGCATTTTGTAAAGCAGTGTCATAATCTTGTTGTTTGTTAGGTTCAGCATTAATATATTGACTGTTTGCATGAATATCATTTTTGTCAGCAATGCTTTGACGTAACGTATCCATTAATTGATCAAGTGCTTGTGCTTCGTTTAAGTCATTATTAACAGCTGTTCTTGTAGTTTCACTATCTATTAATGCATCTTCCATATGTTTTTGAGCATCATTTAAATGAGATAACTGACTAACTATTTGTTTGGCATGGTCTTTGTCGTTTTGTAATTTCACATCACCATGTAACGATTGCTTAGCATTGTTAACTGCTTCAGTAGCTTGATTAATAGTATTTCCATCTAACGTAGCAGTTTGTTCGTTGATGATATCTTGCGCATGTTGAACTGCTTGATCATAGTTTTGTTGTTCTGTTGGATCTTCATTAATGTAAATACTATTAGTTTTGACTGTTGCGTTATCTTTTATGCTTTCTCGTAAACCATGCATAGCTTGATTTAGTGTATTAGCATTTTGTTCAATTTGGTGAACATCAGTCACTAATGGTGCACCATTCACTTGTTGTATTAAAGCTTGTTTTTGTGGATCGTTTAAATCAACTAGTGCATTAATTGCTTGTTCAGCATTGACTTTTGCATCTTGTAAGTTTTGATCACCATTTAATGCTTGTAACGCATCTTGAACACGAGTAATTGCTTGCTCTACTTCTGTTTGTGATGCATTTTGACCCGTTTGTGGGTTAATGATACTTTCTGCATTCGCAATTGCATCAGTGTATGCTGTCTGTTTATCATTATCCGCATTTGTAAAGTTACCTTGCTGTTCAATGTCATTATGGTTAGCAATAGCTTGAATTAAATTACCCATTGCACTGTTTAAATCTTGTGCAGTTTGTAAGTGTTGATTCACTGTAGCAATGTCTGACGATTGAGTAATTTGAGCTTCTAAAGCTTGGACTTGAGTTTGATTTAAATGGCTCAATTGTCTAATTGTTTCAGTAGCTTGTTGTTTAGTGTTTGCAAGATTTTCGTCACCATCTAAAGCTACTTTAGTTGTGTTCACTTGAGATGTAGCTGAATTGATATCATTTGGATCCATGATTGGTGAAGTAGCTTCGTTAATGATATTATTTGCTGCATTTACTGCATTGTTATAGTCATTTTGACGTTCAGTTGTTGCATCATGATAGTCTTCAGAAGCTAATGTATCTTGGTTATCTGCAATACTGTTTCTCAATTGTTCCATAGCTTGGTCAAGCGCTTGAGCGTTTTGTTTTATTGTTGAAACATCTGTAACTAATGGTGCTTGGTTAATTTGAGTATTGTAATTTTGCTTTTGAGCATCGTTAAGATGTTGTAATTGATTAACAAACTGAGTAGCTTCTTGTTGAGATTGAGCTAAGTTTGTATTACCATTCAACGCTTGTTTCGCATTATTAACTGTATTTGTTAAACGTTCAACTGCATCTTGAAGTTCATTTGTGCCAGCATGTTGGTTTAATACATTTTCAGCATTAGCAACTGCTTGGTTATACGCTTCTTGATTTTGTTGATCAGCATTTAAATAATTACCATCAGTTAATGTTTGTGCATTATCATTAATTGATTGAGCTAATTGATTCATTGCTTGATCAAGATTTTGAGCAGTTTGCTTAACTTGATTTACTGTTGCAATATCTGGTGCTTGTTCAATTTGAGTTGTGAGTGCTTGTTTTTGAGCATCGTTTAAATGAGACATTGCATTAATTTCTGTATTGCCATTTTGCTTTTCAGTAGCAAGTTTTGCATCACCGTTTAACTCGTTATGTGTGTTATTAACTTGGTTCATCGTGTTCTCGATGTCACTAGCATTTAACGTCGGATTAGATGATTGATTAATAATAGCTTCTGCTTGGTTCACTGCATTCGTGTATGCTATTTGTTTGTCTGCATCAGCATCGTGATAATTTTCACTACCTAATACTTCATCTTTATTAGCAATGCTTTGTTTTAATTGATTCATTGCATTATTAACTTCTTGTGCAGTTTGTTTAATTTGGTTAACAGCATCAATTGATTGTGCTTGGTTAATTTGTTCAGCAAGTGCATCATGTTGTGGTTGGTTTAAATCTTGTAATGTACCAAGTTGAGTTGTTGCTTCTTGCTTAGCTTGAGCTAAGTTTTCATTACCGTTAAGTTCGTCTTTAGCTTGATTAACATTTGTTAGTGCTTGATTAACATCTTCAACGTTTAATACAGCTGTTGGTGTGCCATCTACGATTTGTTGCGCTAGATTTGTAGCGTTGTCATAAGCAACTTGCTTACTGTTATCTGCTTGAGTGTAATCGATTGATTGCGGCACTTGACTGTTAACTTGAAGTTGTTGTTTCAAATTACCCATTGCAGTATTTAAATCATTAGCAGTTTGTTTTACACGATCAACATCTGGAACTAAACCTGCTTGAGTTACTTGTTGTTTAAGCGCCTCTTTTTGAGGTGTGTTTAAATTAGATAATTGATCAATCATTGTTGTCGTATTTTGTTGTGCGGTTTGAAGATTTTGATCACCATTTAATTCGCCTTTAGTTTGAGTCACTTGTTGTAATGCTTGAGTTACTTCTTGTGGATTAACTATAGCATTTGGAGTTCCATTGATAATTTGTTGAGCATGATTTACTGCATCAGAATATGCTGATTGTTTATCTTGATCTGCATTTAAGTAATTACCATTTGTAATCACTTGGTCATGATTTGCAATACCTTGTTTTAAATCAGCCATTGCTTGATTTAAATCTTGCGTTGTTTGTTTAATACCATTGACTTTATCAACTGTAGTAGCTAAATCTACTTGTTGTTTTAACGCTTCTTTTTGAGCTTGGTTTAACTCACTTGCATTTTCAATAGCTTGAATTGCTTCATTTTTGGCATTTTGAACATTGTTATTACCATTTAATGCTTGTTTCGCATCAGTTAATTGTTGTAATGCTTGTTCAACTTCAGTTTGAGGTACATTGCCACCATTAGCTTTATCTAAGATATTTTCAGCATGTGCAATAGCAGCATCATATGCATCTTTCTTATCTTGATCAGCATCTGTGTAATTGATGTTGCCTAATATTTCTGTCTTATCTTGTAATCCATTAGATAAGGCTGTCATAGCATTATTTAAGTTTTCCGCTACTTGTTTGATTTGGTTAACATGTTCGATATCTGGTGCTTGATCAATTTGATCAGTTAGAGCATGTTGTTGTGCACTATTTAAATGATCAAGTGTAGTTATCGTTGCTTTTGCATTTTGCTTTTCAGTTTCAAGATTTTCATTACCATTTAATGCTTGAGTCGTTTCTTGAACTTTCGTTAAAGCGTTAGTCACTTGAGTTGGATCCATTGTTGGACTAGCTGTTTGATTTAATAAATCTTGTGCAGCAGAGATAGCATCGTTAAATGCTGCTTGTTTATCTGGATCTGCATCGTGATAGTCTTCGCCTGCTAAAATATCGTCTTTGTTAGCGATACCTTGTTTCAAGTTTGTCATAGCTTCGTTAAGCTTTTCAGCAGCTGTTTGAATCGCATTTACATCTGGAACTGCTGTAGCTTGTGTGATTTGTTTATTATATTCATCACGTTGAGCTTGATTTAAGTTTGGTAATTGATCAATTGCATTTGTAACTGTTTGTTTAGCATTAGCTAAGTTTGTATTACCGTTTAATTCGTCTTTAGTTCGATTAACATGGTTAAGCGCATCAGTAATTTCACTTGGTGTTACAACTACATTTGGAGCTCCGTCAATTAACTGTTGAGCTTGAGTGACAGCATTGTTGTATGCAGTTTGATTATCAGTATCAGCATTTGTAAAGTTACCATCAGCTTTAGTTTGATCTTTATCTGCAATACTTTGTTTCAATTGTGTCATTGCATTATTTAAGTCTTGAGCAGTTTGTTTAATACCATTTGTTTCAGCAACAGTTGTAGCATTATTCACTTGACCTTTTAATACATCTTTTTGAGCTTGGTTTAAGTCACTCGCATTATTGATGAGTTCAGTTGCTTCGTCTTTAGCTTGTTGAACGTTTGCATTACCGTTTAATGCTTGTTTAGCATTGTTGATTTGTTGAATTGCTTGTTCAACTTCAGTTTGAGATACGTTACTGCCACTAGCTTTATCTAATATATTTTCAGCATTCGTAATAGCTTGATTGTAAGCAGCTTGCTTTTCAGGATCAGCATCAGTGAAGTTAACTTTTGATGTTGTTAAATCTTTATCGGCAATTGCTTGTTTTAAACCAGCCATAGCATTGTTTAGATTTTGAGCATTGTTTTTAATTTGATTTACTTCATCAACTGATGTTGCATGACTAATTTGCTCATTTAAAGCATGTTGTTGTGCATTATTTAAGTTATCAAGTCCACCTACTGTTTGATTAGCCTCTTGTTTTGCTTGGTTCAGATTATCATTACCATTCAATTCATTTTTAGCGTTTGTCACGTTAGTTGTGGCTTGATTAATAACAGTCGGATCTAATGATGGATTAGAAGTGTTATCAATAATATCTTTTGCACTATCAACTGCATTGTTATATGCCTCTTGTTTATTTGGTGACGCATCTAAGTAGTTTTGATCATTCTTAGTTGCTGTATTATCTGCAATACTTTGTTTTAAATGATTCATCGCTTGGTCAACGTCTTGAGCTTTTTGTAAATTAGCTTGAACTTCTGCTACATTCGATGAATTTCCAACTAATTGTTTAAGTGCTTCTTTTTGAGCATCAGTAACATTAGTTAATCCATCGATATTTGTTGTAGCTTGTTGTTTAGCGTTATTTAAGTTTTGAGTACCATTTAAATCATTCTTAGCTGAATTAACTTGGTTAGTTGCAGCTTCAACTTGTTCTTTAGTTAGATTTGTACCTTGTGTAGGGTTTAAAGTATTTTCAGCATTTGTCACTGCATTTGTATAATCAGTTTTCTTATTATTATCAGCATCTACATAATTTTGACTATCTAACGTATTGTCTTTGTCAGCCAAGCTTTCTTTTAATTTAGTCATAGCTGTGTTTAAATCTTGAGCATCTTGTTTAATTTTCTCTACTTCAGCAACTGTTTGAGCTTGATTAATTTTTTGAGCTACATTTTCTCTTTGAGCATTATTTAAATTATCTAAACCATTTAATTCTTGAGATGCATTATTTTTAGCTTCATTGACTTTTTGCGTACCATTTAAAGCTTGTTTAGCAGTATTAATTGCTGACAATGCTGTTTCAACTTGTGCTTGGTTTGCATTAGAACCTGTTGTTGGGTTCGTAATACTTTCAGCACTTGTTATTGCGTTATTATAATCCTGTTGTTTAGATGGTTCTGCATCAGTGTAATTGACGCTTTGTTTAACATCTGTTTGGTCATTAACAGCATCAATCAATTGCCCCATTGCTTGATTAAGTGATGATGCAATAGAAGTAACTTGATTTACTGTTGCAATATTTTGAGCATCATTAATTTGGTTAGTAAAGTCTGTACGTTGTGCTTGATTTAAATGAGTAAGTTGATTTAAATCTTGTAATGCATTTTCTTTAGCACGAGTTAAGTTAGCGGCACCATTTAAACCAGTTTCTGCTGTTTTAATTTGTTGCATTGCTTGCGAAACGTTTGAAGGATTAAGTTCTGGTTGAGTAGTTTCACTAACAATACTTTCAGCATGGTTAATCGCATCGTTGTAAGCAGTTTGTCTATCATTATCAGCATCGACAAATGGTTGACTTGTTTTAACTGCTTGTTGATGGCTTATTTCTTGTCTTAAATCAGTCATCGCATTGTTAAGTGCATTTGCATTTGACTTGATATTAGCAACTTGATCAAGTTGTGTAGCACTGTTAATTTGGTTTGTAATACTTTGACGTTGTGCATCAGTGAGATCTGTTAAATGACTTAGTGCTTCTGTTGCTTCTTGTTTCGCATTTGTAAGATTTGTATTACCATTTAATTCATTTTCAGCACTGATTACATTTTGTGTAGCAGTATTGATGTCTGCTGGATTTGTAACAACATCTGGCGAACCGTTAATTAAGTTTTGTGCGTGTTGGTAAGCATCAGTATAGTTACCTTGTTTCTCAGCACTTGCATTAGTGTAATTACCATCAGTAACAATTGTATTATGGTCAGCTACAGCTTGTTGTAATTGATCCATTGCAGTGTCTAATGCATTAGCATTATTTTGAAGGTCAGTAACAGCTACTACATTTTGAGCTTGGTTAACTTGCTCTTTTAGTGCATTTTTCTGTGGTGTATTCAAATGTGCTAAGTTTTCAATTGCTTGTGTTGCATCATTTTTAGCTATTTGTAAGTTTTGAATACCATTTAATTCACTAGCAGTTTGAGTAACGTTTTGAATTGCTTGTTCAACTGCGTTTTGATCAGCATTTGTGCCACTCGTTTTGTCTAAAATACTTTCGGCATTTGCTACTGCTCCAGTATATGCATTTTTCTTATCTGTATTAGCATCTAAGTTGTTTTGACTGTTTAAAGTTTCGTCTTTATTCGCGATAGCTTGTTGTAATTGTTGCATAGCTGAATTTAAGTTCTGAGCAGTTGTTTTAACTTGGTTAACGCCATCAACTGTAGAGGCACTATTAATTTCGTTAGTTAAATGTGCCTTTTGTGCATCGTTTAATTGATTTAGTGTACCTAAGTTATTCAGTGCATCAGCTTTCGCTTCACGAACTTTAGCATCACCATTTAAATTGTCTTTAGCTGTAGACACTTTATTAGTTACCGCTTCAACTTGTTCTTTATTTAAGTTACCACCGTGTGCATTATCTAAAATACTTTCCGCTTCAGTAACTGCATTTGTATAAGCGTCTTGGTTAGTTGAGTCAGCATCAGTAAAGTTAACACTATTTTTCACTGTAGTTTGATCATTAATACTATTTTGTAATTCGCCCATCGCAGTATTTAATTCATTAGCTGTATTTTGTGCTTGAGCGACTTGTGCAAGTGTAGTTGCATTAGTAATTTGTTCAGTTGCTACATTTGTTTGTGCAGTGTTCAAGTGATTATAAGTTGCTAATGCTTGTTTAGCAGCTTCTTTAGCTTGAGCAACTTTTTCTTCACCGTTTAATGCATTTTTAGCAGTTGTAACTTGATTTAATGCTGCTTGAACTTGAGTAATGTCTGCATTTGTACCTTGACCTTTATTTAGAATTGCATTAGCTTGAGTAACCGCATTTGTATATTCTTGTTGGTTAGCTTGATCAGCATCAGTATAATCAACGCTTTGTATTACATCATTATTATCGTTAATACCTTGTTGTAACTCAGCCATAGCTTGGTTTAACTGTGTTGCAGTATTAGATACTTGCTCGACGTTAGCAACTGTTGGTGCATTGTCGATTTGAGTCGTTAACGCTGCTTTTTGAGCATTGTTAAGTGATGTAAGTTGTTCTAATGCATTTTTAGCATTTGTCTTAGCTATTTCAACATTTCGGTCACCATTTAATGCCTGTTTAGCACGTTGAACATTTTGAATTGCTGTTTGAACATCAACTTGTGATGTATTCGCGCCATGTTCTTTATCTAAAATACGTTCTGCTTCAGCTACTGCATTATTGTATGCTTCTTGATTAGCTTGGTCAGCATTAGTGTAGTTAACCTGTTGTTTAGTAGATTCTTGATCTTGAATCGCTTGAGCTAATTCTCCCATAGCATTATTCAGTTGAGTCGCATCATTTTGAATAGTAGTTACATCATTCACATGAGATGCGCTATTAATTTGATTAGTAATACTTTCTTTTTGCGCATTTGTTAAATGAGATAACGTGTTTAAGTTTGCTTTCGCATTGTTTTGAGCATTTACAAGATTTTGAGCACCATTCAATGCACCTTCTGCATTTGTCACTTGTGTTGCTGCTTGAGTAATTGTATTTGGATCCATTGTTGGTGTTCCAGTTTCATTAATAATGTTGTTCGCATTATTAACTTGAGCGTCGTATGCCTGTTGCAAGTCTTGGTTTGCATCAGTATAGTTTTGACTTGATTTAACTGTTTGTTCATTGGCAACACTATCTCTTAATGTTCTCATTGCATCATTAAGTGTTTGTGCATTGGTTTTAACTGTTTGAACATTAGGTAATGTTTGAGCATTTTGAACTTGTTCTTTTAGATTTGCTTTTTGAACGTTATTCAATTGTGCTAATCCGTCAATCGTGTTGTTAGCATTTTCTTTTGCGACACGTAAATTATTATCACCATTTAACGCATTATAAGCATTTGTTACTGAAGTTGTAGCATTATCGATATCTGTTGGTACAAGAACAACATTATTTGTACCATTGATAATAGATTCTGCATTAGCAACTTGAGTGTCATATGCATTACGTTTATCGTTATCTGCATTGATATAATTTCCGTTTGTTAAAGTTTCTGCTTTGTTAGCAATCGATTGTCTTAAGTTACCCATTGATGTATTAAGTGTTGTTGCTAATTGCTTAACGCCATTTACATCAGCAACACGATTACCACTAGTAACTTGAGCTTTTAAAGCGTCTTTTTGAGCAGTATTTAAGTTAGTGCTTTGATCAATTGTATTGATTGCACTTTGTTTAGCTTGATCTAAGTTTTGTTGACCATTTAATGCTTGTTGTGCTTGGTTAATTTGGTTAACTAAAGTATCTACATCTGATTTAGAAGTATTAGGTCCAGTCGCTTTGTTTACAGTTGATTCAGCAGTTACAAGATACATATCATAATTTGATTGATTTTGTGAATCTGCATCTAAATAGTTTTGACTATTTTGAACATTATTTTTATCATCAACTAATGTTTGTAATTGTCCCATTGATGTATTTAATGCATCAGCATTTTGTTTTACTTGTTCAACGCCAGCAAGATTAGTTGCTTGGTTGAAATCATTTTCTAATGCGTTATGTTGAGCAGTAGTTAAATGATTTAATGTACCTAAATGTTGAATAGCTGCTGTTTTAGCATCATTAATTTTATGATCACCATTCAATTCATTTTGTGCATTAGTAATTCTTTGTAATGCTGTTTCTACATCATTTTGTGGTGTGTTAGGACCTGCATCTTTATTTAAAATCGCTTTGGCAGCTGCAATCGCTTCATCGTATGCTGTTTGTTTATTAGTATCTGCATCAGTGTAATTTTCTGTTGCTTTTACTTGATTTTCATTATTAACAGCATCTTGTAAGTTATTCATTGTAGTGTCTAAACTTTGAGCAACTTGTTTTGCTTGTTCAACTTGGCTAATATTTTGAGCATTAGTGATTTGAGTATTTAAGTTATCTTTTTGTTGGTTAGTAATATGAGATAACGTATCTAAATACTGTTGTGCATTTTGTTTAGCAGCTGATAAGTTTTCGTCACCGTTTAAATCGCCTTTAGCATGAAGCACTTGTTGAGCTTTCGCATTAATTGTATCAGCACTCATCTCTGGATTAGTTGAAGCATTGATGATGTCTTCAGCTGAAGTTACTGCGTTATTATATGAATTTTGATTATCAGGTGATGCATCGTTATAATCTTCACTATTTCTTACAGTATTTTGGTCAGCAATGCTTTGTCTTAATGTATCCATCGCGTGGTCTAACGTATTCGCATTACCTTGGATACTTTGAACATCTGCCACTGTTGTACTGTTATTAATTTGAGTTGTTAAATGATCTTTTTGAGCATCAGTTAAATGAGTTAATTGTGATAATGCTTGTTTAGCAGTTTGTTGTGCTTGTTCTAAATTACGGTTACCGTTTAATTCGCTCTTAGCTGTATTCACTTTAGCAATAGCTGCGTTAACTTGGTCTTGAGTTTTATTAGGACCGTTTTGAGCTAGGATTGCTTTAGCTTCATTAACTGCTGTTGTGTAGTTAGTTTGTTTATCAGATGATGCATCTTGATAATTTTGACTATTTAACGTGTCATTTTCGCTGTTAATTGCATCTTGTAAGTTACTCATTGCAGTATTTAAATCGTTGGCATTTTGTTTCACTGAATTAACGTTAGCAATATTAGTTGCATCATTAATTTTAGAAGCGATATTTGCTTTTTGAGCATTATTTAAATGAGATAGTGTATTCAACTCATTGTTTGCTTGTTGTTTTGCTTGTTCAAGCTTTTCTTCACCATTTAATGCATCTTTTGTTGAAGTAACTTGATTTATCGCTTGGTTAATTGCATCAACAGTCATTGTTGGTTGCGTAGTTTCACTAATGATTTGTTTAGCATTTGAAACTGCTTGATTGTAGTTATTTTGCTTTTCATTATCTGCATCTAAGTAATCTTCGCCACGTTTCACTGTATCGTTATTAGCGATAGCATTTTGTAAGTTATCCATTGCCGTATCTAAATTAGACGCAAGTTGTTTCACTGCATTAACAGAATCAACTTGATGTGCATCGTTGATTTGTGACAGTAACTGTTGACGTTGAGCGTCATTTAAATGCGTTAATTGAGCAAGTGCTGTTTGAGCTTCTTGTTTTGCATGATTTAGGTTATCAGAACCATTTAATACAGTTTCAGCATGTGATACTTGTTGTAATGCGTTAGTTACATCATTAGGTATTAACGTTGGATTTTGAGCGTTGCCATTAATGATTGTATTTGCTTGATTATAAGCAGTGTCATAAGCATTTTTCTTATTAGTATCTGCATTGACATAGTTGTCGTCTTGAACTAATTGATCGTGGTTAGCGACACCTTGTTTTAAATTGGCCATAGCTGTATCTAGAGCAGTCGCATTTTGTTTAATATCATTAGCTGCTTGTACATTTTGAGCTTGCGTTACTTGTTGTGTTAAAGCGTTCTTTTGCGCTTGATTTAAGTCATTAGCGTTAGTAATTGTATCAATCGCTTCTTGTTTAGCACGTTGTAAGTTTTGCTCTCCGTCTAAGGCAACTTTAGTTGAATTAACAGCATTTGCTTTTTGATTAACTGTGTCAGGAGACATTGTTGGACTATTTTGTTCTCCAATAATGTCTTTCGCTGCATTTACTGCATTATCATAATTTGTTCTGTTAGATGATGTTGCATCAGTATAGTTAATACCAGTTTTGATTGAATCATTATCATTAATGCTCTCTCGTAATGATGTCATAGCAGTATTTAATGCATTAATGCTATTTCGAATTGTTTCAAGACCTGCATGATTTGATGCATCATTAATTTGCTCTCTAAAGTTATCTTGTTGAGCTTGGTTAAGACTTGTTGCATGTTGTAATGCTTCTAAAGTTGGTTGACGATCTAATGTTAAACCAGCTCTTGCTTGATCTAACTCAGATTGAGCGTTAGTTGCTTGAGTCACTTTATCATTGATAGTTTGAACTGATGGTTGGCCAGCAAGTTGTTGATTCACTGCATTTAAAGTTTGACGTGCTGCTTCTAATTTTTCGTTATATGCATTTAGTGAAGCGGTTGTCATACCAACAGTATCTGTTGGTTGATTAATACTTTGCTCTAACGCTTGTTTAGCCGCTTCTAGTGGTGCTTTATCTGGCGTTAGATTTGTTCTAGCTTGATCTAATTCAGATTTAACACTATTAGTTTGGGTTGTATTTGTATTGATGTCGTCAACTGAAGGATTGCCATCTAATACTTGAGTAATAGCATTTAGTTTTTCTTTCGCTGCAGAAAGTTTTGTATTAAATGCACTCACCGAATCTTGAGTCATACCTGTTGTACTTGTGCTTTCAGCTTGAGTGATGCTTTGTTGTAACTCATTTTTCGCATTTTCTAATGGCACTTCATCTACAGTTAAACCATCACGTGCAGTATCAAGCGCAGATTTAGCGTTATTAGCTTGAGTCACATTTTCTCTAATTGTTGCTACATCTGGATTACCTTGAAGTACTTGAGTAATAGCTTCTAAAGCTTGTTGTGCAGCATTGCGTTTTTCATTAAAGTTAGCGACAGAATCCGCAGTCATACCAGTTGTGCTTGTCGAACGGTTAATATCATTTTCTAACTCATTTTTCGCTGCTTCTAACGGTGCTTTATCTGGCGTTAAGTTAGTAATAGCTTGTTTTAAGTTATTGTATTGAGTTTCAACTTTAGCTTTTTCAGCTGCGATGTCTTGGTCAGTTGCATCTCCATTATCAATGACTTGTTGTGCGTTATTTGATTCAGCTTGAGCCGTTTGTTTAGCTGTTTGGTAAGCATTGATTGATTCTTGAGTCATACCATCTGTTGATACAGATTTATTTATTTCCTCATCAAGTTTTGCTTTCGCTGCTTTTAATTCACTGTTATCTGCTAAAGGTTGTAATTGATCGATAGCTTGAGTGATTTGTTCATTGACTCTATTTACTGCTGTTAATGCATCTTGTACTTCTTGTACAGTGCGAATTGGTTTATTAATGATGGCATTCGCTTTGTTACGAGCACTAGTTAAATCACTATTAAGTGCTTGCATTGCTTGGTTGTAAGCTGTAATACTAGCTGGTTTCTTATCAGTAGTTGAACCAGTTCTATTAAGCTGTTGTACTGCTTGTTGTAATGCAGTAGTATCAGCAGTTAAATTAGCTTTTGCTTCGTTAAGTTCAGTTAATGCAAGTTCTATGCTTGCTTTTTCATCAGCAATTTCTTGTTCAGTGGCATCACCATTATCAATCACCTGTTGTGCATTAGTAATAGTTACTTGAGCCACTTGTTGCTTCGTATTGTAATTATCAATACTTTGTTGAGTCATACCGTCTGTTGAAGGTACTTGATCAACAGCTGCTTGTAAGTTGTTTTTCGCTGTTACTAGTTCACTATTATCAGCTTTATCTTGTAATAATGCTTTTGCTTGATCAATTTTCGTTTGAGCTGCTTGTACTTTTGTTAAAGTAGCACTAACTTGTTGAGGTGACGCAAATTGATCTTGAATGACTTGATTTGCTTCAGCTTTAGCAGCATTGATTTGTTGCTCGGCAGCTGTCATTGCTTGGTTATATTGATTAATACTTGATGGTGTTTTACCGTCAGTACTAATTGCATCATCTAAATGAGCATTAGCAGTAATTAACTCACGTTTATCTGATTTCGTAAAGATTGTTTCAGTTACTTCTTCAGTACTACCATCGTTATAAGTAATGATGACAGGAATTGTTGTTGTGCTACCGCCAGCTAAGCTTGTAGGCATATTTGTACCTTGTTTAATTGCTGCATTTCGTTTGTTATTAACATGTACAGCATTGTTAATTTCGTCAGCAGTAATATTGTCGCCGAATTCTTTAATAATTTGATCCGTTGTTACTGTGTGCTCTGATGGTGATGTTAATGTTCTAGAATTAGAACTTGCTGCATTACCAGAGCCTGCTTTAGCAACCGCAGTTACTTCTGAGTTAGGTTTAATTGAATTAGCATTAAACGTTACTTTACCAGTTGCACTGTCTAACGTAATGTAACTTGGTTGATCAGCGATAGACCACTTGCCATTTGCGCCTTTAACAACATGTAATATTTTATTTTGTTCAGCACTATTAGCAATTTTCTCAGTGTAAGAAATGTCAACAGCATTTGTTGGGTTAACTAAATTGCCTGTTGGGTTATTAGGTGTAATGTCTAATTGACCATTGTCCCATGCAGTAGATAAAACTTGATTTGGTTGTGGTGCTACAACTGTGAATTCATCACTTGGTTGTTCAGCACTTGTTAATTCTCCACTACCTTGAGTTGTGATAACTTGAATTGTATCAGCTGGGTTAAATGTTCCTGCTGTAACAGTAATTCCATTAGCAGTACCTACGATTCCTGCTACAGTATGAGCAGATTGCTCCTTAGTCCAAGGGCTTCTATTATTATTTCTACTAAATGAAGTAATTACATTTCCATTACGTTTAATTACTAATCTATCGGCATAAGTTGTAACATTACCAGAACTTGTATTAATACGTTGATCATTACCTGGTGCAATTGTTAATACACCCTGAGCTGTTTCACTGATAGTTGGTTTAGTTGGTTGAACATTTTTAACAATAAATTTAGCTGGTTGAGATGTCGCAAATGTTCGACCATTGTATAAAACATCATATGTAGCATTTACTACTTTAGCTGCATTTGGTTTGTTCATAGCTGACCAGCTTGCATTATTAGTACCAGTTGCAGTTTTGTTCCAATGATATGTGAATCCGTCAGTAGGTAGGCCATCACCATTTTCATTATGAGCATATTGAGAAGCATCAATGCCTGACGCAAATGTTGTACCTATTGTTGTTGTATATTCACTTTGAGGGAAATCAAATTGATATACATACACTTTTACAGGTACTTGCACTGGTGTAGGTATACCAGGATAATTTACGTTAATTTTTAAGTTTTGTACGCCTGCAGTATTAGAAGTTGGTGCAGAATTATTAGCCCATTCAGCAGTAATTCCTGTTGTATTTTGATTTGGTTCAAAAATTATATAATTAATAGCTTGAGTGCCGTGAGTAAGATTTGTACCCTTTTTATCACGAGCAGGACTAATTGCGACTGCTGATGGATAAATTTTGACTGGTATATCAACAGTTCTAGTGCCTTGATCGTTTGGTAATGTGACTGTAACTGTTTTAGTAAATGAGCCTACATTATTTTTCCAATTATCAGGATTATCTTGCCATGTAGCTGTTGTGCCACTTGGTACATTCTTAATAAAACGTTCTGCATGATCAAAATCAAAGTTATTTCCACCTTTAACTAATACTGCTCCTTCGTCAATGGCTTGTAATTGTGTTGTTACTCGAACACTATCACTATCTAACGAATCTACAGTTTCAGAGTGTCTTTCATTTGTAACTTGGCCACGATCATTTATAGATGTGTAAGAAAGATTACCTTCTGACAACGTTGCAGTAGCTTTAATTTCACCATCAGGTAATGCATCAGTGACAGTAACAACTAGTGTACGATTGTCGCCAATTTGTGGGTTTGTAATTGTTAATGGTGTGCCATCTGCTTTAAATAATTGGACTGTTGAATTTGGTAATACATTAGATAACTTAACCTCTTGATTTGTTAATCCAGCTTTGTAACTTACAGAATTTGCATCAATAATTGGTGGGTCTGGACGTACTTTAGATAAGAATCTAACATTTTCAGTTTGACCATTAGCATAAGTTACACGTACTAGTCTAGTTTGGAATCCTATTTGACGTGTATTTGGTCCTAAGCCATTATTGCCAATAAACTCAAATCTCATATTTTCAGGTTGGTTAGACCATGAGTTATTAATAGGTTTTAAAAATTCTTTAGGGTTGTTGACGTCAGTAATATCAGGGAATGTTCCCAATTTAGGTGCAACAAATACTTGTTTAGGCACAGTCTTTACAACCATATACGATGATTCTTTTTCAATTGGTGAAGTTTCACCATCAAATAAAATATTAGCTCTAACTGTGATGCTTTCACCTATTTGAGCATTATTTTTATTAGGTGTGTTATTTGGTAACCATGTGATTGTCGCATCAGGTACAGGGTCTCCATTATCTAATGTGAAGAAATCACTTGGAGCTGATCCTTTACCACTAACAAAATTTTGACCTTGTATTGTAAATTTTGGTGAAGCAATCACATTATAAAGAATGTGCTTGACTGGTACGGTTACAGTTGATGAAGTTCCATCTGTATAAGTTACTGTAACAGTTACATCAGCATTATTACCGCGTCTACGAACATTACTTACAGTTTTACTTTGAACTTCATTTGTTGATGCTGTGGCATAACTTCTATTAGGTACTATTTCTGTCAAAATAACTGAGTTTGTAATAGCTTCTTGGTCCTCTTGTGAAATACTCGCATTATTGCTAATATTAGCGATTCTGACTGGATTTTGAGCTGTAGAAGTTGTTGAAACACGATATTTATCTTTTAATGGTTTGATTGCTATATTGAATGAATGTTCAGTACTATTACCGCTTGTGTCTGTTGCAATTAAGTTAATTGTTTTAGACGTTGAACTAGTTACATTCGGTATTGTAAACGACGCTTGTTGATTATTATTTGATACATTCCCCGTTAATTGCGAGGTAGGTGCAACTGTAACATCTTGCAATGCATAATTATCATTAGCAGTAATATGATTTGTATATGTTTCCCCAGAATAAACTTGCTGATTATTTGAATTTTCAACTGAAATCGTTGGATTAACTTTATCACTTGGAACAAAGTACACATTAATAGTGTCAGTTGTACGATCCATGTTTGAACGTAAATATTCAATATAAGGTTTAGGACCTGTAGGTGATAAATATAATTGAGCTCGATAAATCGAATGATGTGCATTGCTAATTGTATTGTTTTTAATAACTTTATCAATAGTAAATGCACCTGCACCATTAATAGCTGGTTTGTCTACATTCACTAATGTTGAATTTTGACTATTGTTACTCAAATTAGAATAAGTAATTGTTTGTCCACCGATACCGGTATTAGTTGTTACAATATCAAGTACTTGAATAACTTGGCCATCGAGTGTATATAAACTTTGACCATCTGTCTTTGGTGTAGATAAAGAGTATCCTGTTGTATTAGATGCTCTTCTACCAGCTTCTGCAGCTTCTTTTTCAGTACCGACAATGTTAGTTCTTAAACCTGGAATATTAGTATTAGCAACTAATAAGTTTAATACTTCATTTGTATTAAAATCTTGGCCTAAAGTAGCGTCATATCTATAAATTAAAGATTTATGATCAGGTGTCCATTCAAGTCCCCCATCAGTTGGTCTATTTGCTATCTTAGGATTAGTCCAACTGACTTGGTAATCATTTGGAAAGTCAACCCAACGAAGGAATGACATATTATTCAAATTAGATGTAAATGTCTTAACTAATCTATCTTTAGATACTGTCACAGTTACAGTACTTACACCTTGTCTAGCATCAGGGTTATTTACAGTGATGTCATTTTCTGTTAATGGAAGTACTTGACTATTAGCATTAATAAACGCTTGTTTAACGCGAGTAACTTCTTCATCAGTTAATTGATAATTTGATACTCTATATACCCTTTGATCATCTGTTGGTTGTTGAACATCTATAACTTTTAAAGTTAAAGTTAACGGTGCTTGAGTTTGATGATACGCATTAGCAGCTAGAACTTGATAGTCATATGTTCCTGCATCAAGACGTGAAATTTGTGATGCAGTAGGTAATGTATTATCCCCTGAAATATTGTAAAATGAATCATTTGGTAACGCAGATCCATCTTCTAGCGCAAAATATTGTTTTAAATCACCAATATTATATGATTGCCCTTTAGCGATAACAATTGTAGCTTGTTTTAAATTATCTCCACTAGCAAATGCTGTATTTCTAATAGGATTGTAAGTGATTATATCTGAAGCAGGCATGTTATCTGTAGACCCATCTAAATAAGTAAATCTAGCAGAACCATTTGAATTAACAACAATCTGATTTCTTTGAGCTAATTTATCTATTATAGTTGCATTTTTGCTTCGAAGCGCTTGTAATATTTTAAGTATATTTTCAAGATCTGTTACCGATCTTGGATCTGAAACTTTTATTTTTTCAGCATTATCTAGACCTATAGGATGAAAATCTTGACTCATTTCTCCAACATCTATTGATATTTGCTTACCTTGGCTTATGTTGTTTGCATTATCATTTGCTGTAATCGTAAAAGTGATGTGACTATTAAAAGCCTGATTGTTAGGTATTGTACCTGATATAGTTAAAACTCCTGTTCGTCCATCTGAATTTTTAACAAAGTTAGATGTCCATCCACTTGGTAAATTTGCAATATTAGTATTTTTTAGTCCGGAACCATATTGTTCGTCTGACACATTAACAGTAAAACTAACATGGTCTCCTCTATAATATTTATCTTTCTTATTTATAGGGTCACTAATTGTTGGCGGTGTAACATCTGGTAAGATTTCTACTTCATTGCCCCAATTAGATTTAACATTATCATTATAAAATACAATCGCCTTAATATTACCGCTTGTTGGGAGTGGGAATACAGTGTAATCATTCTTAGTAATTGTTACAGTACTGTGTTCTCCATCAGGTGTAGCAGTTGCTAAAATGTTGTAATTAACGGGAACGGTATTTGGATCATTTGTACCATTCCGACCTTGTGGACCAGTATTAATGAGATATACTAGTGCATTAGTGTCTAACGGTACATTTGAAATAACTACATTTGCTCTTGTTCCGCCTTTACCACGTAATTGCTCTGCAGTAGTGTCAATATGAGGAGGCGCTGGTTTTACTCTTATTTCAAATGTTTGTTCTTTTCTACCAAATCTTATTGTACTAAAATAATCACCTGGCTTAAGAGTTCCTACCAATTCAATATTTTTTTCATAATTTGTATTCACACGATCGACAGAATTTTCAATTCTAAGAGTATTTGGTAAACCGATTATAGACCAATCTTTATCAGTAAATGGTTCATTACTAACCAAATTAATACGTAATGGTTGATTATATACAGTTTTATTTCCAACTTGTGATGTACTATTTTGCATTTCACCAGGATTTACTGCAAATACAGGATGGTTTACTGCCTTAGATATTTGTTGTTCCCCTCTATCCAAAGTTTCGTTATTTGTATAGAAATTGATGATATTACGTAATGCAGGTTTGACTGTTAATTGAGCAGGCACTAATGTTTGTTTATTTTCATATCTATCTTTAACATCAAACCCAATCATTAATCTTATAGGTCGTCCTGTACGGCTATGTTCAGTTAAATTAGCTTCACTAAATATATCATGGATTTGGAATAAGTTTAATTGAACAGGATCTGAATTTCGCTTATGGTTATAATCCGAATCTGGATCGAAAAATCCTAAAACTGTATTACTTGGTGTTTTGACATAGCTTAAAGGATCACTTGCATAGTCAATAACATTAGAATTACTATCTAAAATATATTTAGTTACATTCCTTCCAACATTTGGATCGTATACAGTTTTAGTATTATCAATATGTAGTACTCTATTTATAGTTTGAGTTAAGCTACTAATTCTGTCTTGATGTTGCTTATTTGGCTCTACGTAAAGTTGAGTATAGTTAGACATATTATTATATTCATAAGCACGTGCACCTGCTGCATAATATAATCTGTCAGTAGTTGGACCAACAGTTTTAAATTTAATTGTATAACTATTTTCCCCCTGTCCAATAAATGAATAGATTTTATTTAAACCTGGTATTTGATTTTGATCTCCACCATTTAAAAGAGTGAAATTTTTATAACCGTTAGATTTTGCTGTTTCACTTGCACCTGTTTGATTGAAATAGTCCCCTGCCCGTGCAAAGTCATCAAAACTACGGATTTGAATATCACTCATTTCATAAAAGGTATATCCATTTGGTGCACCCTGATTAAAAGAATTAGCTCTTCTACTATCAATTTGATCACCATTTCTCCAAAATTCAGGTAATGATTTATTTAAACCACCGCCTGCACCAGTGCTGCTAATTAAATTGCTTTGATTACGATCAACAATGTCAATTCTTGTTTCCCCAACAGGAGTTTGATTTTCAGGCAAGCCAAACCAAAATACCATTTTTGCATGTCTCGTATAAGCTCGGTTAAATTGAATTGTCCATTCATAACCATCACGTACTGGTTTAGCTGACATTAATACAAATTCTTTAGAATCAGCTGCATGTAATATATTCCAATGTTCACGTGCTGGAACTGTAGGGAAGTCATGACTAGATGCACTAATAAAAGTACCAACTGGATATCCTGAACCATCATTTGAATTTTCAACATAGTACTCTGATAATGCATTTTGATAATCAGAACCTACTCTTGGCTCTACAGAACGTTCTTCAATACGGTGATTACGTCGTACTTGAGCTTGTCTTTTAGGTAGAGTTTTAATAGTTGCAACAGCTTGTTCTAATTCTTTATATGCTAATTGCAATGTTTTATTGTCTAATTCATCATTACTTCCTAATAATAAATTAATTTTATCGAATGCTGCTTTTACTTGATTGAAAGCCGTTTTATCAGCTTTCTCTCTATCAACAAAGCGATAATCATGGTAATTTGCATCAAAAAATGCTTGTAAAGCATTTTTATCAATTTGTGAATGTTGAGCATTGTCATTGTTTATATCAATTTGACGATTGCTATCTTCAACATGTGCAGTTAATTTATTCTCAGCATGATTAAGTTGTTCATTTTGTAATGTGTTACCCTGCTCTAAATCAGATGAATTTGTAACTTCTTGATTCTTATTTACAGTATTTTCAGAATTTTGAATCGGTGCTTTAGAACTATTTTGTTCTGATTGATTAGATTTCTTTGAATTTGCTACTTTTGTAGACTCTTGACTTGAGTTATCGATAGAAGTTTCTACATTAGTATTTGCTTTATCGGTTGTCTGTGAAATTGTATTTGTTTCTTGTTTAGCTAAATCAGATGTGTTTGACTGTTGTCCATCTTGATGCTGATAAGTTTGATTTTTAGTTTGTTCCTTGGCGCTTGTTTCTTCAGCCTGTGCATTAGATGCGTTAAATCCTAAAAATACTAATGTTGCGATTACAGTTGAAAATGTACCAACTGTATATTTACGAATACTAAACTTTTGTAATTTCTCACGATCGTTCATTTTTATTGTTCACTCCTTGTCTTGATGTTGTTTCTCTGATGTGTTTGTTGTGAATGTATAATTGCCTGATAAAAATGTAATGTATTATGATAATAATTCTCACTAATTGGTAATGGATAATGAAATTTAAATCTATGTCTTACATTTTTTGAAATTAAAAGTCAGACTATAAAAATACATTACAGCATGTTGTTGAACAATTTAGTTATGCTCTAAATTATAATAGCACAAAATATAATTTATGTGTAATTAAAATTGTTACAAATTATAATTATTATTATTAAAATTGCGTTAAAAATACAAAAAAGCAATCGAATTCTATATAAACTATAAAGTCTATATGATGAATTCGATTGCTAAAATTTATAAATGACTTGAAATATATTTTCCTGAAACGTATAGTTCGTGTTCATTACAAATAGATAGAATATGATTTAATGTTGTGGCAAAAGCCATATCCATAAATATTTGTTCACTATCTAAAGGAACTTCTGTATGAATTTCAGCTAAACGTTTAGATAAATGTAATTCATTCATATTGTCATTAATTTTATTTCTTTGTCCGGGTGTTAAAGCGTCAATTTGATTGATGACTTCTTCTACACTGCCATATTGTTGAATTAATTTAATAGCTGTTTTCTCGCCTATTCCTTTTACTCCAGCATAACCATCTGCAGTATCACCCATAAACGCTTTAATATCAATTAATTGTTGAGGTTCTAATTGATATTCTTCATTGAATCGATTTAATGTGTAACGATTATAAATATTAAATCCTTTTTTAATTAGCCATACTTCCACATTTTCATTAATACATTGAAGTAAATCTCTGTCGCCAGTAATAATATAAACGTCATTATCTGTTGAATATGATTTTGCTAATGTTCCTATCACATCATCTGCTTCGTAATTAGTAACACCAATATTAACGAAGCCAAATTGTTCAGAGATTTCTTTTACATAATCAAATTGAGGTATCAATTCCTCTGGAGGTGCTGATCGATTTTGTTTGTAACCATCAAACATATCATTTCTAAATGTTGATTGTCCCATATCCCAACAAACAGCCACGTGAGTTGGTTGAATTTCTTTGATAGCAGAGAAGATATGGCGAACGAATCCTTGAATGCCGTTAGTAGGCACGCCTTTTGAATTATACATGAATTGACTGTGTAGACTAGTTGCAAAAAAGTGTCTAAACAATAATGCCATGCCATCAACGAGTAAAACTTTGTTAGGCATTTTTGTAATCCTTCTTTCTTAATAAATGATTGCTTCTAATTGTTGGTGTTTATCTTTGAGTTGTGTAATTAATGATTCATCCAAGTTAAATGATAACAGTTCGTTAATCTGACTTTGAATGTTTTCTTCGATACTGTTAAATTGTTCTTCTGCTTCTGAAGACATTTGATCAACATATGATTCCAATTGCTGTCTTAACTGATTGAAATTTGATTGAAGCAATTCTAATGTACTTTGACAAATATATTCGTGAATTTCTTTCTGTGAATTTGGATTAAGGATTTTACGTTTTGTTAATTGTTTAGGTAATTCACTCATCATATCGTTAAGTTCAATATGAAGTAACGGTTTATTAATGACATCTGGTTGTAAATTGAAACGTGGATTAACTATGATATGCAATTGACTTAATTGTTGTAACACAGGTGCCACTTGTTCATCTAATTGTTGATTAAAGTATCTTTTAATTCTTTCAGTAATTAATGATTGTTCTAAGAACAGTCTTTGATGAATTTGATCTAAATAAATTTTAGTCGAATTTTTCTTTTCTTCATTAAAATCACTATTTTGAGTCATTTGACTGTTATATACAGATTTAATATCGTCCATTAATTGAAGTTTTAGTCGTGAATTTAAATGATAAACTTGTTCTTCAACTTCATTATTCGTATATTGTGATGTTGTATCTATTAGTTGATGACCAAGTCTTTGTTGGTCTTTATATGTTTCTAATTTTTGTTGACGCTTAGCAATATCATCTTTATTAGATTCAAATTCTTCTATCATTTCAACATATGACTTGTCGATTTGTTGTAGTTGATGAATCATTTGTTGTTCTAGAATTGTCTTAGATTCAATGTCGACAAAGTGTTGAATGCTTTCTTTCAATTGATTGATACCTTCATCGTTAGATTTTAATGCTTCTCGACTAGATACACCAAAAACGTCTGATTGTAACTGTACTTGATTAAGTGCATCAGCAACATAATCTTTAACAGCATCTAAATCTTGTTCACTCTCAGCTAAATCAACCGCGTTGATAATCATTTTGAAAGCTTGATTTTCGTTTAGCTGATTCATATCTTTCATATGTTCAATGAAGGCTTTGTCATTGTCAGTAAATGAATGATTGAAGTAACTAACATATAAAATTAAATCTGAAGAAGTAAGTATTTGTTCTGTTTCATTTGTATGTCGTTGGTTATTTGAATGTAAACCAAGTGAATCGACAATAATTTTTCCTTTAAGCCATTCAACAGGTACTTGTAAATGAACTGTTTTAACAAATGTTGCATATTCATCTTCTGCAGACCATTTTTTAACATCATCTTGGTCGATTTGATGTACTTCTCCATCATTTAACATATTGATATACATGTCATAATGTTTTTCTACAGCAGAAATAAACGCAAGTTGATTTTTTTCTAATTTTGATTTTAATTGCGTTATATCACTATTAATAAATTCATCAAGTGAATCGAATGACTGATTGAAGTATTCAAGCATTTGGTTAATTTCTTGAAGTAATTGCTTTGATGATTTTAAAGTAATACTGCTGTTTTCACCGTAAGTCAATTCGGTTGTCGCCGCTGTTGTTGGGTTTGGTGAACTTACTAAATATTGACCACCTAATAAGGCATTAATTAAGCTACTCTTTCCTGCGCTGAATGTACCAAATACGCCAATTTTTGTGATTTTTTGATCTAGACGAGTTAATGTTTGCTTTATGTCCATTTGAGTTCGCTCAAATAACGGTATATCTTCGATTACATTTAATGCCTTTTCAATATCAATTTGTGAACTTGAGACATCATCGCTTTCTGATTGAATTGAATCTCTATTTTGATGATGTGTTGTATCATTTTGTTGTTTAATCGTGAAGTTAGCTTCAGTACGTCCTGTTAATTTATCTAAAGAATCTTCTAAATGTATATAGTAATGTTGATAATTGCGTGTTGTTAGAGATTCTTTCAAATTATTTAATTTCATATATCGTTGATATTCTTCTGATGCTTCACTATCTTCAGTTTCTATTTCGTTAGCTTGAACATGTTGAATGGCCTTTTCAAATAATGGATTTGATTGGCGTTCAACAAATTGATTAATTGCTTTAACCACTTCATCAGAAAATGTTAATACATACGTATTACTTATAGTTGTTTGTGGTTGATATAAAGAAGAAACTAAATCGTTTGGTATATCATAAGACTGATTTAAAATATGTTCATTAATATTTTTCTGATTAATAAATCGTGTTAAAAATGACATATCTTCTCTCATAGGTTGGCGAATTTGGGTGTTTATCTTTTCTTGAAGCATATCAACTGCTTTGTTTAAACGTTCTGTTTGTGCTTCTTCCTTCTTCTTAGATTTATTGAAAAATCCACCTACTTTAAAATCTGTAGCCTTACTTTCTAAATACGATCTTAATTGTTCTCGCATATCATGAGTCATAATATAAGCATTTTCTAAAATGTCTTTACGTTTTTGTTTGAGATAAGACTTTAGTTTATCTTTATCATTTAGTAATTGTGCTTCTTCTGATACAGATTGTGTTTGTTGGAAATTTAAATATGCTTGTTCAAATTCTTCTTCTTCAATATTTAAGTATTCTAAAATACTTTGCATTTCATTTTGGATATATGATAATTGTGCATCAGTAATAAATGATACTGTGCGTTCAATATAATCTTCCATTGATTCTCTATTTTCGTCTAAATATAAGAGATAATCAGATAATTGCTTGATTTGATTTTCAGGATGGTCAAATTTAGTTACATAATAAATATGTTCTAATTTAATTTCCCATTCGTTAATTGATTTTTCAACTCTAGATTTAAACGTATCAAATGAAAGTTCGTCTTCATTGTGTTTGTCTATTTGATTAATGATGAACACAACAGGGATACCTACTTCATTAATTCGTTTCATAAATTGAAAATTGAGCGCTGATTGAACATGGTTATAGTCGACAGTATAAAATAACACGTTACTCGTATACATAAATTGTTCAGTTGTAGTTTGGTGAGTGGCTACGTTAGAGTCAACGCCGGGTGTATCCTGAAATGTAAAGCCATTATCAAATTTATCAGACTTAAAGTTGATTTCTACAGACTCTACGTCTATATTTTGGCGATTCATCTGTTTTACTTCGTCGTAGGTTTTTAATTTTGTATATTGTTGATCCGGTAAATTCGCAATAATGTCTTCTGAATCAGAAACTGAGACGATTGCTGTATTACTTGTTGTCGGTACTGGAGAGCTAGGTAAAATATCTTGTTCTAATAACAAATTAATTAGTGTTGATTTACCTGCTGAAAAGTGACCAACAAATGAAGTAGTAAATTGATTTTTGTATACCTTTTTAATAACTTGATTAATTGTGTTTAATAAAGCAGTGTTGTTTGATTTTTCGACTTCTTTTTTTAGTTTATATAAAATGTCTAATTGTTCAGTGTGTGTCATACGTTTTAATCCCCTTTAGTTCTTTCGATAAAAAAAGAAGAGGTCAAGACAAAACGACTTAAAATCCAAAACGCAATTTTAATGTAAGATACTTTGTCATAACCTCTTTTGAGTAAGCCAATAATCATAGATTATGATATTACTTAAAATATTATCATATATATTACTCAAAACCTATGAATTTAGGGAAGGATTATTCAAACCAAGCTGGTTTGTCGCCTTCAGTGCCTGGCTTGAATACACCAATATTCTCTTTTGAATGTAAATCAGGGTGTTTTGCTATTTGTACTGCTAAGTTTGCGACACTTTTTCTAGATACTTCAGTACCTTCGAATTGGCCATCTTTTGTAGTGATTTCATAAATGTTTTCATTTTTATCAGTTAACCAACCTGGTCTAATAATTGTATAATCTAAATCTGATTGTTCAATTGTATCTGCAGCTTGACGATATAAATTAAGTTTCTCGCCAAATTGTTGTTTGTTCCATTCATTAAATGGTTCAGGTAATTCATCATAGATTCCTGGGGCAGCAATTAAAATTAAACGTTTAATTCCTTTTGCATCCATGGCTTTTACAATCGTTTCAGCATGACGATTAAGTGAACCAGATGTTCCAGTGAATACGATATCGATATTATCTAATGCTTTCTCTAAATCGCTTTGATTTTTAGCGTCACCTTCAAATACAGTTACTCTGTTTGAACCATAATCTGGAATACGGTGTGCATTTCTTAAAAATAGATTTACATTAAAATTTGAGTTTTCTAAGAAAATTTTGGTTGCTTCAATGGCCACTCTACCATTAGCTCCAATAATTAAAACATTCTTCATATATATTACTCCTCTCATCTATTGATTATATTATTTATTAATTTCATCAGTAATTTAAATTTAAACACTCTCAAAACAACTTTACTATAGTTGCAATGAGAGTGCTAATGAACTGTTTGATTAATTTAATCTTTCGTTTGAGGTTTCTTACCCCAATATTGATAATAAGTACATTCAATGTAACCATTAAATAACTTACGACGTTTTGTTGCTTTTTTATTAACTAAAAACTCATATTCTTTATTACTTGTTAAGATATAAGTAGATAGATATGGGTGTTGTTTCATCAATGTACCCATATAACGATACATTTCTTCTACTTCTTCTCTATCACCGATACGTTCTCCATACGGTGGATTACCAATTAATGCGATAGGTTCTTCACTATCAATCGTTAATGTATTGACGTCTTTAACGTTGAATTGAATAATATCTGATAAGCCAACTTCTTCAGCGTTACGCTTAGCAATTTCAACCATTTCTGGATCAATATCAGAAGCATAAACTTGAATCTCTCTATCGTAATCAGCTTGCTTATCAGCTTCATCTCGCATCTCATCATAAATATTTGGTGGCATGATATTCCATTCTTCAGATACAAAGTCTCTATTAAACCCAGGTGCAATGTTTTGTGCAATTAGACATGCTTCGATAGCAATAGTCCCTGAACCGCAGAACGGATCAATTAATGGTGTATCGCCAGTCCAATTGGCTAATTTAATTAAACTTGCAGCTAGCGTTTCTTTAATTGGCGCTTCACCTTGAGCTAAACGATAACCTCTTCTGTTTAATCCAGAGCCAGATGTATCAATTGTAAGTAATACATTATCTTTTAAAATAGAAACTTCTACTGGGTACTTAGCCCCTGTTTCATTTAACCAGCCTTTTTCATTATATGCATGTTTTAGACATTCAACGATGGCTTTTTTAGTGATAGCTTGGCAATCTGGCACACTATAAAGTGTTGATTTTACACTGCGTCCTTGCACTGGAAAACTCCCTTGTTGGTCAATAATTGTTTCCCATGGTAATGATTTAGTTTTTTCAAAAAGTTCATCAAATGTTGTGGCTTTAAATTGCCCCATAACGATTTTGACACGGTCTGCTGTACGTAACCATAAGTTACATTTAACAATAGCACTTTCGTCACCTTCAAAAAAGATACGACCGTTTTCTACTTGTGTTTCATAGCCTAATTCTTGTATTTCTTTAGCTACTACTGATTCCAATCCCATTGGACATACTGCTAATAATTGAAACATGCATTGTTCTCCTTTAGATTCATTTGATTTATGTTTATTTTAACAAAGATACTTTTAAAGTTTAATCATACATAGTCATTTATTTTTATAAAGTGAATTAAAATATTTTTGGTAAAATTGATTTAAGTAAATATATCATTAAAAAAAGCTCTCCGTTTGATGGGAGAGCTAAACTAGTTGTGATATTTCTGTAAGCCATGTTCTGTTCCATTGTACTCTAAACGTGCACTAGCCACACTGGTACGTTGGTGGTAACCATCTGTCTACCATAACATTTAAAATGTTAGTGTCTCGTTTATACGTTGAATTCCGCTAAACAAGTGCTCCTACCTAATTTGGATTGCTCACTCGAGGGGTTTACCGCGTTCCACCTTTTATATTTCTATAAAAGCTACGTCACTGTGGCACTTTCAAACTATTCTAACCCTATTCAAAGAACGTAGGTTATTTCGTTGCCGTCAAATTAATGCCTTGATTTATTGTTTCATCAAGCACGAACACTACAATCATCTCAGACTGTGTGAGCATGGACTTTCCTCTATATCACTATAGCGATTACCCAAAATATCACCTTTGAGAGTATAACATAAAAAAGGGTCTAGACAAAGCCTTTTAAAATTTAAGTCCCCATCTAAATGGAAACAAAGTGTTACGCTCACACTAATAGAAAGCTTTGTCTAAACCAATTCAAATATTATTTACCAAATACTGCTTTTTCTAAGTTAGAGATACGTTTTAAAATATCTACATTGTTTGATGATGCGTTGTTGTTAGAACCATTTGAAGAAAAGTTTTTATTCTCTTGTGGTCTAGTTGTCGCAACACGTAATCTTAATTCTTCAAGTTCTTTTTTTAATTTGTGGTTTTCTTCTGAAAGTTTTACAACTTCATTATTCATGTCTGCCATTTTTTGATAATCTGTAATGATATCATCTAAAAAAGCATCTACTTCTTCTCTTCTATAGCCACGAGCCATAGTTTTTTCAAAATCTTTCTCATAAATATCTTTTGCTGATAATTTTAATGAAACATCTGACATTTTTTCCACCTCATTCGAAACTTTGATCTTGAGACCACTGCAAGTCGTTGATGAAGTCAGTGAGTTCATCAAACGTCACAATATCACAAGTATAATTTGTTTTTTCCATAAAATCAACTAACATAGATTTAAAAAATTTAGGACTTGCTTCTTGTTCTTCATCGTATATTAATAAAGTTTGATCAGTATGGTCTAGCATAAATTGGTCGGTTTGTTTAAATTGAAACGGCCCCTGATACTCAGAATGAAAAACACTTTCAGTAAAATCAGCGTTATTAATAATATTCATGTACTTAGCTTGATTTTGTTCATTCCATTTAGATGTATGTCCCTCGAAAGGCGTTATCACACCTAGTTTAAGTTCGGGGTATATTTCTTTTAATTCAATAACAACATCTGCAGTCCATAATTCAATGCCCATCTGACCTTGTATTAATACCCATTCCAAACCTTCATCTAATAACTGTTCAATTTTATGTTTAATAAATTGCTTTAGATAGTAAACTTCTGGAGCATCATCTTTAAATATATTTAATTCATAAGATTTATATCCAGTGATATAAACAGTTTTAACCATAATTTCCCTCTTTAAACATTATATTTTAAAATATTATTCAAATCATATTGTACAGCTTTCATTTTTTCTGTAAAAAGCTTTCGACTTGTTCGTTTAAAATGGCATTCTACGGAAAGTTCTTCAATATTTTTAAATAATAAATCAACTTTCTTCTTGTTCATATATGTAGTATTAACGAGTGATTGTTCATAGTCTCTCAGTTGATTGAGCTGTGTATCTATATTTCGAACATATGGTTCTACAACTTTATGAAAATCTTCGTCTTCCTCTTTTTCTCTAACTCGTTCATATTTTTGGCCCATATGATTGACTTCTAATATTAAATTTTTAATGATATCTAACATCTAGTAGCCTCCTACATTATTAATCTATCATATTGTTTATCCCCCGTCATACGTGACGTATTGTTTTTATAGTTATAAATTGCACGTTAAATAAAAAAACTACCTGTTTACTATGCTTTATATAAAAATAAACGTGTTAAATAAGCATACAAAGGAAATAAATGTGTCTATTTTTATTGTTTATTTAATGAAAGCACGTTAAAATAAGGTTTGATGTATTTTAGGTTAGTGAAAAATGCATTAATTTTATAAAAGTTTGGTTAATTGTAAAATCTTGTGTATAATAATCGCAGTTTACTACCAGACTTGTGTGGTGAAATATATGAATTATCCTAATGGTCAACCATACAAAGAAAATAAGACTTTGGACGGACGCAAATCGTCATCATACTCAAGTAATATTGAATATGGTGGACGAGGTATGTCACTGGAAAAAGATATTGAGCATTCTAATGCTTACTATTTAAAAAGTGGCATCGCAGTCATTCACAAGAAACCTACTCCTGTACAGATAGTCAATGTTCACTATCCAAAACGGAGTAAAGCTGTGATAAATGAAGCTTATTTTCGTACGCCTTCAACAACAGATTATAATGGTGTCTATAATGGCTATTATATCGATTTTGAAGCAAAGGAAACGAAGAATAAAACTTCTTTCCCCTTGAATAATATCCATGATCATCAAGTTGATCATATGAAGAACACATACCAACAACGAGGTATTGTTTTTTTAATGATAAGATTTAAATCACTTGATGAAGTTTATCTATTACCCTATTCTAAATTTGAATTCTTTTGGGATAGATACAAAAAAGATATTAAAAAATCGATAACAGTTGAAGAAATACGAAAAAATGGTTACCATATTCCTTATCAGTATCAACCTAGATTGAATTACCTCAAAGCAGTTGATAAGTTGATATTAGATGAAAGTGAGGACCGCGTATGACGGAAAACAAAGGGTCTTCTCAGCCTAAAAATAAAGGCAATAATGGGAAGTCCGACGAAAAAAAGAATAGAAATGTGAAGAGAACGATTATTAAGATTATTGGCTTTATGTTTATTGCCTTTATTGTTCTATTGTTACTCGGTATCTTACTATTTGCATATTACGCATGGAAAGCACCTGCATTCACTGAATCTAAGTTAGAGGATCCTATCCCTGCTAAGATTTATGATAAAAACGGTGACTTAGTTAAGACGTTAGATTATGGTCAACGTCATGAACATGTGAATATCAAAGATGTACCACAAAGTATGAAAGATGCCGTCTTAGCTACAGAAGATAATCGCTTCTATGATCACGGTGCTTTGGACTATAAACGTCTATTCGGTGCAATAGGTAAAAACTTAACTGGTGGATTTGGGGCTCAAGGTGCTTCTACCTTAACTCAACAAGTTGTTAAAGATTCATTCTTATCACAACAAAAATCTATCGGTCGTAAAGCTCAAGAAGCTTACCTTTCATACCGATTAGAACAAGAGTACAGTAAAGATGAAATATTCCAAGTTTACTTGAATAAAATTTACTACTCTGATGGTGTAACTGGTGTTAAAGCTGCTGCTAAGTATTACTTTAATAAAGACCTTAAAGATTTAAACTTAGCTGAAGAAGCTTACCTAGCCGGCTTACCTCAAGTACCAAATAATTACAATATTTACGATCATCCTAAACAAGCTGAAGATCGTAAAGACACTGTATTATACTTAATGCATTATCATCATAGAATAAGCGATAAAGAATATGAGAAAGCTAAGAAAATCGATGTTAAAGCTAACTTAGTTCAAAGAAGTGATAAAGAACGTCAAAATACTACAGAAGATAAAAACCCAGAGTTAGCATCTTATGTGAACTTTGTTAAATCAGAATTAATGAATAACAAACACTTCAAGAAAGAAAACTTAGGTAACGTTCTTCAAAGTGGTATTAAGATCTATACAAATATGGATAAAGATGTTCAACAAACGCTTCAAGATAAGATTAACAATGGTAGCTTCTACAAAAACGATGACCAACAAGTTGGTGCTACTATCTTAGATAGTAAAACTGGTGGTTTAGTAGCCATTTCTGGTGGACGTAATTATAAAGACGTCGTTGACAGAAACCAAGCTACAGATCCACATCCTACTGGTTCATCATTAAAACCATTCTTAGCTTATGGTCCAGCTATTGAAAACATGAATTGGGCAACTAATCATGCTATTCAAGACGAATCTTCATATCAAGTAGACGGTTCAACATTCCGAAACTATGATACGAAGAGTCACGGAACTGTCTCTGCATATGATGCATTAAGACAAAGTTTCAACATCCCTGCCCTTAAAACTTGGCAACAAACTAAATCTAGCGCAGGTAACGATGCACCTAAGAAATTCGCATCTAAAGTTGGTTTAGATTACGATGGTAAAATTGGACCATCTGAAGTACTTGGTGGTTCTTCATCAGAATTCTCACCAACTCAATTAGCATCTGCATTTGCTTCATTAGCAAATGGTGGTACTTATAACAATGCTCATTCAATTCAAAAAGTTGTTACTCACGATGGTGACACTATTGAATATGATCATACTAGCCATAAAGCAATGAAAGATTCTACAGCCTATATGTTAGCTGAAATGCTTAAAGGTACATTTAAAGCCTATGGTTCAGCTTATGGTCACGGCGTATCTGGTGTTAATATGGGTGCTAAAACAGGTACTGGTACTTACGGTGCTGAAGTTTATAGTCAATATAACTTACCTGATAATGCAGCCAAAGATGTTTGGATCAACGGATTCTCACCTCAATACACTATGTCAGTGTGGATGGGCTTCAACAAAGTTAAAGAATACGGAACTAACTCTTTCGTAGGACATTCTGAACAAGAATATCCACAATATCTATTTGAAGAAGTCATGTCAGACATTTCTTCAAGAGATGGTAAAGACTTTAAAAAACCAAGCTCAGTTGAAGGTAGTGACCCTGATTCATTATCAGTAAAAGGACATTCAGATAGTAATACAACTAATAAGAGCACACATGGTGATAGTGATTCATCAACATCTTCTAATAGCGGTAACAGCAATGGAAGTAATGGATCATCATCAAATGGTTCATCAAGCTCTAACAGCTCAAATAGTTCAAATAGTAGTTCCCAACAAAACGGAAATGCCCTAACTAGTCTATTCAGCTTTAATTCAATATTTAATAATAAAGCTTCATAATATAGACGAAACGCCCAAATCCTAAAATAGGATTTGGGCGTTTTTTTGTTTTTATATAAATTAAAAAGTACCTACTAGATTTAACCAGTGGGTACTTCAACTTTATTATAAGTATGAAATGATTAGTGAATCACAATACATTTATTGGTTTCTTTTTTTACGAATTTGGTACGAAGCATTCATTTTTATTAACTCGGATTTTAATGTTTTCATTTGTCTATAACCCATAAAATGATATTTTCTTGCTAACATGTATTGATAGCGCTCACCAAAATTCATAGGAACAACTGGATAGTTATCAAGCTCATTTAGATTTAACTCATTGATTTCATTTATTTGTTTAAAATAACTTATAATCATTTCGAAATAAGCATCTATAACTGGTTTTGCTTCTGCTGATTTTAATTGTTTTTGGCTTGCGAATTGATCGAGTTGTTGTTCTAACTCTTCAAAGTCTTGTTTAGTTATCAAATGTTTCACGCTTCTTTCAAACTTGCTTTGTATCTTTTCTGACCTTCTCTACAATCTTTGAACAATGGACAAATATCACATTTTGGCTTACGAGCGAGACAATGATATCGACCAAAGAAAATAAGTTGATGATGGCTTTTATTCCAACGGTCTTTTGGTATGACAGAACAAAGTCTATCTTCAACTTGTCTTACATTATCTTTCCAGCGATTAATACCTAAACGTTTAGAAACACGTTCCACATGTGTGTCTACAGCGAGTGAAGGTTCATTAAAAGCGACACTCATTACGACATTTGCAGTTTTACGTCCAACACCAGCTAAACTTTCTAGTTCTTGATGTGTTTGTGGAATCTTTCCATCAAATTGATCAAGTAAAGATTGGCAAAGTTTTTTGATATTTTTAGCTTTATTTCTATATAATCCAATGGAACGAATATCCTGTTGTAATTCTTCATCACTTACATTTAGATAATCTTCTGGTGTTTTATATTTGGCAAATAATGAACGAGTAACTTTATTAACTAATATATCGGTGCATTGCGCAGATAAAAGTACTGCAATTGTTAATTCGAATGCATTATCATGTTTTAGTTCACATTCTGCATCTGGAAACATATCGGCAATTACATCAATCATTTCAAGTGCTTTTTTCTTACTAATCATCTGATTTCTCTCCATTTAACCAATCAAATTTTGGTACTTTCTTAACAGTGTGTTTCATTTTTGGTTTATTAAATTGCTTTCTAATTTCTTTTGAGTCATCAATTGTTTTGACATTATTTTTCTTCCAATTTAACAATATTCTATCCATATATTTAAAACTTAATTTATTTTGGCTATTTGCTTCATCAAGAGCAGCTTGAATAATTGATATATCATGTTTATCAACATCAATCCATTGGTTCAACGTTTCAATTTCATAAGGTGACAATGGTCTAGCAAATGTTTGTTCTATCATTTGGAATAATGTTTTAAACTTTTCTTTATCACTTTGTTCATTGGTATCAATTGTTTGCTTTTTAAGCAATTGACTTAGTTTTTCATAAAAAGGATCTAAATTCATATATTCTGTGAAGCGACCTTCTTCATCTTTATTAACGTTTAATTCTAATAATTCTCGTTGAATTAAATTTTGAATGACTGCAGTAACTTCACGTGGTTGCATCGTAGATCCCTGTTGAAGTGATTCAATGGATGGTTGTTTATTTGATGTTTCTGATGCATAAATAAGTTTGATTAAAATGATTAAATCTTGTTCATCTATACCTAGTTCACTGTAATGATCTAATAATTCACGACGAATCACAACAGGTCGAGTTTTTAATTGAAACTTGTCCATTGTACCCCTCCTATCATTAAAATTTAGACCTTCATTATATTTGATTAAATAGAAGGATTTTTATGGATGCCCTTAATAAAATGCAATGCATCATTATAAATTAGTATAAGATAAAAATGAACGCCCAGTCTATTTATACGACTGGACGACATGTAATATAATAACTTAAATTTAAATGAATGATGCTTATGGGTATAAACGATTTAATAAACGTGGGAATGGTGCAGTTTCACGTACATGTTCTACGCCTGAAATCCAAGCAACCGTACGTTCTAATCCTAAACCGAAGCCACTGTGAGGTACACTACCATAACGACGTAAATCTAAGTAATAGCTATAAGCTTCTGAATCTAATTCATGTTCATTAATACGTTGTTCAAGTAACTCTAAATCATTGATACGTTCTGATCCACCGATAATTTCACCATAACCTTCTGGAGCAATTAAATCAGCACACAATACTGTGTCTTCATTTTCAGGGTTAGGTTCCATATAGAATGGTTTAATTTTTGTAGGATAATTAGTGATAAATACTGGTAAATCATAATGATTAGCGATAGCAGTTTCGTGTGGTGCACCGAAATCTTCGCCCCATTCAATATCATCAAATCCTTCTTCTTTTAAGAATTTAACTGCATCGTCATAAGAAATTCTAGGGAATGGCGTAGCAACCTTTTCAAGTTTTGATGTGTCTCTATCTAATGTTTTTAATTCTAATTTACAGTTTTTAAGTACTGATTGTACGACGTGTGCAACAAATTGTTCTTGAATTTCTAAACTTCTTGCATGTTCAGTAAATGCCATTTCTGCTTCAATCATCCAAAACTCAATTAAATGACGTCTTGTTTTTGATTTTTCTGCACGGAAAGTTGGTCCGAAAGAAAATACATATCCGTGAGCCATAGCTGCAGCTTCTAGGTATAGTTGCCCACTTTGTGATAAGAATGCATCTTCATCAAAGTATTTAGTATGGAATAATTCACTTGTGCCTTCTGGAGCACTTGCAGTTAAAATTGGTGAATCAATTTTTGTATAACCATTGTCATTAAAGAATTCATAAGTTGCTCTAATAATTTCATTTCTAATTTTCATAACAGCATGTTGTTTCTTAGAACGTAACCATAAATGACGGTGATCCATAAGGAATTCAGTACCGTGATTTTTTGGTGTAATTGGGTAATCATGAGCCTCATGGATAACCTCGATAGATTTAACTTGCATTTCGTAGCCTAAATCTGAGCGGTTATCTTCAGTGATTGTACCAGTTACATATAAAGAAGACTCTTGTGTAATTTCTTTAGATAAATTAAAAACATCTTCGTCTACTTCTGATTTCACTACTACACCTTGCATAAATCCAGTGCCATCACGTAATTGTAAGAACGCAATTTTACCACTAGAACGTTTGTTAGTTAACCAAGCGCCAATTGTCACTTCTTGGTTAAGATGTTGTTTTGCTTGTTTAATCGTTGTATTCATAACCAGTCTCCTATTATTTTATCTTTTTTCAATACTTATTTATTTTAACAAAATATATTACCAACTTCTACAAGTTGAATTAAAAGTATGTGTATCCTATCACACAACTTTTATTTATCCACTGATTTTTGGATTTGTGATAATAATTTACTAAATTGATTAATGTCACCTTTTTTCTGGCGGTAATGTTCTAATGTTTGTTCAAAGAAACTTTTGTAATTACTATTGATGAGACGATCATCGAATGACACAATTAATCCTTTATCATTTTCATGTCGTATTAAGCGTCCTAAACCTTGTCTGAAACGTGTCACAGCATCAGGTAATACATAATCTTTAAAAGTTGATGTAAATTCAGAATTCATTAACCAATATTTAGCATTGTTTTTATTCATAAACGGTAATTTCGCAATCATGACGCATTTAATACCATTAGCTTGAAAATCAAAACCTTCAAAGAATGTTGAAGTACCTAAAAGAATAGACTTATCAAAGTGGTTAAACTGTTGAACAATTTTATAATTTTGATTTTGTTGTTGCGTTAATATGACATAATCCTCAAATTCAGGCAGTTCATTAAGCATATCTTGAACCATATGCATCATTTTATAACTTGTAAAAAGGATTAAACATTTAGATTCTGTTGTCGTTGTATATTCAATAACATAATTAACAATTGATGCTACATAATCGTCGACATTCTTATAGTTGTATGGTGCGACATCCGACGGAATAAATACATTAGTGTTTTTAGTATTTTGTAATGCTGATGCCACTTCGTACGTATTAAATTTAAAATCTTTGTTAAACCAATTTTTAAAGGAGTCAAACGACTGATTAAACGTTAATGTTCCTGAAATAAATGTTAAGGATTTGAATTTATCTAAGACTTGTTGTGTCAAAATATCTTTAACAGCATAATCTTTTACAAGTAAACGAATCGTTGATTTTTGGCTTAAATTTTTAATTGAAATAAAGCTTGTATGATTATCTTTCAAACTTTGTTCTGTTTGTCTAAAACGCTCTTTTAGGTATAATAATTGCTTTCTCATAGTCTTTATAGTTTTGTGACTCATGCCATTAAACACTTCTAATGTTTTGTTTAATTTGTGTATTAAACGATGTAAATCTTTGATAATCTGATCATTGTCAAATTCGTAAACATAATGATATTTGTGTATGTCATCGTCATATACGTCTGCGTTTTGTACAATATTGTAAATATTATTGAACAACTGTTCATTAAGTTCATGAATATCGTTAATATTTGATTTCAGACCAAACACATCTATTGGAGCTATATCTAATTTCTCTAAAATACGTTGTTGTTCTAAATGATCTATGGCTTTTAATAATTTTTCATTTTCATTTTTACCGATAAGCCCTAACTGATATTTAATATCTGCATAGTTTAATTCATTTGTAACTTGATTAAGTGCATAATCAGGTAAGCGATGTGCTTCATCAATAATACAATCGTCAAATAGCTGGTAAATTGAATTTTCAGCATCAGAATGAATTAAATGAGCGTGGTTCGTAACGCCAATTTGGATATTTTGAGCATTGCGTTTGAGGTAATTATAGTAATGAATATCATGACGAACTGGAACATAAGTTTCAATCTTCTGATCGAAATACATTTTTTGTCCGCCTTTTAAGTTCAATTCTTGAATATCACCTGTATCCGTTTCTGTAATCCAAATCAATAATTGCATTTTAAGTATACTAACTTCGTAATTGTTAGTTTCTTCTTTTAAAATTTGGCTTATAAGTCCAAGTGAAATATAGTCATTTTTACTTTTAATAAGTGTTGCGTTGACTTTGAAATTGAGTGCGTTATTTAAAGCCGGTATATCTTTTTCTAATAATTGACTTTGTAATAACTTTGTATTTGTTGAAATCATAACATGTCGACCAGTTTCGATATTATACATTAACGCAGCTAAAAGGTATGCTAGAGACTTGCCACTTCCAAGTGGTGCTTCTATCATGGCTTTTTCACCATGCATAAGTTGTTCTAAAATAATTTCTGATAAATAAAGTTGTTGTGGTCGATATGTTAGATCTAATTGTTTAGTTGCTTTTTTATATAGCGTCTTTAATGTGCCATTAAATTCAGTCACAGGTCCTTTTAAATCTACTTGCTTTTTATAAATAATTTGCTCAAATTGACCAAATTGTTGATCTAATGTTGCGGATTTATGTTGTCTTACCATTTCGAATAAAATGTGATATAAATCATATTTTAAGTCTTTACTTAAATAATATAATTGTTTCAATGTATCAAGCGGTAATTGTTCAAACTTTTCAAAGGTTTTAATCATTAAGTGAGCTGTGGTTGTAGCATCTTCATCCGCTCTATGTGCGTTTGTTAGAGGAATATTATGTGCTTCGGCTAGTTCACTTAATTGATAGCTTTTATCTGTTGGGAAGGCAACTTTAAATAATTCTAACGTATCCATAACACGTTTAGGTCGGTATTTGATATTGCAATTTTTAAATGCTTTTTTAATGAAGTTTAAATCAAACGCGACATTATGAGCAACGAATACACAGTCTTTAAGTTGTTGATAAATATCATTAGCAATATCTTTGAAATACGGTGCTTGTTCAAGCATTGTCTCTTCAATTGAAGTAAGTGCTTGAATAAACGGAGGTATTTCTAAATCAGTTCGAATCATTGAATGATATGTGCCTATTATTTTGTTTTGTCGAACGAAAGTAATGCCGATTTGAATAATATCATCGTAATCAAGTTGATTACCTGTAGTTTCTAAATCAACAACTGCATATGTTGCTATTCCCATAGCTATCTCTCCTAGTTTACATTGTTATAATTCTATATCTGCACTAATTAACCTTCTAAGTTGTCCTTGATTGTCCTTAACCATTAAGAAACCATCATGATCAATATCAATGGCTTCACCGATAAATTGTTCATTATTTTCTGTGAAACGTAATGGTCTTTGCCACATGTTTGTAGCTGCAATATATTCCTCACGAATATCTTCAAAAGGTACTTTTAAGAATTGATTATATCGCTTTTCAATTTCTTTAATTAATATATCTAAAAATTCATAACGATTAAAATCGTATTCTGAATGTATACGCATACTTGTTGCTCTATGTCTTATCTCTTCATCAAAATCAGTTTCTTGATGATTCATATTAATACCGATACCACAAATAATTGCTTCAATCGCATCGTAATTGGCAACCATTTCTGTTAGGAAACCACACACTTTTTTGCCATCTATGTATATATCATTAGGCCATTTAATCGTAACATCATCAGTTGAAAATTGTTGAATCGCATCTTTAATTCCTAATGCCATAAATAAATTGAATTTCGGAATCATTGCGTACGGTACATCAGGACGAAGTACTAGTGACATCCAAAGACCTTTGCCTTTACTAGAAGCCCAATTTCGATTAAAGCGACCTCGCCCTTTTGTTTGTTCATCACTCAATATTAAAAAGGTATCATGATTACCTACTAACGCTTGTTTCGCTTTTAATTGTGTTGAATCTACTGTACTCATTACTTCTATTTGATCAAATAAATCACGTTGCTCGATAATCGGATTAACAATACCACTATACCAATGATCTGGGAGTGTTTTTAGTAAATGCCCTTTATGATTAATAGATTCAATATCACAACCATCTAATTTTAATTGATCAATGACTTTTTTAACAGCTGCTCTTGAAATATTAAGTTGATCTGCTATGTATTGACCTGAAATATATTCAGGTTGATGTTCATATAGCATTCTTACAACATCTTGACTATATTTTGACATGACTATCCACCCATTTCATTATTTCATTATACGTATTGCTTACTTTGTTAGTTACGACGGCAACTTCTACTTTTCTTAAGACATCTTTGACCCAAGGACCACCTTGTTGATTTAAATGTTGCATCAAATCATTCCCGTTTATAGCTAGTTGTTGTCGTTGATTAATAGGTAATTGTTGATATGAATCTTTAATTGTCTGTTGATTTATAATCAGTGGACTTGCAGTTTTAATGTGATTTTTAGAAAGAGTTGGCGTATGCTTAATAATAGTTAAAATATCATTAATATCATAATCATACACCATCATTGTTAAATCTGATTTTGAATTGACTTCCGGTAATTGATTGATGATTGAAACCAGATGCTTAATATGTGATTGCTCTTTATTACTTATTTTAAGTTTTGATAATGGTTCTTCATTATTCATTTTCGCATTAAGTATAGCAATCCATACATCAAACTGCATAGGTTCATCAATTATTAAATTTTGCATGTCTAATTTTTCAAAATATGGAATATATTTAAAAGCATCTAATTGAATTAAATGATGATAGCTAGTAGCAACATTTTGACCACTGATTAATTTCTTGAGTTCAACGATAATACGTTCAATGGATAAATATTTGATATCTTCAATTTGATTTACCATAGCTTGGAACGTGTTATCTTCTATTGAAAAGTTAAGCTGAGATTGAAAACGTAAACCTCTTAATATACGAAGTGCATCTTCGGCAAATCTTTCAGAAGGATTACCCACTGTTCTTATAATGGCTTGATGAATATCACTTTCACCATTAAAATAGTCAAATGTCTTATACTCAGTGTCCATTGCAATTGCATTTATTGTAAAATCACGTCTTTGAACATCTTCGTATAAATCTCTTACGAAATGAACATCACTTGGGCGACGGTGATCAATATATTCCTCTTCAGCACGAAATGTTGTTACTTCATAATTTTCATGATTGAATACTACATTAATCGTACCATGTTCTTTTCCTACTGGGATAGTATGGCTGAAAATGGATTCAATCTCATCTGGTGTTGCACTTGTAGTAATATCTATATCGTGAATTTCTCTATGCATGAGATAATCTCTTACAGAGCCACCTACAAAATAAGCTTGAAATCCTTGTTGTTGTATTTGAGTTAATATGGGTTTGGCTTTTTCAAATAGTTCATTACTCATGCAAGTTCTCACCTTTATTTAACATTTGACGGTAATAATGTTCATATTGATCTGTAATCAATTCTGAGCCAAATCGTTGTTCTATATCTAATAACATTTGTGATTGTAATTGTTGATAAAGCTCATTGTCTTGTAATAGTTTAAGTGCATATTCAGCCGCTTTGTCACTGTCACCTACATCGACAATAAATCCAGTTTCACCGTGTTTAATGACTTCTTTAATACCACCTGCATTTGAACCAATAGGAACGACACCTGTTTTCATAGCTTCTAAAAGCGTTAATCCAAAGCTCTCTTTTTCACTTAATAATAAAACTAAGTCTGATAATTGATAGAATGCACTAACGTTATCTTGCTTGCCTAAAAAGAGAACATTCTCTTCTACACCAAGATCTCGTGTTTTTTGACGCATATCAATGAGTTCTGGGCCATCACCTAGTAAAATTAATTTACTTGGGATTTGTTGATGAACTTTAGCAAATGTTTCAATGACTGTATCAATTCGTTTTACTGATCTAAAGTTAGAAACATGAATCAATACCTTTTCATGTGGTTCAATACCATAATCAGATTTGAAGCTTTCGTCATGACGAGTAGGAAATTCATTTTCTCTAACGAAGTTATATATAGGTATGATTTCTTTTTCAGTATGAATAATTTCTTTAGTTTGTTCTGCTAATGAATGACTGACACTTGTAACGATATCGCTCTCTTCAATACCGAATTTAATAGCACCTTTAAGTGAATGGTCATAGCCAAGAACTGTTATATCAGTACCATGAAGTGTCGTCATAATTTTAATATCTTTACCTGACATTTGTTTTGCTAAAATACCACAAATCGCATGTGGCACAGCATAATGCATATGTAAAATATCTAAGTCATACTCTTTTATCACTTCTGAAATTTTAGTACTTAACGTAATATCATATGGTGGATATTGGAAAACGGCATATTGGTTTACTTCAACTTGATGGAAAATGATATTAGGTAATGGTTTGCGGATTCTAAATGGTATGTTTGATGTAATAAAATGAACTTCATGACCTCGCTCAGCCATTTTAATACCTAATTCTGTGGCAATGATACCTGAGCCACCCATGGACGGGTAACACGTTATTCCTATCTTCATTTATGTCCCATCCTTTCTATTATCAATTTATAAAATAGTTACTTTCTCTCGAATCGATTATAATCACGTGTATTGAATTTTTGCATAGTTTCATCAAAACTTTCAGTCATATCGATTCCTAATGAATTGGCAATACATAGTAATACAAATAAGTTATCGCCTAACTCTGCTTTAATCGTATTATCTTCTTCAGTATCTTTCTTTTTCTTCTCACCGTAATGATGATTAATTTCTCGAGAAAGTTCTCCAACTTCTTCTGTTAGTCTAGCGAGATTAGCTAAGGGAGAAAAATAACCTGCTTTAAATTGACTAATATAATCATCTACTTCTTTTTGCATTTGAGTCATTGATTTCAATTAAATTCTCTCCTTTGAATGCATTTCTAATATAGTATATATCAAAATAAAGTGATATGCATTCTTAGTGCAATTTAAGGTTGGTAATTTATTTTTATTGCTTATTGGGATGGTGATTAATGATGATTAATATGAAAAAGCATAAAAAAAACTGGTTAATAATGTCTGTATGACAATATCAACCAGTGGATGTGTCTAAATTTAAATCATATAGTTATTAATCACTTGATCTAGCGATTAAAATAATACGTGCTAATTCAGCTAATGCAACTGCTGTTGATGCAACATAAGTCATTGCTGCAGCTGATAATACTTTTTTAGCGTGTTTGTACTCTTTCTCATTTACGATATTCAATGCTGTAATTTGTTTCATTGCACGTGAACTGGCATCAAATTCAACGGGTAATGTCACGATTGAGAATAAAACTGCTAGTGACATTAATCCAGCACCAATCCATAATGCAGTAGATCCAAAGGCACTACCTAATGCAGTTAACACAATACCTAACATAATAACAATGTAACTTAATGAACTACCTAAGTTAGCTACAGGTACTAATGCTGATCTGAATCTCAAGAATACATAACCTTGTTGGTGTTGAATTGCGTGACCAACTTCGTGGGCTGCAATGGCTGTACCAGCAACAGAAGGTCTATCGTAGTTTGCAGGAGATAAACAAACAACTTTTTTATTTGGGTCATAGTGGTCTGTTAAGAAACCATCACCTTTAACTACATCGACATCATAAATGCCGTTTGCATGTAGGATTTCTTCAGCTACTTCACGACCAGTCTTACCACTTGTGGATCTAACTTGTGAGTATTTTTCATAGTTAGATTTAACTTTATGTTGAGCCCACATTGGAATGACCATTAATATTACAAAATAAATAATCATTGATATTAAAGACAATAAACTCACTCTCCTTTAATCATATTTTACTGTCAAAATGCACTTTAATCAAATGATTTAACTTTCAATACTTGTTTAAGAAATAAATATAAAAATAGCGAAATGATACTTAGACAAATAGATAATACCCCAATTTCAATAACATGGGAAGCAATAAACTTATAATAAGGAAATTGCATTTTAACATAGTCCATATAATCGTTTAAAAACACCCAAATTAATGAAATTAAAAAACCCAAAATAGTTATTTTAAAGCGAGGATAAAAGTAAAATGCTTGTAATGCCATAATGCCATGTGATATCAAAAGCATTAATCCATTAATAGTTACCTCTCCATCTATTACAAACATAATCAAGTTCATAATCACTGCCCAAACACCATATTTTATTAAAGTTACGAATGCTAAAGCTTCAATTATGGATGATGATTTATTTAATAACAATAATGCAATGGATATAGTTAAAAATAACGAAGCGGTTGGGCTATCTGGAACAAAAGGAACAAAATAAGATGGTGTTATATACAACTGACCACTATACCAGTCATAGCCATATATTGTACCTATCGCATTACATACAAGTAAAAATATTAAAAACGGTCGATAATATAATGAAACTTCCCAGTATTGTTTAATAGTCATTATTGTTATCTCCGATATCATGTTTAGTTTTCTTAGCTTTTAAAATATTAAGTATTTGTGTAAGTTGGTAAAATCTTTCTTGTTCTTTCATCTGTAGACTTAAATCTATATTATCTTGAAGTGTTTCAATTAAGGTTGTTTGTTTACGATCACTCATAGAGATTGAATACAAATCTTGAACATACGATGTATAATGTGGCGAATGGATTAATTGCGCTAAAATTAAATCGTCTAATCGACTTTCACGTTGATGTTCAGAAGAAAAATGCAATTGGATATCAAAAGTCATATCGTTATTTGCAATAACTTCGAAAATTTCATTTGTGTTAACGAGTGCTTGTTGATGGTCGTTAAATTGAATTGCAGAAGCATCTGAATTTACTTCTGCAATTTGTAATGTCATATGTTGTTGTATTTTTTCCTCGACGAAATGTATACGTTGTAGTTTTTTTGGACTAGCTTTTAAATAATTTAATACCCATACTGAAATACGAGATTTAAATTCATAATGGAATAGCAAATATTCGATAAAACTTTGTTTCATTTTTGTAAGGGAGCTATTCATTTCGTACCATTCCTTTTAAGATTGTAAACGCATTGCTTCATCATGCCATGTTTCATTGCTTGGATCCATTTCAAGTAGTTGATCAAGAATAGATTTAGCTTGTTCTTTTTGCCCTATTTCTACGAGATAGAAATAGTAGTCGCTTAAGAATTCAGATTGTGTTTTTAAAGTTGGATAAGCTAATTCAAAGAAATGTTGTGCTTCTTTGTCACGTTCTTCTTGTCCGTAGGCATAGGCTAAATGCCACATAAACACAGGGTCTAAATCTTCTTCATCTACATATGTGAGCAAGTCGATAAGTGCTTCATAATCTTCTTCACTTCTATATAAATCACTTAAAATCAATAATGGCTCATGATATGCATTATCTACTTCTAGTGCTTGTTTTAATAAAGTGACACCTTCATTCGCATCGCCATGTTCAATTTCTATACTACCTGTTGAAACCATTAATTCTTTATAAAATTGACTTAAACGTAATCCTTCTTTACCAATTTCAATAGCATCCGGATAATTTTTTTCGTTTTCGTATAATGATTGTAAATAGAAATAACCTTGTAAGAAATCAGGGTCTTTCGTTAATAACGTTTTCATTATTTTAATGGCTTCTTGTGTTATGTCATTTTTTTCATAAGCAATTGCTTTTTTGAAATAATCTTCAGAATTCATCTCAGTTTCATTAATTTCATCATATAGGCGAATAGCATCACTATAATTTCCGCTTTGTAAGCTACAATCTGCTTGTCTAGAGAATAAGTTAATACCATTGACTTCATATTCACCAGTTTCAAGTACTGTTTCATATTCAGTGCTAGCACGTAAATATTGCCCATCGAAATATAGTAATTCTGCTAAAGCGAAATGTAGAATTGGATCATTAGGTTCTAATTGAATCGCGGCTTGAATTTTATCGATAGCGACTTCAAGCATATTAATTTGTTGATATAAATCTGCTTCGAGCATTAATTTTTCTGTAGATTCTTCAACTTGACTTAAATACTCTAACGCTTCGTCAGTTTGGTTCTCTGACATTAGCCCTTCAATAAAGTAAATAAGTAATTCACTTTCGTCTGGATATCTGTGATAAAGCGTTCGGAATACTTCTAAACCTTGTGGTGTTAAACCAAAGTTGTAAAGTGTTTCACCTAAAATGAATAATGCATCATCGTTATTTGAACTCAGCACTTCATTTACACGAGTATCTAAATTTGTTAATTTTTGTAAATTGATATCGTCTATTAATTTGTAGATATCTTCCATTACTATTTTCCCTCATTTTCTAAAAGCTTGAATTTTGGTAAGAAACCTGGAAATGAAACATTAACTGCATCAAATTGTTCTATGGATAAAGGTTCTGAGCTGAGTAGTGATGCAACAGCTAACATCATTCCTATACGGTGATCGGTCTGACTATCAACTGTGACACTAGTTTTAAATTCAGAAGGATGGATTATAAGACCATCATTTGTTGGTTGCAATTCAAAACCTAATTGATTTAGCATATCTGCTGTCGTATCAATTCTGTTTGTTTCTTTAACCTTTAATTCTTCTGCATCTTTAATCACACTCGTACCTGACGCTTGTGTACAAAGTAATGCAATGACGGGTAATTCATCAATTGCTCTCGGTACAAGTTCTCCATATATTTGAATGGGTTTTAAATTTGGTGTATAACGCACACGTAAAGATGCAGTCGGTTCCGATTCTTCTGTTATGTCACTAAGTTCAATATGACCACCCATTTGTTTAACGATGTCTATGATACCTGAACGAGTTGGGTTAATGCCAACATTATGAATTGTAACATCACTGCCAGGTGTGATTAAGGCTGCAACGATGAAAAATGCAGCAGAAGAAATATCGCCTGGAACATGAAAATCACGTGGTTGTATATGTTGTACTGCTAATGGTTTGGTAGTAATCGTTTTATCATTAACTGAAATAGGAATATTAAAATGTTCAAACATAGTTTCTGTATGATTACGGCTAACATCTATTTCTGTGATGCTAGAAGATTCTTTAGAAAAGATACTAGCAAATAATATAGCGCTTTTTACTTGGGCACTAGCTACTTCCATAGTATATTGCATGCCTTTAATGTTTGAAGGCTTAATAATTAAGGGTGTGTAATTACCATCCACGCCACTAATTTGTGCGTTCATTTTTAGTAATGGTTTTAATACTCTATCCATTGGACGTTTACCGATTGAAACATCTCCCGATAATACACTTTCCAGACCAACACCACTTAACAATCCGGCTAATAAACGTGTTGTTGTGCCTGAATTACCTGTATACAGAACTTGATGTGGCGTTTTAAAATTTTGATAACCAGGTGAATCAACAATAATACGATCTTCTTCTTCGGTGATTGTTACACCTAAAAGTTCAAAGATGGCCATCGTTCTTTTACAATCTTCACCTAATAATGGTTTATATATAGTTGTTTGTCCTGTTGCTAATGATGCGAGCATAATTGCTCTGTGCGTGATGGATTTGTCACCAGGCACCTCAATGTTCCCTGTTAAAGGACCATTAATATCAATTGTTTGTGTAATCGACATCATTTATTCACCTACTTTATTTTTGATTGAAGTTCGTTAAATGCAGCTAAGTGTGTAGATTTGTTTACGTGTTCTACAACTGCATGACCTAATGATTTCATTAGAACCATTTGAATGCCATCTTGGTTATTCTTTTTATCTAAAAGCATATATTGATAAATATCATCGAATTCTAACTCTTTTATAATGTTAATTGGATATCCTAGTGAGTCTAAATAATTAAGATAATGATCAATATCATATGTGGTTTTTAATATTTGATTAGACACGATAAATTGATAAACAATACCTATCATCACAGCATGACCATGTGGAATTTTATATTTATATTCAATAGCATGGCCAAATGTATGCCCTAAATTTAAAAACTTACGAATACCTTGCTCTTTTTCATCATTCACAACGATATTTAGCTTTGTTTCGATACCTTTATAAATATATGTTTCAATATCATCTAATGACGCTAATACTTCTTTATTAGGAAAATGTTGTTCAATATTGCTAGTGTCTTCTTGACCATTTAGTAATGCATGTTTATAGACTTCTGCATAACCACTTAGTACTTCACTATAAGGTAATGTTGTTAAGAAATCTAAATCATAAATAACAGCTTTAGGTCGATAAAATGCACCGATTAAGTTTTTACCATGTTGAGAATTAATTCCAACTTTACCACCAATACTTGAATCATGGGCTAAGATAGTTGTTGGGACTTGTATAAATGACACGCCTCTTAATACACTTGCAGCTATAAATCCTGCAAAGTCACCTGTTGCGCCTCCACCAATAGCAATAATTGCTGTATTTCTCGTAATTTGAAAGCTTAAAATATGTTCGGCAATTTCATGGAAGTAATTAAAAGATTTCGTTTGTTCACCCGATGGAATGATTATTTTATGAGCGTGATTCACACTAATAAAGTGATCTATTTTATCTTTGAAATGTTGATACACTGTTTCATCAATGATAAAAAATGACTGATCATAAGATTGAGTGAAATCTTGTAGTTGATTAATAGCACCATGCTCAACAATAATTGGATAATTATTATCTTGATAAGTTGTATTTAATTTCATATTTATTCACCTGATTTATGAGGATTAGAATTCGATATTTAACTGTCGACGTTCTGCGATTTGTGCTTTTAGTTGGTCAATGTGATTAGCTTGGAATTCTTCTAATAATGCTTTAGCTAATTCAAAAGCGACTGCATGTTCGCAAACAACGCTTGCTGCTGGAACAGCACAACTATCAGAGCGTTCAATCGTTGCTTTGAAATCTTCTTTTGTGTTGATATCTACTGAGTTTAATGGTTTGTATAATGTAGGAATAGGTTTCATTACACCATTAACAATGATAGGCATTCCGTTTGACATACCACCTTCAAATCCACCTAAGTGGTTTGAAGCTCTATAGTATCCTTGAGTTTCGTTATACATAATTTCGTCTTGAATTTCGCTACCAGGCTTTTCAGCGGCTTTAAATCCTTCGCCAAAGCTAACTCCTTTAAATGCATTAATACTTACTACACCTTGAGCTATACGACCATCTAGTTTACGATCATAATGAACATAGCTTCCGATTCCTACTGGCATGTTTTCTGCCATTACTTGAACCACGCCACCTATTGAATCGCCTTCTTTTTTAGCTGCATCAATTTTATCTCTCATTTGTTGAGCAATATCTTCATTAATAACTCGAACGTCATTTTTATCGATATTAGATTTAAATGTCTCTGCATCATAAAGGCCTTCATCTTTTATGCCACCGATTTCTACAACTCTACTATATATATGAATATCTAATTGAGCTAATAATATTTTAGAAACAGCACCTACTGCTACACGAGCAGCTGTTTCTCTAGCTGAAGAACGTTCTAAGACGTTGCGTAAATCTCTATGGTTATATTTCATTCCGCCAACAAGATCAGCATGTCCTGGTCTTGGTTTAGAAATAGTACGTTTCATATTTTTTCGTTCTTCTTCACTAATCGGTTTAATACCCATGATATTTCTCCAATGAGTAAAATCATCGTTCGTAACGACTAATGTAATCGGACTACCTAGTGTATAGCCATTTCTTACACCTGAAACAATCTCGATAGCGTCTTTTTCAATTTGCATACGACGACCTCTACCATATCCGCCTTGTCGTTTAAACATTTCTTTATTAATATCTTCAGCTTTAATTTCTAAATTAGCTGGAACACCTTCAATTATTACTGTTAGTTGTGGGCCATGTGATTCTCCTGAAGTTAAATATCTCACTAAAGCACACTCCTTTCTCTTTAGTTCTTTTATGAATTATTATATGTGTTTAATAATATCACAATCAATAAATCAATATAAGTTTATCGAGCTACCGTCATTTTTATTACAAATCAAAAATATGAGTTTAAGAGTTATTTCTAAATGGAATTAATTGATTGATCACAGATGATATTATTTTGAACAAGTTTTGATTGAATTATAAATACTTACATATTATTTCGTTAACCAACCAAATAAAAAAGTGATAAAGTACCAATCCCTAAATTAGGTTAGTGGTACTTATGCATTAGTTTTAGTTAAGGTATTCAATAAGTTATAACTAATGCAACAACTGCTAATATATAATTGAAGCCCGAGACATTGATTTATGTCTCAGGCTCTATGGATAAAATGAATTACTTTTTAAATTTTATTTTTTTATTCGTATAACCAAGCATCTCTAGGAGATTCATAACTATTTACTTCTTCATCATTAAACCATAAACTAATTTCTCTTTGAGCAGATTCCACTGAATCAGAACCATGAATGATATTTCTACCAACTGTTAAACCTAAATCTCCTCTAATAGATCCAGGAGTAGCATCAGATGGGTTTGTGCTTCCGATGATATGACGAGAAACCGCTACAGCATCTTCACCTTCAACAACCATTGCAAAAACTGGTGCAGAAGTAATGAAAGAAATTAAATTGTTGTAGAAAGGTTTACCTTCATGTTCGCTATAATGCTTTTCAGCTAATTCTTGTGGTACTTGCATTAATTTGCCACCTACAAGTTTTAATCCTTTGTTCTCAATACGAGAAATTATTTCTCCGATAAGATTTCTTTGTACTGCATCTGGTTTAATCATTAAAAATGTACGTTCCACTTTGTGTTGTCCCCCTGTAATTTAAAATAACAAGCTTCTGAAGTATGTATAAATTAACTTGTCCGCTAATTATAAAGTAGCTAACTTATATACTACCAATTAATTAAAGCGCTTTCAAGCTGATTTACATGATTTACACATTTCTAGAACCCATTTTTTTAATTAACTTTTTAAATAAGTTTCGGGCTTGATTATCATCTAATTCATCAATTAGATTGAGCGCTTTATTCAAGTATTTTTCACTTATATCTTTTGAAACTTGAATATTATTTGAATTGCGTATAATATCTATACATTTTTCAAATTCTTCTTTATTACTGTCTCTATCTAAGTGAGCAATCATATCTTTGAAAGATGCATTATCTCTCATTTCAAGCAAAACTGGCAATGTGATGTGACCATTCATCAAATCGCTACCTACAGGCTTACCTAATTTCTTTTCAGTGCTAGTAAAATCGAGTATATCGTCGACAATTTGAAAACTCATTCCGATGTAATGACCAATCATTTTTAACTTTCTAATTGTTTCTTTGTCAGATTGAGACGTAATAGCACCTACTTCTGTAGCTAACTGAATTAGTAAAGCAGTTTTACGGTTAATTCTTCTTAAATAGTTAGTAATCGTTTGTTCGCTATTGAATTGATCTTGGAATTGGAATAATTCACCACGACATACGTCCACGATAGATTCAGATAAAATTTCATGAACACGTTGGTCTTTAATTTCTGATAAATGTTGTAAACCTAACGCAAGTAAGAAGTTCCCTGTAATAATCGCTGTTGTTTGGTCCCATTTCTTAGAAATTGTAAGTCTTCCACGTCGTTTATCACTTTTATCGATAACATCATCATGGACTAATGTTGCCATATGAATGAGTTCTAATGCTACAGCCACTTTATACGTATCTTCTGAAACGCCTTCTTCTTTACCGAACTGGCTACTAAGAATGACGAAAGCTGGTCTAACACGTTTTCCACCTGAAGAAAGTAAATGAAAAGCGGCTTCTTCAAGTACTTTATCATTACTATGAATTGATTGTTCTAGACGCTTTTCAACTTTTTTTATTTCATTGTTCATGTTTAACTTTGCCACGTTAATCACCTTTGGTCGTATCATTTTTGTTTATAGCCAAGGTGCATTGCAGCAACGCCACCTGTGAAGCTACGTACTTTTATGTTATTAAATCCTGCTTGTTGAAATAATCGTTTTAATTTTTCTTTACCTGGAAAATCAAAAGTAGATTGTTGTAACCATTCATATTCTTCTTTTGATTTAGCGAATAATTTACCAAAGATTGGCATCACAAATTTAAAATATAAACGATATACTTGTTTGAATACAGGTAATGTTGGTTGACTCGTTTCTAAGCATACAACCATACCGCCTGGTTTAAGTACACGATTCATTTCTTTTAATGCGCCTAAATAGTCTGGTACATTTCGTAAGCCGAATCCGATTGTGACATAATCGAATGAATTATCATCAAATGGTAAGTTCATGGCATCTCCATGGACTAAATTAATATTGTCCATATTTGATGTTTTTTCTTTTCCTACTTCTAACATGTTTTCACTGAAATCAATACCAGTTACTTCTCCTTCAGGACCTACAGCTTTACTTAAAGCGATTGTCCAATCAGCAGTACCACAACATACATCAAGGGCTTTACTCCCTTTTTTGACTGACATTTCTTTCATAACATGTTTTCTCCACACTTTGTGTTGTTCGAAACTAATAATGTTATTAAGTCTATCGTATTTTTTTGAAATATTTTGGAATACTGTATGAACTTGTTCTTTTTTTGCGTTATTTTCAGCCATCTTTAATTACCTCTTCTTTTATCTAGCGTTTGTTTGATGTCTTTCATAATTAGATTAACACGTTCTTTATTATAATTTTTTAAATATGATGGATAGTAGTCATGTACATCGTCATATAAAAAGTCATATATCTGAGTTGCATTTCCTTCATTATTAAAATGAGTTAACGTAATATATGGGAATAATGTTTCAATTTTAAAAATTGCGTCACTCGCTTCTTCATCAGTTAATACATGTTGATGTAGTGAAGATTTAAGCTCGCTCACTTCAACAATAGCTTTACTCATTGCTAGTTGATATTCAGGATCATTTATTTCAGCTAGTATAGTATAGAAATGTGCACTTAATAAATCTCCAACTAGAATAGAATGCTTTGATAAACGATTGTTAGATATGTCATCTAGATGTTTCATCGAAGTGTCGATTGTGAGGCAAGCTAACTTTGCTTTTTCAGGTAGTGAGCATGTGTCTAAAAATTGACCCAACTTTTCATTGATTTGTATGGTTTCATAATCAACTATACCCTTAAGCCTTTGCTTAATATCTATATTTAATTTGCTTACAGTAGTTTCCATGTTCACACCTCACGATATTATCACTATTTATACTAACATTATATATCAAAAAATTAAATATTAGAGTCCCTTCTCATCTTTATTAGATTACAGAATTTATACTTATGTAAAAAGTAACGCTTTTTATGTATTATATGATTATGTATTTGGAGTTATGTTAAATAGTTAATTAATTTTTCTCTTTTTGATAGAGAACTAAATTTTTATTTTATACAAAAAGAAAAAAGCCCTCGAAGGGCTTTTTTAAGTAAAATTATTTTACTGCATCTTTTAATGCTTTACCAGCTTTGAATGCTGGAACTTTACTTGCAGGAATGTCGATTTCTTTACCTGTTTGAGGGTTACGGCCTTTACGAGCAGCACGCTCACGTACTTCAAAATTACCGAAACCGATTAATTGTACCTTTTCACCTTTAGCAAGTGAGTTTTGGATAGATTCAAAAACAGCGTCTACTGCTGAACCAGCTTCTTTTTTAGTTAAATCAGCTTGTTCTGCAACTGCATTGATTAAATCAGTTTTATTCATTATGAATTCACCTCCTGAGGTTTGATAATGATATCATTATATCATTATGGTTAGACTTTAACACACTGATTACTGTCACCGCAACGATTTATATTAAAAACCTTAAAATAATACGATTAGAATTAATTTTTTTGGAAAACACATCAATAAAGTGTAAAATGACACTTTATTATTCTGATTTTTTGTCTCTACCCATTAATTCTTTAATACTTTCTTTAACAGGAACATCCTCGAATAACACTTTGTATAATGCTGTAGTGATTGGCATATCAACATTAACTTCTTGTGCTAAATAATAAACAGATTTAGTTGTATAAATTCCTTCAACTACCATTTTCATTTCTTCAAGTGCTTCATCTGTTGTTTTACCTTGGCCTAATTTATAACCTAATGTAAAGTTACGAGAATGAGTTGATGTACAAGTTACAATTAAGTCACCTATGCCACCTAAACCTAAGAATGTCATAGGATCGGCACCTAATTTTTCTCCTAAGCGACTAATTTCAGCTAAACCACGTGTCATAAGAGCTGCTTTTGCATTATCACCAAATCCCATTCCAGCTACGATACCACTTGCTACTGCAATGATGTTTTTCAACGCGCCACCTAGCTCAACTCCGACTAAATCATTATTTGTATATACTCTTAAATAATCATTCATAAATAAATCTTGAATTAATTGGCTTACTGCTTCATCTTTTGATGATGCTGCCACAGTTGTAGGTTGTTTGATAACAACTTCTTCAGCGTGACTTGGTCCTGATAATACACCAATACCTGCATTGTGTTCAGGAGAGATTGAATCTTCCAACATTTCAGATACACGTTTGAACGTACCATTTTCAATACCTTTTGCAACATGAATAAAAGTCTTTTTAGTAGTTAGTAATCCATCGATTTTACTAGCAACTTCTCTCATTGCTTTAGTAGGTAAAGCCATTAAATATATATCTGCAAAATCTACAACTTTGCTTAAATCTGTACTGGCTTTAATAGATGGATCTAGTTTTGCTTCTTTTAAATAATTTTTATTCATATGATGTGTATTTAATTCTTCGACGTTTTCGTCATTTTTACCCCACATTAGTACATCATGGCCATTTTGTGCTAATACATTGGCTAATGCTGTACCAAAACTTCCCATACCAAATACTGATATTTTAGTCATATTAATATTCCCCTCCGTTTTAATTTCTTTTTCTTGGAATGATATGAACAGGTGTACCTTCAAATCCAAAGGCATGTCTAATTTGATTTTCAAGATAACGTTTATAAGAAAAATGCATTAATTCAACGTCATTAACAAATACAACAAATGTTGGCGGTTCAATCGCAACTTGTGTTGTATAAAAGACATTTAGTCTTCTACCTTTATCTGTTGGAGTAGGATTCATTGAAATTGCATCAGTCACTACTTCGTTTAATGTTGAACTTTGTACACGTTTTTTATGATTTTCACTTGCCTCTTTAATATAAGGGAATAACGTTTTCAATCTTAATTGTTCTTTAGCTGAGACAAAGGCAATTTGTGCGTAGTCTAAGAATTGGAATTCTTTTCTAACGTCTTCTGTAAATTTCTTCATCGTTTTACTGTCTTTTTCTACTGTATCCCATTTATTAACAACAATGACGATTGCTTTACCTTCTTCATGCGCATATCCAGCGACACGTTTATCTTGTTCAATAATACCTTGTTCTGCATCGATAACAACTAAGACGACATTTGAACGTTCAATTGCTTTTAATGCTCTTAAGACTGAATACTTTTCTGTAGATTCGTATACTTTACCTTTTTTACGCATTCCAGCTGTATCTATTAACACGTAATCTTGACCGTCGAATGAATATTCTGTATCGACAGCATCTCTTGTAGTACCAGCAACATTAGAAACAATGACACGTTCTTCACCTAAAATGGCATTGACTAAACTAGATTTCCCTACATTTGGGCGACCAATAATTGATAAACGAATTGTATCATCATCGTATGGGTCTTCTTGTTCTTCACCAAAGTTTTCAACGACGGCATCTAATAGATCACCTAAACCTAAACCGTGCGAACCTGAAATTGGATAAGGTTCTCCAAATCCTAAAGAATAAAAATCATAGATGTCGTTACGCATTTCTAAGTTATCTACTTTGTTTACTGCGAGAACGACAGGTTTTTTACTTTTATAGAGCATTTGTGCTACCATTTCATCGCTTTGTGTTAATCCTTCTCTAACATTAACCATAAATACGATAACGTCCGCTTCGTCGATGGCTACTTCTGCTTGTGCTCTAATTTGTGTTTGGAATGGTGCATCTCCAATTTCAATACCACCTGTATCTATAATATTGAATTCATGAGTTAACCATTCACCTGATGAATAGATTCGGTCTCTGGTTACACCAGGCGTGTCTTCAACGATAGAAACACGTTCGCCGACTACTCTATTAAAAATTGTAGATTTCCCTACATTAGGCTTGCCTACAATTGCTACTATAGGTTTAGTCATTTGTTAACTTCCTCTCTTTCTTAATCTCTATAATTTTATCACATGCAAGCACTGATTCAAAATACGTTTGTAACAAACGACTAAATATATTAAATAATACTTGAGAAGATGTAAAAAAACACTCCAATTAAAGAGATAACTCTAATTGGAGTGTAAATGTAATTTATCGTTTATTAAAATTTAAGATCTTTAAACTTATCACCAAAGACATCACCTAAAGTAGGGTTATCTTCTTCAGTATCTTTATTTAAATAAGATTGTGTTGTAGAAGCATCGCTTTCAACTACATCTTCGTTTGGTAAAGTAGCTTTGATAGATAATGATACACGTTCATTGTCTTCATCAATACCTAAGATTTTAACACTAACTTGTTGACCTGGTTCTAATACTTCACCTGGTGTACCAATGTGCTTATGATCAATTTCTGAGATATGAACTAAGCCTTGTACTCCAGGAGCAATTTCAACGAATGCACCGAAGTTAGCTAATCTTACAACTGTACCTTCGATAACGTCATTTTCGTGGAATTGACCTTTAATTTGTTCGAATGGTGTTGGTAAAGTATCTTTGATTGATAATGAAATACGTTCAGTATCTTTATCAACTGATTTTACTTTTACTTTCACTTTTTCGCCAACTGAAACAACCTCTTCTGGAGATTGAACATGTTGATGTGATAATTCAGAAACGTGAACTAATCCATCTACACCACCAATATCAACAAAAGCACCAAAGTTTGTTAAGCGAGCAACTGTACCTTCAATCACGTCTCCATCATTAAGTGATTCTAATAATGATGCTTTTTTAACGTCATTTTCAGCTTGTTCAACAGCTTTACGGCTTAAGATTACACGGTTATTTTCAGGATCTAATTCTTCAACTTTAATTTTGATTGTTTGTCCTTCAAAGTCAGAGAAATCTTCGATAAAGTCTGTTGAAATTAATGAAGCAGGTACGAAACCACGTTGTCCTACATCGACAACTAATCCACCTTTCACAACTTCTGTTACTTTAGCTTCAATTATTTCATTGTTATCAAGTTTTTCTTGTAAATAGTCATATGATTTTTCAGTTTCAAGTTGTCTTTTAGATAAAATATATGCACCTGAATCATTTTCTTCATCAAATTCAATTTTCGTTACATAGGCTTCTATTTCATCGCCTTCTTTAACTACTTCATTAGGTTTTTCAATATGATGTGTGGATAATTGGCTAATAGGGATTATACCATTGTATTTTCCACCATTAATATGCACAACTACTTGTTTATCTTCAACCTGTTGTACTTCTCCAGTGACTTTGTCACCTTCTTTAATATCTTTAATCATTGATTCGTTGAATTCTTCAGTCATCTTGTCTGCCTCCTTATACACTACATAAGTATAACATCTTACAAACTGACTGAATTGTCAAGAAATTCCCCTTTTACACTTTAAGAAACTTTATGTTGATTTCGTAGATGCAATTAAAAAGTGAATTTTTTAAATAAATTTCAATTTAAAGTTGAAGATGTATATTTATAGTGTTTATTAATATTAAGATTCAATCTAATTCTATTATAAGGGATAATAAAAGCTATATAAACGTTTCTGCTTATAACGTTTACATAGCTTTTAGTTAATTATTTAATTTGATCCACCATTTTTAAAATTTCGTTAGTTACTGTTTCAATAGATTTACCTGTTGTATCTAATGTAACGGCATCATCAGCTTTTCTTAGTGGTGAAATCTCTCTATTCATGTCATAGTTATCTCGTTGTTCAATTTCAGTTTTTAATTTTTCCAAGTTTGATTCGATGCCACGTAATTCATTTTCTTTTTGACGACGTTCAGCGCGTTCCTCAACAGAAGCAATCATATATACTTTTAGTTCGGCATTGGGAAGTACAACTGTACCGATATCTCTTCCATCCATAACAATACCTTTTTTAGCAGCTAAGTCTTTTTGCTTTTTAACTGCAAATGATCTAACTGGTTCTTTTGAAGCGACATATGAAACGTTGTTAGTAACATCATTTTCTCTTAAATAATCTGTTACATCTTCATTATCAAGCATCACACGTTGGCCTTTTGTTTCGTCATAAGTTAATTCTAATGTTGTATTTTTAATCAGTGCTTCAAAATCTTCTGTTTGGTTTGTACGTATATATTTGTATGTAATTGCTCTATACATAGCACCAGTATCTACATAAATCATAGAAAGCTTACTAGCAACTTGTTTAGCAATTGTACTTTTACCTGCAGCTGCAGGACCATCTAAAGCAATATTAATTAAACTCATTATCGAAATACCTACCTTGTTGTTTGATGAATAATATTTTATCATAAATATGTATTTTATTAATAGGAGGAAAAGTATGAAACGTCTACTTGTTATTCATACCGGTGGCACAATCAGCATGTCACAGGATAGTTCTAATAGAGTTATTACAAATAAAGAAAATCCAATTTCACAACATCAAGATATCATTAAACAATATGCACAAGTAGATGAGATTCATCCTATGAATGTACCATCTCCACATATGTCTATACAACATGTGAAGCAATTAAGAGATATCATTGTAGAAGCTCATCATGATAAAGACAATTCATATGACGGATTTGTCATTACTCATGGAACAGATACTCTTGAAGAAACTGCATACCTTTTAGATTTATTATTAGATATAGAGGAACCAGTTGTCATTACAGGTGCTATGAGATCTTCCAATGAAATAGGTTCTGATGGTCTATACAATTTTATTTCAGCGATTAGAGTGGCCTCTTCTGCAAAATCTCGTCGTATGAGTGTTATGGTCGTATTTAACGATGAAATACATACAGCACGCAATGTGACTAAGACACATACATCTAATACAAATACATTCCAAAGCCCTAACCATGGCCCATTAGGTGTACTAACAAAAGATAATGTACAATATCACCATCATCCTTTAAGTCATACAAGTTATCATAATATAAATCCTGGCTTAAATGTCCCACTCGTTAAATCATACATGGATATGCCAAGTGATATATTTAAATTTTATGCATCACAAGAAATCGATGGTTTAGTAATCGAAGCTATGGGACAAGGTAATCTTCCACCTACTTGTTTAGATGGACTAAATGCCTGCATAGATAAGAATATTCCTATCGTCATGGTATCTCGCTCATTTAATGGCATTGTAAGTCCAGTTTATGCCTATGAAGGTGGCGGGTATCAACTTGCTGACAAAGGGTTAATATTTTCTAATGGGTTGAATGGACCTAAAGCACGGTTGAAATTATTAGTGAGTTTAAGTAATGAACTTGAACGACACGATATTAGACAATATTTTGAAGAGTAAAATAAAAAATAATGGCGTAGAATTGATTTGATACTATCAATCTACGCCATTTATTTATGATTCTAAAGGTGTTTGCTTTTTAGCAAGAATACTTTGTGTTATTAAACCACCATGATATTTACCATTTTCTATAAAGATAGTATTGGCATCGTTGCCTGCTGCAATTACTCCGGCAATATAACAGTTTTCAACATTTGTTTCGTATGTTTCGCGGTTATATACGGGTGCAGTGCCGAATTCATTCGTATTAATATCTATTCCGATAGATTTTAAGAATTCATAGTCAGGGTGATAACCTATCATAGCAAATACATAATCATTAGGTATTTCAATAGTGTTACCATCTTTTTCGTAAACTACTTTATCCTCTGTAATTTGAGTTACATTGGCATTAAATTCCATTGTAATTTTTTCATGATTGACTAGTGATTCAAAATTAGGAAGAATCCACGGTTTAATTGCTTTAGGATAACGATCTCCTCGATATATTACAGTGACATTTGCGCCAGCTTTTTCCAATTCTAAGGCTGCATCTACAGCAGAATTTTTACCGCCTATAATGACTACATTTTGGTCGAAATAAGGGTGTGCTTCTTTAAAATAATGACTTACTTTTGGTAAATCAGCACCTTCAACTTCTAATGTATTATGCTGACCGTAATATCCTGTCGCTACAGTTAAAAATTTACATTCGTAAACATCTTTAGTAGTTGTAATTGTAAATCGGTTATTCATCTTTTTAACAGTTAATACTTCTTCAAATGGATTGATATTTAATTGATGATGTTTAACTACTTCACGATAGTATACTAATGCTTGGTTTCTATGTGGTTTACTTTGTTCAACGATGAATGGTACATCGCCAATTGATAATTTATCGCTTGAAGAAAAGAAAGTTTGATGTGTTGGATAATTGTAAATAGCTTCAACAACATTACCTTTTTCAATAACTAATGTTTCAATACCTTTTTTCTTTTGTTCAATGGCTGCACTTAAGCCACAAGGTCCACCACCAATGATGATACTTTCTATTTTTTGCATGTCATACGGCCTCCTTTAATCACCAAACTATTATATCAGTTATGATCTATTTACGCGAAGTCCTTGATTAAGAAAAATTTATAATTTTAGTGACGTTTTAAGAAATGGAAAATAAATGATTTTGGATAAATAAAAAAACTGTGAGCAATGATTTAACATTACTCACAGTCTATAAATGGTTATAAATAAAACCTATGGTATTACTAATGTTTGACCATCATGGATATCATTACCACTTATACCATTTGCTTGTCTAATTTTTTGAACATTGGCTGGTGAACCACTGCCATAATATTGAATTGCAATTCTGTATAAGTTTTCTTTACCATTAACAGTATGTGTTTGTTTACCTTGTTGGCTATTACTGCTTTGACTATTATTTGATTGTTGACCGTTTTGTTGAGAATTTTGACTTTGGCCATTTTGGTTATTGCTGCTATTTTGACTATTTGTAGCTTGAGAATTAGCACTATTACTATCATCATTTGAGCTATTACTACTTGAGCCATTGTCGTCTGAATCTGAATCAGATGCTGAATTACTATTTGAAGAATCATTTGATGTTGCTTTATCTTTATCAGAATCACTTGATTTATCTTTGTCTTTAGAGCTATCTTTATCTTTTTTGCTATCTTTGTCTTTGCTTGTATCATTATTTTTCATGCCGTCTTTGCTGTCTTCATTAGCTACTTTATTATCATTATTTCCACTATTGTTGTGGTTATTTAAAGCCATACCAGCAAAAATAGCTATAGCACCTAAAATTAATACAGCAGCGATAATTGGTAAGATGATCTTCATGAAGCCGCCCTTTTTCTTACCATGATTATTATCATCATGGTCATGATCATCATTATGATTGTTATCATGGTCATGATCTTTTGCTTCATTTTTATCATGATGATGTTTAGCTAACCCAGCGGCACCTGCAGCCCCAGCAGCACCTGCTCCTACTGCAGCCGCTTTTTTACCTTTGCCTGATTTTTCGTTATCTTTTTTAGGTTCGTTGTTATCATCTTTATGATCGTGTTTGTCATCATGCTTATCATCGTGTTTTGAATCATGTTTGTCAGCATGCTTATCATTTTTATCGTGATGATGTTTAGCTAATCCGGCTGCACCTGCAGCTCCAGCAACTCCTGCGCCTGTAGCGGCAGCTTTTTTACCTTTGTTATCTTTCTTATCTTGACGGTCAGCATCTTCATGACGAGTATCTTCATCTTTGTGACCACGTTGATCATTGTCATGATCTTTTAAGTTATCGTCATGTTGTTTATCATTTGTTGTATCATGGCTATCACTATTTAGATGCTTATCATCGTGTTTTGAATCGTGTTTGTCAGTATGCTTATCATTTTTATCGTGATGATGTTTAGCTAGTCCGGCAGCACCTGCAGCGCCAGCAACCCCAGCGCCTGTTGCAGCTGCTTTTTTACCTTTATTATCTTTTTTATCTTGATGGTCAACATCTTCATGACGAGTGTCTTCATCTTTATGACTACGTTTTAATGTTTCGTCTTGTCGAGAGTCTTTGTCAGATTCGTGGTTTGAAGTATTGTCATGTGTTGTTTCTTGTCTGTGATCATTATTTACTGTTTGATGCTCTTGTGATTTGCTTGAAACATCCTTAGATGAAGCATCATAGTTTTTGTTGTCTCCGTTATGTAATGATGTATCATCGAATCTATCATCTAATGAGCCATCTTGGTTAGAACTAGTTTGTGATTCAGATTGACGATTATTATTTGTAGCGACATCTCTACGACGTTTACGTCTCTGCGCATTTCTTGGTGGGAATTGTTGATTCGCTTTTTCTTCTACTTTGTCTGTTGGTTTGTCTTCATGATGTTCGTTTGAAGATGTCTGTTCTTTATGATCTTCTGAGTCTATAGATTGACGATTCTTTTCAAAATCATCTTTGAAGTTATTATTAGACACATTCATCATCCTCTCTATTTTAATTTTGTTTTGATACATAAACTATACCCACAAAATAAATGATTATGTATGTTAATCAAGAATTTTTAAAGGTATTAAAGAATTGTTCATAGATTAATTATAGCTTGAATATTTCGTTAAGCAAAATGAAATCTATAGCTCTAATAAATTTTGAAGCTTTTCTTTATAATTTAGCTTACGTTTTACCTTTTTACGGTTAATGACTTTAATTTCAGATAGTTCTGTATCATTATCACAACATTGATTTGGGATTTCTGGTTGTTCATTAAAAAATTCTAATAAATATTTACGACGACATTGATCTAATTGTTTATAACCTAACATTCTACTATATCCTAATTTCTTTCGTTTATAAGATTGATCAAAAATATAATGAAGTTTAGCAATAGTATATTGATTGTACAATATGGACAAAATAGTTTCTTTCTCCGGAGGTATAAATTGACCTAGTTCAAATTGATTAATATCTTCGGGCGTAATTCTATCTGCAAATAAAATAGTTTCTAATATATATGCATCGTCAGGTTGATATAGACTTATAGCTTGGCTTTGACGACCATCTCGACCCGCTCGTCCAATTTCTTGTAGATAATTAGATGGACTTGAAGATAAATGGAAATGTATCACTGTTCTTATGTCTTTTTTATTTATACCCATGCCAAATGCGCTTGTTGCGACAATAACGGGTATATCATTATTTAAAAATTGTTGTTGAACAGTATGTCTCTCTTGATAACTTAAATCTCCATGATAAATACCAGTTAAAAAACCAGAATCATATATTAGATTAGCTAAAGTTAAGCACATTTTTTTAGATGACACATATATGATTGTGGGTCCGGTAGACGTAAGTTGTGGTAAAAGCCAATTTATTTTTTCTTCGTCAGATGCAAAATTCATATGTCTTAAAGAGATGTTTAGACGATTCATACTTGTTTTAACTGTATGAAGATTAACATGTAATATTTCTTTTAAATCATTTTCTAAATGTGGTGGTGCTGTGGCTGTTAAAGCTAGAATTGTTGATGATTTAAAATGAGAAGTGATTTTTCCAATTAGAGCATAATGTGGTCTGAAATCATAGCCCCATTCTGATAAACAATGGGCTTCATCGAGAACGATTAAACCAAAATCAATATTTGCAATCAGTTTGAAGTTTTGAGGTTGTAAAATAAATTCCGGACTAAGGTATATAAATTTACTTTGATTAATCTTTTTAAAATTTTGTCGTTTTTCATTTTCATCCATACCTGAGTGTATACAACTAACGGCATGTTCTCCATTTAATATCATTTGCATAACTTGATCATCCATTAATGAAATTAGAGGTGAAATAACAAGTGTAGGTTTTTCTAAAATATATGTAGGTAGTTGATAACATAAGCTTTTACCGCTGCCTGTTGGCAATATGCCAAGTGTATGTTGTTGATTTAAAACACTAGTTATTATTTCTTCTTGTCCGGGTTTAAATGAATCAAATCCAAACCATTGTTTAAGCTTCTCTTGTAGCAACTATGTCACCTCTTTCTATACCAACAATCATCAATTTAATTTGAAAGTACGATAGTTTAGAGAATTGTTGTTTATATTCTCGAAGTTTCAATCCTATATTTGAGCTATAGTAATTTATAAAAATGTCTTTTTCATATAAATCAATAAATGTTTCATAATCGTGCATATATCCTTTTATAAATAATTCTAATAAGTGGTCTTCTATAGTGTTAATTTTAACGTTTTGAATAGTTGCAATTTCTTGGGGTGATTGACCTTGTTGTATTTGTCTGTATGTCATTTTTGTTTTGTTTAGTAATGTAGGTAAAATAATTGTCTGATGTAGTGTGGGATAATCGTTATTATTTTCTAGTTCATACATCAGGTTTACTAATTGATTCATTTCCAATTCAAATAATTCTTCTTGGCTTATGGATTCTATTAAACTTACTTGTTGTCTAGTATACATAGGCTCTTCATAGCCTTGTAAATAATAATGCAAATAAATATGGTAATTTTTACTTGCTAATTTATCAAATAGTTGATGAATTTCGTTATAAACTTGTGTTTCTAGCTGCTGTTCTCTGATTAGTTTGTATATATCTTTAACACGTTGTTGTATGTATGTTTGTTGAGCAACAGGGACAAATTTATATGCGTGATGTTGACTTTGGGAAACTGTTTGAATCAGTAACTGTATACAATTAAATGTCTTAATAAGACTGTCATAAGTAAATCTAGGATGCATTTTAATTTCGTATAAAGCATCATAATTATCTAGTTCATTTAAATATCGCTCAAAAGACGGATATTTTAATCGGGGTAAACTATGATATAATGACAAAAGTTGTTGACTACAAGCGTCGAAAAATGTTTGATGAGATTTCTTTCCCATCAAAATATTATATATACTTTTATTTGTTTTGTAGTTGAATGCATGTTGATAAGCATGTTTGATAATTTGATACAAAATGAACCCTCACTCTATAAAACGAATATATTGAAAATTAGACTATCGATGTCTACAATAGTAGTATTGTAATTACTAGTGTAGCATTTTTTTCAAAGGAGGCGAATGAAATTGGCTAAATATACAATCGTTGATATGGATACTTGTATTGCATGTGGTGCATGTGGTGCAGCAGCTCCAGATATCTATGATTATGATGACGAAGGTATAGCATACGTAATCCTTGATGATAACCAAGGTACTGCAGAAGTGCCTGAAGAGTTATATGAAGATATGGAAGATGCACTAGAAGGTTGTCCTACTGACTCTATTAAAATTGAAGAAGAGCCGTTCGATGGTGACGCGCTTAAATTTGAATAATAAATATTTAAATCTCCCTATCACATTTTGTGAAGGGAGATTTTTTAGATCGTCGACAAAGTTATTGACTTTGCAGGCAGCTTTATATGTACATATTTTTCCAAGGTACAGTTTCAGCCTATAATTCTATACAGATAAATCTGTAAGAATTTATTTAGTCTTCAACTAGTACTGTTCCTTTGGGAGTCAGCACATTAATACTGCCCTATATTTTTATATTATAAATGTATATTATTTTTAACCCTGTTATATATGAAGAAGAATATCAGTGAGATAACAATTCCTTTAATAATATTGAAAGGAATAACACCAGATACGATAATTACTTTTAGGTTATGGACAATGTCTGTTAAGTTAAATATCATACCGTAAAGTGGTAGTAAAACGAAATAATTTAAGATACTTAACACGATTGTCATAACAATTGTACCGACAATAAGTCCCATTGTTAAAGATTGATTACTACGTTTATTTTTATAAATATAGTAAGCAGTTAATAGGAAACTTGTAATTGCAAGGAAGTTGGCAACTGGCCCAACTGGATCTCCCATGTTAAAGAAAAAGTTAAGTAAGTTCTTAATAAAAGCTACAATTATACCAGCTACTGGCCCTAATAAAAATGTAGCTAGCAATGTAGGTACATCACTAAAATCTAAAGTTAAGTATGGTGGTAAAAATGGCAATGGAAATTTAATGAAAGTTAATACAAATGCCACTGCACTTAACATACTTATTGTAATTAAACGTCTGTTTTGGTTTTGTTGCATATTAAATTTTCTCCTTTCATTCATCTTGCTAGAAAAGGAGGAAATTTGCACAACAAAAAACCTCCATCTTCTCCCATCCAGACTATACTGTCGGCTTCAGAATCTCACTGAATCAAGCAAGAAAAACGCTTATATTTATACATAGTGTTCTTCTTGCGTCGCAGGCTTTATTTACTGCCGGTTGGGAATTACACCCGACCCCGAAGATGAATTGAATATTATTTTTTTATTTAAATATATCATACATGATAACTCTGTAATGCACAATGCGTTTGCTTGTTAGAGTGTTGATATCATTCCTAATAGTGACACTAAATAAATTGATATGGATTTCTAATAGTTTGTATTAGTAATTTAAGTTTGAAATCCAAGTTATACATTTTTAATATCGCACTCAAAAAAGCACTAAGATGATTTCATGTTAATCACCTTAGTGCTTTTAGCTTGTTAATTATATTTTGGACTGATCAATTTTAGGTAATTTAATAATAAATGTAGTACCTTCTCCTAGTTGGCTTTCTACTTCTATAGAACCACCATGCTCCTCAATGATCATTTTACATATAAATAGTCCTAATCCAGTACCTTGTTTACCTCTTTTTCTTGAGGCGTCTACTTTATAAAAGCGGTCAAATACTTGTTGTAAATGTTCTGGAGCTATACCAGTACCTGTATCTTGAATGCGTAAAATATCTTGAGTGTCATTTTCATCTGTAGTAACTGATATAGTGTCGCCAGGTTGAGTATATCTTGACGCATTATCTATCAAGTTAGTTAACACTTGATCCATTCTATCCATATCATAGCTCCATAAATTATCATTGTTCACATCGAAATACATGTTTAATTCTAAATCAGTAGCTTGTTGGCGGTATTTCATATTCATCTTATTTAATAAATCTGAAATAGGTTGTATTTCTTTTTCTACTGATAAGCCTTCTGCATCCATACGTGCAACATTTAATAATTCGTTTACTAATCGATTTAATCGTTTAGATTCATCTAGAACAATAGCTAAGGATTCATGAATCTCGTCAGGTTCTGTCACTATACCATCTACAATAGATTCAGTATATCCTTGTAATAGCGCTATTGGAGTACGTAATTCGTGAGATACATTAGCTATGAAATCTTTTTTCATTTGATCTAAATTATGTTCATTTGTCATATCACGAATAATCGCTACAATACCGCTTCTTCCATCATTTTGGATTCTATCAATATAGCTCATAATAACGACGTAGTATCTTGTATTAGCTTCCAATTCTTGGAATTGTGTTTCTTTTGTATTAAAGGTTTGTTCAATTTGTTGTTCTATTGATTCAACAGCACATTCATCTAAGTTATGGAAGACTTGGTCTGCCATTTTATTAGATATAATGATTTCCTTTTGCTCATTAATACCTATTACACCTTCAACCATTGAATTAATTAAACTATCACGTATATTCTTAGATGTTGATAATGCTTCAACATGCTCTTGAATTTCAAAACTCATGTTATTAAATGCACGAGACAATTCACCAATTTCGTCTTTTGTAGTAACAGATGTAATTTGTGAATAATCACCTTGCGATACTTTTTGAGCTTGATTTCTAAGTTGACGTAAAGGTTTTGTGATTCGTGATGATAAGAAAAATGCAAAAACAGTACTCACCGCTAAGAATATAATTGCTGTTATTAATATAATGATAGTAATCGCATTATTTGTATCCTCAATGGATTTTAAATCTTTAAAAATGAATACACCACTATAGTTTGAATCACTACCATCTTGAGCTTTCATTGGATAACCAACAAGTATATAAGGATGAGATTTACCCTTTTCATTAACAGTGACATTACGTGTTAATGGTTCACCATGTTCAAATACATTAATAAATTCTTTATTACTTTTAATTTCTTTAAGCATGGATTGCTTTGATGATGACGTTGTTTGTTGATAGGCAGTGTTATTATTTTTCATAATAATTAAACCACCTGGATTATCTATTAGCGTTTGACTATTTTTAATGGCTATATTTTGATTTTGAGAGCTTTCTACTAAATGACTAATTCGTTTGGCGTCTTCTTTAATTGAGTCTTCAGCTTCTTGAGTATAATAATATTGAATAAACGTAATGAGCGCGGCACTTAATAAAATTAAAACTGTCGTTACTATAAAGATTATAGTTAACCACAGTTTTATTACTACACTATTTAGCCGGTTCATCGTTAGCATTTACCTCAAATTTGTAGCCGACTCCCCAAACCGTTTGTATCATATGAGCTGCGTCACTTGATACTTTGTTAAGTTTTTCTCTCAATCTTTTAACATGCGTATCTACTGTACGCAAATCGCCATAGAATTCATAGTGCCAAACTTCTTTTAATAATTGTTCTCTTTCAAAAACTTTGTTAGGTGTTTTTGCTAAATAAATTAAAAGTTCGTATTCTTTTGGCGTTAAATTTACCTGTTCATTATCAGCTAATACTCTATGTGCATCGTTATCTATAATTAAATGATTAAATTCAATTACATCTCTTGCATGAGGTTCACTTTTCTCAGGTGTTGTTGATTGTGTTCTTCTTAATAACGCTTTGACTCTTAATACCACTTCTCTTGGTGAGAATGGTTTTACAATATAGTCGTCGGCACCTGACTCAAATCCTTCAACACGATTTGTTTCTTCACCTTTAGCAGTAAGCATTATGATAGGAGTATCTTTATGCTCACGTAATTGAGTGGCTACTTCGATACCGTCCAATTCCGGTAACATTAAATCTAGAAGAATGCACGTATAATCATTTTCCATTGCAAGTTGTAAAGCTTCTTTACCATTACTTGCTTCATGTGTTTCAAAAGATTCTCTTTCTAAATAAAGCTTTAGTAATCTTCTGATTCTGTCTTCGTCGTCAACGATAAGTATTTCATTCGTCATAATACTAATTTACCTCCCACACATGCTGTTCATTTCATTTGTTATTATAGCATATGAAATAATATTTAAGTTAGTATTTAAAATAACTTTGTGAAAAAAATCTCAAACATTAATCTCTACTATCTTATACATTACCATTTTCAGCTAAATGTCTAATAGTTTTAACTTCATGTGGTGTAAGTACTCGCCCTTCACCAGCATTTAACCCTTTTAAATCTAACGGTCCAAACTGGATACGAGTTAATTTACTAACTTGATGGCCGAAATGTTCAAACATACGACGTACTTGTCTATTTCTACCTTCACTTATTGTTATTTCCACTAATGTAGTATTCTTGTCTTTATCTTGATTTTTAACTTTAACTTGAGCTGGTTGTGTAAACCCATCTTCAAGTTCAATACCTTTTTCTAAAGCTTTCACTTCTTCACGCATCAAATAACCTTTAAGTTTAGCTACATATTTCTTTTTAATATGGTATCTAGGGTGTGTCATTAAATTAGTAAATTCACCATCATTAGTTAACAATAATACACCAGATGTATCGTAATCTAATCTACCAACTGGGTATATACGTGTTTCGATATCTTTAAAGTAATCAGTAACAACTTTACGACCACGATCGTCAGATACACTCGTAATAACTTGAGCTGGTTTATTAAATAAAATATAAAGTTTATCTTCTTGTTCTAATTTAATCCCTTCAACTTCTACAGTGTCAGAACTTGAAACTTTAGTTCCTAATTCAGTAACAACTTGACCATTTACTTTAACTTTGCCGTCTGTAATTAGTGTTTCTGCTTTACGGCGTGACGTATAACCACTACTTGCAATTCTTTTTTGTAATCTTTCTAATTCTTTACTCATTTGTATCTCCTTTTTGATTTACCAAGTTACTAAAGAATGCGTCCATTTCTTCGTCATCTTCTTGAGTGGTTGGTAAATCTTCTAATTTTTCTATACCAAATACATTTAAAAATAGATCTGTTGTAATTAATTGTTGACTACGTGAATTTTGGACTTCTTTTGCTTCAACTAGACCTCTTGCAATAAGTGTTTTAACAGCGCCATCAGAATTGATACCTCTAATCATTTCAATATCGCTTCTAGTTAGTGGTTGATTATAAGCAATGATAGATAAAGTTTCCATCGCTGCTTGAGATAATTTCATTTTAGACTTCTGCTCTATGAGTGCTTCGATGTAATTTGCCGCTTCTTTCTTAGTAGTAAGAACACAAGTTGTTCCAAATTGTTGAATGATGAGACCATTTGACTCATAAGTATCGATTAACTTTTTTAATTCATCTTCATTTACTTCTAATATTTCGAGCAACTGTTTAACTTCTAGTCCTTCATCACCAGAGGTATATAACAAAGCTTCTAATATGCCGTGCTTATTCAACGCTGTAATTCACTCCTCTTAAAATGTTAATATCATCAAAATTATGGTGTTGTTCAATATTAATTATACCTGATTTAGACATTTCTAAAATTGCTAAAAAGTGTGTGACCACTTGTTCGATTGGTTCTGTAAATGTAAATAGACTAAAGAAATTAAATGATGCATTGTTCTTTAATCTATCAGTTACTTGATGTGTAGCTTGTTGAATTGTAAATGTTTCTTTTCTGATTTCTACTGAATGAGGTTTATTAATTTCAACACGATTTTTAACACGTTGATAAGCGACTATTAATTCGGTTAAGTCAATTGTATTAGATGGATCCCATGATTCATCTGTTTCCAAATGTGATAAATCAGTTGGATGTTTTGTATAATAATAATCACGTTCTGCTTTCATGTCATTTAGAATTTCAGTGTATTCTTTATAATTTTGGTATTCAATTAACCTACCTACTAAATCTTCACGAGGGTCTTCATCTAAGTCTAAATTTTCTTCTGATTGTGGTAATAATAATTTACTTTTTATCATTAATAATTCAGAAGCCATAACCAAGTATTCGCTAGCAACGTTAATTTCTAATTGATTCATAGCGTGAACATACTGCATGTATTGTTCTGTTAAAGATTTCATAGGTATATCATAAATATCTATTTCAAATTTTTGAATTAAATGTAATAACAAATCTAGAGGACCATTAAATGCGTCCAGTTTTACTTCATACATAGTATCTACCTCATGTTGCAACTTATGTGCATATTTCACTAAAATATTATAGCATGAATTTATATAACTTTTAAAATTAAGGTGAAAATCAGATGGAACAAGCATTAATTCAGTTTTATTATCAGTTTCATAAAAATCAACATTATTTTTTATGCCATGATATTTTGGAAGAAGCGTGGAAAGAAAATAATGATTACAGTAAACAAGATGCTGTTGTGAGTTTAATCTTATGTGCGACAGCATGCTATCACTATAGAAGACGTAATTTCAAAGGCGCAATAAAATCTTTTAATAAAGCAAAGCAAGTGATTACTTATGATTCACGAAAAGATCAAATGACACTTCATTTAGACATTGCCATGTATATTCAATTGCTTGAAATGCAAATAGATAGAGTTGAACAACAATTACCATTTATACCTATCCAGTTACCAATAAATATTCAAATGTTAAATCAATTAGAATTAACATTTCCAGATTATTACTTTATGTCCACACCTGTAAAAAATGAAAACATTGTTCATCATCATTTGTTGAGAGACCGTAGTGAAGTAGAATTAGCTAGACAAGCGGCATTAGAAGAAAGACATTATAAAATAAAAGATATTAATAATAAGAAAGACCAGTAATATAGGTGTATTTACCCTATTATTACTGGCCTTTTATAATATAATAACTATGCTCTAGGATGATATTGATTATATATTTTTCTGACTTGAGATTTTGAAACATGTGTATATAACTGAGTTGTTGAAATATCTGAATGTCCGAGCATCTCTTGTACTGCACGTAAATCAGCACCATTTTCAAGTAAATGAGTAGCAAATGAATGTCTTAATGTATGTGGTGTTAGTGTTTTGTTGATATTAGCTTTAAGACCATTTTGTTTAATCATTTTCCAAATACCTTGTCTTGATAATGGTTTCCCATGCATATTTAAAAATAAAACATTCGTTACAGTTTGTTTTAATAATTGAGGTCTAACTGTTTCGATATAAGTCGTTAAATAATCTATAACTGTATCACCTAAAGGAACAATACGCTCTTTATCACCTTTACCAAATACTCTTACAAAGCCCATCATTAAATTAACGTCTTCAATTTCAATTTGTATCACTTCAGATACCCGCATACCAGTTGCATAAAGTAGTTCTAACATTGTGCGATCACGGTAGCCATTATTTTTATTTAAATCTGGTGCATTTAATAATTGAATAACTTCGTCGACTTCCAATACGTCTGGTAATTTTTTCTCATATTTGGGCGTTTCGATTAATACTGTAGGATCTTTTGCAGCATATTTTTCGCGTAATGCAAATTGGTGAAAACTTCGTATTGTTGAGATGAAACGTGCAATAGATTTTGAAGATTGACCTTGATCAATTAAATAACCTAAGCATTCTTGAATTATTTGTCGGTCTACAAAGTCAATATTCGTTATTTTTTGTAGTTCTAAAAACTCTTTGTATTTATTTAAATCTCTTCGATAAGCACCAATTGTATTTACGCTTAATCCTTTTTCAATTTGTATAAATTTTAAATACTCTTCTATGATTGTATCTATCATAAAGCACCTCTTTTGAAGCGGTGGCTTCTTAATTAAATTACTTCACCATTAGAGATATAAAGACTTTCTCAGTTAATAATACAATATGATTGTATTATTGGCTGTGTAATTAACTATAGTGAGAATAATCTTTATTATTTCTGTTCGGATTGCTTTTTAGCTTGGCAATCTGAACATACACCGTGGAAAGTTAAGCGGTGATCTAAAATTTTGAAGTTAAATTCTTTTTCAACACGATTTTCAACTTCTGGTAATAGGTCTTCTTCAATTTCTTCTACTTTACCGCATTCCATACAAACTAAATGGTGATGGAAATGTTTAGCCCCCTCTTTACGTAAATCAAAACGAGCAACCCCATCACCAAAATTGATTTTATCTAAAACTTTTAATTCTGCTAATAATTCTAAGGTACGGTATACAGTTGCTAAACCTATTTCTGGAGATTTATCTTTAACTTTTAAATATACATCTTCGGCACTTAAATGGTCTTTCTCATTTTCTATTAGAACTCTTACAGTAGCCTCACGTTGTGGAGTTAATTTATATGAAGACTGTTGTAATTGTTGCTTCACGCGATTTAATCGTTCTTCCACGGAAGCCTCACTCCTCTACTAAGAATTATAATCATTTTAATCTAAAGTATGATTCACAATATAAATTACCAGTATTCTCAATAAAACGCAAGGATATTCCTTTATTATTTAGAATGATTATAATTTAATAATAGATGCTGAAGTGCGATAATTGTTTTCGCATCTTCAATTTCAGCGTTTTGCAAGGCTTTTCTCACTTCTTCAATTGAGAATTTATGAACTTCAACGAATTCATCGTCATCTAGATTCATTTCGCCTACTTCTAAATTATCAGCAAAATAAATCGTTAATTTCTCATTTGAAAAGCCAGGAGAACCATACATATCAGTAACATACTGTAAATCTTTAGCAATGTATCCTGTTTCTTCTTCAAGTTCTCTTTTTGCTGCTTCTTCACGTTCTTCATCTTTTTCCAATTTACCCGCAGGTATTTCAAGTAGTGGTTTTTCTACTGGTTTTCTAAATTGTTTTACAAGTAATACTTCATTTTCAGGAGTAACTGCACATATTGCAACTGCGCCGTTATGATAAATCAATTCACGTTTAGATGTTTGTCCATCGGGTAATTCAACATCGTGGATTTCTAAATCTATAATTTTACCATTATAAATCACAGTTCTATCTATCGTTTTTTCGTTAAATTCCATTTATAATCACGGTCCTTTTAAATGTTTTAATAAATTGATAAACTTAATGCGTTAGTTAAAGTGTATCGAAAGGAGAAACTACATGCAAAAGAATATTTTGAAAAGTGGTTTAGAAATTTCTGAGTTAGGTTTAGGTTGTATGAGTTTAGGTACTGATTTTAAAAATGCCCAACCTATTATTGAAAGTGCAATCGAAAACGGTATTACTTATTTTGATACTGCAGATATGTATGATCAAGGTATAAATGAGGAAATCGTTGGCAAAGCATTGAAACAATATCAAAATCGAGATGATATTGTCATCGGTACAAAAGTTGGAAATCGACTCACTGAGGATGGTAATATCACTTGGGACCCATCTAAAAAGCATATTAAAGAAGGCGTAAAAGGTTCATTACAACGTCTTGGATTAGATCATTTAGATTTATATCAATTACATGGTGGTACTATAGACGATCCATTAGATGAGACAATCAGTGCATTTGATGAATTAAAACAAGAAGGTGTCATTCGAGCATATGGTATATCTTCTATTCGCCCTAACGTTATAGACTACTACTTAAAACATAGTCAAATTGAAACATTGATGTCTCAATTTAATCTAATCGATAATCGTCCCGAAAGTCTATTAGATGATGTTCACGAAAAGCAAGTTAAAGTATTAGCTAGAGGTCCTGTATTTAAAGGATTACTAACATCTAATAGTAATAATGCATTGGATAAAAAGTTTGCTGATGGTATTTTCGATTATACAAATGATGAGTTAGGAGAAACAATTGCATCTATTAAAGAAATTGAAAGTAACCTTACTGCCCTTTCATTTAATTACTTAACTTCTCATGATGCATTAGGTTCAATCATTGTTGGTGCAAGTAGTGTTGAACAATTAGAAGAAAATGTTAAGAACTACTATAAAGATGTTAGCTTAGATCAAATTAAAGCTGCAAGAGAACGTGTGAAAGACTTACAGTATACACAACATTTAAAATAAATTAATTATAGTTTGAGCCATTAATTGATGTCATATAACATTGATTAATGGCTCTTTTTCTTTTATGAATTATATTCTATTTACTTAGTGATTCGTTTTATTCTTAAACAATGAAGAAAAATGTTTCTCTAAAAATCTTGGAGCTAATTGATATAGTTTTAACATATTGTGCATCCATGATGGTTGGTTAATTTCTTCTTTCTCTAAAATGATACCTTCTACTATTCTAGAAGCTAGTTGTTTCGAATTAATCATGATTGAGCGATATTGATTAAAATAAGATAATGACGGATCAGCTTTTTGATGAAAAGGTGTATCGATTGGACCTGGGTTAACAGTCATCACATGAAGATGTGGTTCTTCTAATCGTAAAGCATTAAGAATTTGGTTAAAAGCAGCTTTAGATGCACCGTAATGTGCTGCATGCGCTTGTGTGACAAAAGCAGCTTGGCTTGAAATACCTATAATATGTGCGTGTTCTACTAGATGAGGTTTTAGTATTTTAAAAAGTAAATTGAAGCTGATGATATTTATATTATACGTTTCTATGATTTCATCGGTTGTATGATCCGATAAAGATTTAAAGTATACTAAACCAGAACTATACACTAGTCCATGAATTGGAGATTTCATTTTATTTGATAAAGCCCTAATATCATTTTGATTTTGTAAATCACATTTTAAAACATTAACCAAATAGGATTGAGAACCAAAATTGATTTGCTGAAATTTTTCAATATTACGTGCAAGAATTGTTACTTTAGCACCTCTTTTAATAAGTTGATGTACAATTTCTAATCCCAGTCCACTTGTTCCTCCTGTAACTATATAATGTTGTCCTATCATGTTTAATCCCTCCTTCGTATATACCGTTTACAATTTATGTTACTATATATTTATATTCTTAAAGTATCATTATTTTATAATTAAAATGAAGGTGATGTGAAGTATATGAAACTTGTATTTTATGGTGCTGGTAATATGGCACAAGCGATTTTTACAGGTATAATAAACTCTAGTAATTTAGATCCTAATGACATTTATTTAACTAATAAGTCTAACGAGAAAGCTTTAAAAGATTTTGCTGACAAATTAGGTGTCAATTATAGTTATGATGATGAAGCATTACTTAAAGATGCAGATTACGTATTTTTAGGCACTAAACCTCATGATTTTGAAGCTTTAGCTGAGAGAATTAAAGATTCAATTACAGAAAATAACCGTTTTATTTCTATTATGGCTGGATTATCAATAGATTATATTAGAGAACAATTGAATACTAATAATCCTTTAGCACGTATTATGCCTAATACTAATGCCCAAGTAGGTCATTCTGTAACAGGTATAAGTTACTCTAACAATTTTGGTCCTAAATCTAAAGATGAAGTTAATGAATTAGTTAACGCATTTGGTTCAGTTATTGAAGTTTCAGAAAACCATTTACATCAGGTAACAGCTATAACTGGAAGCGGACCTGCATTTTTATATCATGTATTTGAACAATATGTTAAAGCAGGTACTGAATTAGGTTTGGAAAAAGATCAAGTTGAAGAGTCTATACGTAATTTAATTATAGGTACGAGTAAGATGATTGAACGTTCAGATTTAAGTATGGAACAATTAAGAAAGAATATTACTTCTAAAGGTGGTACAACACAAGCTGGTTTAGATGCCTTATCTCAATATGACTTAGTAGCTATTTTTGAGGATTGTTTAAGTGCAGCTGTTAATCGCAGTGTTGAATTATCTAAAACTGAAGATTAATTTATTATATACTAAAACGCCGCAGAATTTGTCTCTGTGGCGTTTTAAATTTAAATTTTGAATGAGTCAAAATCATTAACGAATGTAAAGTTAGGTGTGTCTGTGGTATTTTTCAACTCATTATAAACTTCATCAATATATTCTTTTGTATATCTATTGCTCATATGTGTTATCAAACTTTGTTTAACATTTGCTTGGCGCATCAGTTCAAAGACATCATCTATATGACTATGATGATAGCTATTTGCGAGCGTCTTTTCCCCTTCAATATATGTTGCCTCATGTACCATAACATCAGCATCTTTCGCTATGATATGTTCGTTTTGACATGGCTTGGTATCTCCAAAAATAGCAACGATTGGTCCAGATTTAGCATTTCCTTTAAACTGATCAGATTGGTATATCTTCCCATTAAATTCAAAAGTATCATTCATTTTAACTTCTTGATATTTAGGGCCAGGCTCAAGACCTATTGATTTAAGTGATTCTACGTCTATTGTTCCAGGTGTTGTAGGTGTTTCTAATCGATAACCGTATGACGTTATCCCATGATTCAAAATTTCAGCATGTACTGTAAAACCGTCATGATGATAATCTAAACGTTCATCGATTTCTATGTATGTAATTGGATAATTGAGATGTGATTCTGACAACGATAATGTTGTTTCTACATACTGTTGTATTCCTTTAGGTCCAATTAATGTAAGAGGTTTATTTTCTCCACCTTGAAAGGACCTACTCGTTAGTAATCCTGGAAGCCCAAAAATGTGATCTCCATGCATATGAGTAATAAAAATATGATCAACTTTACCTAATTTTATTGAATGATGAAGAATTTGATGTTGGGTACCTTCTCCTACATCAAACAACCAAATTGAATTGGAATAGGGTTCTAGATTTAAAGCAATTGCTTGCGTATTTCTCTCTTTAGTTGGTAGTCCGGCACTAGTACCGAAAAATGTGACTTCCATGCTCACACCTCCCTCTCTTCGATTCATTCTATCATATATAATGACAATTTTTATAATAAGAAATAAAATATAATTATCAATATTCCATTTGAGTACAACGTATTAGTTTTAATTTCATATCATAGTTTTACACATGTTTGTGAGTTGTATAATTTGGTAAATATGTATGATATCGATTATCATTTATTTAAATGATAAATTGCTTATGAACTTTAATAAAGCATATTATATGACCATAAGTTTTCTTTATCATATAATATAATAATCATATATCTTTTATAGAATTGAGGTTTTATTCTTGAGTACAAAACAAAAACACATACCTTGTTTAATTACAATTTTCGGAGCAACTGGTGATTTAAGTCATAGAAAGTTATTCCCTTCCATTTTCCATCTTTTCCAACAAGACAACTTAGATGAACATATAGCTATTATAGGGATTGGACGTCGTGATATTAGTAACGATACATTCCGTGAACAAGTTAAAGCGTCAATCCAAAATCACGTTAAAGAAACACAACGAATTGATGAATTCATGGAACATGTGTTTTATCATAAACATGATGTGAGTGATGAAGAAAGTTATCAATCATTACTAGAGTTTAGTAATCAATTAGATACTCAATTCAGTTTAAAAGGTAATCGTCTGTTTTATCTTGCTATGGCGCCACAGTTTTTCGGAGTCATTTCAGATTATTTAAAATCATCTGGATTAACTAATACTAGTGGTTTCAAACGTTTAGTTATTGAAAAACCATTTGGTAGTGATTTAAAATCAGCAGAATCACTAAACAATCAAATTCGTCGTTCATTTAAAGAAGAAGAAATTTATCGTATAGACCATTACTTAGGTAAAGATATGGTTCAAAATATTGAGGTATTACGCTTTGCTAATGCAATGTTTGAGCCCCTTTGGAATAATAAATATATTTCTAATATTCAAGTAACATCTTCAGAAATTTTAGGTGTAGAAGATCGTGGCGGCTATTATGAATCTAGTGGCGCTTTAAAAGATATGGTTCAAAACCATATGTTACAAATGGTTGCTTTATTAGCTATGGAAGCCCCTATTAGTTTGAATAGTGAGGATATACGAGCTGAAAAAGTTAAAGTATTAAAATCATTGCGTCAATTACGTCCACAAGATGTTAGAAAGAATTTCGTTCGTGGTCAATATGGCGAAGGAGTAATTGATGGTAAACAAGTTAAAGCTTATCGCGATGAAGATCGTGTTGCAGAAGACTCTATTACACCTACATTTGTATCTGGTAAATTAACTATCGACAACTTTAGATGGGCAGGTGTACCGTTTTATATTAGAACTGGTAAACGTATGAAATCTAAAACGATTCAAGTCGTTGTAGAATTTAAAGAAGTTCCAATGAACTTATATTATCAAACTGACAAATTATTAGATTCAAACTTATTAGTTATTAATATTCAACCAAATGAAGGTGTATCACTACATTTAAATGCTAAGAAAAACATTCAAGGCATTGATACAGAACCTGTACAACTTTCTTATGCTATGGGTGCACAAGATAAAATGAATACAGTTGATGCATATGAAAATTTACTTTTCGATTGTCTTAAAGGCGATCCAACTAACTTTACTCATTGGGAAGAACTTAAATCAACTTGGAAATTTGTTGATGCTATTCAAGAACAATGGTCAATGGTGGAACCAGAATTTCCTAACTATGAATCTGGTACGAACGGTCCATTAGAAAGTGACTTACTACTAAGTAGAGATGGTAATCATTGGTGGGACGATATTCAATAAAAAGGTTAAATTGAAAATGTGACTAAATAAATCAAATAGTGAATGATTATAGTATAACTGTGATGTTTGATATCTTATCTCCTATCAAGTGAGTTGAGTTCATCAACATTTCAGTTTCTGTAGTCGTTCACTTTTTTATTAATTTGATTTATTGATAGGCTTTCAGGTGTATATTTAGTCAAAATAATGTAGAATAAAAGTTAATGATTGAAAATAATTGGAGTGAATATATTGGACGTTATCAAGCAAATACAACAGGCAATTGTTTATATCGAAGACCGTCTACTTGAGCCGTTTAATTTGCAAGAATTAAGTGATTACGTTGGTCTCTCCCCCTTTCACCTTGAACAATCTTTTAAAATGATTGTAGGGTTATCACCAGAGGCGTATGCACGGGCAAGAAAACTCACATTAGCTGCTATAGATGTTAAACATAGTGCGAGTCGCTTGGTAGATGTTGCTAAAAAGTATAGATATGAAAATTCAAATGATTTTGCAAATGACTTTAGTGATTTTCATGGCGTTTCACCAATTCAAGCATCAACTAAAAAAGATGAACTCAAAATGCAAGAACGAATTTATATAAAATTGACAACTACAGAAAGAGCACCTTATCCATATAGACATGAAAAGACTGATGATATTTCGTTAGTTGGATATGCACGTTATATTGACGCTAAGGATTTATCAAATCCTTTTAATGTTCCTGATTTTTTAGAAGATTTGTTGTTAGATGGTCAATTAAAAGAGTTACAGCGTTATAATGATGTAAGTCCATTTGAATTATTCGTCATAAGTTGCCCTCTTGATTCTGGTTTAGAAATTTTTGTAGGTGTACCAAGTGAACGATACCCTGCTCATTTAGAAAGTAGATTCCTACCTGGTAGGCATTATGCTAAGTTTAATTTACAAGGTGAAATTGATTATACGGTGAATGAAGCTTGGTATTATATTGAAACAAGTTTGCAATTAACTTTACCTTATCAAAGAGATAGTTTATATGTGGAGGTATACCCATTAGATATATCATTTGATGATCCTTTTACAAAAATACAACTGTGGTTACCTGTAGAACAAGAAAATTATGATTATGATAATTGAAAATGTATAAAAAAGCATGCCCTTAATAATGACTATATGTCAGTATTAAAGGCATGTTTTTCATTAAATATAATTAAATTTTAAGCACAAAAGCTTCATAAGGTTGAATCTTATCAAAATTAATATCAGTATCATAATTGTGAAGTAATATATCGAATGCTTTGATGTCGTCATCTAAATTAAGTTTACTTTCTTTATCAGTTAAGTTACCAACAATTAATACTTTTTCGTTATCAAGCGTTCTAGTATAAGCAAATATATTTGGATTATCAGCATCAATTAAATCAAATTGACCGTATGTGTAAATATCAGCTGATTTTTTTAATTGAATTAATGATTTATAAAAATTTAGAACAGAATTTTCATCTTCTAATTGGTCAGCAACGTTGATTTCTTTATAATTTGGATTGACTGGGAACCATGGTTCTACATTGGTAAATCCGGCATAATTATTGCTATTCCATTGCATAGGCGTACGTGAATTATCTCTGTTTTCCATTTTATACTTATCTAATAATTGATTAACATCTCCACCATTTTCTTTAACGATTTGGTATTCGTTTTTAACTGCAACATCATTAAAGGTTTCTATACTTTCGAATGGATAATTTGTCATACCAATTTCTTGACCTTGATAAATAAACGGCGTGCCTTGTTGAAGGAAATAGACAACAGCATGGCTAGTGGCAGATTCGTACCAATATTGACTATCATTACCCCATGTGGACACACGACGAGGTTGGTCATGATTTTCAATAAAGAGCGCGTTCCAACCTTTACCTTCTAGTTGCTTTTGCCAACGATTTAATACATTTTTATAAGCAGTAACATCAAATTGTGAATCTCCTGTACTCCATAAACCTAGATGTTCAAATTGGAAAATCATATTAAATTTACCATTAGTTTCGCCAACCCATTCATCGGCATTATCTGGTGTTACACCATTTGCTTCTCCAACAGTCATAATATCGTATTGAGATAATGATTCATCTTTCATTTCTTGTAACCAATCTTGAATACCAGGTTGGTTCATATCTACATCAAATGCCGGCGCATATGTTTTACCTTCTGGTACTGGTAAATCACCTGCTTCAAAAGTTTTCTTAATATGCGTAATAGCATCAACTCTAAAGCCGTCGATACCTTTTTCAAACCACCAATTCATCATATCGAATACAGCTTGTCTTACTTCTTTATTATTCCAATTTAAATCTGGTTGTTTTTTACTAAATAGATGGAAATAGTATTGCCCAGTATGCTCATCATATTCCCAAGTTGACCCGTTAAAAATGCTTTCCCAGTTATTTGGTTCGGAGCCATCTTCTTTCGGGTCCTCCCAAATGTACCAATCACGTTTAGGATTGTCCTTACTTGATTTAGATTCGATAAACCATGGATGCTCATCAGAAGTATGATTAACAACTAAATCAAGTATTAATTTCATACCTCTTTGATGAACTCCTTCCAATAAACGATTAAAATCATCCATTGTACCAAATTCATCCATTATATCTTGATAGTTACTAATATCGTACCCATTATCATCATTAGGAGATTTATACATTGGGCTTAACCAAATGACATCAATGCCTAGGTCTTTTAAGTAATCTAATTTCTCAATAACACCTGGTAAATCCCCGATACCATCATTATTACTATCTTTGAAACTTCTTGGATATACTTGATATGCTACTGCCTCTTTCCACCAATTTTTTGTCATTTGAAAACACACCTCTATTAATATTTTGTAATGAAACCGGTTTCTTTAGTAATTATTTTATCTTTAAAATGAAACGTCGTCAAAATATTTATTTTATATAGTAAATCAGTTACTTATATCTTTGGGAGTAATAAAAAGATTATAAAAAACGCCTTACATATGTATGTAAGACGTTAAAATAATTTATTTATTCTTCTTCAACCCATTGTGTATGGAATACACCTTGACGATCTTTACGTTCATAAGTGTGAGCACCGAAGTAGTCACGTTGTGCTTGGATAAGGTTAGCAGGTAAATCTTCTGAACGATAACTATCGTAATAGTTTACACTTGCAGAGAAACCTGGTGTCGGAACACCATTTTTAACTCCTGTTGCAACAACGTCTCTTAAAGCGTCTTGATAATCTGTTACGATATTTTTGAAGTAAGGATCTAATAATAAGTTTTCAAGGTTTGGATTGTTATCATAGGCATCTTTAATTTTTTGTAAGAATTGAGCACGAATAATGCAACCTTCTCTCCAAATCATTGCAAGCTCGCCTAATTTTAAATTCCATTCATGATCTTCACTTGCTTTTCTCATTTGAGCAAAACCTTGTGCGTATGAACAAATCTTACTCATGTATAAAGCTTTTCTAATTTTTTCTAAGAATTCTTGTTTATCGCCATCAAATGAAGCAGTTGGTCCATTTAGTGATTTTGATGCATTTACACGTTCTTCTTTGATAGATGAAATGAAACGAGCAAATACTGATTCAGTAATAATTGTTAAAGGAATTCCTAATTCTAATGCGTTAATAGAAGTCCATTTACCAGTACCTTTTTGACCAGCTGTGTCTAGAATCTTTTCAACTAAAGGTTCGTTATCTTCATCTAATTTAGTGAAAATATCACCAGTAATTTCAATTAAGTAACTTTCAAGTTCTCCTGCATTCCAATCTTTGAAAGTTTGAGAAATTTCTGTATGACTCATACCTAATAAGTCTTTCATCATTGCATAACTTTCAGCAATTAATTGCATATCTGCATATTCAATACCATTATGAACCATTTTTACATAGTGTCCAGCACCATTTGGTCCAATATAAGTTACGCAAGAAGCACCATCTTGAGCTTTCGCTGCAATAGCATCAAGGATATCACTAACTTTATTATATGCATCTTCTTGTCCACCTGGCATTAATGAAGGACCAGTTAAGGCACCAACTTCTCCACCAGATACACCCATACCAATAAAGTTAACACCACTTTCAGCTAAAGCTTTATTACGACGGATTGTATCTTGATAATTAGTATTACCGCCATCAATAAGAATATCATCGTCATCTAATAAAGGTAATAAACCATCTATTGTTGCATCAGTAGCAGGTCCGGCTTTAACCATTAATAAAATTTTACGGGGTTTTTCTAAAGAATTAACAAATTCTTCTAATGAATATGTTGGGTGGATACTTTTTCCTTTTGATTCTTCTACCATTTCATCTGTTTTTTGTCTTGAACGGTTATAAACAGATACACTGTAACCACGTGATTCGATGTTCCATGCAAGGTTTTTACCCATTACGGCTAAACCTACTACACCTATTTGTTGTGTCATATTACTTACCTCTCTTATTCGAATATTTCAATAGTATTGTATCACAAATTAAGTATTTACTTCACTAAATTGACCGTGCTATTCTGCTACGAGTTCAATTATTTTTAGAACTTGATTTGTTAATAAATTAAGGTCTTTTACTGCTATTCTTTCACTAGTAGTATGGATATTTTCATAACCAACACCTAAAATGACAGACGGTATTCCATAAGTATTAATAATACTACCATCTGATCCACCACCAGAAATAACAGTATCACCTTTAAGACCTAAACTAATTGCACTTGCTTTAGCAAATTTGGTTACTTCGGCATCATCACTAATTTTGAAACCAGGATAACTTTTCTCGATTTCTACTTGAGCTTGACCTCCAAGTTCACTTGCAGTTTGTTCAAAAGTATCTTTCATGTGTTGAGCTTGTTGTTCAATACTTTGTTCATTATGTGAACGTGCTTCTGCCTCTATAACAACTTCATCAGCCACTATATTAGTAGCAGAACCACCATGAAACTTACCTATATTAGCAGTTGTTAAGTCATCAATTTGACCAAGTTTCATTTTACTAATCGCTTTAGCTGCAATATTTATAGCGCTTATACCTTCTGTTGGCGTACTAGCATGTGCGGTTTTCCCTTTTATCGTTGTGTTGATTTTCATTTGTGTTGGCGCACCAACAACTGTAGTTCCAACGTCAACACTCGCATCAATTGCATAGCCAAAATCAGCATCTAATAAAGAAGTATCTAGTGCTTGGGCACCAAGTAATCCTGATTCTTCACCTACAGTAATAACGAATTGGATTTGTCCATGTGATAAATTTTGTTCGTTAATTGTAGTGATTGCCTCTATGATAGCGGCTAAACCTGCTTTATCATCAGCCCCCAAAACTGTTGTTCCATCTGAGTATACATAGCCATCATCCGCTACATTAGGTTGAACTTTAATTCCTGGCACAACTGTGTCCATATGGCTTGTAAAATACAACTTCGGAACATCTTTATCTGATAAATTGCTTCTTAATGTACAAACAAGATTGTTAGAACCTAATCCTTCTGTTTCACTTGCTTGATCTTCCTTAACTTCTAAACCAAGTGATTCAAATTTCTCTTTTAAAATGGGTTGGATGACTTGTTCATGTCCAGTTTCTGAGTCAATTTTTACTAATTCTAAAAATGTATTTAAGAGACGTTCTTTATTCATCTTTAATATTCCCCCTTAATCATATAACTATAGTTTAACTGAATTCTGAATATATCAAAAATAAATTGATTGCATTCTCGATTTAAATCATATAATGTTATCTTATAATTAGATTTCGTATTAAATTAAGACGCAATTTAATATGTATTAGGCAATTGGAGGAACACCTTATGATGAATAAAGTTTTACGTATTATTATTATTGTTATGTTAGTTGCTGTAGTTTTAGCACTACTACTTACAAGTTTAGTTCCTATGATGAATTAATCTGATATTAAAAGATGTTCTTAATAGAAGTAGCCAGTGGCATATATGCCACTGGCTATTTTTTAATATACTTATTAGTTTTTTATGCGAAGTTCTTAATTTCACTATGCATTTTTAATGAACCAAAGTGAGATTTAATATTCAAATATTCTTCTAATTCATTTAACAACTGAATGATATTAGCACGTGAATTGAGTGCTTGATGTGATGTTGGTAAAGGTAATTCATCTAATGATAGTCGTATTTCATATAAGGAATGTAATCTTAAAGCAGTATAATCATTACTATTGACGTTATGACCAATTTCACAAAGCAATTGTGAAATATGCTCTAAAATAGGATCTTTAGTTTGAATATTTTCTATTAAAAATTTCATTCGTTTTAATAATTCAACTTGTTCTTCTCGCATATCAAAATAATGATAATATGAGTTTTCATTTCTCACGAAGTGGTTTTTAACATCTCTAAAAGCTAAAGATTTTGCTTTTTTAATATTTAAAACCAGTGGTTCGAACGTTATATTTAGGTCATGGTTTTGTTGTTTGCAAGCTTTGTCAAATGCAATAAATACATCAGTAATTTGGTGTTCAATGTCATTTTTATAGCGTTTTAATGTTTTATCTAAACTTGGCATCATTAAGTTCATAATAAATGCTATACCTAGCCCAACAATGAGTAATAGTATTTCATTTATTATAAGATGTCCATCGATTGTTTTAGCATTAAAAACGTGTAATAAAATAACACAACTTGTAATGACACCTTCTTGTGCATTCAATACAACTGTTAACGGTATAAATAGCAATACTATTAAACCTAACACAATTGCGTGTTGTCCAAGTATGGAAAATATTGCAGAACCTAAAAATAATATTAATAAACAAGATACTAAACGTGAAATAATAGCAGTTAAAGAATGCATTTTTGTATGTTTTATACAAAGAACTACTAGGATCGCACTTGAAGCATAATTATCAAGGCCTAGTAGTTTACAAATAATAACGCCTAGAGTCATACCAACAGCTGTCTTGAGTGTTCTAAATCCAATCTTATAAGGATTTAACTTGAGCATCTAATTATGACCTCTTATCTTTCTTCACAATATTGATCAAATAATCCTTGTAATTGACTAATGACATTCATTACATCATGTCCTTCGATTTGATGACGTTCAATCATTTCAATGATTTTACCATCTTTAATAAGTGCGAAAGAAGGACTTGATGGTGCATAACCTTCAAAATAATCTCTTGCTTGTTGTGTTGCTTCTTTATCTTGACCAGCAAACACTGTTACGAGTCTATCAGGTAATTTATCATAATGAAGTGCATGTGTAGCTGCAGGACGAGCAATACCACCCGCACAACCACATACAGAATTAACCATAACTAATGTTGTGCCATCTTGTTTTAAAACTTTATCTACTTCGTCTGCTGTAGTTAATTGTTCATAACCAGCTTCTTCAATTTCATTTCTAGCTTGATCTACGACCCCATTCATATATAAATCAAAATTTAAATCCATAAATTAGAATCACCTTTCATTTTTTAAATTTACTGTCTTTATTTTACTAATTATAGTTACATACTTCAACATGCTTGATTAACCTATATGATAATAGGCATAAATACTTTCTAACATATGAAAGCATTTATGCCTAATCTTATAGTTGAATTTTCTCTTACTTTATAAATCTAAATATCTTTTAATCATTCCGACCTTATGAACGGTAATGTTATTGTATAGATTTAACTATATAGTAAATTTAATAAATATTTGTATTTTCTACAGTATATTGTTCAACACGTTGCTTAATATGATTCATAAATTGACCAGTTTGTAAGCCATCTAAAATTCTATGATCAATAGAAATACATAAATTAACCATGCTTCTAATTGCAATCATATCATCGATAACAACAGGTTTCTTAACGATTGATTCAACTTGTAATATAGCAGCTTGAGGATGATTAATAATACCCATAGAAGATACTGAGCCGAATGAGCCAGTGTTATTCACTGTAAATGTTCCACCTTGCATATCTTCTTGTGTTAATTTGTTATTTCTAGCTTTTTGAGCAAGTTCATTAATTTCTCTAGCTATACCTTTAATTGATTTTTCGTCAGCATGTTTAATGACTGGAACGAATAATTTATTTTCATGAGCTACCGCTATAGAAATATTAATATCTTTATGAATTTTAATTTCATTACCATTCCAACTACTGTTTAACATTGGATAAGCTTTTAATGCATCTGCAACTGCTTTTACAAAGAAAGCAAAGAATGTCAGATTATATCCTTCATTTTTCTTAAAGCTATTTTTAAAGTGATTTCTTGTTTTCACTAGATTTGTTGCATCAGCTTCGATCATCATCCAACCGTGTGGAATTTCAGTAGCACTTGTAACCATATTTTGAGCAATCGTTTTACGCACACCATTCACTGGCATTGCATTTTGAGTAGATTCGATTTGATCTTGTGAATGATTAGGTATAGTAGTTGATTTTGGTTCATTTTGTGGTTGTGCATGATTGTTATTAGTTTGATTTTCAGTTGGATTATTAATATAAGCTAATACATCTTTTTTCGTAACTCTACCTTCAAAACCTGTACCCGTAACCTGTGATAAATCGATTTGATTTTCAGAAGCTAATTTAAATACTACTGGTGAAAATCGACCATTATTTTTAGATTTGTCTGAGTTTTCTTTTGATGTCGAGTTTTGTTGGACACTAGATTGTGTATCTTGATGATTTACTTGAGTGTTTTCAGTTTTCTCTTGTTGTTGATTATCATTAGAAGTATTTTCTACATTATTTTCATTAGGTGAATCGATTTTACAAATAACAGTATTAATTTCTACTGTTTCACCTTCGCTAATAACTATTTCAGTAATTGTACCTGCAACAGTAGAAGGCACTTCAGCAGTTACTTTGTCAGTAATTACTTCACATAACGGTTCATATTCTTCAACATAATCGCCAACAGATACTAGCCATTGTTCTATAGTACCTTCATGTACACTCTCGCCTAGTTTTGGCATTTTGATATCCATTATTAAGCCTCCTTAAAATTCTGCGAGTTCTCGCATTTTCGCTTGTATTTTTTCTGGATTCATCATTAACTCGTTTTCTAATACTGGAGAGAATGGCATTGATGGTACATCAGAACCTGCTAAACGCATGATTGGTGCATCTAATTCGAATAAGCAATTTTCAGCAATAATAGCTGAAGCCTCTGACATTACGCTACCTTCCAAGTTATCTTCAGTTACTAGTAGTACTTTTCCTGTTTTCTTAGCACGATCAATGATTGTTTCTTTATCTAATGGATAAACAGTTCTTAAATCAACAACTTCTACATTGATACCATCTTCTGCAAGAATATCGGCAACTTGTAAGCAATAATTAACCATTAAACCATAACAAAATACAGTGATATCATCACCTTCACGTTTTACATCAGCTTTACCTAAAGGAACTGTATAATATTCTTCTGGTACTTCTTCTTTTAAGAAACGATATGCCTTTTTATGTTCAAAGAAAAGTACTGGATCATTTGATTCAATTGAAGACAATAATAATCCTTTAGCATCATATGGAGATGAAGGGATAACGATTGTTAAACCTGGTGTTGATGCAAAAATACTTTCAATACTTTGTGAATGGTATAAACCACCATGCACGCCACCACCAAAAGGCGCTCTTATAGTAATTGGACATTGCCAATCATTATTTGAACGATAACGCATTTTTGCAGCTTCACTAATAATTTGGTTTGTTGCAGGTAAAATAAAGTCGGCAAATTGAATCTCTGCAATAGGACGTTTACCTAACATTGCAGCACCAATAGCTGTACCAACTATATTAGATTCTGCTAAAGGTGTATCAATGACGCGTTCTTTACCATATTTACTTTGTAGACCAAGAGTAGCACCGAATACGCCACCTTTTTTACCAACATCTTCTCCAAGAATAAAAGTATTTTGGTCTTTTTCCATAGCTACATCTTGAGCTTGGCGAATCGCGTCTAAATAAGTCATCTTAGTCATGATTGATACTCCCTTCTTCTTCATAAACATAGGCATAAGCTTCTTCTACAGAAGGATATGGTGCTTCTTCAGCAGCTTTAGTAGCATGATTAATGATTTGTTTATGCTCCTCTTCAATTTCTGCTAACCAAGCGTCATCAATAATTCCTAAATCTAATAAATGGTTTTTAAAATGAATATTACAATCTGCTTCTTTTAATCCATCACGTTCTTCTTGTGTTCTATATTTATCATCATCATCAGATGAATGAGCAGTCATTCGAGAAGTTACGGCTTCGATTAGTGTAGCACCTTCTCCGTTAAGTGCGCGATCACGTGACTCTTTCATCGCTTTATATACAGCTATTGGATCATTACCATCAACTTGTTCTCCATGCATACCATAACCTATTGCTCTATCTGATAGATTTTTAGCAGCATATTGTAAAGAATCTGGAACAGAAATAGCATATTTGTTATTAATAATGACACAAACAAAAGGTAATTTATGTACACCTGCAAAATTTAAACCTTCATGAAAATCACCTTGGTTTGAACTACCTTCACCAACTGTTGCAGTTGCTATATTTTGTTTGTTGTCCATTTTTAAAGCTAAAGCTGCACCAACTGAATGTGGTATTTGAGTAGCCACGGGTGAACTTTGTGATAAAATCCCCTTTTCTCTGTGACTATAGTGTGATGGCATTTGTTTACCACCTGAATTAACATCATCTCTTTTACCGAAAGAAGCTAACATCGTATCTAAAGGTGTAATACCCATATATGTTACGAAAGCTAAATCTCTATAATAAGGAGAAGATATATCACCTTGTTTCATAGCGTAAGCCATTCCTATTTGAGTTGCTTCTTGTCCTTGACCACTAACAACGAAAGGAATTTTCCCAGCTCTATTGAGTAACCAAAGTCTTTCGTCCAGTTTTCTGCCAAGATCCATCCATTTATACATATTTTTTAGGTCTTCTTCTGTAAGGCCTGCTGACTTATAGTCAATCATGTCATTTCCTCCCTAATTATACGTGAATTGCTCTGTCTTCAACTTTTAGTCCAAGTTCCATCAATACTTCAGAAAGTGATGGATGGGCATGTGTAGTTAATCCGAGTTCTAATGAAGACCCATTCATAAATTGTAGTAATGATACTTCATTAATTAACTCAGTTACATGTGGACCTATCATATTTAGTCCAATAATTTCATCTTGTTCTTGATCAATAATGATTTCACAAAAACCATTTTGATTATCAATTGAATCAATCATGGCTTTCCCAATTGCTTTAAAAGATACTTTAAAACTCTTGGCTTTAATATTATCATTTTTAGCTTGTTCTAAATTTTTACCAATTGATGCAATTTCAGGATAAGTGTAGATACATTTTGGCATTAAATCATAATTAACGGGAAGTGGAGCATTATCAAACATATGTTCAACTGCCACTATTCCTTCTTTAGAACCAACATGAGCAAGCTGAATTTTACCAATACAATCACCTGCTGCATATATATGTTTATCTTCAGTTTGTTGATATTGGTTCGTAATAATGTGACCAGATTTTGTTGTCTTAATTTTAGTATTATTAAGTCCAATATCAGTTGTATTAGGCTTTCTACCAACTGATAATAGGATACGTTCAACAGTGATTTGTTCATCATTAATTTTAATTGTTGCTTCATTAGTTTCATCATTAATAGAAACACTTTGATTATCTAAGGCAACATTTTCAAAAAACTTAGTTCCTCGATTTTCGAGCTCATTCTTAATTGTTTTAGCAATTTGTTTACTTTCATTCGGTAAAATACGCTCATTAGCCTCAATTACGGTAACTGAAACACCTAAATCAGTTAAATATGAGGCAAATTCTAATCCAATTACGCCCCCACCTATAATAGCTATACTATTAGGTAATTGATCCATTTTTAAGATATCATCGCTAGATAAAATAACTTGATGATCAAATTGTAAAAATGGCAATTCTGAAGGAGTTGAACCGGTAGCTATTAATACAAATTGATTAGGAATCATTTCATTTTCGCCATCTTCAAATTCAACTGAGATAGTTCCACTTTGTGGTGAAAAGATAGACTCACCTAATATGCGTCCAGTTCCATTATAAATGTCGATATGGTTTTGTTTCATCAAATGTTGTACACCTTGATACATTTGATTGACAATTTCGTCTTTTCTTTCTAATATTCGTTCATAATTAAGGCTATATTCAGGAACTTCGATCCCAAATTGTTTAGCGTGTTTCACTGTATGGAAGACTTCTGCAGATTTTAGTAATGATTTTGTAGGGATACAACCTTTATGTAAGCATGTACCACCTAAAAGAGACTTTTCTACAATTGCAACTTTCTTACCAAGTTGTGATGCACGAATTGCTGCCACATAACCAGCAGTTCCTCCACCGAGTACTACTAAATCATATTGTTTTTCAGACATTTGCTTACTCCTAACTCTATGTATAGAGAAATTCAATATACATGTGATATTGAATATTCTCATATAAATTGTTATTAACTATCTAACGTTCTCTCATATAAAACAATACTTTAATATTTTACATCAGTTAAAACATTTTAGAAATTCTAAAATGTTCATTTTTTTGAATAAAAAGTGACTAAACACATTATTTGTTTAAAAGAAATTTCAAAGTTTATGATTTTCTTTGATTTTGAGCAATCATTTCTTTTGCATTTTCTCGGGTAAGATCAGTTACGCTAGCTCCCGAAATCATACGTGCAACTTCATCAATTCTATCATCATCTTCTAATTCTTTTACTTGAGTCGTCGTACGATCTTCTGTTGTCTGTTTAGAAATAAGTAAATGATGATCACTCATTGTTGCAACTTGTGGTAAGTGAGAAATACATATAACTTGAATATATTCAGCAATATCACGCATTTTTTCTGCCATTTTTTGGGCTGCCTGACCAGATACTCCAGAATCAACTTCATCAAATAAAATAGCAGTTTGTCCTCTAGATTGAACAAATATACTTTTTAACGCTAACATAATTCTAGATAATTCTCCTCCTGAAGCTATTTTATTTAAGATTTTTAGAGGTTCACCTTTGTTAGGACTGATTAAAAATTCTACAAATTCTATACCTTCGATATTAGGTTCATCTAAGGGTTTGAAAGATATTTCAAGATTTGCGTCTTTCATTTGGAGATTTTGAATTTCTGCGACGATGTGGTCTCTTAATTCTCTTGCAACTTTTCGTCTTTCTCCTGATAAAGATTTACCTATTTTAATCACTTGTTTATATAAATCGTTAATTTCTTCGCGTAATTGAGAAGTACTTTCTTCATAATTTTCAATTTTACTTATTTCATTTTCTAATTTACCTTGGTATGCGATGAGTTCAGAAATATCTTTACCATATTTTCTTTTTAGATTATTAAGTAAATTCATACGCGATTCTAGTTCATTTAACATTTGCTCATCAAATTCTGTATTTGTCATTTCATCGTATAATTCATGTTTTGCATCTTCTAAAGTATAGTAAAATTGATCCACTTCTTCTTTTAATTTTACATATTTATCTGGAACAATATCATTAATTTCATTTAGAAAATTACTTAATTCGTATAATCGATCAGTGATAGCATTTTCATCAGTTAGTGTTAAATGTGCATTATTTAAAGCAAGACTTAATTTTTCTGAGTTTTGTATTCTTTTAATATCTGTTTCTAACTGTTCAACTTCACCTTCTTTTAATGAAGCTTCAGATATCTCTTCTAATTGGAATTTCATTAAATCTAATCTGTGTAATAACGCTTGGTCAGCTGATTCTAATTCCTCTAGCTCTTTACGTTTAGCTTTATATTGATTAAATACACTATGATATTCTGAAAGTAACTGACTATATTGGTCACCAGCATAATTATCGAGTAACTGTAAGTGATACTTCTGCTTTAATAGAGATTGTGTTTCATGTTGGCCATGAATATCTAATAATTCTTGCATCACTTTTCTTAAATCTTGTAAAGTTATTGTCTGATTATTAATTCTACAAATACTTTTACCTGAGCTAAAAATTTCTCTCTTTACTAATAAAAAATCTTCATCTATATCAATATTTAGATTTTGTAGGACATGAATTGCATCTTTACTGTTATCGATATCAAAAATACCTTCAATTATAGCTTTCTTTTCACCGTGTCTAACATAATCTGATGAAGCTCGCATACCAATAAGTTGACCAATTGCATCGATAATGATTGATTTACCTGCACCAGTTTCACCACTTAAAACAGTTAAACCATCTGAAAATTGAATTTCTAATTCATCGATGATTGCAAATTGTTTTATTGATAAGGTTTGTAACATAAATTCATCGCATCCTTATAATAAATTGAAAATTCTAGTTTTAATTTCTTCACTTGCTTCTTCATTACGACAAATAATAAGGCAAGTATCATCACCACAAATTGTTCCTAATACTTCTTCCCAATCAATTTGGTCTAAAATTGCGCCTATAGATTGAGCGTTTCCTGGTAATGTTTTGAGTACAAGAAGATTACCAGTTCCTTCTATATTTACAAATGAATCCATTAAATATCTTCCTAATTTTTCTAAAGGATGATATTTACGATCATTTGGTAAACTATATACGTATTGACCTGAAGCAGCAGGAACTTTGATCAATTGTAGTTCTTTAATATCTCGTGAAACAGTTGCTTGTGTTACATTAAGTTCGTATTCATTTAAACGTTTTACTAATTCATCTTGTGTTTCAATTTGTTCATTCGAAATAATTTCTCTAATCTTTATATGTCTTACAGATTTCTTTGGCAAAATTAACACCTCTAGTTACGAATATTTATACAATTATTTTAACATATGCATTTCATATCTACTACTCATCACCATTCGAAATACTACTATAAATTAAGTTCAATAGGCATGATGATAATGATGTAATAACAACTGAAGATAAATTAATTAATAGTTAATTATATGCATTTTAGAAATATAGTGAATATTTATTGTATAACGACAGTGAGATTCTAATTAAAACATAAAATAAGGTTAACAAAAATTGAATGTAATTTCTGTTAACCTCTTATTGAAAAATTATTATAAGTACTAAATGGTTTAGTGATCTCGATTGTAAAATAATTCTACGATTTGTTTTAAGTTAGAAGTATCATATTTATCATTAATATTTTCTAAAGATTTAAGTGCTTCATTTTTATGATAATTTAACTTTTCTTCTGCACCGTCTTTATTTAATAGTGATACATAAGTACTTTTATCATTTTCTAAATCACTACCAACTTTTTTACCTAATTTTTGTTCGTCACCATAGATATCTAATAAATCATCTTTAATTTGGAACATTAATCCTAAATGATCACTAAATTCGTTTAACATTTCTGAAGTTTGTTCGTCAGTATGAGCAATATCTACTGCACTCATAATTGCAAAAGTTAATAGTGCACCTGTTTTTGTTCGGTGAATTGCTTCTAAAGTTGATAAATCTATTGCTTTGTCTTCACTTTGCATATCAAGAGTTTGTCCACCGACCATGCCTAAATGTCCGCTAGCATATGCTAAACGTTGGATGACTTTGATTTTAGTTGTATCGTTTATATTTGTGTCATTCGATACTAGATCAAAAGCTTTTGTTAAAAGTGCGTCACCTGCTAAAATTGCTTTCCATTCGCCAAATACTTTATGATTTGTTAGTTTACCTCTACGGTAATCATCATTATCCATCGCTGGAAGATCATCATGAATAAGCGAATATGTATGAATCATTTCTAATGCTAAAGCAGTTTGCATTCCTTTTTGGTAATCTACCTCTAACATATCTAATGTAAGAAGTAAGAGAACTGGACGGAGTCTTTTGCCGCCTGCATTAAGTGAATAAAGCATGCTTTCCTCTAAATCAGTATTTAAATTCGACTGTGGAATAGTTTCTTTTAGAGCGATATTAATCTCATTAATTAAATCATTCATTTGTAGATTCTTCATTATCTTGCTCCTCGTTTTCCTCTTGCATTAATTTGTTTACCTTTTTCTCGGCATCTTTTAATGTTGAGTCACACGCTGTAGATAGTTTCATTCCTCTTTGATATAAATCTAAAGATTCCTCTAATGAGACGGTTTCATTATCTAATTTTTGTACGATACTTTCTAATTCTTGCATCATTTCTTCAAAGCTTTGTTTTTCTTTACTCATCATTACACCTTACTTTCTTAACAATGGCGTCGACTTGACCATCTTTCATAGTTAATACTATGTCATCATTTTCAGACATATCTTTAGTACTAGTTATAACATTGTCATCTTTATTAACAATAGCGTAACCACGTAACATCGTATTTGTTGGACTTAACTGATTAAGTTGTTCTAGCTTAGATTTAAGTTCTTTTTTATATTGAGTTAAATCATAATTCATCTTTTGTGACAGACGAGATTTGAATTGATCATTTTGTTGCTGATTTCTAATAATAGATGTTTGTAAGTGTTTAGGATTAAATCGTTGCTTTAATAAATTGAGTTGATGTTGTTGTTGTTCTAATTTAATCGTTAATTTTTGTTTTAATTGCTTTTCTAAATCGTCTCTTTTTTGAATTTGTTGATCATATAATAAAGATGGTTGTTTGAATTTATAATATGATGACAAATGCTCAAGATGTTTCTTTTGCTGTTCGACATATTGTTTAATGTGTCTAGTTAATGTGAATTGATATTGTTTGATTTGTTGCAATAATTCATACTGGTCTGGCGTTGCCATGACAGCAGCTTGAGTTGGCGTTGCAGCGCGTACATCCGCTACAAAATCACTTAATGTAAAATCTGTTTCGTGTCCAACTGCAGAAATAATAGGTGTTTCACATTCGAAGATTGCTTTAACAACTTCTTCTTCATTGAAGTTCCATAAATCTTCAATGGAACCACCGCCACGACCAACTATAATTGTATCAACATCAAGACTATCAGCATATTTAATTTTCTCTATAATGTCTTCTTTTGCTTGTTGTCCCTGTACGAGTGTACTTATTTGTACTTGTTCAACTATAGGATATCTACTATTGATTGTTGAATGTATATCTCTAATAGCTGCTCCTGTACTTGCTGTTAATACCGCAATTTTCTTAGGGAATTTAGGAATAGATTTTTTATTACTATTATCAAAATAACCTTCTTTTGAAAGTTTCTTTTTGAGTTCTTCTAATTTTTGATATAAATTGCCTATTCCATCCAACTGCATCTTATTAACATAAATTTGATAGTTACCTCTACGCTCATAAACAGAGACTCGTGCTTCTAATAAAACTTCGTCGCCTTCTTTAGGTTCGAAGTTAAGTTTTGACGCACTACCTTTAAACATCATTGCACTTATGACACTTTCTTTATCTTTCACATTAAAATATAAGTGGCCGCTAGAATGTTTTTTGAAATTGGATAACTCGCCTTTGATTAGAACTGATTGTAAATGTGGATCTTGATCAAATTTGTATTTAATATATTTGGTTAATGTTGAAACTGTTAAGTAATCAGTCATAATTATCACTCAATTTTATTAGTTTATATTACTTAATACACCATTGATAAATTTATAATGGTCGTCATCACTAAATTGCTTAGCTAGTTCTACGGCTTCGTTAATGACTACTTTTGCTGGAGTTTCACTATGCAAAATTTCAAATGTTGCCATACGTAAGATGATACGATCTGTTTTTAGTAATCTTTCAAGTGACCAATCTTTAAGGTATGGTTTTATTTTTTCATCTAAAACAGGTTCATGATCCTTAACTCCAGTTACAAGCCAATGAATAAAATCGAAATCTAAATCTGGATAATCATCTTTGATAAAGTTTATAGCTTCATTAATTGTTAAATCTGTATCTTTTATCTCTAATTGAAATAAAGTTTGGAAAGCTTGGACTCTTGATTCTTTACGACTCATAAATTACTCCTTCAAACGTTTTTATAAAAGACAAGGTACTGTTGAGAAATATTTATTTTAATTTTAAAATCTCTGAACAAGTACCTATCTTAAGTTAATATTTATTTTTCTATTACTATTTGAGTAATATGAACATTAATTTGTTGTGGTTCAATGGCTGCCATTGTTGATATTTGATTAAAAATAGCAGTTTGAATTTGATTTGCGGTTTTGGAGATATTGATACCATGCTTAAGTGCACAATAAACATCAATATAAATACCGTCTTCTCTTGCATCTATTTTTAAATCTCTATTTAAATTTTTACGACTAATTTTTTCTAAGTTAGTATTTTTAAGTTCTGCAAAATGTCCTGTAATGCCATCTACTTCTGATGTGGCAATACTTGCAATAACAGATAAAACTTCTGGAGCAATTTCGATTTTGCCTAAATTTGTATGAGAATAATCTGCAACATTGACCATTGTTTTAACCTCCTATTGTTTGTCATCAGCCATAATATTATATTTTTCAAGGAATTTCGTATTAAATTCACCACTTCTGAATACATCATTATTCAATAATCTTAGGTGGAAAGGTATTGTCGTATCTATTCCTAAAACTAAATACTCACTTAAAGCTCTAATACCTGTCATGATAGCTTCATCGCGCGTTGATTCATGAACGATTAATTTCGCTACCATAGAATCATAATAAGGTGGAATTGTATAATTAGTATAACATGCAGACTCGATTCTTACTCCGAATCCACCCGGTGCTAAATACTGAGTAATTTTACCTGGAGAAGGCATAAAATCTTTATATGGATTTTCAGCATTTATTCTAAATTCAATAGCATGACCATTAATTTTGATGTCTTTTTGTTTGAATGGTAATGCTTCACCCATTGCAACTTTTAATTGTAATTTAACTAAATCAACACCTGTTACCATTTCAGTTACTGGGTGTTCAACTTGGATACGTGTATTCATTTCCATAAAGTAGAATTTATCATCATTTAAGTCATATATAAATTCGATTGTACCTGCGTTTTCATAGTTTACAGCTTTAGCTGCTCTAATAGCTGCATTACCCATTTCTTGGCGTGTTTCTTCAGATAATATAGGTGATGGTGCTTCTTCAACTAATTTTTGCATACGACGTTGAATTGTACAGTCTCTTTCACCTAAATGGATAACATTTCCGAAACTATCACCAATAATTTGGATTTCAATATGACGGAAGTTTTCGATGAACTTTTCTAAGTATAAACCGCCATTACCAAATGCAGTTTCCGCTTCTTGTTGTGTCATTCTATATCCAGTTTCAAGTTCTTTCTCATCACGAGCAACACGGATACCTTTACCGCCGCCACCTGCAGTAGCTTTAATAATGACTGGGTAACCAATTTTCTTAGCGACTTTCTTTGCATCATCGATATTATGAACTAAGCCTTCACTACCAGGTACAACAGGTACATTAGCTTTTATCATTTCTGCTTTCGCAACGTCTTTGATACCCATTTTTTGGATTGATTCATAGCTAGGTCCGATAAATTTTAGCTGACATGCTTCACATAATTCTGCAAAGTCAGCATTTTCAGCTAAAAATCCATAGCCAGGATGTACGCCATCACAACCAGTTGATGTTGCAATTGATAGGATATTGGGAATGTTTAAATATGAGTCTTTAGACAGGGTTGGACCGACGCAGTATGCTTCATCAGCAATTTGAGTATGTAAAGCGTCTTTGTCTCCTTCTGAATAGACTGCAACTGTTTGAATACCTAACTCATGGCATGCTCTTATAATTCTTACAGCAATTTCACCACGATTAGCGATGAGTATTTTCTTCATTATTTCACCTTGAATAACGGTTGGCCATACTCTACCATTTGTCCGTCTTCTACTAATATTTCTACTATTTCTCCTGAAATTTCAGCTTGAATTTCATTGAATAACTTCATTGCTTCTAAGATACAAACAGTTGTATCGTTGGAAACTTTATCTCCAACTTGTACATATGCACCCTCTTCTGGTGAAGGTGATTTATAAAACGTTCCAACCATTGGTGCGTTAATTGTTTCGTAATTGTCTGAAGCTGTTTCTTGAGTTTGATTATCTTCACTAGGTTGTTGCACAGGTTGAGTAGCATGTTGAGGTTGTGCTATTGATTGCGCTGGCGCTTGTGCTACTTGTGGCGTTATAATTTCAGTTTCTTTTTGTTTTTTTAAGTTAACTACGCTACCTTTGTTATCTTCAATGTTAATTTCAGTTAAGTTTGATTGATCAAGAATCTCAATTAATTCTTTTATTTCTTTAAAGTTCATAATTATTACTGACTCCTTCAGTTTGTTTTCATCTACCCGTCTATTTTACTTGAGTAAACCGCTCAATTCAAGCATGAGAAGATATCCTCTAATTTCATTTTAAATTGAGAGCGATATATCAACGATTAAATTGATAAGTAATATAAATAGATTAATCGTATATAGTCATTTGTAAAACATAAAAAACGTGAAAGATCGTATGTTGATTGCTTTCACGTTATTGTGTTAGTTTAATATTTTTTATTGAAAATTTGATTTAAAATGCTTATTGCTTTATCAATTTGTTGTGAAGTAATAGTAAGTGGAGGTAGTAATCGAATAACATTTTGGCCTGCTGGTAAAACAATTAATCCTCGGCGACGAGCTTCGTTAACTAATTGTTCTATATTTAATGTTGTTTCAATACCAATCATTAACCCTTTACCACGGATGTCTATAATATTTGGATTATCATTTAATTGTTTTTTTAATTTAGCAAGTAAAGTTTTACCTTTTAAACTAATTTGATTTAAAAATTCTTTATCTTTTACTATTGAGAGGGTTTCTTTAGCCACTGTCATTGCTAATTTATTTCCGCCAAATGTAGATCCATGACTACCATAATCAAAGGCATGGCTCAAACGACGATGTCCTATCATAGCACCACACGGTATACCATTTGCTAGCCCTTTAGCAGATGTAATAATATCAGGTTGAATACCATACTGTTCATATGCAAATAGCGTTCCAGTGCGACCTATTCCAGTTTGAATTTCATCTATTATCAATAATATGTTGTTGTCTTTGCATAACTGATTTAATTGATTAATAAATGTTGATTGCGCCAGATGTATACCTGATTCACCTTGAATTAATTCGAGCATAATTGCTGCAGTATCACTAGAAATTAATGATTTAACACTTTCAATATCATTGAATTTGGCAAACGAAAAATGTGGAACACCATCACCAAATCCATATTTAATTTTAGATTGTCCTGTCGCTGACATTGCACCATAAGTCCTACCGTGAAATGATTGTTCAAAGCAAATTATAGATTGTTTACTAGTGAATTTTTGTGCTAATTTAATGGCTGCTTCATTTGCTTCGGCACCACTATTACAAAAGTAAACACAATAGTCTTGATCATCTACTAACGATTTTGCAACTTCTTCTTGTAATGTATTTATGTATAAATTAGGCGTGTGCCAAATAAGGTTAATTTGCTGTTATAATGCATCAATAAGTTGTGGATGAAATCCTAAGTTTGTAACACCAATTCCTGATGAAAAATCGAGATATTTATTACCATTTTCATCGATTAGTTCATTGCCCTGTGCTTTTACGAATTCAATATTTGATCGTTTATAATTTTGAAATAAATAACTCATTAGATGTTCCCCTCTATGACTGTCCCTGTTAACAAGTTGTCACCTATGATAACTTTCTTGACCCCTGATTTTACTGTATCAACAGCACTTTCAATCTTAGGTATCATTCCACCAGTAATAATGTTTTCTTTTATTTTAGTTTGTACCTCACTTATATGTAATCGATTGATAAGTTTTCCGTTTTCTAAGACACCTTTTACATCTGTCATTAGAATCAATTTTTGTGCTTTTAGTGAAATAGCTATGGCAGTTGCTAAATGGTCCGCATTAATGTTGATTAATTCACCATTTATATGAGTACCTAATGATGCTAATACTGGGATATTATTTTTATTTAAAAGAGCATTAATATAATTTGGATTAATTTGTATAGATGTACCTACAGAACCATATATTTTATAATTCAAATACTCTGCTTTTATAAATGAGAGTTGCTTATCTTTTAAGTGATTGACTGTTATGTTTTGCTTCTTTAAATATGCAGTTAATTGTGCACCTACATGATTGAAAAGTGCTTCTTTTATTATAGGAAGATCTGATTTTGATGTTATTCTAAGACCATCCTTTTTTATTGTAGTATGGCCTGCATTGATTAATAATTCTTCGATCACTTTTCCTCCACCATGTATGATAATAATTTGATATCGTTGTTTAATCCAAATTTTTAACTGTTGTATTGTTTCAGGTGTAATGTTTTTTGTTGCAATACCGCCCATTTTTATTACTATAATTTTATTCATATTATTACCTCTAAGTTGTATATAATGCGTTTATTTTTACATAGTCATAAGTTAGATCGCATCCCCAGGCAGTTCCATTTTGATTTCCTTGATGCATATTGATAGAAATTTTAATATGATCTTTTTTTAATAGATGCTGCATTTGTTGTTTATCAAAAGGTTCAGGAGTTGAATGAGTCATAACAAGTATATCTTCAATAGCAATGTCTATATTTGTTACATCAAAGTTTGTCTCTGTATAGCCTATAGCGGCGAGAATACGTCCCCAATTCGGGTCTTCTCCAAAAATTGCTGATTTAACCAAACTAGACCCCACTACTGTTTTAGCAATCATTCTAGCAGATGTTTCTGTAGGCATTCCCATTACTTTGACTTCTATTAGTTTGGTTGCACCTTCTCCATCTTTAGCGATTTTCATAGCAAGGTTTCGCATGACGTGCTCTAACATATTGCAAAACGTTATGTATTCCTCCGTGTTCGGTAAAATTTCTTGATTACGTGCTAAGCCATTTGATAATACAAGTACTAAATCATTAGTTGATGTATCTCCATCTATTGTGATTTGATTGAACGTTTTATTAACATTAGTTTGTAATGCTAGCTGTAATGTTTCAGTTGATATATTTGCATCACAAGTGATAAACGCTAACATCGTAGCCATATTTGGATGTATCATACCTGATCCTTTTGCGACACCTGCCATAGTTATTTTTTGTTGATAAATTGTTTCAGTGATTACACAGGTTTTAGTAGTTAAATCAGTAGTTAATATAGCTTTTGCAAAGTGATGAGCGTTACCATTTTTATTTAACCGTCTAATCCCATTGTCGATGATATCCATTGGCAAGTGTTTACCAATGACACCTGTAGATGCGACAGTTACTAGATTTTGATTAATGTTCAGTGCATTAGCAGTGAGTTGTTGCATTGAGACAGCATCTTCCATACCTTGAGAGCCAGTACATGCATTTGCAATACCAGAATTAACAATAATAGCTTGTACTTTACCATTTTCCTGAATAATTTCATTATTTAAAATTAAGGGAGCGGCTTTAACTTTATTAGTTGTTTGTACATATGCAACACTTGCGGGTATTTCAGACACAATCCATCCTAAATCTAAGTTTTTCTTTTTTATGCCTGAATGAATACCATCTGCGGTATAACCAATAGGACTTGCTATGTTTCCTGTGATTTCTATCATGTTGTTACTCCTTACTATACTATTGATGGTAAAGTGCGAAGGCCTTCTGTTTCATCAAAACCATACATAAGATTAATATTTTGAAGGGCTTGTCCAGAAGCGCCTTTGATTAAATTATCTAACGCTACCATAATTGTTAAAATATTCATAGATTTATTATATTTAAAACCAATATTTACAAAATTTGAACCAATCACATCTGTCAATTGAGGCATGTTATTCACTATACGTATAAAATACTTATCTTTATATGCTGAGTCATAACTAAGTTTAATTTTACTTGGATGAATGTCACTATTTAACTTGCAATAAATAGTAGAAATAATTCCTCTATTAACAGGTATTAATGATGTAGAAAATTGAATATTCTGTAAATTTTTATCGTACTTTTTTAGCATTTGTAGAATTTCTGGTATATGCTGATGTTCATTCAATTTATATGTAATATAATTATTGTTTATATTTACAAAATGACTAGTAGTGGTTGGGTTTTTACCTGCTCCAGATAACCCACTCTTTGCATCAACGATGATTGAATCTAACTGAATTAATTTATCTTTTACTAGCGGTATAAGTGCAAGTTCTACTGCTGTTGCGTAACAACCTGGGTTTGAAATGAATTTTTGGTTTTTTATATTAGAAAATTCAGGAAGACTATATGTAAATTGTGTTTGTATATCTAATGAAACTGCTTCTTTCTTGTACCATAATTGGTAATCATCAGGAGGCAGTCTATGATCTCCGGATATATCAACGACTGGAAATTGATAATTAATAAAGTATGAAGATAATTGACTTGCTATTCCGCTAGGTGTGGCAAATACTACTAAATCTGCATGTTTCATTATGTAACGAGCATCAAATGGTTTAATTACTAAGTCACAGATACCTTTTAAATGTGGATAGATTTCAGATAGTTTAGTGCCAGTAGATTGAGTCGCATGTATAGAAACAACTTCTAAGTGATTATGCGAATGGATAAGTCGCACTAATTCTAATCCAGAATAACCAGTAATCCCCACAATACTAATACGCATACTTAAACCTCTTTTCGTATTTTTATACAATTATATTGTATACTTATAAAATTATCAAGCCTACAATATAATATTTTAGTTAATTAAAATGCAAAAAAACACTCACAACTATCATTTCTGACAGTTATGAGTGTTGAAGAACATCAATTTGATGACTATCCTCTTGAAATGTAACTTCCGTCTCCAGTATTAATTACTAGAATGTCACCTTCGTTAACGAATAAAGGTACGTTCAATGTATAACCAGTTTCAACTGTAGCTGATTTTGTAGCACCAGTTGCAGTATCACCTTTAATACCTGGTTCAGTTTCAGTAACTTCTAATTCAACAGTTTTTGGTAATTCAAGTCCAATTACTTCTCCATCATAAGATTGAATTTGAACTTCCATATTAGCTTTTAAATAATTTAATTCATCTTTTAGATAATCGCCTGGTAATTCTGTTTGATCGAATGTTTCATTATCCATGAATACATGATTATCACCATCTGCATATAGGTATTGCATACGACGATTTTCAATCATAGCTTGTTCAACTTTTTCGCCTGCTCTAAATGTTTTTTCTTGAATAGCACCAGTTCTTAAATTACGTAATTTAGAACGAACGAATGCAGATCCTTTTCCTGGTTTTACATGTTGGAAATCAATTACTTTCCAAATACCATTATCTACTGATATTGTTAAACCTGTTTTAAAATCATTTACTGAAATCATTCAGTTTCCTCCTCAATATACACGCTTATTCTAAAATAATAAGGTCTTTTGTGCATTTAGTAAAGACTTCACAACCATTTTCTGTAATTAAAATATCATCTTCAATTCTAACGCCACCTAATCCATCAACATAAATACCTGGTTCAATCGTAACGCAATTATTAACTTGAAGATGTCCAGATGCTTTTTGTGAAAGCAATGGTCCTTCGTGTATGTCTAAACCAATACCGTGACCTAATGAATGGCCAAAATGCTCACCATATCCTTTTGCTTCAATGTAATTACGGGATAATGCATCTGCTTCTTTAACAGTTAAGCCCGGTTTAATTTCATCGATAGCTTTTATTTGTGCTTTTAATACTATATCATAAATTTCTTTCATTTTTGGATCTGGTTCACCTATCGCAAATGTTCTTGTTATATCAGAACAATAACCTTTGTAATATGCGCCAAAATCCAATGTGATCATATCGCCTTGCTCAATAATTTTATCACTTGCCACACCATGAGGTAAAGCGCCTCGATAACCTGATGCTACAATCGTATCAAAAGAAGGACCATCTGCTCCTAATTGTAACATTTTACTTTCTAAGGCAGCTTTGACTTCACGTTCTGACATACCAGCTTTTACAACTGTTAATATATAGTCATATGTTTCGTCAACGATTTGTGCAGCTTTTTTAATTATATCAATTTCTTCTTCTGATTTTACTTCTCTAATTTTTTCAATTGCATCAGAAATACTGATTAATGTAATCATACCTTTATTTAATTCGAGGTACGTATCATAACTCACCTCATGACCTTCAAAACCTACATTTTCTAATTTTTCTTTTTCAAGAATAGATTTGATTTCGGAAATCATATCATTTTTTCTATTTACAATTTCAAACTCAGTAGCTTGTTTTTTAGCTTGTTCTGTATATCTAAAATCTGTAACTAAATATTTGTGGTTTGATGAAATAATCAATGCCCCACTTGTACCAGTAAATTCTGATAAATATCTTCTGTTGTAATCTGAAAGGATGACAATTGCATCTAGTTTTTTAGATTTTAATAATTGTTGAACTTGCTCTAATTTATTCATATAATACCTCCATAATTAGTATAACGTTTGTACATTTTATTTGAATACATTAAAATGATAGCATAATCAATAAATAATATAATAGTTTTTAGTTTAGGGAGATAATCATGAAGAAATATATAATCGTGATTGGCGCATCTTGCTTATTAGCTGGTTGTGGTAGTCAAAATCTTGCACCACTAGAAGATAAAACTACAAAACTTAGAGATGACAATCATCAATTAAAATTAGATATTCAGCAATTAAATCAAGATATTAGCGATCAAAAATCTAAAATTGCAGGATTACAAAAAGATAAAGAAAATAGTAAGCAAACAGCTACTAATAAGAAAAAAGAAAAGAATTTAAATGCAAGCTCTTCTTATTATAATAAAGTTGCAAAATCTATAGAGAAGTATAATGACATAGATGCGGATGTGACTAAAAATAAAGGAAGTAACTCTATCCAAAAGAAATTATCAACAATTACATCTGATTTAAACGATGCTTATAGTACATATAAATCTGATATAGATGAAGACTCAATGACAAGTGAAGATAAATCAACGAAAAAAAGTATTAATAAGATAAATAAAAATATAACTTCAGCCTTTAGTGACATCGAACAAGGTTATCAAGAAAAAAATAAAAAGAAAATTAATAAAGGACAGAAAAAATTAGCTAGTGTACAAAGTGAAGTTAATTAGAATTAGGTGGATTTAAATGAAAAATATAATGTTTTATATCGTTATAGCGATTGCAGCATTTGGTTTGATAATGAATTTAGACGTATTTTTGTTTTCAATCGTTAAAATGTTAATTAGTTTCGCAGTTTTAGTGTTAATTATTTATCTAATATACTACTTTTTCTTTTTAACAGAAGATCAAAGAAAGTATAAACGAGCTGCAAGAAAATATCGTAAAAGAAATAAATAGTAATAAAAATAAGCAGTAGTCATTGATATCATTAATTTGATGATGACTACTGCTTTATTATTGATTATATTACTTTCTATATGTCCATTCATCTGAACGGAATTTTTCTTCTAGTTCTTTAACTTCGTTCATTTGTTCATCTGTAAGTGTTAATGGTTTAAATTCAATTTGTAAACCTTCTTTAAAACCTTCTTTAAATGCATCTTCCATTTCATTTAGGGTTATGTGCTTTTCTGAGATGTCGTTAATCGCTACCGCTTTATCTACAAATGCTTCTTTCATTTTGTTTTTTAATCGATCATGTTTAAAAATAAATAAGTCAAAAAGTTCGTCTACATCAATGTCTTGTAAAATAGATCCATGTTGTAGAATCACGCCTTTTTGTCGTGTTTGTGCACTTCCAGCAATTTTACGACCTTCAACAACGAGTTCATACCAACTAGGTGCATCGAAGCAAACTGAACTACGTGGTTGTTTTAATTTTTCTCTTTCTTCTTTGGAACGAGGAACAGCAAAATAAGTTTCAAAACCTAAATTTTTAAATCCTTCTAATAATCCTTGAGAAATAACTCTATAGGCTTCAGTTACAGTTGTAGGCATTTTAGGATGTGATTCAGGAACAATAACACTGTAAGTTAGTTCTTTGTCGTGTAACACACCTCTTCCTCCAGTTTGTCGTCTCACTAGTCCATAGCCTTTTTCTTTTACCTTTTCAATATCTATTTCTTTTTTTAATCGTTGGAAGTAACCTATTGATAGTGTCGCAGGATTCCATGTATAAAACCGTATGACCGGATCAATTTCCCCCCTAGAAACGAAATTAAGTAGTGCTTCATCCATTGCCATATTGTAATATGGATCTTTACTACCAGTGTTAATAAAATTCCATGTTTCTGTCATGATTAAATCCCCCATTAATAATTGCTTTAGTAACAAATTTGATTATAGCCCTATAATTACGAATAAATTATTAAAACATCTGTAAATGTATAAAAATATTTTGATAATTTGTTCTAACAGTCTTATAATTATAATATCGGTAAATTAGGGAGGATGCAACATGAGTATCTCTTTGTATATTGCAATTATTATTTTAATAATAATAATTGGTTATATGGTCGTTCAACAAATTCTTAATAAACGAGCTGTTAAAGAATTAGACCAAAATGAATTTCATAAAGGTTTACGTAAAGCACAAGTAGTTGATGTGAGAGAAAAAGTTGATTATGATTATGGTCACATTAACGGTGCTCGAAATATTCCAATTACTATGTTTAAACAAAGATTCCAAGGTTTAAGAAAAGATCAACCTATATATCTTTGTGATGCGAACGGTATAGCAAGCTATCGTGCTGCTCGTATGTTAAGAAAAAATGGCTATAATGATATTTATATGCTTAAAGGCGGCTATAAAAAATGGACTGGTAAAATTAAGTCCAAAAAATAGTCATTTGATATTTTTATGAAAATATTAAATGATTTCGGAGTAAAGATAATGTGTCTTATATAAAGTCGCATTATCTTTACTCTTTTTTATGTAAAAAGAGCCCGTTAGTGTACTGGAATGTACTGAACCCCAAAAGTTGTACTCTGGTTTAGTATACTATTTTAAAGGTTTGTTTCCTATATTGCTTAGGAGACAAGCCTTTTAATTTTGCTTTAATTCTTGTATTGTTATAAAAACTGATATATTTATGAATAGATTGTTCTAATTCTTGGAATGTTTCAAATGATTGCCCATAATACATTTCTTGTTTTAATAACCCAAAGAAGTTTTCCATTGAGGCATTATCTAGGCAATTTCCTTTTCTAGACATACTTTGAAATACATCATGTTCTTTTAATGACTCAATATAGTTTCTATTTTGATAATGCCATCCTTGATCTGAATGAATTGTCATTCGATAAAAAAGTTGAGGTCTCATAGTTAGTAATTCATTTAAAGGTTCAATCACAATATCTATAGTAGGACGCTTTGATATACGATAACTTAAGATTTCCAAGCTATATAAATCCATAAAAGGTGACAAAT